>NZ_JACOFN010000003.1 GCF_028764065.1 Fructobacillus sp. CRL 2054
AGAAGTTCTGACGAGTATTATTCAGCGTTACTTGCGTGTTATGGGGAATAAACGGCGTGTCAACGATGGACACCACTTGTACAGCTGTTTTGATGTCACTTTCCGGGATAACCAATGTCCACTGTTCCCCCATTTGCACATCTTCCGTCTGGGTCGATAAAGTCAATGATAGTGACGGAACTGGGACTAACTTACGCTTAGCAGTCGCTGCACTCGCACTGGTATTGTTGTCCTTGTCGTTTTCAACACGTTCCCCATCACAAAGGCCCCATTGTTTAATGGAATCATCATCCGTCACATAGAACGGACTGAATTGTGGTGTGTCAGATGTCGATACGACCTGAACACGGTTCACAATAGTGGATGAGTCGTACTGCAGACTAATATCCGAAGAATTGTTCTGATAAAAAAAGGCCTTTCTTGTCGCTTTAACAAAATTGGCCTCACTATATAAAACAATGTGTTTGTTATCGGGAACGATAGCATAGACACCGAAAGAACTAGATATGGTGGATAAACCGTCCATAATCGAACAGTTACCAAAATCAGTAATCGTCTGGGTGCTGTTTAGATCCCCGACAACATCAAATGAATAATCAGTCACATCACTAGTCAGAAACGACAAAGCGCCCCAAATGTTATAAGTGGCATCGCCCTTATTCACATTATTCTGACGGCGTGCATTTAACTGATAGAACACATGGGTCGCCGTTACTTGAACGGTATGAATACCCTGTGCGTAACCGTCAGTCGCTTGTTTAATGATGTATTCTTGGCCGTTCCAAAAAATGCTGTTTTCAACAGTCAAAAGGTTAAACGATTCACTGCCATCATCGAACGATGTGAAGTCTAATTGGTAACTATTGTTCTTTTCCCAAGTCGTCTGAAAACTAGAAAAATCTAGTCCTGTTAGTGGTAACGTCCTTGTCTGGTCACGCGAACGAACCACTACTTTATCAGATGTGTACATTTTAAAAGTACAAGAATGGGAACGAGAACGTTACATCGAGATTCGATAGACCAGAAATCTGAATCTCATTGTTCCCTTTTTCCAGTTTAATGTGACCAAAGTCCGTATCAACTGCACCAGATTGTCCGTTGTAATACAGCGTGATGCCGTTCATGGCTAGTACATCGCTAGACCCCATGTTCACATTGGCTGTGAATGATGTCCCATTGGCCATGTTTTCAACCGTTACCGATGAACCAACTCCTTTGATACGAATAATCATATCGTGATGCTGTCGGTATGGGTCAATGGCTAGGTCGCTCGGATTGTTGACAACAAATGAGTTAGAAGTGAAATGATAGCTTGGAAGATTGTCCAAGTCTAAATTCATCCCGAACGCTAATTTATCCAAATTATCAGCCAATTCATCCGAATTAAACGGCGTGACCTTTGTTCCAGAAATCACTGTAAACGTGAAATTAACAACTGCATCATCAGCCCTATCTAGTGGATTGATGTCAGTCGGGTTAGCTAGTACCCAGACCGCTTTTCCGGGGTCGTCTGATGAACGAATCCGCATTGTTTTACGGCCGTACAATTCGCCTTGTAAGGCGCTCTTAGCAAGATTAAACTCTTGCCGTGTGTTTGCCTTAATCAGCATCGAAACGGTCGCTGTGGACGAGTTAAACGCTACTGTCTGCAATAACTGACCGTCACTGCCTTGGATAGAATTGTAAGCCGGTGTAATCTGTGGCGCACCCACGTTCATCTCTAACAAATCAATGTTCGGGTACTTGTCTGTCAAACAAAACTCCGTACCGTCTTTTGGCATGATATATAAATCTGACATATTTCCCCTTTCTAAGTCCGTTGCCAGTTTCGCATGGCATTATCCTTGGACATTTGCTGGTACAAACCAACTAATGAACCAGTTGACCCACTACCGGCCAATTGTTCCTTATTCACACCCAAGATGAGTGCCAATAGTGAAATAATCTGGTCGAGCTTTGAGCTATCGATAGATGATTGCTGTGATGTTGGTGTTGATCGCACTGAACTAGCTGACTGATTAAGCAAACCATAACCGTTTGATTCTTGAACACCAGAAACTGGAATAATCTCGCTTGGCTTGAAGTTATTAATCACGTTTGAAATGTTAGTTGTGCTATCACTGCCAACGATTCCACCGGTCGCATATTTCTTAATACCTTGCCTATCCATGATTTGCTTAGTATCCACACCAGAATAGATGCGAGTTCCAACAGGCAACGGCATGATAGCGTTACGCTGGTTAGACATCATCAATTCACCAGTTGGTAGGTGCATCAACTCTTTCCAGTCGGGACCGGTTCCATCGTTGACCATAACAATTTGGTTGTTTTCCTTAACAATTCCACCCATGGCGAAATGTGGAATCAACTTACCAATTGACTTACCGACCTTTCCAACAGTGTCGGAAATACCTTTAATGATGGATTTAACCTTATCAACAGCTCTTTCAACTGTGGAAGTAATTCCATCCCAGATGGCACTGAAGGCGACTGCAATGCCATGCCAAGCACCATTCCAAACACTCGAAATAGCACTTGTGGCACCAGAAATAATTGATTTCAAACCGTTCATTGCGCCAGATGCCACTGATTTGATACCGCCCCAAATTGAGCCGAACACTACACTAATGGCCGTCCAAATACCAGACCAAATCACCTGCAGGCCTTTGATTTCACCAGAAATAATGGTTGACACAACCTTAACCCCGGCTGAACCAACACCCTTCATTCCTGACCAAACACTGCTGAAGAATGATGCAATTCCACTCCAAGCGGAACTCCATGCACTAGCAATTCCTTTACATGCAGATGAGATAACTTTTCCAATAGCTCCCATCACGTCACCAATGAAACTGCCCATTTTACCAAACACTTGACTGACCGTCTTACCTAGACCGTCAACAAATTCACGGAATGGCTTGCACTTTTTGTAAGCAACGGCAAAAGCCGTTGATACCAGTGTCAGAACTGTTAAGAAAATACCTAATGGGTTCGCTTTTAGCACCGCATTAAATGCTTTTTGAGCAACTGTCATAACTTTGGTTGCAGCAGCCGATGCCTTACTTGCCAAAGTTGTTGACTTAATCATCTTCGCAAGGTTTTGGAACGACTTGACCCCGTTGTTAATAACGGTAAAGCCTTTCATTGCTGCAATCGTACCCTTGAAAGCAATGCCAAGTCCAATGATTGCCACACTTAACACCTTAAAAGTTGTTTTGTGTTTAGTTGCAAACTTTCCTGCTTGAATAAGTGCCGGAACTAGGATTTTAATCATTAGTCCACCAGTTGACATGGCCGAACCGCCTACCGCTTTAATTCCTTTAGCTAAATCAACAATGTCATTGGCGTGTTTTGAAACGTAATCGCCAAATCTAGCGACTGCGTTTGTTGCTCGTACCATGGTATCGTTGGCAAATGTTTCGAAGTCCTTGCTTTTGAACGATTTACCAAAAGCGGCCGTGATCGTGCTAAACGTTTTGCTTAACTGGTCACCAAACTTTCCAAACAGTGCGACCGTTCGGTCATCAGCTACCCAATTTGAAACCGCTTTGAAAAGTGGACTTTTAGTCGCCAAAATTGGTGCGGTAATTGAACCTGCCAAAACCTTACTCTGTGACTTAATACGCCGTTCCATTCCAGTGAATGTTGAAAGCATATTTTCAGAGGCCGATTTATAGTTATCGCCAAGTTCATTGATTACCTTTGTAGCGTCATCAGCACTAATCTTTCCTGCTGACATTTGGTCACGCAATTGTGACATTGTCAGGTTTGAATTGTTTTGTACCTTCTTTTCGTACTCAAGAAGTTTTTCACCGTACATTGGCAGTTGGTCGGAAATCATGTTGAAATCGCCAAGCTGCAACTTAGATGACGTCATCATGTGCGTGAAATTAAGGCCCAGGCGTTCAACTTCTGCTGAACCCATTCCTAATGTATCGGCCAACGTAAGCATAGAACCAGTTAATTGCTGGGTTGGCTCTTTTTGATTGAAAACGTGGTAGAACTGTTGCTGCAATTCATTGACGACATCGTTCGACTGTCCAAAGGCCTTGGACATTCCGTTAATTGACTTAACCATGTCTTGACCTTTTTCAGCAGAACCAGTCAACGTTTCCCAAGTGGCGCCCATAACTTGCTGTTCTTTGTTGAAATCAGCACCCGCATGGGTCATCGCAACAATTCCGCTTTTAGCGGACGTAACGCCATTTGTAAACGCACTAGACAGTACATTTGCACCAAAAATTTTCGCGAACATGTGATTCGACTTATTGATCGCCTCATTCATCTTCGTTAATTTTTCACGTGTCTTGTCAAGACTGGACGTGTTTAGCTTAATACCACGAGAGTTCATGGTCTTAATCTCTTTGTTCGCCTCGGCAATTTTGGCTTTCATTTGAGCAACGCGCAGTTCTTGTTTCTTGTAAGCCTCCGAGTTTTTGTCGCCAGATTCTGACAACTTATTCAACTCGGACTGCTGAATCTTCAAGATGCTGTTTAGACTCTCACGGGTCTTTTGTAGACCAGACAACTTAGCCTTGTTAGCCTCGTTTGTTTTACCCTCAGCCTCTAGTGCTTTCACATTGGCGTTGGTCATCTCGGTGTTGTGCTGGATGTCGCCATTCAACTTTGACAAACCAGACGACTGGTACTTATATGATTCACTAGCCTTGGTCAATTGACCATTGTAGCTGTTTAATTGCCGTTCAGCTTTCGCCAATTCTGCGGTCAAATAGGTCTGCAAATCTTTACCCTTTTGAGTGTCAGTATTGACATTACCAAGGGCAGTTTTAAGACTATCAACCTTTTCCTTTTGCTTAGCGACCGTATCGGTAAGCCCGTCATACTTGGCTTTTGATGCACCAACAGCATCCCCTGCTGACTTCATCTGTGCTTCTTGCACTTTCCAAGCGTTGTTGGTGGACTTAACTTCTTGCCCCAACTCCTTTAGCGAACTCTTTGCTTGGCTCACATCAAGAGTTAGGTTGGTCGCCATTTCTGTTGCAATTTTATTAGCCATTTATACCTCCTTTCATATTTTCTGCGCAGTCTTGCCGTCCGAGTTAAGGCCCATTGAACGCAAGAAAGCACCCGTTGATAATGGTCGGTCTTTCTTTTCTTTAGCGTTCATGATTTCGGCCATTCGGTAATAGTCTTGCTGATCAAAGTCACTCGGCAAGATGTGCAATTCAGACAATGCCTGTTGGTAGGTATAATCGAAATCTTTTAGCGCTTCGTCAAAGAAATCAAAACGCTGGGTTAGGCTTTTAAATCGTCCACCTCTCCCGTATTTTCTTCGGGTTCTACCTTTAAGATGGCCGATGTAATCTTAGTGGATAAATCAATGGTTTCATTGAAATCAAGATTATCGAGCTTTTCTTGATGCTCTTCATCAAGTCCAAGCATGTCAGTGATGTATTCTTGCGTGTTGGCCATGTTTTCCAACATTGAAGTGAACATCGTGTCCACTCCCTTAGCTGCGCTAGTATCATCAGACGCCTTTTCCATTTGTTTTTGCATCTGGGCTTGCTTGACCTGCAAACGAGCCTGTCCACGCTGAAACTCAAAGGTCTTGCGCATGTTCGCGTTCGTTTCTTTGATTTCAATCTTCTTCCGGATACCTAATTCTTGTAAAACACTAATTTTAACTGTCATAATTTCTCCTTAACGATATTTTGGCGGCCTAGAAAGACCATAATAAAAAGCCGACCGTTAGGCCGACCTGTAAAAAAATCACTTGGATGGTGTTACTGGCGTAACAGATGATGCAGTGGTTGGGAAGATTTCAGAGAACATTTGGTCCTTGTTAAATCCTTGCTCTTCTGAGAAGTAATACTTACCAAAGCCATCGTCCCCACGTTCGATGTGTCCGAATGTCAACGCATCAGTTGTGCGCTTTTCAGCTGCATCGTTCGTTGCCATATTTTGGCTTGGTTCAGTAACAACGGCTGCGTAGAAACCAACGTAAACAGGTTGTGTTTCATCAAAGGCGTCTGCTGATTCAACCAGCAAAGCGATGCGGTTGTTAGAGTTTGACTTACCCGTGATGCCGTAGCCACCCTTGCCATCGGATTGGTTTCCAATCATGCGCTGCTTAATTTCAGCAGGCAAGTGGTTGACCGTCAAAACAGTCTGCACGTTACCCTTAGCGGCTGACTTGTAAACAATCTTGTTAGAACCGTAAATGTCAGACAAAGCACCTTGTAGGTTGGTCATGTTAGCAGATGCCAAACCATAAGAAGTTGATTCATCAATCAAGAACTTTCCGTCCTTGTCGTTGACGTCGCCGTTGATACCGTCAACGCCTGTGATAACTTTGAAATTGCTATCAACACGTGCTACCCAAGCACGCTTAATACCCAATGTTGCCATTAAATACCTCTTTCTGTCTTACCGACGATTATTGTTTGATAGTCTTGAGCGGTATCTGGGTCTTGAATCCGACCACGCACCGTTTCGATGACATATCCGTTTGAAATTAAAAAGCGCATCAGATTTAACTCAACCGAGTCGTAATCTAATTCGCTTTCTGTGCTGTAATAAATTTGAATTTCTAGGTCGTACTGCATGGATCTAAACGCATTTGACCCAAAGTCCTTTAGTTGTTGCGTGCTGTCACGCATGAAAATGAATGTGCTATTGTTTGGCGCATCGTCTGGAATTGCTTTGATATAGGTGTTATCCACCCAATCAAAATGGCCATCTAATAACCCATATAAGTTGCTTAATGCTGTCATTATTTAGCCTTTCTCGCTTGGACCTTAGACAAAGCCTCTTGAATAGCGTTTGAAGTGACGTCTTGATACTGCACTTGAGCCTTATCTACAAATGAATTTCCCTCCATTTTTGACGTGCCATCGTTTACAAAACGGGCAATACGAGCATGATTAACACCGTCTGAACCTTTTTTAGGAAAGCCAACGGCTGTGTTACCCATGCTTTTACTTTCATCTTCCAATCTCCCTATTTGAACGGAATCTCGAAGATGAATCATTTTGCCTTTACGCTTTGAGTTATAAGGTGTGTCTGGTTTCAAATGGTCAGCGAAAACATCAGCACCAGCTTTTGTCACTTCTTCACGCTCTTCCACTGTTAGATTGACCAGCCCACCTACCTTGTTTAACCATCCCCCTAATTGACTTTCAAAATCGCTCATGGCTTGGTTACCACCTTGAGTGTTAATAGGTCAAAGGTTTCACGCATAGAACGGTTATCTGGACTGAACAAAACAAACTGATAGACCACGTCTTTGATACGAACCCGTAAGTCGGGCGTAATCGCACCATCATGACGAACAGCAATCTGCTTTGTGTCTGTATCAGTGACACCAATCAATTGATATTGCTGATTAAAGGTCTGATTACGCCAGCCAAACCAACGCGAAAACTTAGGCGTAAACGTTGGAACAGGATTACCATTCTTAGGGTTCGGAACTGTTTTATAAGTTCCAAACTCACACCTATCTGTGAATTCAAGTGGGTTGATTTGCATTGGTTTCATCCTCCACAAACTTCGCATACTCGCCTTGTAATTGACTGACAATTGATTCAACCGCCAGTTCGATTGGATAGGACTGAACGAGTGACAAGGCCGTTCGGTATGAGTAATAAGCACTCGCTTGAGCAATCACTGCCACCCTAATCAACTCAACCACGTTCGGTTGGTCGTAAAAGGCTGGCTTATCGTTTCCAACAGCGTTTTTGATATAGCTTTCGGCTGCAATAGCATAGCCACGCAACAACGCATCATCTGCGTTCGTGTCAACACGCAAGGACAGTTTCAAATCATCAATTAATACTAGTGGTTCAATCATCTGTCCCCCTTAATGCCGCCCCATTCTGCTTGGGTACTGTGTATTTATTCGGCGACAATTAAACTAAATTAGTTTGATGTCTTTGGTGTTGATGCAGCAACTGACTTGAATGAGCCAACAACGACTGCGGCTTGGTCAACCAATTCAACATCGAAACGGTCGATAACACGCAACTTAGTTGTGTCAGTTGTAAAGGCATCAGCCCCAACGTTCGTCGTAGCGATTGACATTTGGTCACGATCAAACAAAGTGATAGCTTGTGACAAGTCACCAAAGACCAATGGGTTAGCACCAGCAACAGCTGGGAAGAAACGGTCAGCCAAAACCTTAACTTGCTTACCTTCCATTACGTGGGCATCAGCTTGTTGTGGGTCTTGAGTGATAAGGTACTGACCGTTACCGTCCTTCATCTTTGCCAATTCTGCGAAACCAGATTGGTTAGTGAAGAACATTGAAGTTTGAGCGATAGCTGGGTCCAAAGCTGTGATAGCCATGTCCTTTACATCGTCATAAGATGCAATCGTTGCCTTCTTTGGCAATGCTGGCAATTCGGCCAAGATAGCTGCGTTACGAGTAACAACAACCTTCTTTGAAATCCATCCAGTCAACCAAGCCAAGATGTTTTCAGCTGAATCTGAAAGCAATGAGTTCGTGATTGTCGTCATACCTGCGTAGCGCTTGATGAGGTACTTGATGAGTGACAACTTAGGGTCGTCGTTTGCTGGGATAACACCATCTTCGGCATCCAAAACAGTCAATGGTGTCATGTCAGCTGACTTTTCAATTACACGTGAACCAGAAAGAGTGCTTACCTTTTCCACGTTGACGTATTCTTGCAAAGAATCAAATTCACGAACCAATGAACGGATAGCAGTCTGGGCATCAACTGGGATAACCAAACCAATAGCGTTTCCATTTTCATCAGTAGATGAGTTCAATTCGTTCTTAAATGGCTTACCTGCCACCATGTTCTTGAAGTCTTGAATGAAAGTGTTCTTCTTGGCTTCTTCCTTAGCAGTCAAAGGCTTCTTTTCAGCGTTCATAACTTCCGCTGCCTTAATATCTGCTTGAGCTGATTCCAAGTTTTCCTTTGCCAAGTCACGCTTAGCAACAGCATTCTTGATTTCAGCTTGCTTTGCTGTGATTTCTTCGGCAGTAACTGCATCGTTAATTGCCATTGCTTGAGCTTCTGCTCGCAAATCTGATACCTTTTGTCCGGCATCAGTAAACGTCTTTTGAAGTGCGTTAATATCCATGTTTTCTTCTCCTATTAGTTAAATGATTGCAACAAAATAGCCGCTTTCTGATTTCGTAAATCGGTCAAGCGACTTTCGTTAGTTACTTCTTCAATTTTTGATTTTTCCGTCTTTTCTGACGTGGCTGGTTCAGCCTTTTCTCGTTCGGCTTTCGCCTTTAAGTTGATGAACTTTTCAACTGCTGTCTTAGGAATAATTCCGGCCGTTGCGTTCATCAATTGTGGTGCTTGCTGTTCTTGGAACATGATGTTGTCAGCAAATCCCTTGTCAACAGCATCCTTAGCGCCTAGCCAAGTTTCATTGCTCATCATATTCAGCAACTGTCCTTGATCAATACCCGTCTTTGCTTCATATGCCGATGCAATTGATTCGTCAATTCCTTGCAAAGCGTTAATCGTCTTGGCCATATCATCTTGATTACCCTCCGCCATTGTTGACGCTTGGTGAATCATAATTTGAGCAGTTGGACTGATGTTGACCGTGTCCCCTGCCATAGCGATTACTGATGCAGCCGATGCGGCAAGTCCTTGAATATTGACCACCACGTTTCGGTCATCTGCTCGCAAGACTGAATAGATTTCAGATGCTGCGAACACATCCCCACCGTTTGATGCGATGTTAATTTGAATATCATCCCCATCGTTGTCGGCCATTTGTTCAATAACTGATGCCGGGTTGACACAAGTCATGTCCAGCCAGTCGTAAATCATGGCCGATTGGTCGTCTACGATTGGCCCTTTAATATCAATAACTGTCATTGGTTATCCTCCTTTCCTGTTGTTTCACTCGGAATGTCTGGCATGTCGCTAGGCAAGTAACCCGAGTTTTTCAACAGCCATTTAGCCTCTTCCGGACTAAGCATTCCATTGCTTTGGAACGTTGCAATGTTCGTGGTGTAGTCAGTGTTGACTGGGTCAATCGCTGGCTTAATGTCAATTGACACGTTCGTTCCTAATTTGTTTTTAAGTTCCGATATAACGGCGTTTGCAAATCGCATTAGTGACTTTGCATATTCACCTGCCATCATCGCTACTGATGATTGTTGGTCGCCTGTCCCGTTAATTACGGAATCTGGCACGCCGTAGACTTTGGCAATCTGCTTACCTGTCCAATCAGTCTGGGACAAAATCGACATCACATCAGACTTCAGTTCCAGTGGCTGGTATTCGGACAACTTATCCAAGACAATTGGTCCACCGTTTGAGTTGTCTACCTGTGCTTTAAACGCACGGGAAACAGCAGACTTGGTCTTAGCATTTAGCATTCCAGAATCGACTTTCAGAACGCCATTTGACATCACCGACTGTGCCAGTGCCTTTAAGGTCAGCTTGTTTGAACCGTTTTTAATCTGGAACTCGGTTGCCAATGCCTTGAGCGGACTAACACCCGTTGCCCCACCGTTTTGGCTAAGCAATCGGAAGTGAATCATGTCATTAGCTGGAATTGCCTGCATGTAACCGACATCTGGACTGTCAAAACTTGCGTTGTAATACAAGCCAGAGTAGTCAGACACCGCATTAACAGTGACTTGGCTTGGTCGCAAGTATTCCCAGCGCTGGTCGTTACCGTTGACGTTGCGCCATCGGTAGACGAATGCTTCTCCACCGAGCAACAATTGAGCGAAAACACCTTGCCAAAAAGCGTGTGCGTTCGTCCAGTCGTTACTGGGGTTGTCAATCATCGCCTGTGCCTGCTGTTTGTCAGCGTGTAAGACTGCCGATGCTAGGTCAGCACTCAACTGATAGACGACCGAATAGACATCTGAGTTTTGCAGTGCTTTATCCGCTTGGATGTAGTCGTTTTGACTATCATCAACATTTAAAAAGTTGACAATATCAGCCGAATCGAAACCAATTTCTTGCCCATTAGGAACTACTAAGCCATTTGTAAAACTTGGCTTAAATAGCATTAACTTTTACCTCCTTGTTCGTTTGTCTGCGCCAGCATCTCACTTGCCAGCGCGATTAACACTGATGAAATGGCTAATGATAGCCATAACCAGCGAATACCAAAGGAATATGCAAAAATATTGGCGAAAATCAGTGCAATTAGGAAAAAAAGTGCATCAAAAAAGCCCCAAAATAGGGCTAAAAATTGCTTAATCATCTGTTAAATACTCCTTTGGAATGCCCCATTGCTCTAATAATTGGGCGTTTTTTTCGTTATCAGACAGCCTATCGTAGGCTTTATCTGGGTCATTTACGGTCGAATAGGACTCAAAATGGTACATTGCTTGATAAAAAGCATCAATAATTGCATCGACAACATCAATTTTTAACGTTGCTTTAGCCTTATCGACCTGAATACCAATCTTATCTTCGACAACGCGCGCGTTGATCAGTGCCTTTTCCATAATCTTGTCGTCGAATCTGGTCAATGAACCCTCGACTAGTGACGACTGCAAGAACTTAGTTGGGTCTTTCAGCTCTGATGTTCGCTGACGAACTGCCAACAAAGGCCAAGAACTATTGTTCTCTAATTGCTTAATCGCTGGTGTTGCTCCCCACGCATCGTAACCAAAAAAGACCACATCTAACTGGTGGTCTTCAACAAATTCTCGTATCCATTGATAAACTTGGTCGTCGTTAATCAATCCTTGGGGATGAGATGTGATTGTGCAATATCCGAGTGCTTCAAGATGTCGGTATTCGATACCGTCTTGCTTTTCTTTGGCTTCAATCGAGCCTGCTTTCTCCCAAGGAATGAAAGAGTGCTGGAAGATGTGCCACTTCTTTTGTTCTCCGTCCATATAGGGGAAAACAAATGCGATAGCCGTGTTATCACTGAACATTGAGTAATCAAACCCGATATAAACTTGCTTGCCGTCAATGTCGAACTGCTCATCGGGGATGATTGACTTCTCAATATCAGACAACTTCAAGAATGCGTTCGTTGATTCTTGCAACCACATGTTCAAGTTCTTATTTTGGAAGTCTGATATAGTCCCTGACAGCGCGTCAGAATCTCGTTTGTCTGTAAGTCCACTGATAAGGTTCTGTCTTTGGTCTGACAATCCTAATAATGGATTCGACTTAGGCCAAGTATCAGGCTTGAATGTTTCTTCAAGTGAATCTTGGGACCAGATAAGGCCGAGATAGGTATCTGCATCTCGTTTCCAGTCTTGTTCCATTGCCTGCTGTACCATTCTTTGGTCATCGTGGAACGGAACATTGGGATTTGGATAGGCGGTACTAATCTGGACGAACTGTCGATTTTTAACTTTGACTTGCCCTGAAACAATCTTACTGATACGTTCCCGACTTGTGATTTCACCAATTTCATCAACAATGGCTGTTGTAAAGTGGTACGAATCATACTGCCCAGATTCGTGTGAGATGGCTCGAATCACATTGTTAGGACCTTTCATAATAACTTGGTCGTTTTGCACGGCCAAGTCCACCTTTTCGGCCAATGCTTTGAACACATCTGATTCAGCCAGTGAATTCAACATGGTGCGAACATAGCCAAACAACTTCTTTGTCTGTTTAAAGTTAATTGATGAAACTAAAAAGTCCTGGTTTTCTAAACCAAGACTTTCAATCAGATATGAGTAAGCCATAAGAATGGCCATTAGATATGTTTTACCTTGCCCACGTGCCACCGACACAATAGCACGACTAAAACGCTTTCCGCCTTGCTGATCACGCCAACCAATTAACTGGGTAAGAATAAACTCTTGCCATGGCATCAACTCAGTTGGTTCGCCAGTGTCAACATTGGGACACATTGATGCGAACTTTAAAATCTGTTCAGCTTTCTTAGTGTCGTAAACGAAACGGAAGTCGTCTTGTCCTTGCCGTTGCAAGTCCCGAATGTGACGAAAACTAGCCAACTTAATCAAGTAGCCTGCCTGCACTTTACCGTCCAAGACATCCAGTGCGTACTTTGTTCCGTTATCAGTATACTTACTACGCAACTCTGCGATATTCAATTGTTCAAAAGCGCCATTCACATCATGGCTAACTGTTAAATCAATTTTCATCTGTTATCCAAATAGCTTCTTGATGGCAGCTACTGACTCGCCATCCCCTTTATCAATTGCATCAAACAATTCCTTACGTGACTTAGGTGTCAGACCCAATTCACGACTAATGTTGTTCAATGATTTAATCGCATCATTGTAGATGCTTGTCATTGGGTTGCGTTTAAACCCTTTGAAGTCTTTTCCAATGGCTTCGCCCAAATTATTCTGGACTGTATCGTAAATCGGTTGCACTTCTCCGTTTTCTTGGATGTGCTTGTAGGCGTTTCGATACAATTCGTACTGTGTGCAGTACATTTCAATCAACTTTGCATCAGATTTCTTTAATTCTTTGATTTCACCCAAAGCCGAAACGATTTGGCGCCATGTCGTCTTTGCTTGAACACTCATATAGGCTGGTGGGTCTTGGCTCAAGCCATTTTTAGTGTAGCGTTTGCGCTTGTTTTCGGTCATTTGCCAATTTCCTTTCTGGGTCAGTCAGCCCCTTAATAAAAAAGTTTCAAAATTCGATTTTTATTTAAGACGACGATATGTGTGCGCTCTCTTCGCCAGACCGACAGGGGCGGGGGTGTGTTGCATTTTTATTATAGTTTAGTGTAGTTACACTGCTACAAAATAAAAACGCTTAAATCGTCTTATATGGCGTTTAAACACTATTCATTAATTTGTTGATTAAAGCGATGTCAGTGATTGGTCGTACAGGCTTTAATTCTCGCCCATTTCCCGTTCCATAATATCGTTGCTCAAACCTGGTCTTCTTTGTGTGACAAGACGGACAGACGACTGCTAGATTGTCTAGCTTAGTCGCCAGTCCTTGGTCTGCTTCTACTGGTACGATATGATCGACAACCTTAGCTGGTGTCACAACAGCAGACAGTCGGCAGTATTGGCAAACGTAATGGTCACGCTCCAACGCTTGTTGTCTAAGGTGAACCCATTGTCTTGTTCGATAGAAAGCGTACTGATTTGATTTGTTCTCATCCTTGTGTCTTGTTATCTGGTTGTATCGTGAGTAGTCACGCTTGGGCTTGTCGTCCTTGGCTAGGTACTCATGTTGTTTGCAGTAACGTGACTCATACGCCACCATCTGATGACAACCATTTGCTCGACAGCGTTTCATTCTCGGCATTTGTACCAACCTACCAATAAGAACAGCACAGCCAATGCGATGAAGAAACCAACACTACCAAACAACCAGTAGGCAAGTACCAACAGCGCAACGACTGTGACGAATAAGAATTCAAAGAACGAGAAGATTAAATAGAATCCGAGTAGTCCTAATATCAATAACATCAAATAACCTCGTACGTTCGCTTGAATATGTCTGACTTCACAGGCCATTGTTCTCCCTTAATGCCAGTGATGATGTAATCACCAATATTCGCCTTCATCGTTCCTTCAAGCGTTTCGATATATTCAGTATGTTCGGCAATACGTGCTTCACATATAACTGGTTTTTTTCTGACTAACATCATTTAATTCCTTTTATTTTAATCAAATCATCAACGTCTGGGTCAAAAACTCCGTACTTACCGGCATAAAAGTTAGGCTTAAATAAATTCTTAGGGTAATTACCACCGAATGACTTATTGTCTATATTCCCATAACTACCGGAGTAAAAAGCCCAGAGTAAATATAGACCATTTTGTATTTTTAATCGCGTAGGATTTTCAAGGTTGCTAATCAAATAATTAACTATCCTATACTTGTTAGTTGCATAATTCATTACAATGTTACCCCGAACCACAAAAACTTAGCACCAATGATTATGACACCAGTTGCACCGGCAAGCAGTCCAGCCAATAACGTGTAGGCAACCGCGTTCGCCATGTATGCCATTGTCTTTGTGACCTTAAGCTTCAAATAATCTTTCATGCTTTTCTCCAAATAAAAATGGTCATTTCCAATTGGAAACAACCACTGTGTTTAATCTTTCAACCAAGACATGTGTTGCGAGTAATTAACACCACCTTTCTTCAAATCACGGCGCATTTGATTTCGTCGACGTTGCTTTTGAACGTCACTTTGTTGACTCAACTTAATCTCACGTCGATTAACTTCGCTCGACTTCTTCGCACGGATCTGTGATCGTTGGTGCTTATCTAAATAGATGCCTTCGTATTCTTCGTACATTCTTGTTCTCCTATGTATGAACAAGGCAACCCGTCGACTAAGTAAAATAAATAAAGAGTTCGATTGGGTGCTTGTGGCGTTTGCCTTGTTCTTTGTTGTATTTATATAAAATACTACTCTACTAATTTAACACGGTTTTTAGGGTCATTCGGGCATTAAAAGTGTCAAAAAAGTGACGCCCTAAACGTTTCTGTTATAAGTATACTTGGTAACTAGCTCACGTGTGTACCAGACTGACTGCTTGAACATCTGTTTGATGTTGTGCATTTGTCGCTTGCATTGCCGTTCTGATTTACACATTCGGTTCGCCACTTCATACCACGGATAGCAATTTCTTTTGTCATATCGGTAGTGCAATAGTGACAACGAACCTTCGTCTAGCGTTAAACAAAAGTCAGTCATTGACCGTTGCTTGCGTTCTAATGATTGAATCAGTGGGTTTGATTCTTCACGGATAAGGTTACCTTCAACCAAATCACGTTGCCCGTTCCGCCGACTTCCTCGACTACCACCGATGTTCTCGTCACCGTTTCCGACACGTTGCCGTATTTCCCATTTCAAGTAGGTTAACTGGCGTTCAGTTAGACCTGTGAAGAACTCTGAAAACAAACGGTCTACTTCGTCTGCCAATTATCCATCCTCCTTGTCTTTGTTAGTTGTTTACCATTTGTTGAAGAAGTCATCATCGAAGTGCTTCTTTTCAAATCGCTTAAGCATTGTTGCACCAATTACAAAACCAATTAAATTGATTAAAAAGTAGGCAGCAATCAGCGCCAATACAACATATAAAATAATCATCAACATCAGTCCACTACCTCCGTTAGTCCTTTTTCTGCGATAAACTGGTCAACCTTTTGACGATTGCCAACCAGCGTTTCGCCACTTAAACGGTTTGTAATATGCCAGATACCAAGAATCGAATTGTATTCGTAAATGATATATTCACAACCATCTGTGTCTTGATATACCTTCATTCCATGTACCCCGCAATCATGTAGTCAAGATACACACGCGCTTTTTTCAAATCCGTTAGTCCACCTTTCTTCTTATAACGCAATAGATATTTCAATACATTTCCTTCGTAGTAATCAAGTCCAAATGAATTAATAATGTCAAACACTTCTAATCCATCCCCCCCAATATAACGATTCGGTTTCTTTAATTCTTCTTCAGTCTGATTAGACTGTTCAGATAATGTAAATTGACTCATTACTTACTCCAAACTGACTTAAATCGTCCATACAAAGCCGTCATTAGGTAGAATGCCATCGTTAGTAACATGGGTAAGGCACTTGCAGAATAACCATCTGTAAAAGCCGTAAACCACAGTGCGATGTTCACGAAGTCCGCCATTAGCCACAGTGAGTAGCTATCGCCATAGCCACGGAAGACATATACCGAAGCTGTTGCCCCAATAATCAAAGTCAAGGCATCCCACATAGGATTCGTGTCACCGATGTGTTGATAGATGATAAACGTCACTGCCCAAGCAGCCATCATCAAAGCAAAGGTTGCCGACCAACCAGCAACTGACAAATGCTTTACGCCGTTTTCAATACGATGTCCCCAATTCTTCCAAGTGACAATTAAGGGGATGTCAATCAGTGTCACAAAGACTAACTGATCTAGAACGCTAGCATAGTGTCCTGCCGTCCAGTTGACGTAAATGAATCCGATTGCTGACAAAAGACCAAGTACACCGTTAATCGGTTTTCCAATCATCATGTAGACCGTACATGCCGAACCAAGTAGTGTTGCCAATAATGTGACAGTTGATAGCACTGTGATTTCGTTCAATAAATAGAACATCAACTGTGCGCCTGTCATGAATGCCAACATCACAGCACCCGTTGTGTTCAATGACTTAATTTCTTCCTTAAGCCAAGCCAAATAATTCTTCATTTTTCGTTTTCCATTTCTTTTTCTATTTTTTCATTTAATTCGTGTAATCGTAGAATCGCTTTTACGGTTTGTTTCCTAGCACGGTCTTGCAGTACATTTTTAGTTAATTGCCACAACACTTGACCAGCTATAACTCCGGCTAAAGCAGCAATAAATATTTGAGTTGTTTCATTCATCGTTTTCACTCCTCGATAATTCCCATTAAGTACCAGACATGTACATCAAAGTAATTAGCTAGTGCGTGCCACATTTCAACACGCGGTTCATTTCGTCTGCATTCGATGTTTCTAATAAGTGAACCAGTCACTCCGAACACTTCTCCGAGTTCTTCTTCGGTCATGCCCTTTTCATGTCTGAGTTGACCAACACGATTTCTCACTTCTCCATATGCAGAAGTTAATTGCATTTTTTTACTCCATTTCGGTTACAGGTTACAAGTTACAAAACTTTTCGTACATATTCTGTATATATGCCCTATACCCTATATAAAATATATATATATATATATATACTTGTAACTTGTAACTATATAGGTATATCCTTACTCTCCCAACGTTTTCAGCGGTTACAAAACCGGTTACAAAACTTTTTCAATTTGTAACTTTCCCAGTCTAGAGCCTTTTTGGAATCACAAAGTTACAAAATAGAAAACTGTATTTTTATAATAAACAGTTACCTGACAAAAAGTTTTGTAACCTTTTCGGCGTTTTCGGACTTTTTGTAACTATTTCTGTAACCCACTAAAAATCTCTTTCGCTCTAGTCGCATCAACGGTTTTAGCGTTTTCATCGACCATAACTCGTTTTGCCTTACCATTTTGTTTTGTAACCTTTTCTCGATAGCCCATTGACGACAAAACATCAACGATCTTCTTATTTAAGAAACGGACCGAGTTACCCTCTAGCAAGTTTGGGTCGTTCGATGTTAAGAACTGCAAGACTTCCTTTTTCGTAAAGGACTCATTTTGCAATTCAACGAACTTCCGCACTCGGTCAACAAAATCACCATCGCTCGATAACTCTTCAATCGTTTCGGCCATAACTTCGCCAATCTGTCTGTCAAACTTACGTGATTCGCCCATTAGCTCGTCCCAGTCGTATTCGTGGACTGCTTCACCGATAATCTTTTGTGCTTCCAGTTCAGTGATTGTAGCTGGGTGTCGCTTGCGCTCGTTTTCATAAACGATAATTGGAACGATACGGCGATTACCAGTTAGGTCTTTGATGTAGCTGAAATCGTTGGTCGTTCTAGCGATAACAAATCGCCTGCGGTGTGTCTGTGAAACATAACCATAGGATGCACGAAATGTCAGTTTTGTTGATGAAACGAACTTCTTAAACTCAATGGCGGACTTACCAGACGAAACCAACATTTCATCATCATTGACCAGCAAACTACCAGACATCACTTCCAGACTGTCCTTGTCACGAAACGATGTAATCTGATCCGTGTAATACTCACCACCGATTTTCTTCAAGAATTGAGTTTTACCAGTTCCTTGACGACCAATAAAGTCTAATGTGTACTGCCAATTGACTGTGGCACCATAAGCACCAGCGACCATGTATAGCAACATCAACCGAATGGCTTCGTTAGCGTTTGAATTTCCGAAGAAAACAGTTCCAAGCGTGTCTAAACGGTGTACTCCATCCCATTTTTTCTCATAACTATCAAAGCGCTTAGCCGGTTCGTTGAACTTCTCTTCAACGGCTATCATGTTGAGTGCTTCTCGAATCTTGTTAATTGAAAACGGCTTGTCGTACTTGCGTTCCAAGTGCATCTGCAGCGTTGAGAATAGTGGGTCAGTGATTGGACCTTCTTCGACCCAGATGTTCTGAATTAGTTGGCGTTTCCGGTTAATCACTTTTCCAGAAAATTCATCCATGGCGAAATCAAGACCAGTTTTCTTAATCAATTCGGCTATTTCAACTGATTTCATTAACTACTCCATTTCTGCCATGCGTAATCGACTTTCTTGGCTAATTCTTCCTTTTTGTAAGTTGATGTGGGGGTCATCGCATCGGCTAGTAAGACCATGTGTAAAACCGTTTCTGGACTAATACCGGTCATTAGCAATAACCAGATGTAGTCTTTAATCGTGTCGTCGTGCGTGCCAACTTCGCCCCACCCGTCCTTAATCACATCAAACAATGGCTGATGTAAGAAATTAATTTCGCCATCACTGCTCATTGTCTGCTTGTGTTCAGGTTCGGTGTTTTCAATAAAGGCCAATAACTCATCCCCTGCATCGGGTAGGTCGTCCAATTCTGGTAATTCAGAATGGATAACGACATAGTTGTTTTTACTGGCCTTAATGTCCACATCATGAACTAGTCCGATTTTCTGGGTTAGTGGCTCATCTGGTTGCTTGAAGTAGGCATGATAACCACGCTTTGACTGCTCAATGTGACCACCGACAACTAATGGCGCTAATTTCTCGTAGACGTCCTTATTATCGAAATCAACAGCGAACCAATCATCACCACCACAGACAATGGCAATGTCGTAATTTGGTTTCCAATTGCGCAAGACCCATTTTTTGTCACATTCAACTGATGCAAAAGGCAAAATTGGCTTTTTGTCGACTACTGGCGTTATCCGATAGCCCTTATTTAAAACGTTAATTGCCTCTATTTTCTTCATTAGTCAATAGGGTTCTTTTCGTGAGTATAGTTGACACTAGTTCCCTCTCCAGAACCGTCCTTTTTCTCGTAAGTGCGATGAGTTACCTTTGAGAAGAACTTAAGTCCCACCATTGGCAACAATGCTTCAGCGACTTTTTCATCCCCGCGTGTAATGTCGTCCATCGTTAGAATACCGGCCATTTGTGTGGCAACAATCAACGCTTTCATACGATTAGCAGAACTGTTCAAAATGCTTTCGCGAGTATTAGCTCCGTTCTTATCTTTCAAATCAAATGTGAAAGTTTCGTTTCCACGTTGTCCATCATTTGTTTCGTAATCAACTGCTAATGATGAACCTTTCTTAAATGGATCAAAGCGTACATCAACAATTTCCATTTCATAGTTACCCTCATCAATAAGTTTGAATCCACCCTCATTCACTTGAGTATCGTTTGTTACTTCTGCAAGGCTCTTGAAAATATCGTTATAGTTCGTCATTGGTTAATCTCCTCTTAGTTCTTCTTTTCTGCTGCTTTGTTCATCAATTCTTGACGGCGCTTGAGTGCTGCTTCCTTGCGTTCCTGTCCCTCACGTTCTGGGTCAGCAACATCTTTCAAATGGTCTGGCAATTCGTCTTGTTTCCAGTAGCCACGATGCGCACGCCATTCAGCTGTATGGTCTTTGTTGATAAAAATCTCTCCGTCAATGCGACCCTTTAGCCATGAATAATTTTTCTCACGGGCATCTGACTTGATATTTCCGTCCGCATCAATGGTTGTACGAGCGATGAAAACAGTAATCAACTTGCTGTCGTCAATGGCCGTTACCAACTTCTTAAATCGACCGTTCAACTTGGCCCAACCGTTAAATGAGTTGGTCATGTCAGTAATTGACCCACCATTTGCCACGCCACGTTCGATGCCGTCTAGCATGTCTTCGATAGTGTCAACAACAATAGTCTTATAACCTGCTTTGACGATTTCGGGGATGGCATTAATCACATCTTGATAATCAAACGCTCCTCGTAGGTCAACACCATCTCGTCCCTCTTTAATGGCGTTACCGTCAAACGATAGGAAAAATGGTGTTGGAAACTTACCAACAAAAGTTGTCTTACCTGCCATAGCCTCACCAGACACAATCATCTTGGTAGGCAATGGGCTTTTTAATTGAATGTTGCCACTTGGCTTCTTAATCGTAATCATTCGTTATCCTTTCTTACTGTCTTTGATAAGCAATAGCTTTTAACTTCATCAAAATTAAAATAATCGTTTACATAAATCGTTTCATTATCGTTAATCTGGATTTTGTGATATATCCACAAAAATCTATCATCTTTTTGGAAGTCGGAAATACCATCAATATTTTTGATACTGCCATCTTTGAAAGCTAAACTTAAGCAAAATAATTCATTTTCAGACATCATCTGCTCCTAACTTCACTCTGATTAGTTCTGGTTGCTCATACGCCTTTTTCATTGAATGGAATAACTCGCTATCAATATCTGGGTTATAACCAGCCTTGAACATCTTGATTTGCAAAGCGTTTAGATCAACTGACTGCTCGACCATTCGTTTTTGGTCACGGGTTAGATAAATGTAATCAGTCATCATTTACCACCTTGTAATATTTGCCTTTGTAAACAACGTATACTGGAATACCAGAACCGAAAATAACTTCTGCTTGTTGAAACAAATCAATATCTTTCGCATCGATATTCAATTCCTTATAAATCTTGGCTTTAGTTTCAACCTTTGGCTTTCTAAGCCCACGGACATAAGCGCTAATCGAATAAATTGATAAACCAGTTTTTTCAGCTAGTTCCTTTTGGGTCATGTTAGCTTTTTTTAAAGCGTTTTTAAGTTCCACTAATCACTCCTCCAAAATAATCAAACGCCCATTTGCTACCGTCATTTACTGCCGGACAAGGTTCTGGGCTGTAAATGTAATTCACTGCCTTTTCAATCTCATCAGACATCTCATTGGCATATCGTAAAATCTCATCATGGTTCATCTTGAAGTCATAGATAAATGGTTTGTCTGGGTCTTTCTTGATGTAAATAAGGTGGGTTTCTTTCTTGTCGAACATGAAGGCATAGTAAGCGATTTGCTTTTTGTACTCTTCTTGCCGATTGTCACGGAACGAACCATACTCAATAAAACCATCAAAGTCCTTGGGTGCCACTGTCTTAAAATCAAACACTGCGTTTTCTGTTAGCATGTCTGCTCGACCGGTGGCGTCAAATTGAACACCTTGTCCCGTTTCTGCTGGTTCGTTGATTTCAACTTCAAAATCAGCCTGACCAAATCGTTCAACGTATTCATGTACACGACCGCCGATGACTTCAGCATCTGTGTAGGCTTTCTTGAATTGCCCTTTCGTTTTGCCAGCCTTACTAATCAGCAGGTCTTTGTCTTCGTCCGACATGTCTTGTGTCTTGTCACGACCTTCAGCCACGTTGTGAACGATTGTTCCGAACAGCAGTGCATCTTTGCTTCCTTCCCACCATGGATATTTACCAATGTAGTCTTGGTAAGCACGCAGTGGGTTCTTGCTAAACTTGAATGCCCGTGTGGGGGACATGTGTATCTTGTCAGTCATTGTTTAGCCTTCCTCAATTTAAATAATTTGTTAAACTCTATCAGTTGATAACTAGACATTTGTTCCTCTTTACCAGTTTTTTCTTCTAGTACATTCCATATATCAAATTTTTGATAAGAAACAATATATCGTTCGCCTTTGTTATTTTTAAAGACATTCTCTTTATACTTACTAATAGTCGGATGGGTGGGTTTTTCAGTCATCTAGCAACTCCTTGTTTTCATGAATGTTACCAACAACTTCGTAATTTACTTCCGGTTCACCTTCTGAATTAACTTTAAATTCACCTTCTGAAAATGCCATTTCTGGTCTGTCTGTACCTGTGTCACAGAATCCATCAAGGGTAAAATAATAGTTTTCATAAACTACCTTACCGACAGTAACTTTTGAAAATCCGTAAACCTTAACAATGTCCCCTTCATAGATTTCTTTGCCGTTCTTGTCGTACAGGCCTGTGAATTGCTCTAAATCCCATTCACTTTCGACTTCGCCAATAATTTCATCAGAATCAACAATACATTCTGCACCGTTTGTGCCAAAATCAATCGTTTTAGCAAAAACCATTTCTTTAGCGAATCTGTCCCACGCCCTAAACTTAATATCTCGCATCAATCCACCTCTTCCTTGTCGTAATAATCAGGGTTGTATCCCCATTCTCGGATTTCAGTTTCGGTAAGTGGAGTCACTCTGTTATAACTGGCTTCAACCGAATCATATTTGTTCATATTCAAATGCAACCTAATGTCACAGTTATCTTTCTTCTTACTTCTCCAGAAATATTTCTTCTCTTTCTCAACGTACTTGTCTTTAGCCTCTTCACGAGTAAGTGGGTTAGCAATCGCAATTGCTTTTTCGTAGTTATCAACAATAACTCCAAAATCACAAGTATCTTCCTCGAGAATTTCATAAAGGCTTTCAGAAGAATTAGAACCGCCATCTAACAAACCAAAATCAACATCTTCTTGTAGTAGCAATTTGTCATAAGCAATGACAATCTTCTGGTACTGTTCTTCTGTAAAAATCTTCTTTTTCATAATTAGTCCTCAAACATTTCTGCGTTAAAATCTTGTTTCTGTTCTAGTGATGACCATAATGCATCATCAATTGTTCCATGAACGACTAAATAGTCCCGGGTGATTTTGCTGTCTTGCCCGATACGGTAGTTTCGATATTTCGACTGGTCAAAGTCGATAAAACTGTCAGGTAACGACCACCAGATGGCGTGCTTGTATTCGTTCAACGTCATCCCGGAACCAGCCGTTGATTGGATCAAGATAAAGTCGCCTCGGTCGTTAAATTTGTGACCGTTAACGTGACCAACTTCATATCCTTTTAACGCATTGTCTAACAGTTGAAGTTCCGTGTCATAGGTGTAGAAGATAAGGCACTTGTCTTGACCGTATTCTTCCTTAACGCTGTCCAACCATTCGAGCTTGGCCTTATTGTTCTGGTTTTGACGTTGATAGATACGCCGGGCAGTCGGATTAGCAAAGATAATCTTGTCGTCTTTTTTGTAGGACATCTTTGTCTTTTTATACTCACGGTCTGCTTTTAACGAGATAACGTGTTCGTTGACATCTGGCAGTTCAGTAATGTCATCAAGCGTGACGACATCAGACGTGATGGACTTAAACCACTTTGTCAGGTTTTCTGTATTCTTTCCGACTTTCCAAATGGGAAACTTTGACCAACCTGGGTGTTCAGCGACCTTGTACAAGTCCTTGAACTGCTTCTTAGTTGGCACATGACCGAAGTACAAAGCGTACATTTCCAAGTCGTCTAACTTTCCATTTGTTGGTGTCCCCGATAGGAAAACAAAACCAGCACAGCACTTGATCAGTGTTCGCAACTTTTCAGACCGACCAGAGCCGTTCTTAAACTTGTGGGCCTCATCGATAATTAAGACCTTACCGACAACATCGGAATTGTTTAGTTTCTTAACGCCATCAGTCGTGATGACCTGCATGTCATTCTTAAAGCCAACCAGTTCAGAGTCTTTCTCCCACGACTTAGCCTTCACAACCTGCCGTGGTGCAATCACAATCACGTCTGACAATGGGAAGTGTTTCATTACATGGGATAAACCAACAACGGTCTTTCCTGTTCCCATTTTCATGACGTAATAATAATTTGGTTGTGACTTAGCGACCTGCTTGGCCTGGGCTTCATAGAGGCTAAAAGAGTTTTTCGACATCTTCGATAACCTCCAAGAAATCAGTAAAGCTATCAACCACGTACCAAAGTCCGTTATTGCGCTTAATTTGCGCACCAACCGCTTTCTGTTCGGCAGATACCGTGCCTTGTCCGTCTGGTCGCTTAATCTCCAACCCTAAGAACTTTCCGTGCTTATCCATCGTGATGATATCTGGCGTTCCAATGTCAGTTCCGGGGCCCGCTTGGGTCTTGTTTACAAAGTAGTCATTTCGGCGAAGATAAGTCGTGATTTGTGACTGTAATCGTTGTTCAGGCTTCATCGATACCCTCACTTGAAAACATCATTTGTTCATATTTTTTTGATGCCTCTTTCCTAAGCTGTGGATTTCCCGCCCACTCCTTAAACTCATCAAAGCTATTCCATTTAAATTCTGGATTTCGACTCAATTCTCTGTCGGCCCAATCTTGCATTGTTTGAACTAAAATAGTCCCCATAATGTGCTGATTCTTATCTTCTTTTGGCGAATATGTTTTGCCATAAATAATTTTTTCGTTTTGTTTTGCGGTAAAATCAAATTTATTCTTAGAATTTCTCTTATAAGTAATTTCAATCTTATTCATTTTTAGCACCTCTACTTTTTCATGTTGCTAACGAAAGATTGCATATATGCTTCTTGCTCTTTGAGTATGTGGGTAACAAAATGGCTCATATACAATTCTTGTTCTTGTTGCATTGTTGTAACAAAATTACCCATATAAATTTCTTGTTCTTGTTGCATTGTTGTAACAAAATTACCCATATAAATTTCTTGTAATGATGCCATGTTGCTGATAAAGTGGCCCATATAACGATTTATCTCTTGTAATTCAGCTAATCGGTTCATCCGTCCACCCCACTAGGTATTGCGGTGTCACATTGAAGAACTTTGCTAGTGCTTCCCATGTGACAAGTTTCGGCTCTCGTTTTCCACGTTCGTAATTGGATAATGTATTACTTGGAATTCCTGTTTTTTCAGAAACATCAATTAGCTTCAGCCCATCATCTATTCGTAAAATTCTCAATCTATTACCGTTCATCGCTGTACCCCACTAAGTAATCAATTGAAACGTTGAAGTAAGTAGCCATCTTTTTGAGATTGCTAATGTTCGGTTCTAATCCACCTGTTTCATACCGTGAAATTACGCTGTGAGAAAAACTAATTTGTTCGGCTAACTCAATTTGCGACACACCTTTTTCTTTTCTTAGTTCAGCTAATCGTTTCATCATCTACCTCTTCGTCATACACAGACGACTGGTCGATATATCCAAGCCCTCGTTTGTTGAACTCGTCTTGATCAGTGACCATGTGATTTTCAATGTTAGGCATTATTTAATCCTTTCTAGCGTGTTACGGATTTCCCGAGACGCCTTTACTAGGTTGTCGACATCTTCCCCACGTTCTGCTGCCTCATATATCATTTGTGCCATCTGACGGTAAATCTTCTTCTTGTAGTCCTTAGCGTCCCTAATCGCTTCACGATTTGTCATGAACTCGCCATAGTCTAAGAAACGAACTGTTTGGTTAGTTTCTTCGTCGATATTTTCAAGCTTAGTTAATCGACCTTGTTTTAAATCACGGCTGATATAAGCCTTTACCGAATCAATATTTACGCCAGTTTTTTCGCTGATAGTCTTATTGTCAGCAGTAGGATTATTACGAATAAAATCTCTAACTTTATCAATTTGTGTTGCCATATTGTCTCTCTGCTTTCTGTCCAACCATCAGCGATGGCCTCGTGCTATAATAGAGACATCAAATTCTGTCAGGAATTATTGATGTCACAGCTCACTTTACGAAGTGGGCTTTTTCTTTTTGCAATAAGTCGTGTAAATCGTTGTCTACAACGTTTCGTGTAATATCGTTGTGGGTATAAGTTGGCTTCATTGCCTTACTAATGAACAAAGTCAAACCAATACCAACTGCCAACAAACAACCCCCTACGACAACATCATTCCAAAATATTAAGTTTTCCATTGTTATCCTTTCTTATGCATAGCGATTCGCTTTTTTAAAGAAGTAATTTTGCAACGCTAGTCCGTCCCATTTAGGGTGTGTTTTGCTATCCATCACTGGATTCGGAAAGTCACGCCTATTCTTGTAGTATTTTCGAAAAGTGGCGTAAGACTTAATACCCAACTCGTCCATGATGTCTTTTTGCGAATACCACTTCGTTTGGTCAAAATGTCTTCCCATTTACGTCTCCTTTCTTAAAACCAGTTTTCGCCTTCGTAACCAGTGAACTCGAACAACTTTTGCAAATTATCATGGGCTGACTTGCCACTTGCTAATCCATTTAAAAGCTGACGAATGTATGATGTTGATGAACCAATGACTGGCGCCAACATAGCTTGCTTAATGCCCTTCTTTTTAAGGTAGAATTGAAACTTAAAACGTTCTTCTTCAAGAACCTGCTTAGCTTCTTTTACTGACATGGAGACCTCCTTTCTATATTTTTGTTATCCTTTAATTACTGACTCATTTGTCTAGTAAATTGAAAGGAGAGTTATTATGACCAACGAACAACGTGCCCATGAAATGGCTATCGCATATGCGAAAACATTCTTAGAGCAATCATCACGACGTTCAGATCTATCTGATATATCAGCTTTGAATTACTTTTCAGAAAAGTATGAAATCGCTTACCCTGAGTTTCTATCAGTTCTTGAACATGATGACTAAATAAAATCGGACAATTTTTTGTCTTCGATACTAGGCTTAACTAATTTTGAAAGCATATCTGTGACGATCTCTGCTTCCAAAACAGTTAAGTCTTTTTTTGACAGTTGAAGCGCCAATTCGTTAACGATCGGTTCTAACTTTTGCTTCTTTTCCCTAAAATCTGAAATTTTCATCCTTCTCCCCTCCTTTCGATAACAAATGTTTGTAAGTTTTACTTTACTTGTATAAAAACTTATACTATAATGACAAAGTAAAAGCATAACAAAAGACCTGTTATAACCTTTAGTAGCCCGCCAAGACACTTTAGTTTTAACTGTTTTTTGTTTGCGTAATTAACTTACAAGAAGAAGTATAGTATAGGAATTTATACAAGTCAACACTTTTTATTTATTTTCTATACTTTTTCTTGTTTTCCAGGTAGGTATCCTTATATGACACTATTAGAAAACACAAAAAAGGTTGCTAAATTAAGGGGAAGATCCTTAAGCAACGTTGCACTTCAAGCAGGTTTGAGTGAAAAGGCTATATATCTTTGGGATAAAAATAGCCCAAGGTCAGAAACTCTACAGAAAGTTGCCGACGTATTAGATGTATCAACCGATTACTTACTGGGTCGTACCAATCAAATGAACAGTTACAGTTCAAAAGACAAGGCGACTGACCTTGAAAACACAACTATTTTGGCATTCGATGGTAAGCCTATTGATGAAGAAGACCGCCAAAAGTTACTCCAGTACGCACGATTCATCATGCAAGAACGTGAGCGGGAGGGACGATGATCGATAATTATTTTAAAGAGTTTGTTTTAGATGAAGAGATTCAAGAAACCTTACAAAACATAGCGACAAAAAACGGGATTAAGATTATTGATGTTGATGATGTTAAAAGTAATGTCCCAGACACGACCTGGCCTTCCATCAAAGCAATCATGATGAATTTTAACTTTTCTACCAAAGTTTCATATAATTTTCGCCTTGCCCATGAATTGAGTCACCTTCTATATGGTGATACATCACTGCAAGATGTTTACCGATTTTGCGAGTTTGGAAAACGTGGAGAAGAATTATTAGCCCACAAGAATGCTGTTAAAATGTTAATGAAGATCAAGCAACCAACTAGTGTTGAAACTTTCATGAATTTTTATGATGTACCATCATGGTTAGAAGAATATGTAGAGGCTGAATACAGCCTGTTAAGTTAAACGCTAAGTTACGTGCAGGACGGAACCACGTTAAAAGCTGATAGGAGAAGTATTGTGAAAGACAATAAAGGAAAAGAAAAGAAACCATTTTACAAAAAAGTATGGGTCTGGATTGTGGCTGTTATTATTGTGGTAATTGGAGTAAGTGCTTCAAGCAGTAGTGACGATAATGATGAAAAAAGTAATAAAGATAAAACTTCAAAAACTTCAAAATCTTCATCAACTTCAAAAGCATCAGATTCATCAGACACTTCTAGTTCTTCTAGTTCTTCTAGTTCTTCAAAATCTAGTTCAAAAGTTACGGCCCAACAAAAAGCCGCCCTGGGTAGTGCAAAAACGTACAGTAACTCAATGCACATGTCTAAGCAAGGTATTTATGATCAATTAACTTCTGATGATGGTGATAAATTCTCTGCTGCTGATGCTCAATATGCAGTTGACAATTTAAAAGCAGACTATAACAAAAATGCTCTTGAATCAGCTGAGTCTTATCAAAAAGACCAGGACATGTCTGTAGCGGACATTAAAGACCAACTAACTTCAAACGATGGAGAAAAGTTTACCGAATCAGAAGCGCAATATGCTATTGATCATTTAAGTAAGTAAACAAACGCCCTTTCGGGCATACATAACAATGATTAAGCCCTAGGCTTTTTTATTTGTTCCAATTTTAGGAAAGGAACAATTATGGCGAGTATTTTTAAACGAAAAGGCGCTAAAACTTGGACTGCTTCCGTCCTATTAAACGTTGATGGAAAACGTAAAACAAAACAGAAAAATGGCTTTGTAACTAAAGCAGAAGCAAACGAGTGGGTTGCCAAAGTTGAGTATGAAAAATCACTAGGAAAACTAGGCAAGTCAAACAATCTCTTTATTGACGAGATGAAAAAGTGGTATCAGATATTTAAAGAGCCAAAAGTATCAAGAGAAACGAACGTTTGGTATCGCAACGCCATTCGTATTGCCGAAGAAAAGTGGTCATCTAAAAAAGTGAATGATATTTCGGCTGCCGACTTTCAAATGCTTATCAATGATTATTCGCAAGAACATGTTCAATCATCAGCAAATCGAGTAAAAACCATCATCACTGCTTTTGTCAGATACGCAGTCGACGAGGAAATCATTAACAGAGATTTCACCAAAAGCGTGTACGTTGTCGCTAAAAAGACAGGCAAGAAACCTATTGACAAGTTTCTTGAGGACGATGAACTCAAAAAATTAATGAAACGGGCAAAAAAATCAAATGACTTATCGGCTCACATGATCATCACTCAATTAATGACAGGAATGCGTTATGCCGAGACAGCCGGATTAACACCAAACGATGTTGACTTGGAAAATAAAACAATCAGTATTAATAAAAACTGGGACTTGGTAACTAAAGACTTCAAACCAACAAAAACCCCATCATCAAATCGAGTCATTACCATTTCCGAAGAATTGGCTAACCTGTTTAAAGAATGGGGTTTTGGAAAATATTTTGTTTTTGAAGGACGCAACGGACTACCCTTAACGACAAACGGTCTTAATAAGTCGCTAAAATGTTTTTTGCAGAAAGATGGCTCAAAGGTCATAACATCTCACGGGCTTCGTCATACGCACGCTAGCTATCTTTTATCGCATGATGTATCTGTTCAATATGTAAGCGAGCGATTGGGTCATGCCAACGTCAATATCACACTTGAAATATACGCTCACCTCTTTCAGAACAAAAGAGAGGCAGAAGATAAAAAAGCTCAAGCATTAATTAATAAATTATGATGCACGACTTTTGCACGACTTTTTAGGAAAAACAGTGATAAAACGTGACAATACGTTTCAAAACATAACACAAAAACAGTTGATAAAAGTCGCTTGTAACAGCTTTATATCAACCATTCCAGCTTTTAACCTCTGTATAACAGCATTCTTTAATTTTATGCGTTAATGCAGGGCAGGTGCATCAATACAAAACAAAAAGTCAGCCCAGCAGGCTGACTTTTTCTTTAGTTAAATTTAGGTAGTCGTTTCAAAAGAATACGACCGATTGCCGCCACTAAGATACCGTTAATCACTACTTCAAAAATAAAGTTAAAGGCCAAAATGCCAATTAACCAAAAGAACAAGTTTTCCTTTGGAATACCGTACCCGTTGTATGGCATCACAGTTAGAGATACCCAAGTCAATAAAATAACCATTGAAGTGTTAATAAAAGCTGCCAAGCTCCCCATTGAAAAAAGGAACCAAACCGGCTTTTCTTGATCAACAAAGCAACGCTTAGCAATGTAACCAATAACAACACCGACTAGTAAGCGAGGGATAAAGGCAACGAAGGGGTTCGAGAATAGCAAGGCCCCAAAGGTTCCTGGATGCAGCATGGCCTTAATCCATGAGTAACCTGCCCAGAAAAAGGCAACGACAAAGCCGGATTTTGGTCCCAGCGTAATTCCAGCAAGCGCAGCAGTTGCTGGTAAAATAACGGCTGAAGCGCCTACCACAACGGCTCCCAAAGGTACGTAACCAAGGAATGGCACAACTGATTGTAGAAGAATAATGGCCACAAACATCGTTGTCGCCACAAAAAGTTGATTTTTCTGCTTTGATTTCATAATTAACTCTCCTAACGCTAATGTTAAGAGTATAGCGATAAGAAAAAAAGCTGTCAACCAAAATCAATTTCTTTGGTTACTGTCAGCTTTTTGATTTCCCAATTAAATTAGAACTGCAAGAGCAATCGGTTCAAACGTGGTGCGTAAATATCACCAAAGCGAACAAAGTGCATCAAGATGTAGTAAAACTCATACCACTTGAAACGGTCCTCATAACCCTCATCGAGTGGATAGGCATTTTCATAGCCTTCGTAGAATTTCTTGTTAAATCCTGGGAAGACTTTGGTAATGGCAATATCGTACTCACGGTCACCGTAAAAGGCGTTCGGATCAATAAAGACGGGTTGACCCTGTTCATCGAACATGAAGTTACCAGCCCAAAGGTCACCGTGCAAGAGCGAAGGCTTCACATTCTTGACGTGTTCATCATTCAAAATGGCTTTCTTCAAGTTGTCAAAGTGATCACCACGTTGCGTCAACCAAAAGCCCTTCTTAATGGCCTGTTCCATTAATGGCTCTAAACGCTGATGAACAAAGAATTGACCCCATGAATCATTCCAAGTGTTGTCCTTTGGCACAAAGTCATATTCGTTTGATAAATCGAAGCCAAATTGACTCGATGTTGTTTGGTGCAAGACGGCCAATGCTCGACCGAGGTCGCCCTGGTTAGCAGGGCCAGATGGGACCCATGACAAAAGTAGGTAAGCAAAGCCCTGGCACTCCCCTTGCTTAATTACTTTTGGCACCGTCACATGCTTGCCTAGAGCCTTTAAAGATGCCACTTCTGAATCAAAGAAGTGCTTATCGTGATTAGGTTGAACCTTCAAAAAGTACCGGTCATTACCAGAGTACAAGGAATAGGCCAAGTTCACATCGCCACCGGAAACTGGCTTTAAATCGTGTGGATTCTGCAAATTTAAACGCGTTAAAAAGTCAGGTCCAATCAAATTAGCTTTTGCTGAAGACAGCATAAAGTACCTCCTAAAATAAATAAAAAACAGCCTTCGTTAGTAAACGAAAGCTGTTTTTGAGCAAATAAGGGCCTTAGGTAAGACAAGTTCATCAAGAATTGATTGCACGGTTAGTCGATACATAAGGCCTCTTTTCTTTAATTCCACTGTACCACAGAAAATACTAGATAGGGAATATTTTCAACAAAAAAGGTTAACTAAGTATCCTAGTTAACCTTTCAACAACTTAACCGTTTTCACGACCAAGGCTATTCTTTTCTTTTAATGGTTCTGCCGCTCGCTTCAAAATATCATCGGCTGATACCGGCGTAATCACACCATTTTCATAAACGGTCTGCAAGAGGTCTTTCCCCTCTTTATGCTGTGGTACAGTCTGTAACTGTCCACTGCTATCAACAATGACTTTCAACAAACCAGCCTTTGAAGCCTTCGTTGGGTCTGTCTTAGGCTGCTTCTTGATATCCAGGTCTTCTCCTTCAATCGTGTGCGCATAGGCCGCCTTAATGGCAAAGCGTTCCGTATCACGGGTGAAGCCTTCCTGAAGGAGTCCACCACCAGAACCAACAACGAGGTTATCCGTTGACCATCCTCGTTCAATCAAGGCTTCGTACAACTTAATGATGGTGTTGGCCTTCATACCATCTCCTTGAATCAAACCAACGTTATGCTTCAAGACCTTGTAGCCCTTATCATTCACATCCGTTCCAAAGATTTCGGCCAAAATATCCAAAACCGCCAGGTCCATGGTGATTGGATCACCGGAATCAGGACGGAGAACAACCCGGCCTTCACGATTCTTGATTCGTTCCACCATCTGTTCGGAACCCACAACGTGGCGAACAAAGTTAAAAGTATCGTAGGAATCAATCACAATTGAAAGAGGCGCATCGTCTGGGGTACGATCCAGCTGGGCGTTCAAGTAATCGAACTCACCCTGTCCTGATCCATAGGAAGTGGCCACGGAGTGCTCCGTCGCCCAGATGGACAAGGCCCGTCCCTCTTTACCATAAACCTTAGCAAAGTAGTTTGAGGCAGCCAGATTATCAGAACCGCGGAAATGCAAGAGATGGGCTGCTCCTCCACGCTCACCAGATTCAAGTGATGTTGCACCGCGCAATCCAAAGTCATTGACCATCAATGGCAGCATCTCAACGGTGCCAGTCTTTTCAACCAGTGGTAACAAGCGCTTCTTAATGTACAAAGAGTTGGTGGCAATGGTTGTAGGATACCAAACGTGCATGAGCATGACTTCTAGGGCATTCAATGACGTGGCAAACCATTCTTCCGTTGATTCGATGGTAAAGAGTGCTGTACCAGTTGGTACCTCCAATCCTTCAGGCAAGGCCTTAACCTTCACTGGGAAATAGCCAAGGTCACGAACCTTTTCCCAAACGGAACGGTTAAAGTATTCCTTTGTTCCAAAAGTTTCTTCTGAGACTTTTTCAGCCTCATCAATCATTTCGGTCGTAATCTTTGTCTGAAAGTAGTCGTGTAAAATCATTGACATTCCAAACCATGAAACCGTTGGGTACTTTCCACCAACACGGGCTTCCCCGTATGAATAAAGCTTGTTAATGTTTTGTGGATATTGCAAGTGGTGGGTTAACTTGTAAGCATCAGTTGCCAAAATCAAGTTCATCAGAATGTTCCTCTTCATCTTCTGCCGAGTATTTCAAGAACTAAAACGATTACATCGCCTTCAATAGTCCTTGCTAAAACATTGTTTCTATTATAACGAAGCTCGCTACAAAAAGCGAAAAAAGCGCTAAGACAACAGGCCTAGCGCTTCTTTTAAATGCTTATTTCTTTTTCTTAGCCATAATTGACTTAATCAGAGCAATGATTGATGGCAACAAGGTCACAAAGACGATACCAAGAATAATTGCTGAGAAGTGGTTAGCCACGAATGGAATATTTCCAAAGAGGGCACCTGCTCCCGTCATCAAGAATGACCACGAGAAAGCCGCAATCAAAGTAAATTCAATAAAACGACGGAATGAAAACGCTGATAACCCAGCCACGAACGGCATGAAAGTTCGGATGATTGGAATATAACGTCCCATAATCACCGCAACACCACCATGCTTTTGGAAGAAGACTTCCGCTTCTTCAATATTCTTAGGCTTAATAAAAGTCGAAAAGGGCTTCTTATCAAGTAAGGCACGCCCACCCTTGCGAGCAATCGTGTAGTTCAACGTATCACCAGTAACGGCAGCTACGAAGAAGACAATCATGAATACCCAGTGGTTTAACCCGGCTGACTGACCAGCGGGGGTCATCGAAATGGCACCTGCGGCAAAAAGCAAGGAGTCCCCAGGTAGGAAAGGCAAAATAATTGCCCCCGTTTCAATCAGGATAACCGCAAATAAAATTAAGTAGGTCCAAGCACCAAAATTCTGAACTAAGTTCGCAATATGGTCATCAATATGCAAGATAAAGTTGATCAAAAAAGACATTAAAAGTCTCCATTCTAGATTTATAACTACTATTTATACCCTACTCACATTAAATCAAAGAAAAATTACTTAAGTGAAGGGGCTTCCTTTGGCTGGAAATAAGAAATAATTCCGAAGACAACCAACCAAACAGTGGCACCAATGGCAGGTACAACGGATGAATCGTTGAAGAACAACGTAACGTAAACAAATACGAAGAAGATAACAGCCATTGGAACAAAGACACGTGGTGCCTTCATCAAGAAACCATCTGGCATGTAATCAGATGACTTACGGTACTCCCAGTATGCCCACAAAATCATGATGTAAATCATCAAGAAAAGATCAGTAGCTGCAGACGTCACGAAGACAAAGGCATCGTTGATTGCAGGAATTGATGAGAAGATTGGTGAACCAATTGAAACCAAGGCTGAGAAGAGCAAGGCCTTTGATGGCAAGCCAGACTTTGACAACTTAGCAAATGGCTTCAAGAACTTAGCGTGTGATTCGTTAGCAAGTGAGTAGAAGTTACGACCTGCGGAGAACAAAATTGAGTTAAATGATGAGGCGGCGGCTGTCAAAACAACGAAGTTAATGATAGCAGCGGCACCCTTCAAGCCAACCAATTCAAAGACCATAACGAATGGTGATTGGTGGGCAGGGATTTGCTTCCATGGGTAGATAGTCATAATGACAAACAAGGCACCCAAGTAGAAGAACAAGACACGGAAAGGAATTTGGTTAATTGCCTTTGGCAAAATCTTTCGAGGATTTTCCGTTTCGGCAACCGTCATTCCAATGAATTCCATACCAACAAAGGCAAACATAACCATCTGGAAGGCGTTCACGAAGTTACCAATACCATTTGGGAACAAGTTGAAATTGTGCCAAACGTTTGAGAATTCAACGTAACCAACTGGCGTCTTGAAATGCCCAAAGGCCATCATGATTCCAGTCACAATCAAAGCTAAGATAGCAGTCACCTTAATCATTGAGAACCAGAATTCCATTTCCCCAAAGACGGCAACAGCAATCAAGTTCACACCGGCCAATACAACCAAGAAGATGATTTGAATCAACCACTCAGGCATTGATGGGAACCAGAACTGAACATACTTCCCAATGGCCGTTAATTCAGCCATTCCGAAGAAGATGGTCGTTAACCAGTAGGACCAGCGAGCAAAGAACCCGACACGGTTACCCAAGTACTTGGTCATGTATGAAATAAAAGTTGGTTGTGAGGGATCTTGATAAAGCATTTCCCCCATGGCGCGCATCATAACAAACATCATGGCACCGATAATTGCGTAAACAAGCAAGATGGCGGGACCTGCAAAGTGGATTGAGTTTCCGGCACCCATGAAGAGTCCAGTTCCAATCGTTCCACCAATGGCAATCAACTGCACGTGGCGGTTTTGCAAGCCCTTTTGCAAGCTTGGTTCATTTTCTTTTGACATAATAATTTTTCTCTCTCGTATTTCCGACAAAGGACACCCATTAGCAGGTGTCCTTTGCTTTACTAATTATTTCTCTTCGTCAGGACGTGAGTAACGGGCAACATCCTTCAAAACAAGTGCCTTGAAGTCCGCAGCAGCCATTGCTTCTGTTTCCTGATGGCCGTAGCGACGAACCGTTACAGTACCATCTTCTTGTTCCTTATCTCCCAGAACAAGCGTGTATGGCACCTTCTTAGTTTGTGCATCACGGATAAGATAACCCATCTTTGCAGAACGGTTATCGACATTTGCACGGAGTCCAGCAGCAGCCAAATCCTTTTGGATTTGCTTTGCGTAGGCACCGTGTGCTTCCGCGTTAACAGGAATGATTTGTACTTGAAGTGGCGCTAACCATGTTGGGAAGGCACCCTTGTACATTTCAATCAAGTAAGCCGTGAAGCGTTCCATCGTTCCAACGATTCCACGGTGGAGCATAACAGGACGGTGGTTATCTTGACCATCTTCACCAACATAAGTTAAGTTAAAGCGTTCTGGCAACAAGAAGTCCAACTGGATAGTTGACAAAGTCTCTTCCCCACCAAGGGCAGTCTTTGTTTGAACATCCAACTTAGGACCGTAGAATGCGGCTTCACCTGGTGCTTCGAAGTAATCCAAGCCCATGTCGTCCATGGCACGCTTCAACTGTGCCTGTGACTTTTCCCACATCTCGTCGTCATCAAAGTACTTTTCCGTATTTTCTGGGTCACGGTATGACAAACGGAAGCGGTAGTCCGTGATGTTGAAGTCTTCGTAAACTTCCATCATCATGGCCAAGATTGACTTGAATTCTTCTTCTAGTTGTTCTTGTGCAACGAATGTGTGGCCATCATTCAAAGTCATTTCACGAACACGTGACAAACCTGTCAAGGCTCCTGACTTTTCGTAACGGTGCATCATTCCAAGTTCAGCAACACGCATTGGCAAGTCACGGTATGAACGTGGCTTGTGTTGGTAAACGGCAATGTGTGAAGGGCAGTTCATTGGACGCAATTCAAGGAATTCGCCATCACCCATGTCCATTGGTGGGAACATGTCTTCACGGTAGTGGTCCCAGTGACCTGAAGTCTTATAAAGGTTCAAGTTTGACAACACTGGTGTGTAAACGTGCAAGTAATCGTTGGCCAATTCCTTGTCCACGATGTAACGTTCAACTTGACGACGGATAGTTGCACCATTTGGCAACCAAACTGGCAATCCTGAACCAACCTTTTGGCTAGTAAAGAAGAGGTCCAAGTCACGACCGATGTTACGGTGGTCTCGTTCCTTAGCTTCGGCACGACGTTGCAAATCCGCTTCCAAGTCATCGGCGTTCCAGAAGGCCGTTCCGTAGATACGTTGCATAACGGCCTTGTCAGAATCACCACGCCAGTATGAACCGGCAACGGAAACCAACTTGAAGTGCTTCATCCAACCGGTTGATGGAACCAATCCACCACGGTCCAATTCGACGTGTTCACCTTGAACAGCAACCGTAATCTTTTCATCAGCAGGCAAATCGTTAATCAATTCAACCTTGTAAGGATCGTTTTTAAAAGTCTCAAGGGCTTCTTCACGTGAAATCTGGTGTGACAAGATTGGAAGGTCTTCCTTCACAATCTTCTTCATCATTGCTTCGATTTCTGGGAAGTCATCGACAGAAACTTGCTTACCAGCACCGTTGTCAGTGTCATAGTAGAAGCCGTTTTCGATGGCTGGTCCAACACCAAAGTGCATATCCGCAAACTTTGGCATGCGACGAAGAGCCTGTGCCAACAAGTGGGCGGTTGAGTGACGAAGAATCTTCAAACCTTCTTCGTCTGACTTTGTAATCAATGCAAAGTCGCCCGATTCGTTCATTGGGTCATTCATGCCAACGTAAGCCCCGTTCAGCTTTGCTGAAACGGACTTCTTAGCCAAAGACTTCGCAATTGATTCTGCAACTTCAATTGGCTTAACCCCTTCATCAAAGGACTTCTTGGCCCCATCTGGGAATGTTAAGGTAATTTCTGCCATTTGTACTGCCTTCTTTCTTTTCTATCCTTGCTGATGATTAACCGTTTTTATCTTGAATAATGATTGATAAAAAGAAAAACGCCCCTTTTGCTTAAAACTAAGCAAAAGGGACGTTAGACCGTGGTACCACCCATTTCTCTGAGATAACTCAGACTCAAGAAACGTTTAACGGTGTCACCCGGGTGAAGTTTCAAAAATACTCCTTCACCATTCCGAGGTAGTCTTAATCTCACCACTAGACCAACTCACACCAACCGTTGGCTCTCTTTTCTAGTTAAGCAAGACAAGTTATCCTCATCAGCAATTTATTGAACTAATTATTACACACTTTTTAAAAAGTTACAAGGAATTACTTGTTATCCTCTAAAACTTGGGCAAGTGCTTGGCGCGCCTTGTCATCATGATCCAAAATTCCGTGGTCGTAAACATTTTGCAATGCAGCCACTTGTTCTTTTGATAATGCCATCGTTCTCTCCTCCAAGTATTTTTGACTATTATAAAGCAGGCTAATTTAAAATACCAGTCTGTGATTAAAAAAGTCTCAGAAGTCCCCTGGCATTTCTTGTATAATAGTATCTAAATAAAGCTTTCACAGGAGGCAATATGTCTACAGACGGATTAAAAGCACAGGTCGTTTTTGCCACAATCACTGGTAACAACGAAGCAGTAGCAGATAACCTGGTCGAAATCTTAACGGATAAAGGGCTTCAAGTTACCAAAAGCGAAATTTCTCAAACGGAACCTGAAGAACTAGAAGACTACGATGTGGCCTTCTTGGTTCCCTACACTTACGACGAGGGTTCCCTTCCCGAAGAAGGGCTCGACTACTTTGACGATCTGGCCGATGTCGATTTGCCAAATCTGTCATATGGTATTGCCGGCTCAGGGGATACCTTCTACGAAGAGTATTACTGCATGGCCTTGGACAAGTTCGATAAGCAAATTCAAAAAACTGGTGCAAAGCGTGCTGGTGAATTAGTACGTATCAACCTTTATCCATCTCCTAAAGATAAAGAACGTTTAACCGATTTGGTTGATAACGTTCTAAAAGAAGTTCAATAAAAAAACCGCCTTTCGGCGGTCTTTTTTATTTGAAGATTAGTCTTCAGCAGTTGTATAAACGGCCAAAACATCTTCGTTGTCTTCTAATTCATCGACAAGCTTATCAAGCTTTTCACGGTCTTCATCAGAAATTGACATTGGGTTTTGAGCAATCATCGTTACTTCTGATTCAGCCAATGTGTAACCAGCTTCAGTCAAAGCAGCTTCAACTGCTTGGAAATCAGATGGTGCCGTGTAAATTTCGAAAGCTTCGTCTGAAGTTTGTACATCATCTGCACCAGCTTCAAGAGCAACTTCCAAAACTGCATCTTCGTCGGCTTCTGGGTTTTCTTCGCGGTCAATCACCAAGTAACCCTTACGGTCGAATTGGAAGGCCACTGAACCTGAAGTTCCGAGTGAACCACCAAAGTGCTTGAATGAGTTACGAACTGATGAAACAGTACGGTTGATGTTATCAGTTGATGCTTCAACCAACACGGCAACACCGGCAGTACCATAACCTTCGTAAGTAACTTCTTCGAACTTTGCACCACCAGCACCGGATGCCTTATCCAAGGCACGTTGAATGTTGTCCTTTGGCATGTTGGCGGCCTTCGCCTTATCAACTACCAAACGAAGTGAGGCGTTCATTTCGGGATCAGCACCGCCAGCCTTTGCTGCAACATATAAGTCGTGCGCAAGCTTTTGGAAAATCTTTCCACGCTTAGCATCTTGGGCGTTTTTACGACCTTGAATGTTATGCCATTTACTATGTCCTGACATTGTGTCTTCTCCTTAAAATTTAAAAATCTTACTTATTGTATCAAAGTTGTTGGTTGATTACTAGTAATTCAATTGATATTTATTCTAATAAAAAGTCGGCCACAGGGGCCGACCTTAAGAAATAAATCGATAAATGACTCTATTCAATTGCATCCTCAACTAAATGTGCCTTTAATACTCTTGAAGTAACAAAAATCATCGTCCCAACAATCAAAGAAGCAGCGGTCACATCAGACAACCAGTGTGCCCCATAACGCACTCGACTAAGGGCAATGGTGATGGCCAACAAGACAGTCCCAATCAATACATATTTTTGCATGTTATGGTACTTTCTTGGCAAAAGGAAGGTCAGATAGACGAGCAACCAACCCGAGGTCGTATGACCCGACGGAAATGAGAAATGTCCATTGGAACCATTCGGTTGATACCATGGCGTAAACTGGCTCATCGCCTGATCCATTTGGAATGGACGGTAACGCCCCCAGTGCAACTTCAAATCACCAATAATAACCGAAACGATAAAGACTAATGCAATGCCGAACACGGCTGCTTTTAAAAGGTAATTTTGTTCATTTTCGTCTTGTAAATCAACATAACGGTAAAACAAATAAGACATAACTACGGTGAAGATAAGGGCCAACACCCACTGCTGAAGGTCAACGTCTGCTACCGTTTTAATATTTCCGTTGAGCAACCTCGCTAAGGTGTAGGCAAAATAACCATTTACCCCCAATAAGACTTGGTGCATGGCTAATATTAGGAAAAGTGTCGTCAGCAACAATCTTTCCAAGCGAGCCCTCTGAGAACAGTAAATCGTCCAGGCTACTATTTCGAAGCAAGAAAACAAAACAATGTTCGGTCCCTTCGTCCCGTATTTTTGAAAGAAATCCCCGACAATCGACGACCGGTTCATCACCAGGTTGGTCACATCACGATCAAAAAAGGCAGCAAAGGTTAACACAGATAAAGTAACGAGTAAGAATGATATAAATATCGTTTTTTCATACCGCTTAGTATAAAATTCTTTTCCAAGAGAAAAGGTGGAAGAATTCGAGAATTGGTTTTCTGAATGATACATAACATCTCTCCTTTATTTGTTAAATTAATTATATCGGGCTAAACATCCCCTGCACAGACACTAGAGGGAGCAATATGTATAATAAGATGAATTTTCATAAAGCATGTAAATTCCACGCTTTTACTTGTCAGGCTCTCCTACAAAAGATATAATAATGATTGTTTTATTGCCGATGTGGCGGAACTGGCAGACGCGTACCGTTCAGGTCGGTATGGAGTTATCTCCGTGCAGGTTCGATTCCTGTCATCGGCACTAAATTAGAAAAAGCACTCACCCCGTGAGTGCTTTTTTTGTTTCAATATTTAACCTTTCATTAAGGGTTGATGAACTTTCTTGCAGCACATTTTAATCAAGACTATACTTAAATATGTTATTTAAAACTTTTTCAAGCGTTAATTAATAAATTCAAAGAATGAACGAGGTATTTATCGATGGCTGACTATTGGCAGCACTTTCTCTTCCTACTTCCAATGGGAATACTAGCTGGTATTGTTTCCACAACTGCCGGATTGGCTTCACTTGTTTCCTACCCCGCCCTACTAGCTGTTGGTATCCCACCACTTTTTGCTAACGTGACCAACACGGCGGCCCTTGTCATGACTGGACTGGGTGCGACCGTTTCCTCCCGTAAGGATCTCGGCCGACACAAAAAAGAACTTTTCCGAATTCTGCCACTGACCCTTGGTGGATCAATTCTTGGTGCCTGGTTGCTAATGGCAGCACCCGCAACGACTTTTGAAAAAGCCGTACCATTTTTCGTTCTATTGGCTGGTTTACTCCTAATGTCACAGGTTAACAAGTCTAAGAACGCTGAAACGAACTTAACCCGTGATGATTCAATTGAAAACGAAGACCATCACCCAGTTTACAAAGTCGTTGTCTCAATTGGCATTTTACTAGTTGGTATGTACTGTGGTTACTTCGGAGCTGCTGGTGGTGTCCTGCTTTTGGCCATCCTTTCAGCCACAACCACCATGCCTTTCGCATCATACAACGCGCTAAAGAACCTTTCATTGGGTGCCGCAAACCTGATTGCAACAGTGATCTATATCTTCTCTTCGCACATTTACTGGGCGCTCGTTATCCCAATGGGAATCGGTCTCTTTATCGGTGGTTGGATTGGACCGCACATCGTTAAAATCATCCCCGAAAAGATTCTGAAAATCTTAATTTCCTTGGCAGCCATTGGACTGGCAATCAACCTGTTTATGGAAGCTTATTTCTAAATACAAAAAAAAGAGACACCCCAATGGGTGTCTTTTTTTATGAGCGATTTTTGGTAAAAAAGTCCTGTAAAAGTTGACTAGACGTTGGCTTTTCTTTCATTTCTTCAGCACGCTCTAATTGATGCTTACGGAATCCATGACCTCGTCTAAACAGGGACTTCTTCGTTGTAACAGGCTTTTCGTCTTCTTCAGCTGCCTTTTTCTCTTGAACAGCACGAATGTTAGCTGATCCCAATTCCTTAGTTGATTGGCCTGCCATCTGCTTTTTATCCTGCTTGGCACGGAGCTTTTCAGCTTTCTCCGCTTGCACGTGGGCAGCGTGTTCTTCTGCTTTACGTTTCTTCTCGGCTTTTTTATCAAGAGGCCAATCCAAATACGTCAACGAAGCCAGCAGTTCACCCTTTGCCGCCAAGGCTTGCACTGGCGCATCATTGGCTAGTAAGGATGGTTGAGTCAGAAGGCCATCTTCTGAACGACGTTCTTCTTCAATTTTTGCAGGCAGTGATTGAAGGAAAGTTGCCAGTCCAGGTGAACGACGGTTGTAACCAGCAGGGAGTTCCAATTCTTCCTTTGTTGGAATCACAGCAGTTGAACCCTTTACTGCCTGTCGATATAGTAAGGCGGTCAAAGATGAAATCGGTCCGTAACCAACGAATTCGATATTTTTCGCCTTAACCGCCCGCTTAGACTGGCTAATAAAGTCTAAGGCCTTCTCATCGTAATAAGATTGGCAGTGCATTAAATCCGTAGCCATAAATAAGACAGCCTGTGGCGATGATTGAATATCCTTAATTGGATAATCCATGGTCCGGAAAGCAGGTTCTGAAAGAACGACGCGCAGTGTTTTTGAAACAACCTTTTCAGGAACTTCTAAGTAGGCTGATAAGTGGTCCGTCAAGGCATGGTCACCATCAATCAAAACACCATCCACCGCTGGGGCTAACTGAATTTCATGAAAAACAAAGGAGCCAACACCGGCAGATAAGAGATCTAAACGGTAACTAGCATAGTTAGCAGGAACAACAAAAGTATCCTCATCCCCATTTTGATAATGTTGGTCAATCAATTGACCCTTTTCATCATAGAAGCGCCAGGATAAATAGGCATGCATTTTATCCGAATTGTCGATAAAACGCTTGACCCTGTATTTTTTTCCAACTTCTAACTGAGGTAATTCACCAATCGCTTTATTTTGAAAATAGTTGTCCGAATCAGTCCAGGAAGCAATGATTCGTCCTGAAGGCAAAAAGTGGTTTTGATAGTGCACTTCGTCTTCTTTAACAAAGTCAATCACCGCCCCCTGCAATTCATGAAGCATGGTCTGGGGCTGCCAGTAAATTTGTGTTTGCATTTATCTGAGCCCTCCCATTTGCTGTTGCGCTTGCTGGTCAATCGACTTCTGAAGAAAGTCAATCATAACCGCAATCTTATCTTCATGACGGCCAGGCACCTCCACATGGTGTACCTTAGCTTGCTTTTCTTCTAAGTAATCCAAGAATTGGGGCAGCGATTCCCCATCGTATTCGTCCTGCTGCATCGTGTAGAGATCGATCTTTGTCTTGGCCCAGTTTAACTGATCAAGCGCTGACCACAATTTTTGATTCAATCGACCAGTATCACGCTCATCCAAACGGCCCGTCAATACTTGTCGAATATCAATTGGCCAATCATGGTTAATTCCCTGGTGGGCAAAGTTTCCTTTTGCAGTGAAAGTACCAAGGTTAATAATGGGCTTGGCAATGGCTAAGTAGCGACCGTTCCTTTTACCCGCGTAGTACATGGCTGGGTAAGAACCCATTGAGTAACCAGTAAAAATCGTATTTTCAGTTTCCTGCCCTAACTGTAACTCTGCTTCGGCAATACGAGCCATCACTAATTGCTCAAATTCTTCACTACCAACCATAAAGGCGCCACCCTGGGCTCTTGTATCCGTAAAGAGCAAATATGGGTAGCCCAGTTCATTTAAGGGTCCCATCATTTCAAAGCCTTCAACGTGCAGGCGGGTACCTGCAAAGGCAACGACAAGGGGGCCCTTTCGGCATCCTGGATTGAAGTAAGAATGAATTTCCTGCCCATCTGCGGTCAGCAGTCGTTCACCGCCTGGAATAAAATAGCCCACACCGTGACGGGATTTACGCTGGTGTAAATTACGCAACGTTAAACTACCATTCCCCTTCGCCAGCACCATAATTTGATAATTTTGATAATCTTTTGGTGCACGAACCATTGGTAAATTCTTCGCATCCGGGTTTTGGAAGAGCTTCAGTTGCTGGAGTCCACCATTTTGAAAGAACACAAAGGACAGGGCCAACTCAACATTACCAGTCGTTGAATAGTCTGCGTAAAGCAGGTTCTCCTGACTAGGTTGAAAGTCGCCTGGGAATGTCTTCAAAGTCCCTATCTGCTGGAAGTTTTCTCCAAAGTCCCCCGTGACCGTTGTTTCAAAACGCCCTGCGCGACGCCAGTGCCAAGCATAGTTATTTTCCGGTAGGAATTGATTTTCTGAAAAACGGGTCGCAAAACCAGCTTGCCCTAGGTAGAAATCTCTTAGAATCTTTTCAGCGACTGATTCGGCCGTCTGTTCAATCAAGGAAAAAGCCCGACGCTTAATTAAGGCCGCTTGGACAGCTGGTGCGAAGTCTTGTAACTCCCCTAGATAAAGGACACGATAAGCAGGCCACTCTTGAATTTGCCGCGCTAAAACACCCGAATCCAAGATGGAATCCGTTAATAGAACATAGTTAAAAGTGAGGTCACTTGGGCTTTTTTGCCGAGCCAGTAAAACCGGGAGATCAATGTTTTGGCAGTAGGTCCAATCCAGTGGATAGTCAGCCACCTGATTGGTCCAATCAGTCCCCCCGATTTGTAAAATTGACATAGTTTGTGCCATAGCTACTCCTTAAAACAAAAATAGAATGCTTTATTTTTTTAATCGTTCCTGCCACTGCTGGTTTAAGGCGGCAATGGCCAATCCCGCTTGTTGCTGAATCAGTTGTTCTTGCGCCTGTTGCCAGCCTTCAGCAGTCAATAAGTTCGTTACCTTGTCGGACAACTCCTCGGGTTCAACCGAATCAAATCCATCAAGCAGTGAATAGGCGGTCTTAACCGCTGTAAAAGTTGGAAGGCCCAACGCAACGGTCGTCGCTAGCACTTCTAAATCAGGTTGCTTTGACAAATCAACATAGAGTGAACTGGTTGCTAAGTATTGCAAACGACTTTTGACTGATTGTTCCCCTAAGAAAACAAAATGCGCCTTGGCTTCCGTTAAGAGCTGTTCGTCTAAATGAAGGTCTACTAATTGTTCACTAAGCGCCTGTTCTAATCGAGCCGGAAAAGTCGCTGGGACAGTCGCCCCTTCAAAAATCACGGTCCGATTTTCATCCTGATTAAACAGTTTCACCGCTTGGTCCATTAAAGTCGCTTGTTTTGAAGAATCTAAATCACCGACTTTAATGTACAAAACCGTTTGGTTTTTCCGCTGAACCAACTCTTTGGGATGAACCGGGTATGGTGCTATTAGCACACCCGAATCAGCGTCATCCCCGCTAACGGAACTGACCTGACTCTGCAAAATTTGTACGTCAGTCGACACAGACCGCCAACTATCCTGCAAATCAGCAGCGTCTTCCTGACCGGCCCACAAAAACAAGCGGTTAAAACTAACTTGCTGAGCAATCCGATAGTTCAATTCTGAATTGGCAACCAAGGCTTCCCCCTGGTGGTGTGCCTTTAGATAAGCCACCGTTAACTCCTGAACTAAATCAATCATCTGAGAGTAAGAAACTTTACGCCCATCAGGCAAAATAGCTTGCACTTGCCCAGTTAAACAATCTTGCTCGGCAACAACAGCTCCAGACTGTGAAAGATAGGAGGCCTTCGTTAACTGACCGTCCTTATAGTTCAACACTCTAGAAATAAAGCCACGGTCATCAACTGTTAGCTGCTGACTGAGCTTCCCTTTTTTCAGCAAATCAATTCGATCGATTTGATCAGCTTTAGGATAGGTAAAAAAGACCGTTCCATAAATTGTTGTACCTGAAAGGACAATAATTCGATCAAACATGCGAACAAATTGCGCGTCTTTTGGCCAAGTTAAATCTTCCAACTGCAATGGTCGTTTTTCTTTTACACTGACTTTCTGTAAAGCATCAAAGGCCGACCAATAGGGTACATCAACTAAGCCCAACTGCCGGCGCATCGACTGCCACTTTGGTAAGTAAGTTGGTAAAACTAAAAAAGGCTCTGTCTGCGATTGAACCTGCTGGATTAATGCGTTTAATTGTTTGTCTTCTTGACCAATCTGAAAATTATTTGGCCAACTGGGAATTACAGCAAATGACACAACGATTCCTCTTTCACTACTATGTACGCCCGCTCGGGCTTAAAAATTGACTACTTTCAATTTGTATAGGGGGAGTCCAAGTCGCTCAGCCTTTTGATAATCTTCAGCTGAAACCCTTACTTCATCAATCGGATAACTTGGATTTTCCAATATCATTTGAACTTCAGCATCCACGGCTTCGTTTTCATCAAATAGCCCCTGGGGTAAGGCCAGAACGGCCTTTTTCGCAATCGTCCCCAAAGAACCGATTTTGGTTATCTCAACTTCACTCTCGCCTTCAATCTTAGCAAAGTAATCTTGCTGAGCTGCTTCGTAGCTTGGATAGCTAATTCCAAAAACACGGGAGAAATTTCGGCGGCCAAGGAAATAAAAGTCCGATAAAACTGCGATATCATGTCCAAAATAGAAATCAGATTCTAACAGCTCACCACGGTTAAAATACTGCTGCGCAAATAGCTGCCCATTCCGTCTGTAGACATCCTTGCGACTCACATGGCCGTCTTGGTCAAGCCAAGCAATCGCCTGTACAAGGTAATGGCTGTTTGAGAATAAAACGACATTTGCTATTCGCTGCCCGGCTGAGGAGAAGTTCACAGCCCCTTCTTCGTCCAAATTAATCTGCCCCTGATTGGGCACCTTTATATCAAAGAGAAAACGACCGGAACCACCAGGCACAGATTCCAAAGACTCCCGGCTAGCCATATCAAAAACCTGACTATCCTTTAATCCTAACGATTCACAAATGGACTTAGCATCCTCATGGGGATTCAGCAAAAACAAGCAGTCGGCCTGTCCCCTTCGAACCTGTTCAATTTGCCAGGCAACTGAAGGTTCCGCACGCTTATCAAGTGATTCGATCAACTCAATTTTCATGAAGGTCCTCCAATAACTTTTGCCAAGCCTTTGTTACAGCTTCTTTCAAATAACCTTGGGCTGTCAAACCAGCACCCTGGCTGAGCTCTTCTAACTGGCCCTCGGCCTTAATGATCGCTGAAACCAAAGCGTCCACGTTTTCAGGGATTTGATTATCATCAATTGAAAAAGGCGCCAGATAGCCATTATAACCGTCTGAAACCAATTCCTGGGCACCATATTCATTGGCATAGGAAATGATTGGCAATCGCTGGCTCAACGCTTCCAAATAGGTTAAACCAAAACCCTCCGAATAGGAAGCCGAAACATATAGGTCAAACTCCCCTAAATCACTTGAGAGGTTCTGTGAAAGTCCTGCGAGGTGGACGTACTTCTGCAGCCCCTGCTCTTTTATGAGTTGCTCCAAAGCCTTCTGTTCCTGGCCTGAACCATAAATCGTCAAATCTGCTAGAACCCCTGCCCGCCTCAGCGCAGCAACGGCTAAAATAATTTGATCAATATGCTTTTCCTGGTGTAAACGAGAAGCAGTAACCAAACGCAATGTTTTTTCAGAATCAGATACCGTTGAGGATTCGGCCCGAACCTGCTTCACAAAGCCAACTGGAATAGCATGAACCTTCGCCTTTTCATCATTACCATAGCCGAGCAAATCCAAATCAGATTGCAAGGCAACTTGCTGATGACGGGTCGCCACCACCACCGCGTCATAGGCGGATAAGTGATTTGCCAAATACTGGTAAAACTGATTAAAAACCAGCCGTTTCCCAATGTTTGCCAAACGGTGGTTGGCATGAACAACGGCAATCAATTGATCCTGCTGGTGTTCCTTACGATTAGCCACAAGGTACTCGTCATAGTCTAACCCCCGGTCAAAGAAGTAACGAGATGGGCCAAAATGCTCTTGTAATGCCTCCATGAAAAAGGTTAAAAGCTGGTAAAAGTTTTGAAAATAATAGTTTTTTCCCTGAAAATTTTCCAGAGAAATTGCCGTCATCTCCCGTGTTTCATCCACCAGGCGGTAACCCCATGATAAACGGCGCTTTCCAGCAGAAAGCACCACTTGCGCATCAGAAACAATGTAAAGCTGCTTCTTATCGTTGAAGACTTTTTCTTTCATTCGTCGAATGACGTAACCGGATGTTGCCTGTTCAATGATCACCCGGTTGGTTTTGCTAAAGTCCGACAAAACCGTTTGGTCATAGGGTTCCTGCTCTGCCTCGGTTAACCCCTCTTCAAGATACCGTTCCGGATCATCTGCCATCAAATAATCGTAAAGATTAATGACGTTCTTTTCCGCCAAATGCCATTCGCGCATGTGTTCGTGCAGCTTAGGAAGTAAGTCCGAATAAACTAGCTTAACTGGCTGATTTAAATCCTCAAAAGCTTGCTTACGGTAGAATTGGGCGTGCTCAACCCCTGAATTTCCATGTCCTAATCCTTTGTTCAAAAAGAAATTCATTTGGTCCTCCAAAGTCTTCTACCGTCAACTGATCCATTACTTTTGGTTCTGGAATTGGATTGCCGTAATAATAGCAACCTTATAAACATCCTCTTCTGAACAACCACGTGACAAATCAGAAACAGGCTTAGCCAATCCCTGCAAAATTGGTCCCATTGCTTCAAAACCACCAAGGCGTTGGGCAATCTTGTAACCGATGTTTCCAGCTTCCAAACTTGGGAAAACAAAGATATTGGCCTGTCCAGCCACAGTTGAATTGGGGGCTTTCGCTTCCGCTACTGAAGGAACAAAAGCGGCATCAAACTGCAGCTCGCCATCAATCTTATCAGCCAATTCAGGCGCCATTTCCTTGGCTAGCTTGGTTGCTTCAACAACCTTGTCAACCATTTCCCCCTTAGCCGATCCCTTCGTTGAAAAGGAAAGCATGGCAATCTTTGGGTCTACACCAAAGGCCTTAGCGGTTTGCGCTGATTGAATCGCAACTTGGGCCATCGTTGGCGCATCGAGTTCAATGTTAATGGCACAATCAGCAAAGACATAGCGCTGATCGCCCTTTTGCAAGAAGAAAGCCCCTGAAATTCGTCGTGAACCAGGTTCAGTCTTAATCAACTGCAAAGCTGGTCGAACCGTGTCACCAGTTGGATGTACGGCACCAGAAACCATACCGTCGGCTTGGCCCATTTGAACCATCATCGTTCCAAAGTAGTTGACGTCAGTTAGCCACTTTTTGGCCGTACTTGCATCGGTCTTACCATTTCGGCGTTCAACCAAGGCTTCTACCATAGCGGATTGGTCAGCAGCAGACTGCTTGGCTGGATCAACCACTTGAACTTTACTTAAATCAAAGCCAGCCGTCTCTGCCGTTTCTTGAATGGCATCTGTATCACCCAATAGAATTGGTTGAACGAGTCCTTCATCTGCTAAGCGCGTGGCAGCACCTTGGATACGAACATCTTCCCCTTCAGGAAAAACGAGGCGAATCTGCTCGTCTTGAATCTTTTCTTTTAGTTCATCAAATAGTGACATGATGGCTCTCCTCAAAAAAGTAATTACTTAATTAAATTATAGCAAAGTCCCTTTAAAAAGAAGTCACTCTAACCAGTTAATTGGCGAAAGTGAAGACTTTTTTAAAAAGTCATTGGCCCGACTGAATGGCTTTGAACCGAAAAAGCCACGATAGGCCGACAATGGGCTAGGATGAGCCGATTGAATAATGCAGTGTCGACTCGAATCAATCAGTTTCGCCTTCTTCTGTGCAAAACTTCCCCAGAGAATAAAAACCTTCGGGCTGGAATCATCAGATGCCAATTGAATGGTAGCATCTGTCAGGCTTTCCCAAATTTGCCCCTGGTGGGCGTTAGCCTGCGAATCCTTAACAGTTAACACGGCGTTTAAAAGCAGAACCCCCTGTTTGGCCCAAGGCGTTAAGTCCTGGTGCAAACGAACCGCGCCAAGGTCATCATCAAGCTCTTTTAGAATATTACGAAGAGAAGGTGGCGTTTTCATACCGTCTGGAACGGAAAAAGAAAGACCTTGTGCCTGTCCAGGTTGGTGATAGGGATCCTGGCCTAAGATAATGACTTTCGTCTTTTCTAAGGGCGTTTCCTGGTAGGCATAAAAAACGCGCTGACGCGCTGGATAAGTGGGTGTATCTTCGTTATAGACCCGATTCAAAAAGGCCGCTGCCTGCTCCTGATAGCCTGCTGGCAGGAGTCGTCCGAGTCCTTCGTCCCAAGTTGAATCCGTTAAGTGAAATGTCGCCATGGTATACTAACTCCTAGAAATAACCTTTCTTTCTACTTTACCAGAGGTAGATTATGAATCAATATCAGGGAGATTAAAAATGTTAGATGACAAACGGCTGTCTGAATTAAAGGTACGCTATGCGGGGCGGACAAAACAGCTCAATCAAATTCAAGCAGTCGAAAACAGCTTGCATGCCCTAGCGAAGAAAGAAATCCCCGCACATGCTCTTCCTCCATTGCTATACAGTGAAAAGCAATTGCTCCGCGACCCTAGCCTTCTCCCACTAGATGAAGCCATGTCGGAAGTCCGAGAAACCATTATCAACCAATATGGTATCTGGTTCCTTCTAAATAAGTACTTCCTACATGACCTGGCCACTTGGCTAGGCGGTCGTTCCCTAATTGAACTTGCCGCTGGTAATGCAGCTATTTCATCTGGAATACAGTCACTGGGTCTGCAAGCAAGCCCAATTGATAAACTCGATTGGGTCGGACAAGATGTGGAAGAAGCCGAACCCTGGACAACAGTTAAGAAACAAGACGCCTTAGAAGCAGTGAAAGAAGCCATCCATACAGTTCAATCCGGGCAAGCAAGAACACTCCCCGTTTTTTTACTTGCCTGGTCACCCAATGGTCAAACCTTTGATTGGGAGATTTTAAAGGAATTACGATCATCCGGTCTTCCCTTCGACCTCATTGTCATTGGCGAAAAGGGACCCTCAACCAATTCGAAGCGTTTCTGGGATAATGCCAAGCTTTCACTGCCAGAAAGCTTAAACGCTCACTACCAAGCCTTCGACGCCTTCGATGATAAAATCTACCTTGCCAAATAAAAAAGAGCCCTTCGGCTCTTTTTCTTTTATAAAATTGGTGCCAGTAAACGCGAGAATACCTGTTTAAAGCGCAACCAACGGCCTTGTTCAGCAAAGCTCTCAACGGTTTGCTCCGTTGAACATTCAATATCCTTTTCATACTGAGCGGCTAATTGCTGAGCAATTTCCTTATCGTATAGAAAAGCATTCGCCTCAAAGTTTAATTTAAAGGAACGGAAATCAAAGTTAGCGGAACCAACTGATGAAAGTTGGTCATCCACTACCATCGTCTTCGCATGCAAGAACCCGTTGTTATAGCAATAGACTTTAATACCATCTTTGACTAGCTGAGAAGCGAAATACTGCGTAGCTCGATAAACAAACATGTGATCTGGCATGCAAGGAATCATGATACGAACATCTACCCCAGAATTAGCGGCAATTCGTAAGGCATCAATCGTCGAATCGTCCGGAATTAGGTAAGGTGTTTGAATCCAACAGCGCTTTTTAGCCAACTGAATTAAACGAATATAGCCCATCTTGATTTGTTCATCATCCGAATCAGGTCCTGAAGTAACAATCTGTAAATCGGTATCACCAATTTTATGCTCTGGTAATTCAGGGAAGTAGTGCTCATCGGAAACATGCATTGGCTTTGTCAAAACAGAAGCATTCCAATCGAGCAGGAAGTGTGCTTGAAGATAGTAAACCCCAGAACCAACTATTTTCAAATGCGTATCCCGCCAATGGCCAAACTTCTTCTTACGACCTAAATACTGGTCACCAATGTTAAATCCTCCAATGTAGCCAACTTGACCATCAATCACAACAATCTTACGGTGATCGCGGAAGTTCAACTGGAAGTTCACAATGTTAAAACGACGTTTCAAGAAGGGAGCGGCATGACCACCCGCAGCGCGTAATGGAGCAAAAAAACGTAAAGTCGTACCGGCCGAACCAAGGGAATCGTACAAGACATGTACTTCTACCCCCGCTTTAGCCCGTTCAACAAGAATGTCTAATATTTCATGTCCTAAATCATCGGAATAAAAAGTGTAGAATTCGATGTTAATGCTTGTCTTCGCCTCGCGTAACGACCGCTTCAACCGGTCAAAGAAGTCCTGACCAGAGGTCAACAAACGAACTTGGTTATTGGTCGCCAGAGGGGTTCTGTTAATCCGCTGAAAGAGTGTCACTAGGGACTGGGCAGAGCGAGGGAGCATTGCGACTTTATCAGCAACAGATGGTCCCGGTCCATCTGTCATCCGCTTTCGAATCAATTTCTCAATTTCTGAAATATCCTGATCTTGATACGCAAAAAGCTGCCTTTGGGGCAGCTTTCGACCAGCGAAAGAGTAAATCAGAAATCCGATAACGGGGATAAAAATCAACACCAGAATCCAGGCCCAGGTTGCTGCGATATCCCGCGGTTCACGAAAGACAGTAATCAAGGCCAACAGGCCGTTGACAATAATGATAATGAACAACGCCCACCATAGCATTTGTCTCTCTTCTCCCTCTTACTACTCTCTTTTTTAGTATTCCATCAAAGCCAAGAATGGTACTTGACCCGCTTGCATAATCTTGTCACGGCCATGCAAGTCTTTCAATTCGATAATGAAGGCCACACCAGCAACAACGCCGCCAAGCTCTTCAACAATCTTACGGGTTGCATTAATGGTTCCACCAGTTGCCAACAAATCGTCAACAATCAACACGCGTTGACCAGGCTTAATGGCATCTTCGTGAATCTCCAATTCATTCACACCACCGTATTCCAAAGTGTATGATGCAGAAACGGCCTTACGTGGCAACTTTCCCATCTTACGGGCTGGCACGAAGCCGATTCCCATCGCATAGGCCAATGGTGAACCAACAATAAATCCACGTGATTCTGGTCCGGCAATCAAATCAACGTTCAAATCCTTGGCAAAATCAACAATTTGGTCAATCGATTCCTTATAAGCTTCACCGTTTCCCATCAATGGTGAGATGTCACGGAAGATAACACCTTCTTCTGGATAGTCCTTTACGGAAGCAACGTAGTCATGTAAATCAATCTTAGTCATATTATTCCTCACACCGGTTTAACCGGCAAAATAGCGTTGATATGTTATTGAATCAGTAAGTGCTCGTTTTTCGGTTTGCTTTAAGCAACGAATACGTCCTGTTTCCATTTTAACAAAACCAAGGTCTAAAAAGACCTGAATTATTAATTTAAATTCAATTTCTTGAATCGTCAAATCAGTTAATACTTGACTTAAACCATCGACCACATTCTCTTCTTGATGAACATAAAGATATTTATAAATCCTTGCAAAGTCCGCCTTTGTTGAAGAAAACTGGCTCTTTGATTGTGAATGGTTCTCAATTTTTGAAGCTGCGGACGCGACTTTTTCTTCGGCCTGCCCCATCTGGCTACTTTTCTTTTCGTTCGAAAATTTCAAATCAGCCAACATTAATTGTAAGCGAGTCCGGCCAGCAAAGGTGTTCACACCAACCGTTCCGGCCATGGTTGCTTCACGCTTCCCCTGCGCCTCTTTAACGAGTGCTGGGTCATTAAAGACCAGCGCCTCAACCGGACCACGTCCACCATTAAAGCTGATCTTCAGGTGCTTTTTTTCAGCACCCAATGCTTGAACATTAGTCAACGAAACGTTCTTTAGGCCAATCACTGGTTGCGCATTATCTTGCCCAAATGGTTCCAAGAGAGTCGCTTGATCATAGAAGTCCTTGGTAACCATCGAAGGCTCCATCAACAAGTTAACAGCCAAAGGCTCTTCATCAAAAGTCAGACCCGAACCAGCCGCCAAAACACGTTCGCGAACTTTTTCCAGCTTATCGACATCAATGGCAATTCCCAAAGCACCGGCATGTCCACCAAAGGAGGCGTAGTCGTCTTGGAAATCAGCTAAGAAAGCGTGTAAATCAAAATCCCCGTATGAACGACCGGACCCCTTGTAGAGCCCGTCGACCTTTGTCATCACAACTACCGGCTTTGCTACAACATCAGTTAAACGCGCAGCCGCAATACCTAGAACTCCTTGATGCCAGTCTTCACCGGCAATTAGCAGAACCGGTTGGTCCGCCTGTTCAGGTGAAAGGGCCTGTTCCTTGGCTTCTTCAAAGACCCGGTCAGCTAACTCACGCCGTTGATTGTTAATCTCTTCTACCTGCTTAGCCAACTCCTTGGCTTTTGCTTCATCCTTCGTCCTTAATAAATCAAGCCCCAAGCTACCATCCCCTAAACGGCCAATGGCATTCAAACGGGGCGCAATCTTAAAGCCAACGGTTTCAGATAGAACCGGCGCATCCTTGGCGTGCTTAGCAGACTTTAAAAGTGCTGCCAAACCTGGCCGGGGATTCTGCTCAATTTCTTTCAGACCCCAGGTCACAAAAGCCCGGTTTTCATCAGTTAGTGAAACCACATCAGCAATGGCGCCCATGGCAACTAAGTCAAAGAACTCGGTTGGCAAGTCAGCTAGACTTTCAGCCGGCATTCCGTCTTGAAGAACGGCCTGAGCGACTTTGAAAGCCACACCAGCACCAGACAAATCGTTAAATGGATAATTTCCTTCAGGATGACGAGGATGAATCACCGCCACTGCATCCGGTAATTCCTCGGGCAAGGCATGGTGGTCGGTCACGACCACATCAACGCCCTGGCTCTTGGCCCAGGCAATCGGCTCCTTACCAGAAACACCGTTATCGACGGTGATAATGAGGCTAGCCCCCGTTTCGTCAATCAAGCGCTCGTAGGTTGCTTGATTAGGACCATAACCGTCAGTAAAGCGGTTGGGAATATAGGACACAAGATCGGCACCCAAAGAGGTCAAAGCCTCTGTCATGATGGTGGTCGAAGTGAGACCATCGACGTCGTAATCGCCGTAAACTAAAATCGTTTCTCCGGAGAAAACGGCCTCTTGAATCCGCTCCACCGCGACATCCATCTGGTAGAAGTCGTTTGGGTCGTGCAGTTGATCAAAGGACGGATTCAAGAAGGCCTCTGCCGCCTTCACCGTATCAATTCCCTTTTGAACTAAAAAACCGGCAGTGACGGGGCCAAGGCCCAAACCGTCCTGTAAGATCCGGCTCTTATCGCTATCTGGTTGTGCAAGTATTTGCCACTTCCTAGTCATGCTGCTCCTTTTCAAATGGGACATTGACAATGTCCATGTCACGGGCGACATAGGTGTTAGCAAAGTTCTTATGTACGTCTGCGATAAATTTCTGTAAGAGTGGTCCGATGTAACGGGCTGAGATATGTGTCAAGATGAGCTTCTTAACGCCAGCCTTCTTGGCAAGATTAGTAGCATCCCGTGAAGTAGAATGGCCGTGTGCACGAGCCATTTTTCCTTCTTCCTTTGACATCCCGTAGGTTGCCTCGTGTACCAAAACATCAGCGTCCTTTGCCAAAGAATACTCTGCTTCAGCTGGCATCGTGTCAAAAATAATGGTAATCACACGGCCCGGCTGTGCAGGACCAAGGTAATCTTTACCGTTCACAACACGTCCGTCTTCCAAGGTAACCGTTTCACCGGCCTTCAACTGGCCATAAACAGGACCAGAAGGAATCTTATCCGCCTTGACCTTGTCAATCAAAAGCTCACCTGGGTGTGGCTTTTCTTCAACACGGAAGCCCCAGGCCGCAATGCGGTGACGTAGAGGTTCTGCAATCACCTTGAAGATTTCATCCTCAAAAATCACACCCTCTTCTAGTTCCACGTAGTTAATTGGATAAGAGAGGTGTGTTTCAGAAACGCGTAGAGCGGCCGTCACAAAGGAACGGACACCCTTTGGTCCGTAAATGGTCAAAGGTTCGTTCTTATCCGCTCCTTGAAAAGAACGGGAAGAAAGTAAGCCTGGCAAACCAAAAATGTGGTCACCATGTAGGTGGGAAATAAAAATCTTTTCGATTTTTCGAGGACGAATCGTCGTCTTTAAGATTTGGTGTTGCGTTGCTTCACCAACGTCAAAAAGCCAGACGGCGTTTCGCTCGTCTAGCAAACGGAGGGCAATGCTTGCAACATTGCGAAATTTTGATGGCTGACCAGATCCGGTCCCTAAAAATTCTAATTCCATCATTCTACCCCTCTGTTGGACGTCTTTTACCCTTCGTCCAACTCTGTTTTAATATCATCCAGAAGGTCACGTTCCTCTTTCGTGAACTGACGTCCTTCTAGTAAGTCTGGGCGACGTAAGTAGGTCTTTTTCAACGACTCCTTCAAACGCCATTCTGCAATTTTTTGATGGTTACCAGAGGTTAGCACTTCCGGCACCTTCATCCCGCGAAAGTCAGCAGGACGCGTGTACTGTGGGTACTCCAACAAGCCATCTTGGAAAGAATCCCCAGTGGCTGACTCCCGGTTACCCAAAACATCTGGTAAGAAACGAACCGTGGCATCAATCATGACCATGGCTCCAAGTTCCCCACCGGTCAACACGTAGTCACCAAGTGATAGCTCTTCGTCTACCAAAGTCTTGATTCGCTCGTCATAGCCTTCGTAGTGGCCACAGACAAAGGTCAAATGGTCATAGGAAGCCAAGCGTTCCGCATCGGTGTGGTCAAACTTTTTCCCAGCTGGATCAAGCAAAACAACGTGGCCAGCGGACTTCTTGTCATCCTTTTCCTTGATGGCTTCGATGGCATCAAACATTGGCTGTGCCATCAAAAGCATTCCTGCCCCACCACCGAATGGATAATCATCCACGTTATTGTGCTTGTTGGTTGTGTAGTCACGAAAGTCCGTTACGGAAAATGACAGTGAACCACGGTCAATGGCCTTTCCAATAATGGACTCTTGCATTGGCGCAAACATGTTTGGAAAAAGTGAGAGCACGTCGATTTTCATTAGTCTAATAACCCTTCCAAAACGTCAATCGTAATGACTTTATCATCGATATTCACGTCTTTGACAACGTCAGCAATAACCGGAATCAAGGCATCGGCACCCTTTGGACGCTTCACAATCCAAACGTCGTTGGCACCGGTTTCCATGATTTCCTTAACAGCACCAATTACCTGTCCGTCTTCATCCTGAACGGTACAGTCGATGATATCAGAGTAGTAGTACTCCCCATCATCGAGATCATCACGGTCGGCTTCAGCTACGTAAAGGTCTTCGCCCTTATAGGCTTCGACTTCGTTAATGTTGGTAATCCCCTTAAAGGTAATCAACCACATTCCCTTGTGGACACGGGCTTTTTCAACCGTTTCCGCAATGTACTGGTTGTTTGACAAGCGGTAGACCGTTGCTCCTTTTGCAAAGCGTTCTTCAGCAAAGTCCGTAATGGCCTTTACCTTTAGTTCCCCACGGATACCATGAGTATTCACAATGCTTCCAATTTTAAAATAATTTGTACTTTCCATACCGTCTATTATAGCAAATTATTTGCTATCACTCCTATTTAAAAGATGTCCCGCAAGCCAAATCATTTTTCAAAGAAAATAAAAAAACTACCCGAAGGTAGTTTTTTAACACTTGATTAAACCAAGTCCAACAAGTCAGCCTTCTTAGCTGATGATGGGTACTTAGTACCTGCTGCGTCCAAGTATGCCTTGATTTCAGCAACTGTGTTCTTAGTCGTTGGCTTTGAAGATGAAGCAGCAGCTTCCTTCTTAGCAGCTGGCTTAGCTGCAGCCTTCTTTGCTGGCTTTGCAGCGGCTGGCTTCTTGCCTGCCTTAGTTTCAGCGTACTTAGCCATGATTCCAGCCTTTGACAACAAGTTACGAACTGTGTCTGAAGGTTGTGCACCATTTGCCAACCAACCCATGATCTTTTCTTCGTCCAAGTTAACTTGGGCAGGAACAGTGATTGGGTTGTAAGTTCCAACGATTTCGATAAAACGACCATCACGTGGTGAACGTGAGTCGGCGATAACAACACGGTAGAATGGACGCTTCTTAGCACCCATGCGCTTCAAACGAATCTTTACTGACATGAATAATTTCCTCCGATTTCTTTACAAGTAATAGTATGCCAGATATCAAAAAGCATGTCAAGCTAAATTACTTGACATGCTTTTAATTTTGATTTTATTTAGGCCAAGTCGGAAAGAAAATTACTTTTCAAATCCTTCTTCAACAGCTTCAGGATAGTACTCGCGTACAATCTTCGCTTCGTATCCAGCCAATTCTGGGAAGGCAGGGTCAACACCCAAGTCTTCGTGGTAACGACGGTCACGTGGCGACAAACCACCGCGGGCCTTTTCGACTTCAATCTTCATACCATCGAATTCCTTGACGCCAGATGAAGCTTCATCAGCCTTCTTAACATCAAGCTGTGAAACCATCATGACAAGTGTCAGGTTAACACCCAAGGCATCCACCGTGGCGATTTGCTCGTCTGACAAGTACAAAGTCAAAGCCGCTTCCGCGTTCTTACCAATCAGGTTAGCTGAACGGGCTTCTTCAATGGCCTTGTTAGCAGCCGAACGGATTTCAAAGACCGTCTGCCACTTAGCCTTGATGTCTTCTGCACCTGGCAAGTCACGTACTTCAGGCATCTCTTGCAAGTAGGCAAACTTTGTTGAATCGTCTGGTAAGTATGACCAGATTTCTTCGGCCGTGTGTGGCAAAACTGGCAAGATCAACTTCGTCAATGCTTGAACCGTTTCGTAGAAGACCGTTTGCATTGAACGACGTTCTGCTGAATCAGGAGCATCAACGTAGACAACGTCCTTGGCAACATCCAAGTAGAAGGCTGACAAATCAACGTTAATGAAGTTAATCAACTTTGAGAAAACATCGCTGAAACGGTAGTTCTCATAAGCGTCTTCCAAATCCTTAACAAGATCATTCAACAAAACAGTGGCGTACTTGTCATGGGCTTGACGGTCTTCGAATGGCACAGCATCCTTGGCGTAGTCAAAGTCAGACGTGTTAGCCAACAAGAAACGCATCGTGTTACGGATCTTACGGTATGAATCCGCAACCTGCTTCAAGATTTCGTTTGAAACAGGCATGTCCTGTGACGTATCAACTGTGATAGTCCACAAACGCAAGATTTCAACACCTAATTGGTCACCGACTTCAGCAGGTGAAATCGTATTTCCAAGGGACTTTGACATCTTGTTTCCCTTACCATCCAAAGTAAATCCTTGTGATAGCAAGTTCTTGTATGGTGCCTTACCCGTTACGGCAACTGACGTGATCAAGGATGAGTTGAACCATCCACGGTATTGGTCAGAACCTTCCAGGTAAAGGTCAGCTGGGTAGTCCAAGTTAGGGCGCTGACGCATCACACCGTTCCATGAAGAACCGGAATCGAACCAAACATCCATGATGTCTTCTTCCTTCTTGAAGATACCATTTGGTGAGTGAACGTTCGTGTAACCTTCAGGAAGCAAGTCCTTGGCGTCTTTTTCGAACCAGATGTTTGAGCCATGCTTTTCAACAAGCTTAGCAACGTGTTCGATGATGTCAGCATCCAAGATAGCTTCGCCGTCTTCAGCATAGAAGATTGGCAATGGCACACCCCAAACACGCTGACGGGAGATAACCCAGTCGCCACGTCCGGCAATCATGTTGTGCAAACGCTTTTGACCCCATGCTGGGTAGAACTTTACTTCATCCAACTGGTCCAAGATGTCTTGACGGAAGTTGTCAATTGAAGCAAACCACTGTGGCACGGCACGCCAGATGATTGGCTTCTTTGTACGCCAGTCAAATGGGTAGGAGTGCTTGATTGTTTCCTTAGCCAAGAAGAGACCAGCATCTTGCAACTTCGTAATAACCGTTCCAGTGACGTCATCGTAGAAACGACCTTCAAAGTCAGGACCGGCATTCTTGGTCATCATTCCCTTTTCGTCAACGGTAACAGCAACTTCCAAACCGTAAGGCTTTGAAACGTTGTAATCGTCTTCACCAAAACCAGGGGCCGTGTGGACCAAACCAGTTCCAGAATCCAAGGTAACGTGATCACCAACCATGACAACTTCGGCAACATCCTTGTCCCATGGGTGGTAGGCTGTGATGTTTTCAAGTTCTGAACCCTTGTGCTCTTCAAGAACTTCGTACTTATCCCAACCAAACTTTGGCGCGATGGTTTCAAGCAATTCCTTGGCAACCACGTACTTCTTATCAGAACCTTCAGGCTTCACCACAACGTAGTCAAAGTCGGGTCCGACTGTCACACCACGTGAGGCAGTAACCGTAAATGGTGTCGTCGTCCAAACAACCAAGTAAGTATCGTTGTCCAAGACACCCTTACCATCCTTCACTTGGTTGGCATAGAAGAGTGACGTTGACTTCAAGTCGTGGTATTCGATTTCGGCTTCAGCCAAGGCTGATTCAGATGACCATGACCAGTAAACAGGCTTAGCACCCTTAAAGATGTAGCCCTTCTTAGCCATTGCACCGAAGACACGCAATTGTGCTGCTTCGAATTCAGGCTGCAAAGTAATGTATGGGTGGTCCCAGTCAGCCATGACCCCAAGACGCTTGAAGTCTTTCTTTTGCTTTTCAACTTGTTCCAAGGCGAAGTCCTTGGCCAAGTTACGCCATTGCGACTTTGGCATTGACTTACGGTCGTGACCGGCCTTCGTCAATTGCTGCTCGATTGGCAAACCGTGCGTATCCCATCCAGGAACATAAGGCGCGTAGAAGCCAGACATATTCTTGTAGCGAACAATGATATCCTTGGTAATCTTGTTCAAAGCGTGACCAATGTGGATGTTACCGTTGGCGTATGGAGGGCCGTCGTGTAGGTTAAAGTGAGGCTTCTTTTCGTTTTGGGCCAAACGTTGACCGTAAAGGTCTTCTTCAAACCAGACCTTTTGACGTTCTGGTTCAGTCTTTGGCAAGGAGCCACGCATTGGAAAGGCTGTCTTTCCGAGGTTCAGGGTGTCTTTGTACTTCATGGGATTCTCCTCTATTAATTTTTAGCGAATGTAATAAAAAAGTCCTGTTTACCCCAAAGGGTAAACAGGACGAACGAACGTGGTACCACCTATTCTTCCACCAACCAAAAAGTTGGTGCTTCATACAGCTCTAACGGGCTGTCCTTCGCCAGGGCCTACTAGGATTCAGCCTTGGAATAACGCAAGTGATACTAAGGACTCGAGGGATTGGCCATCTTTCACCGGACATGGCTCGCTTTCAATATCTAGTCAATAGCGCGTCTTACGCTTCAATCTTTATTTTTCTTCTGATTCTGGGAAAACAACAACCGTTGGTTCAGCAGACTCTTTCGCGTCCGCATCGTCTTCTTCGGCGTCTTCATTACTAACTTCAGAATCGGCCTGCTTTTCGATTGGGCCCTTAGCAAAGTCAGGAATTTCACCCAAATCAGTTGGCAACTCTAACTCTTCTTCACCGTCTAGTTCTTCTAACACTTGGTCAGAAATAATAGAAGCAGGCAAAGCTTCAACAGCCTGAGACAACTTATCCTCTTGCAAAAGTGCCTTTTGCTCATCAATCAATTCAACAAATGAATTCTTAAATGACTGAACACGCTCACGCAAACGGTTTTGTTCATCAATCAAATCAACGTTTTGTTGAGCCAAGCGCTTTGATTCGTCTTCCGCCTTACGACGGGCGTTATCAACAATTTCCTTAGCTTCTTGTTGAGCCTTTTCCAATTGAGACTTCACTTCTTCTTCCGTTTCAGAGCGAAGACGTGAGGCTGCAGACTGAGCGAACATAATTGATTCGTTCACTTGGTCCTTTTGTGCATCCAATTGTTCAATACGTTCTTGTTGCTGGCGGCTCTTCTTTTGCAATTCTTGATAATCCGCAATGATTGAGCGATAGTCGTTGTTCACTTCGTCTAAGAAGGAATCCACTTCACGAGCAACATACGCACGAGATCCCTTACGGGTAAATTCATGGTTTAAAATTTCATCAGGTGTTAATGCCATCTGTTCTTCCTTTCTGCATCATTCTATTCAACGGTGAATGATTTGAAAAACTGCTTTTATTTTATCGCTTTTACTGTGTCCTGCCAAGCTTTGGAGAGCAATTCGCCCTTTTTTTCGAACAGAAATCACATCATGTAAGTGAATTGTTCGATTTGCTTTCAAAGTCTTAGACCAATTCACTGCAACGAATCCGCTTTCAATCAATTCTTTGACTTGGCTTCGAGAGAGGTTAAAACAACTTGCAATCACAGCATCCAAACGTAGTGAAGGAACAAGTAGAAACTTTTCCTCCCCTTCCTCTTCTTTTACAAGTGCCTGTTCAATGGGAACAGACTGCCAGTCCGTGCTGACTTTTCCAATTTGTAAAATCTCTTGTTCGATAAAGGATTGCTGTCTTTTTTCAATCGCCACCTGGGCAATGCCGGCATCCTTATCTAACAAAATATCGCCAAAAACAGAACGGTCGATACCGGCAGAAAGAAAAGCGCCAAGTAAATCCTTATGGCGTAACTCCAAAAACTTTTTTGGAAAATGAATTTGCAAGAGTAATTCTTCAAAATCAGACTGTTCAATCTCGATGAATTCGGGAGCAATCACTACCCGCCTTTTTTCAGCACGATCAAACATCCCGAAGGATTCAAATTTAATATCCGTTCGATCACCAATAAGGATCGATAAGATATGTCGTTCTCTTGGATTCAAAAAATGTGTTAAAACAACCCGATATTCATTTGAAACTGTTTGCAACCAATCGGTTGCTTGTGAAACAAAAGCCCGCTCTTCGGAATCGAAGTGCTGGGCTACTGCTTGATTATCAACCATCTTAACTCACCAGCACCTGAAGGTATGCCAAAGCATAACTTAAGGCTTCCAAACCAAAGAAGGCAACAAGTGGACGTAAGTCCAAAATGCCAAGAGGCTTAATAAAGGAAAATAAAGCTAAGTATGGTTCAATAATTTTTCCTAATTCTCGACCAAACCATGTATGGTACAAGCCAGGTAACCAGGACATTAAAATGTATATCACCAGAGCATAGGAATAAATCTGAATGACATAACTAAGGATGATGAAAATCATCGATAAAATCATATATTAATACCGAGTTTGGTTGTCCAAATTTTCACTCATTGAACCGGCAACTTCATAAGTTGATGGTGTCAACAAGAAAATCTTCTCACCAATGCGTTCCATGGAACCATCAACAGCATAAACAGCGCCACCAATGTAGTCCAAAATTCGACGTGCAGGGTCTTCTTCGAGTTGAGAGAAGTTAACAATAACAGCGTCACCTTCAATCACTTGTGAGGCAATGGCACGGGAATCGGCATAAACCTTTGGTTCAAACAAAGCGATACGTGCAATAGCATCACTTGTTTCCGCTGTGTTAACAGTGTTCTTGTTTTGCTTCTTCACTGGTGCCATCTGCTTATTTACCTTAGCAGGAGCAGGCTTTTCCTGTTCTTGCGCTGTTTCTTCATACTCTTCCTCATAGTAATCATCATCACCAGAGAATAGTGTTTTAATTTTATCAAAAGCCATCTGTCATTCCTCCTTAGCGCTTCTTAAAGAAAGGTGGTTTGTCATCGTCTTCTGAAGAGAGGTCGAGGTCAATATTTTGGTTAACAGGCTCAACGGGATCAAAAGCTTGCTTGGCAACGCCATCGAATTGCTTTTCGTCTTGCTTTGGTTGTTGTTGCTTTGTGGTAATGTCCCAGTCAGCAAATGGGTCGTTCTTAGCATCAACACCTTCAGCTCCGTCTGAAGCTGAGCGTGAGAACAATCCGGCTTGGTTGTTCGTTGGTGCTGACTGTTCAGCGGCTGGCTTTTCAGCCTTTGGTGCTGCAACAGTGTTAGTGTGCGTTGCAGGACGCTTCTTACCATCTTGCAAACCGGTTGCAATAACCGTCACACGGATGGCATCGTTCATGTCCATGTCAACGGAAGTTCCGAAGACAACGTTCACGTCACGGCCAGCTTCTTGGTTAATGACATCAGCAGCTGATTGTGCTTCGTATACGGAAAGGTCTGGTCCACCCGTAACGTTCAAGAGCACTTCTGAAGCACCCGTCATATCCACTTCCAAAAGTGGTGATGAAATAGCTGAACGTGTTGCATCAACGGCACGTGATTCACCAGTAGCAGAACCAACACCCATCAAGGCAGGTCCGGCATCTTCCATCACCGTCTTCACATCCGCGAAGTCCAAGTTGATGAATCCTGGGTTGGTAATCAATTCAGAAATACCTCGAACACCTTGAGCAACCACATCATCAACAACCTTAAAGGCTTCGATAATTGGCAACTTCAAGTCGATTTGGTCCTTCAAGCGTTCGTTAGTAATAACGACCAATGAATCAACTTGTTCTGAAAGAGCTTGGAGCCCTTCAGTCGCGTACTTTGAACGCTTAGGTCCTTCCCATGCAAATGGTCGTGTAACGACGGCAACAGTCAAGGCGCCCATGTCCTTGGCAATCTTAGCAACGACTGGGGCAGCACCGTTACCAGTTCCACCACCCATTCCGGCGGTGATGATAACCATGTCGGCACCCTTCAATGCTTCTTCGATTTCTTCTTGTGATTCTTCGGCAGCCTTTGCTCCGCGTTCGGGGTTGGAACCAGCACCCAATCCACCGGTCAACTTAGGACCAATCTGAATCTTTTGCTTTGCAGCAGACTTGTCTAAAGCCTGGACATCAGTATTGGCCACGATGAAGTCCACACCTTGGATATCATCTTCAATCATGTGGTTAATGGCGTTTGAACCTCCGCCACCAACACCGATGACCTTAATTACCGCGCCGGCTGTTCCCTGCGTTTCGTCGATTGTAAAGTCCATGAAAATACTCCTTTGGTATGGTTAGTCTTCGTCGTCTGTTTCTGCAAATAATGAGCTCAAAGAATTCTTCATCCGCTTAAAGATTCCTTCTTTAGGCGCATCTTCTTCAATAAAAGTCTCATCTTCTTCAGTAGTTTGTATTACTGGTTCACTAGTTTCAGCCTGGTGATAAGGCTTGGCAACCGCCTGGTAGACCTGTTGACCCATCAAAACTGACTTAATCATTTTTTGAAGGTCTGATTGGAACGCTTCATAGGAAGCGAACGCGAGGGCACGGGCGAAACTTGGATGGCGCAAGCCGATTTGGTTGGGACGTGCAATTTGTACGTTTTCACCGAAGTGTTCCTGTGCCTTTGCCAAGAGTCCAGGTGTCGCAGCTGAGCCACCCGTAATGATGTACCCACCAGGGAGGTCATCGGCTCCGACACTGTCTAACTGTTGGTCAAGGCGGTCAAAGATTTGGTCAAAACGTGCTTCCATAATCTCTGATAAGTACTTTTCATCAACCGCTTTCTTCTCTGTTAAGCCCACGGCATCAACGTAGAAGATTTGTTCAGCTGAAGCCTGCTTTGAATCAGCAGAACCATACTTGACTTTAACAGCCTCCGCTTCCCTTTCAGAAATGCTAAGGACTGTTGAAATATCTTTGGTAACGTTCACGCCACCTTCATAATCAACCGTCATGTACTTGACCTTATGATCATGAATAACGGAAGCCGTTGACTGACCACCAGCAATATCAATTAAGATTGCTCCAAAATTTTGTTCGGCATCAGATAGGAAGGATGGCGCCAATGCCATTGGTGCCAAATCCATTGCAGCCAAATGTAGGCCCGCTTTTTTAACAGCGGTCTTAATACCGTCCACAACTTTATTTGGTGCCAGGTAGACAAGGCCTTGCACTTCCAGCCGAACACCAATCATATCCGTTGGATCTTTGATTCCATCAAAGCCATCCACGATAAATTGCGATGGAATAAATTCAACGGGTGTTTGTTCAGCTAATGAAAGTGAGTTCAATGCCTGGTTAGTTACATTAACGACGTCTTGACCAGTAATCTGCTTGTTTTGATTCTCAATTGATACAAGGCCGGAAATCTTTTGAATTGTGACCTGGTTAGCAGGCAAGCCAACCACTACTTCTTCAATTGAAACGTTTGCCTTAGCAGCAGCCTGTGAAACAGCCTTTGTAATAGCTTCAGCAGTCTGGTTGATATCGACGATTACGCCTCGTTTCAAACCAGCACCGGCCGCTGAACCTGTAGCAATGACGTTGAATCGGCCACCATTATTTTGGGCAACAACCACTTTTACCATGGTTGTTCCGATATCTAAACCAACTATCACGCCATTTTGGGTCATGTACTTGTCCCCTTATAATTTAAAATTTTGAAACTAAACCTAAAGATAATCTTAACATATCGACCGCCTATCCGGTAGGTTTTAGGACGAATTTGTTAGAAATTTTTCAGCTTAAGAACCATAGCTATATGAATAAGAACCCACCTGCAAATCAACAACACCATTTTGGCTCATCGACTGTGCAATACCAGCATAATAACGCATTTTTTCTGCTAGAGTCTTTTGACTGGCATATACGGTATTCCCATCATTCATAATCAATATTAACTTACTATCATTATTGCTATCTGGTGCAAAACGAATTTCACCGATATCTTGCCGAATAACTGAATCAAGTGAGGCAACCGCTTTAGCCACCGCCTTGATTCGACTGGTTGACTGGAAGTTTGAATAAACGGGTCCCCGGCCATCCGGCTCCTTAACCGACTGGCGGTTACCATTTGAATCCAACTGGTACCAGTGCCCATTCAATTTAACAAAACCAGCGTTAATTTTTTCAGAAACGACGATTGACAACTTTTGCCCTGATAAGTGCATTTCGACTTGCGAAACCTTCGCATTCTTAGACTTTAATTTTCGAGCTAAGAAAGCCTCTTGCAAGGCCACTTCGTATCGGTAGGACCCTGCTTTAATACCTAGTTGATTCTCAATTGTTTCGGTCGGAATATTACCCGAATCAACCGACACGGTTTTAATCGGCAACCATGGTCGCCAAACTAACAAAATTAATCCAGATACAGCAAAAAAAGCCAGGGCCCACCAGGCACTGGTCAGAATATTTTTCTTTGTTATTCTGCCTAGCTCTTCTTGCACGATTCTCTCCTACTTAATAACGGACTTAAGTAAATTGTAGAAACGGTCGCCAGCATCTGTGATACCGACTTTCTTTGATTGCCCTTCCATTGCTTGAGCCTGTGCATCGTTTTCCAACAATGCATCCGCAGCCTTTACAAGGGACTGGCCATTCAAATCAGGTTCTTTAATTGACAAAGCCGCACCAGCATCAACTAAGGACTTGGCATTCTTAGTCTGGTGATCACCCGTAACGAATGGTGAAGGAACCAAAATGGATGGTAGCCCCAGAGCCGTCAATTCGGCAATCGACGTTGCCCCAGCGCGAGAAACAAGGACAGAGGCCTTTTGCATCACGGCTGGCATGTTATCGATATAAGGCAAAACCTTGATGTTATCGGATAGCGTCTTCCCCTGTTCCTTGAGCAAACGCATGAAGTTATCAATACGCTTAGGTCCAGCTACCAAAACAACTTGGTAGTTACGCTTGTTAAACTCTGGGATTGCTTCCAATGTTGCCAAGTTAATGGCTGGGGCTCCCTGTGACCCACCAAAGATTAAGAGGGTTTTCTTATCATCGGATAGGCCATAGGTCTTCCATGAAAAGTCAGACGTCATGTTGGCCACTTCTTGTGCTCGTGGGTTTCCAATTAATTCTGTCTTCTCAGCTGGGAAAAAGGCCTTCGCATCTGGAAAGGCAATTCCAATTTTAGTAGCCTTGCGTGCCAAAAACTTGTTTGTCACACCCGCTACTGAGTTTTGTTCATGGATGACCGTTGGAATGTGCAACTGTTGGGCGGCATACAACACAGCCCCTGAAACATAACCACCAGTTCCAACAACAACGTCTGGTTGGAAGTCTTTAATAATCTTCTTGGCCTGAGAAACAGCCTTCAAAAACAGCCAAACAGTCTTAAAGTTCGTCATTGATAGTGAGCGAGAAAATCCCTGAACATGTAACTGTTTAAATGGGATTCCCGTCTTTGGTACGATATTTTTTTCAACACCGCGGAATGAACCAACGTACATAAATTCTGCATCCGGTTCCTTCTGCTTAATCACTTCTGCTAGTGCAAGTGCTGGATAAATGTGACCGCCTGTGCCGCCACCTGAGAGCATGACTTTCATGAATTAATCCTTCTTTTCCAAAGCTTTTTCTAGTGCAGCAACGTACTTGTCACCACGAATTTCAAAATTAGGATACTGATCCCAAGAAGCAGCAGCTGGTGAAAGCAAAACCACTTCACCTGGCTTAGCCATCTTTACAGCAACAGGTGCCGCTTCCTCAACGTTTTCAACAACCTCTACCGGAATTCCAGCAGCCTTAGCCATCGCCACAACCTTATCCTTTGTTTGACCAAAGGCAATCACTTGAATGACGTGCTTTAAATCTGGAACCAAACGGTTGAGATCATCCCCACGGTCTAATCCACCGGCCAACAAAATGGTTGGCTGTTGAAAAGCTGATAGCGCAGCTTGTGTTGCTTCAATATCCGTCGCCTTTGAATCATTATAATAAATCACATCATTTTTCTTAAAGAGGAATTGCAAACGGTGTTTAACACCGGCAAAGGTCTTTAGAACGGAACGCATGGCATCCTGGCTGCATCCTGCAACCGTTGCAGCTGCCGTTGCGGCTAACGCGTTCTCCAAGTTTGGACGGCCTACCAATTTAACATCGGCAAATGGCATTAATTCTTTACCGTCCAAGACTAAATCACCCGCCTTATTTTCATGAGCAAAGGCGTTCTGGTCGTCAGGGTTAAACATCAGCACACGACCAGCAGTCAACTGGGCAATGGCTGGTGTATCTTTTCCATTCCCATTCAAAATGAGGGCTTGGCCCGGCTTTTGATGAATTGCCACCCGTTCCTTAGCCGCCAAGTAATTTTCACGGTTATGGTGGAAGTCTAAGTGGTTAGCAAAAACGTTGGTAATCACTGAAATATCAGGCGCAATTTCTGGTATACCGACCAACTGGAAGGTTGAAAGTTCCAAAACAAGGGTATCTTCTTTACCCATATCACCCACAACGTCACAGACCGGTGTCCCAATGTTACCAGCAATCACAACTTTGCCCTGCTTGGGGTCGTGTTGTAACATCAAGCCCAACAATGAAGTCGTTGTCGTTTTCCCATTTGATCCCGTTACGGTAATCAAGCGCCCTTCAAAGGTTGACAAAGCAACAGCAACTTCTGTCAAAACTGGTACACCGAGTGATTCAGCCTTTTCCACGATTGGGTGGTTATAAAAGATACCAGGATTTTTAACAAGGTAGTCACTATCAGCAGCAAGCGCTTCCGCCTTATCGTTTTCAATAAAAGTCACACCGGCTTCTTTTAAAGCAACCACATCGGCGTCTTCTTTAATTGCATCGCGATTAGCAACAGTAACCGTTGCCCCCAAATCGACCAGGCGCTTTGTAGCTGCCCTTCCTGACTTTGCCCAACCAAGGACAAGGACCTTTTTACCATTAAACGTTAAGGCTGACATAAGTACTACTCCCCTTTTATATTTTTTATGTACGGTGGATAACCCACCATTTAAATCTTATTGAAACAACCACAATCCAAAGGCTGCGGATAGCAAACCAAACGTCCAGAAGGCAGCGTCAATTTGCCATTCCGTCCAACCAAACTTTTCAAAGGAATGGTGGATAGGTGCCATTGGAAAGACACGGACTTTGAAGAAATGGTAAGAAATTGTCTGAATGATAACCGAAAGGGTTTCGATGACGAAAACCAAACCAATAATTAAGAGGGAAACAACCGCGTGTAGCTGAATGGATTCAACTGCTAAGCCGGCCCCAATGGCTAAGGAACCACAGTCACCCATGAAAATCTTAGCCTTTGGCTTGTTAAACAACAAGAAACCAACAAGGGATCCCATCAAAACAAAGTTAAAGGAAACCATTGCCCAGTTTTCAACACGAACAGCCATTAGCGTATAAGCACCATAGGCAATCAAGGCTAAGCCTGTCAAAAGGCCGTCCAATCCGTCAGTCAAGTTTGTCGCGTTTGACCAACCAACTAACCAGAACCAAAGAAAAATCACGTAGAAGAATCCCAAATGAACAACACCAAAGAACGGCAAGTTCAATTCGGCAGGCACGTGCATTGCCCAGAGTAGAAACATCACGACAACAGCTGAAACCGTTTGCGCTGCCAACTTTGGCTTAAAGGCAAAGCCATCCGTAGCATGATGAATCAACTTCAGCACATCATCCACGGCTCCAATCACACCATATGAAGCAAAACCAACTGACAAAGCCAAGATAGTTGTTAATGAATGGTGATTTTGATAAGTCGATGGTAAGCAGAAGACAATCACCACTGTTACTAATCCAAAGACGGCACCACCTAACGATGGTGTTCCGGCTTTTTGCTGGTGGTCAGGCCCAAGTACACGAATAACAGCCTGTTCCTTACTAGCTTTCAACTTTTTAATCACAGTTGGCATCGCAATGGCGGTTAGCACCATCCCCAACAGAAATTCTAATACAAGCATTCCCTAATCCTTCTCTTTAAACGTTACAGTTATATTCTTATGGTTGGATACGCCACTGCCAGCCTTTACAGACTGTTTCTCAACGTAGCCAGATCCCGATAATGTTATTTTAACACCAGCAAGATTACCCCATGACAAAACTTCATTTTTTGTCCAATCGGACATATCAGGTACGGTGACTGTTCCAGAAGCAGACAGCAAGATTAACTGTCCCTTAACAGCCGATTGTCCACCCTTAATCGTCTGGGCGGTAATCTTTCCCTTACTTCCAACTGTGGTAACCTTCATACCCAAGTCTGTCAAAGTCTTTTCCGCATCCTCAATAGACTTACCCCGAACGTCAGGAAGTTCAACCGTCTTAGTTGCCGACTTCACGGTCGCATCATTATCGTTTAAGGCCTGCAACATGACTGGACGGAAAACGTTGTTCAAAGTGATTTGAATATTGGCATCTGGGAAGACCTGTGGCTGGCGAACAACAATGTACATAATGTACTTTGGATTATCCCCAGGAACCAAGGCCATGACCGAGTGAATGGCATTCGTTAAGCCATCCAGGTACTTTCCGTTTTCTGCCACCTGGGCGGTTCCAGTTTTAGCCGCCACTTGGTAACCTGCATCGGCAAGCGAATACTGCTTAGCAGTACCATCATCAGCATTAACAACGCCTTCCATGTTTGACAAAACCTCTTTAGCTGTTGAAGCTGAAATTGGTTGACCAACCTTGGTTGTCTTACCAGTTGAAATGGTTTTACCGGTGGTTGGATTGGTAGTTTTTGCAACCAGGTAGGGCTTAACCATCGTCCCCTTGTTGGCGAAGGCCGAGTAAGCTTGCAACATTTGAGCCGGTGTCGTTCGAATGGCCTGACCATATGAAGTGTTAGCCTGATCGATTGGCTGTTCAAATGACATTGAACCTGACTGTTCATTTGGCAGTTCAACCCCCGTCTTCTTTAAGAAGTGGAAGCGGTTAATGTAAGACTTCCAGGTCTTTGCACCTAAGGACTGCTCAATTTTTGCAAAACCAACGTTTGAGGAACGTTCAAAAGCCTGTCGGTAAGTTAACATTCCGGCATTATTTCCAAAGGCATCAGTAACCTTCTGCCCGTTAATGTCCAAGGTACCAGACTTATAGGTAGCATTTGGTTGCCACTTTTTCTCCTGAATAGCAGCAGCCAAAGTAATAGTCTTCATTGTTGAACCTGGTTCAAAAGCTCCTTGGTTCAAAAGGTTTTCCCAGGCATCTGATAGTCCATCCTGCGTATTTGGATCAAAGTTTGGTCGCTGTGTGGCAGCCACGATTTTTCCAGTCTTGGCTTCCATCACAAAGGCGGAAGCGGACTTCGCCTTTGTTCCTGAGAACAAAACATCCATTCGGTTTTCCAGTGTCGCCTGCAACTTTTCATTAATCGTCAAAGTGACGTTTGAACCGTTTTTAACTTGATTCTTCTTAGAAGTCTGAACATCAGAACCAAGGGTCGTTGTTACCCCATCCTTACCTCGTAAGGCGGTATTCTTATAAGCTTCAATACCCAAAACACCATTCAGTGTTTTTTGACCCACACTATTTGAAACAGAATTCGTCAGGCCAATAATGTGAGAGGCCATTCGGTTATTTGGATAATAACGGGCAGGTTGTGCCGTAAACTTGATTCCGGATAAATTCAGTTTTTTAATCTGGTTATACTGATCAACCGAAAGGTTCTTGGCTTTCGTCCCCAATTCAACCTGCAGTTTATTTGAAGAAAGTAAGCTATACAAATCATTTTGATTTGCTCCAATAATTGGTGCAATTTCTTCAGCAGCCTTTTTAGGGTCGGTGACGTAGTCCGCCTTACCATTCACCTTTTGCTTTTTATCCAAAACCGCGTACATATCATACACCGTGGAATTGTCAGCTAGGACCGACCCATTCGAAGAAAGAATTTGGCCACGGGTTGCTGGCACCGTCGACTTTTGCATAAAAGTCATGCGAGTAGCAGCGGTCAAATTATGGTTGTTGACCGTTTTCACTCCGGCAATTTGAAAAAGACGACCACCCATAATCACGATGATAATTAATGCAAAAAGGCCCAAAAGGAGGCCGAATTTTTTGGCATTACCAGTGATTTTTTTACCGAGTTGTCGTCTTTTACTTTGTTTCATTATTATTGATTGACGTTGCGAACGTTATTAGTACTTTGTTCCATGTTAGCTGACTTCGCAACTTTCTCCAAGTTATCCTTGTTCGTCTTCGCCTGAATATCGCCACGGTAGGAATCGTTTTCTTCCTTCACCTTGTCGATCTTTTCGCTAACAGCCTGGTTTCGTGCATCAACACGTTGCATTGAAACGGTCGTCCAAACGGTTGCCAACATCATGAAGAGAACCGTTACCGCCATAACAATCACAAGTGAACGTTCTTGCTTTGTCCAAACGGCTGGCTGATAGCGTCTTTTAACCTTAACTTTTTTACGGGTAGTTTGCTTTGGTAGCGCTCTTGCCGCATCTTGATAATGGTATGCGTTTTGTGCCATTGAATTCTCTCCTTTACTACGAATTACCTTTAAATCATTACCTAGAATTAAAGGTTAGCTTTCGTCCGATACTTTTAACCGTTCAATTCCTCGCAGCTGTGCTGAAGAAGAACGGTGATTTTCTTCTTGTTCTTTTTCGCTTGGCTTAATTGCCTTGCGAGTTAATAGTTTATAATCTGGTTGCATTTCTGCCGGAATGACTGGTAGTCCTCGTGGCAACTCTGGTGCCTGAGACTTTTCCTTAAACATCTGCTTAATCAAGCGATCTTCCTGTGATTGGAAGGAGATGGCCGAAATTCGACCACCCACGTCCAATAGATTCAAAGCCTGCGTCAAGGAATCTTCCAGAGCCCCTAACTCATCGTTAACGGCCACGCGCAAGGCTTGGAAGGAGCGCTTGGCTGGGTGCCCACCGTGTCGACGAGCAGGAGCCGGAATGGCTTCTTTAATAATTTCGACTAATTCAAAGGTCGTTTCGATTGGCGCTACTTCCCGGTGCTGTTCGATTTTACGGGCAATCGCTTTACCGAAGCGGTCTTCACCATAACGGGTTAAGACACGCACCAAGTCATTAAATGGCCAATCATTCACAATTGTCTTAGCTGTTAACTCTTGACGCTGGTCCATTCGCATATCCAACGGCGCATCGTTATTATAGGAAAAGCCACGGTCACCCTGATCGAATTGGACGGATGAAACACCCAAATCGTAAAGGACTCCGTCAACAGCAATAACACCTTGGTCTGCTAATGATGATTTAAGAGTACGGAAGTTGTTAAAAATTAAAACCAACTTACCCGCAGCAATCTCGTCCTTATACTGCTCTTTGTTATAAGCAATGGCTGTTTCGTCCTGATCAAAAGAATAAAGACGACCAGTTGTTAAGCGAGACAAAATAACACCAGTGTGTCCACCGCCACCAAGGGTCGCATCAACGTATACACCATCAGGTTTCACGTTTAATAAATCAACGGCCTCTTTTTGGAGAACGGTTATATGTTCAAATGTCATCTTTCCCCTCCTCACGGTGTCCGATTCGTCTCATTCCCTATTAAAAGTCGAAATCAACCAATCCTTCGGCAATTTCGTCAAAGTTTTCAGCAGTTTCAGCAGTGTAAGCCTGCCAGTTATCTGCTGACCAGATTTCAAAGGAATCACCGACTCCGGTCACAACGACTTCCTTTTCCAATCCAGCGTGCTCTTTTAAATTAGCAGGGATAATCACGCGTCCCTGCTTATCGAATTCAGCTTGCATGGATCCAGCCATTACAAAACGCTTAAAAGCCCGGGCGTCTTTCTTCCCGATTGGTAGATTATTTAACTGTTCTTCCAATAGATTCCAGACGTCCAAAGGCATTGCACGCAAGGAATGTTCCATCCACTTTGCAATCACAAAAGTTTCGCCTAATTGGTTTCGAAACTTAGCAGGAATCGTGAGCCGGCCCTTGGGATCTAAGTTATGTGATGATTCGCCCATGAACATGATGGCCCACTCCTCCCTTCCTGTGGATTACTTACATATAATTTACCACATTCCCCCACTTCCCTCCACTTTTCTTTAAGACTTTTTTAAAGAACGGCAGCAAAAAAGGGCTAAAGGCTTGATATATCAAGCTTTTAGCCCTGTGGGGGATTTTCCCTAATTTTATTCAATTTATGCAACGATAGCCCAAATAATGGTGATAACACAGAGAACAGTCGCAACTAATCCCGAAGTTCGCCAAGCGATGTGGATAAATCGTAAAGCTGTCGTACTATTACGTCCAATTACCAAAAAGGCCCAAACGCCAGCTAGCAATAGGTACAAAACCACCGCCGCCAGCACATCCGACCGATAAAAAACCGTCCCCTCAATTTCATAAAAGGCTAACCATGTTGGAAGCGTAATCAAATCTACGAATGATACTTTCGGAAAGGCACGGTACAAAAAGCGCCAAAGCATCACCAGCATTAATACTGCTACCCATATTCCAGTCCAAAAATACCATGCCATTCATTTTCACCTCTCGTTTACTTTACCAAGCAAAAGCCAAAATTTCAATTTTACAAATTCCTGTGTTAAGATATCCCTAGAACATTCAGGAGAACACGGGATTATGTCAAAGAAGAAAAAGAAGCAGGTAGTTGCCGAGGCACCTTCCTCATCAGCAGTCGATAAAGCATTGGAAGAAGAAGTAAATCGCCAACTTGAAAAGCGCCCTCTTCCAAAGGTTGAAAAGAAAAAGAAGACGCGCTATCAAAAATGGACGCTCTTTATGTCCATCTTCATGGTCATCGTGATGGCTGGATCAGTTATTTACGCTGCTATCTCAGCAATTCGTTAATAAAAAAGTTCTGCTAGTTTTCAGCAGAACTTTTTTATTTACTATTTATCTAGAACTAAAAAAAGGCAAACCATATTGGTTTGCCTTTTTCTTTTATTCAACAGAAAGTAAGAATGGATACAAATCTTGTCCACCATCGTGAACTTCGATTTCAAGGTCTTCGTCAATCTCAGAAATGGCTTCTTCCAAAGCTTTTTCTTCCTTTGGCTTCGCACCCTTACCAGAAATAATCGTAACAATTTCTGAATCATCATCACACATTTGTTCTAGCAAAGCCTTAGAAGTATCAACCAACTTTTTACCAACAACGACAATTTCGCCGTCCTTCATTCCAAGCCAGTCACCCTTCTTAATATCATGACCCTTCAAGCTCGTTTCACGAACCGCTTGCGTAACAGCACCAGAAACAACCGTTCCCAATTCATCCGTCATCGCAGCTTCGTTATCTTCAACTGAAGCATCAGGGTTATAAGCCATCATCGCTGTCAATCCTTGCTGGATTGAACGAGACTTGACAACAGCCACTGGCACCTCTGCCATTTCCTTGGCTTGATCAGCCGCAAGGAAAATGTTTGAGTTGTTTGGCAAGATAATCGCCTTCTTTGCGCCAGACTGTTGAATAGCATCAACAAAATCCTTCGTAGAAGGGTTCATTGTTTGACCCCCGGTAATCACTTGGTAAACGCCGAGTGAATCGAAGAGTTTAGCAATACCGTCACCAGAAGCAACTGCGAAGACGGCTAATTCAGGCGCTTCAGCCTTTTCTGCTTTTTGAGCATTAGCCTTGTTTTCAGCAGCCTGTTCATCAATAACAGCTTGCTGTTGGTTACGCATGTTATCAACCTTCACCTTGCGAAGCGAACCAAATTCAGTTCCCCAGTGAATGATTGTTCCAGGGTCTTCAGTATGAACGTGCACCTTCACAACGTCATCATCGTTAATTACTAAGAGTGAGTCACCCTTATCAGCGATAAAGTTGTAAAAAGTATCGTAGTCAAAGTCCTTCGTCCAAGTTGTTCCCTGGCCCAAATCAACCATAATTTCAGTACAGTAACTGAATTGAATATCATCTGGATTCAATGATTCATCAGCCTGTGCACCAGCGTGAAGGTTTGAAACCATCTGGTCCAACTCTGCGTTATCGGGTGCTTCCAAGTTATTCTCATCAAAAGTGCCCAGGATAACATCAGTAAAGGCTGACAATACCATTACCAATCCTTGTCCACCAGAATCAACAACGCCAACTTCCTTCAAAACAGGTAACAAATCAGGAGTTGAGTCCAAAGCCTTTTGGGCCGCAACTTGAACGTTCTTCATCATGACTGGCAAAGCATCGCCAGCGGAAGCAGAACGATCTGCTTCAGCAGCAGCTTCGCGAATCACCGTTAAAATCGTTCCTTCGGTTGGCTTCATGACAGACTTGTAAGCCACCTTGGCAGCTTCCATCAAGGCATCTGCCATATCACGGGCTGACAAAGTCGCCTTATCGGCCATTGAATTCGACATTCCACGGAAAATCTGTGACAAGATAACCCCAGAGTTTCCACGGGCGCCCATCAAAAGGCCCTTGGCCGTAGCCTTCGACAACTGACCGACGGTTTGATCCTGTGACTCCCGTTCGTATTCGGCACCAGATGCCATCGAAAGGGCCATGTTCGTTCCCGTATCGCCATCAGGCACAGGGAAAACGTTTAACTTATTAATATTTTCAGCATTGGCAGACAACTTCGCTGCAGCAGCATTCACCATCTTGCCATATTCAAGGGGCGTAATGGTTGTGATTTCTTCAGTCATTCTCTCTTAATCCTCGGTTTCAATCCCTTGAACAATGACGTTCACTTCAGGTACTTGTAGGCCTAGGTAGGCGTTTAGATAGTACTTCACACGGGCTTGAACGGAAGCTGAAATATCAGCCAACTTCATACCGTGTTGAACAACGATATAAACATCGATTGTTAACCCTTTTTCCTGCTGTGAAACCACAACCCCACGGCCATAGTTTTCGCGATTCAAGATTTGGTTAACACCATCTTTCAAAGCGGAACGAGACGCCATACCAACCACTCCAGGGTTAGCAATGGTTGCTCCACCGACAACGGAAGCGATTACGTCGTTTTCAACCGTGACATCACCGTTTTTTGTTCGAATTTTAATTGCCATCGCACTGCTGTTGTGAAGCAAAAGACCCGCTCCACTTTCCTTTCAAATTACTTACTTATATTTTAACATGATTCGGCGAAAAGCCCCAACTCGGGCTGAGACTTTTGAGGGGCCTTATCAAAATAAAAAAACCACCCAGTGGAGTGGTTTTTATACACGTTCGATTGAGCCGTTCTTAAGACCGGCCTTCAAAGTACGTGCAGTCAAGTAAACTTTCTTAGGTGCGGAACCGTTAATCTTAACTGTTACCTTTTGCAAGTTTGGCTTCCAGCTACGACGACTTGAGTTCAAGGCGTGTGAACGTTGGTTACCAAAGCGGGTGCGTGCACCGTTAATTGCATCTTTTGCCATGTGTGACCCTCCTATCCGAGCCGCACGACGTGCTTGCTCTTCTTATCAACATGAAATATTTTACCAGAGCCATACAAAATTAGCAAGAAATTAAGCATATTTATGCAAAATCTCGCTTAACTGTTCCTTATTGTGGAAACCGGTTAGTTTTTCTACTTCTTGACCATCTTTCAAAACAACCAAAGTTGGGATTGCACGAATGGCAAACTCCGCTGGTACAGCCTTATTCTCATCAACATCAACCTTATAAAAGGAAATGTTATGATACGCTGCATCATCAGCCAAGGCATCTAGTACAGGTGACTGCATTCGACATGGGCCACACCAAGTTGCCCAAAAATCAACAATCGAAACGCCCGACTGAGTTTTTTCTTTAAAATTAGTATCTGTTAGTGCTTCAACTGCCATTGCTACCCCCTATCAACTGACTGTGTATACAGTACAATTCCTCTGTCAATGGAAACATGTACCAATTCATTAACAAATTCATTTGATGAATACATTCTACCGCTTGTTTCTCTTAGAGTCAAAGGATACTCGGCATCTATGATTTTAAAATTATCAACTATACCTAATGGCATAAACCCAAGGTAGTGATGTCCTGGAAGGCGTTTCACAACTTCGTGTTCTGGGTCTAAATAGCCAACCGTATTCTGGCAGTCAACAATCCAAAAATGCCCAGGTAAACCAGGAAAATCCTCGTGAAGGGGAATTGATAAATTAGACAATTCATGGTCCAAGCGCCCCCCAGTTGCGCCGTATAACATAATTTCATCGGCCCCCTGATCCAGAGCATAGGACACCGCTAACTCGGTATCCGTATAATCTTTTTTAGGTGGATACACACGAAAGTCCCGGTCCGCCTGATAACTTTCCAACTCCTTCTTCTCAGCTGAATTCAAGGAATCAAAGTCACCGACGGACAGTAAGGGTTCAAACCCCTCCTGCATCAAATAGAAGCCACCACGATCGGCGCCAATCCATTGACCAGGTTCCTGAAAAAGATTATCAGGCCAATTATCCTTAGGACCGCCAGCTAAAATGTTAATTCGCATCCTCATCCTCCAAAATAAAAGCGAGCTGAACAATCAGCCCGCTTGCAGCCAACTGGCTGTTTAATCATTACTTTGTGACGTCCAACAAGGTTTGCACCTTAGCTGCTGGATCCTTTTTATCGTAAACATATGAACCGGCAACAAAGACGTTGGCACCAGCTTCAGCAGTCAACTTTGCCGTTTCGTTATTGATACCACCATCAACTTCGATATCAAAGTCCAAGCCGAGTTCCTTCTTGTAAACCATCAATTCCTTAATCTTATCAGTCATTTCAGGTAAGAAAGCCTGCCCCCCAAATCCAGGGTTAACCGTCATAACCAAAACCTGGTCAACCATTGAAAGAACGGGGACAATTGCAGAAACTGGTGTTCCAGGGTTGATCACAACTTCAGCCTTAACGCCGGCCTTCTTAATCATTTGCAAAACGCGGTGAATATGTGGTGTTGCTTCAACGTGCACACCAATCAAATCAGCACCGGCATCCGCCAATTCTTGCACGTGGTTTTCAGGATGAACAGCCATCAAGTGGACGTCCAAGAACAAGTTTGTCTTTGGGCGCAATTGCTTAACCCATGCTGGTCCATAGGCCATTGAAGGCACAAATGAGCCATCCATTAGGTCAATGTGCAAGTACTTAGCTCCTGCCTTTTCTACCAAAGTCACGTCTTCACCCAACTTTGTAACATCAGCGCTCAAAATTGATGGGGCAATAATTCCTGCCATATCATTCCTCTTTCTTTGCTATCTTTTTTGTAAAATCAGTTCAAACGGTCCAGTTTCCACTTAGCCGAATTCTTTTGATAAACCGGCCTTTTACCCTTAATAATCTGGTAAAAGAGTTCATAACTATTATAGCGCTCGGCACTAATGCTGCCAAGGTTGACCGCCTCTTTCACCGCACAACCGGGTTCATTTAAGTGGGAGCAGGTCCGGAAACGGCAGTTAACAGCAACTTCACGGATTTCAGGGAAGTAATTTCCCAGCTCTTCTGCTGGAAAGTCAAAGACTTCGTAAGATGAAAATCCCGGTGTATCAGCAATCAAGCTTTCATATTCCTTAACCGGAATTAAGGATACCTGACGGGTCGTGTGCTTTCCACGTGAAAGGGCCTGCGAAACCTCACCGACCTCTAACTTCAACTCTGGGGCTAACTGGTTCAACAAAGTTGATTTACCAGCCCCCGTCTGTCCCATGGCCACGACCACCTTGTCCTTAAGCAGCGGACCGAAGGTTTCCTTCAAATCATCCCCTGCAAAAATCACTGGATAACCGATTGATTGGTATAACGAGACTTTATTGCGAAAGGCTGCTTGTTCATCATCGGATAACAAATCAAGCTTTGAGAAGTACAGAACCGGTTTGACCTGTTCGGCCTCCAAGGCAACTAACTGCCGATCCAGTAAATTCTGAGAAAATGCCGGTTCCACAACGGAGGTCACCACAATCGCTAAATCAACATTAGCAACCGGTGGGCGCACCAAGCTATTCTCACGTGGATGGAGCGCCCAAATCAATCCTTCACCATTTTCTGATTCAAAGTCAGCCCAATCGCCAACCAAGGGCTTTTGTCCTTTTTTTCTAAATTGTCCTCGAGCCCGGGTCCGTTCAACCGTCCCATCTTCAAGCATTAAATCATAGTAACCGGCCAATGACCGAATAATTCGTCCTGTTTTCATAGGAACATTATAACATGGCAATCCAAGCATTCATTCTAATAAAAAAAGGAATTCCAATTGGAATTCCCTTTTAAAACTAGTTTAGTGGCTCGATGACGATGAAGAACTAGCACTTGAGCTAGAACTTGACGAGGAGCTATTGGATGACGAGCTAGCAGCACCCGAAGATACCGTTAGTGTCAACGTTTGGTCCAGACTAAACTTCGATCCAGCAGCAGGGTTTTGTGACAAAACCGTACCGGCTTCTTTGTCAGAATCTTTAATCTGGAAGGACAAGGCTACTTGGTTCTGGTTAGCCCAAGACATGGCTGCCGACTGTGACCAGCCAGTCAAGTTTGGCAAGTTAATTGACTTTGCCCCCGATGAAACCGTCAAAGTGATGGTCGTATCCGATGGGTCAACGTGCGTTCCGGCAGCAATGGACTGTTCCATGACCTGTCCGGAAGCAACAGAAGTGGAGTTTTCCGTCTTCTTTTTAACCGTGATTCCCTTATCCGTCAACTGGTTGGCTGCATCTGAATAGGAAAGCCCTGTGTAATCAGAAAGGGTGACAGAGTCACTTCCTGAAGAAATAATCAACTTTACCGATGAGCCCTTCTTAACCGAAGTACCCACACCCGGTTTCACCTTAATCACGTTTCCCTTATCAACAGAACGTGAACTCGTCGTACTTGTTCCCGACACGGTCAGGCCGGCATCCTCAATCTTCGACTTTGCCGAAGATTCCGAGAGATTGGCAACATCAGGCACAGACACAGTACTTGATTGAGTCTGAGCGGCAAAGTAGGAAATCCCCGCCACTGCGGCCAAGAAAATAACGAATAGGAAAATCCACTTCCCCTTCTTAGAATATTTAATACCATTTTTCTTCAAAACATCACGAACAAACTTTGGCGTTCGATCAACTCGGTCAGAAATATCTTTTACAGAATAGCCTTTCTTACCCAAGTCGATGATTTGAGCCGTCACATCTTCTGGTTGCTCTTCGGCAGGTTCATCCTCAATCGGATCATCCTCAACGAATGGATGAGCATTCCAGTCCGGTGTGACTAGCTTTGTTTCATCCGAAGCTTCAGGAACAAAACGGCCCTCACCAGAGCGACGCTTTGAAAGTGATGTCTTCAAATCATCCGCCATCGCTTCCGTTGAGAAATAACGGTCCTTGGCATCCTTAGCGGTAGCACGAAGAATCACGTTTTCCAATGGTTGTGGAATTTGTGGGTCAAAGTCGCGCACGTAAGGCATTGGAACTTCCGCGTGCTGGTAAGCAATACGGTCAGCCGAATCCCCCTGGTATGGTACCTGGTTGGTCAACATCTCGTAAAGGATGACTCCCAATGCATAAATATCAGACTTTTCAGAGGCTGATTGTCCACGAGTCACTTCTGGCGCCAAGTAATGGATTGATCCAATGACCGGTTCCTGTGACGATGTCATCCCATACTTATTTTGAGCTAGCGCAATTCCAAAGTCAGTAATTTTTACCTGTCCTTGCTTGTTAATCAAAATATTCTGAGGCTTCAAATCACGGTGGATAATCCCTGCTTTATGGGCAGCTGAAACAGCATCTAAAACCTGTTCCATGATATCCACGACTTCCTGATAAGGAATTGGGAAATGCTGCTTAATGAAGTCCTTCAAATCCGTGCCATCCACATACTCCATAATTAAGTATGGGCAGCCATCGGCTTCACCCATATCATAAAGTTGCACGATGTGGTCATTTACCAGCGTTGTCGCTGCCTTTGCTTCCTTTTGGAAACGAGACAAAGCTTCCGGCTGATTCTTAATATCCAATCGAATCATTTTTAGCGTTACATCACGCTTCAAATAGGTATCAAAGGCTTGGTAGACATTGGCCATACCGCCCTCACCTAAGGAGCGCACGATTTTATAACGATTATCGATTAACGTGCCTTGTTCCATTAGTCTAGTCTCCCCTTCAATCCATCTTTTAGAATTATTTCTTCTGCCTTAGCTGGCACTTCAGCTGACTTCATTGCTAACCGTTGACCAGAAGGCTGTTCCGACTTAGCCATATCAGTGACAAGCAGCGCCGTGACATTATCCGGTACATTGCGAGCAATGGCCGCCGTCGTCAAAACAGACAGCCGCTCAGATATATCCAAGACCGAGCCCAAAATTGGGTTATTCCCCGGCCGACGCTCCCCCGGTTGAATGAAATCCATCTGTTCTTTAATCGATAGGACTTTACCAAAACCATCTGAGGTCAAATAGAGCCAATCCCCCTTTTCAGGAGTAACGGTCGTCCATTCGAGGTCAACTTGTTTATTAACACCAAAATAACGGGTCAGCGAATCGGCGTCTGGTAAAGCCGAATCGACCACTTCACCAGATTGCCGTTCCAACTCGTTCTTTAAAGTGTGATCAAAAGTCAGTAACCGTGCTTCACCATTTCGCAGTAAATAAGCACGGGAATCACCGGCGTTGGCTACAAGCACTTGACCATGTAAACAAACGGCCAATACGATTGTTGTTGCCATCTGGCTAATTCCTTGGTCATGCTGACCGACCAAAAGAATCGATTGATTCGCCAAATCCGCTTGGTGAATCAACCATTCCTTAACCTTTTGTTCATCATTTATGGCAACCTGTTCCCAGGCCCGTCCCAAAGCCGTCACCACCATTTGGGCGGCTTTTTTAGAACCTTTTTGAGAGCCAACACCATCCGCAACCATCACTAAAGGATCGCCGGCGCGATTATAAAAAGCGCCAACGGCATCTTGATTGTCGGGCCTAACCGGCCCTTTGTCACTTTGGTAGGCAATTGCCATAACTGTTAGTCCTTTCTCTGAAAGGTGGCGATGTAAAAGCCATCAGTTTGATAATCATCTGGGTACAATTTCAAGGCCAGTGTCTCACGGTCAGCCTGCACATTCAACTTCGTCTCGGTCTTTACCTGAACAAAGTCTGGGTGCTTAGCCAAGAAGGCTGCGACAACTCCGTCGTTTTCCTGGTTCAAAATGGTACAAGTTGAATAAACCAGGTAGCCATTCTTCTTTAGCTTTGATGCAGCAGCTTCTAAAATATCAAGCTGCAACGTAGCCAAATGTTCCACATCCGCCAGTGTCTTATCGTAACGAATTTCTGGCTTACGACGTAGCAGACCCAAACCAGAACAAGGAGCATCAACCAAGATTCGGTCGAATTCTTGATGAAGTTCATCTGGTACCTTACGTGCATCCAAGGCCATGGCATCAACACGGTCAGCCACACCCATACGGGCGGCGTTTTGGGCAATCAACTTCACCTTGTGGTCATGAATATCCAAAGCCCTTACCCGAGCCCCGTCAGACAGGTACTGGGCGATTTGAGTCGTCTTTCCACCCGGTGCTGCGGCAGCATCCAAAACAGACTGAACGGAATCATCAATATGCAAGGCTTCGACCGGTAGCATGGCTGATTCGTCTTGAATCGTCAAAAGGCCATCCTGATAGGCCTTTGATGAAGCAACATGCCCACCAGAGACAATCAAAGCGTCAGCGGCAAGCCTGCCGTCCTTAACCGTGTATCCTTCAGTTTCCAAAGATTCCTTAACGGCAGCCTTATCAGCCTTGGCCGTGTTCACGCGGGCGGACTGTTCCGGTGCATGGTTCAAAGATTGCAGGATGCTTTCCGCCTTCTTATCACCCAACTGCTTGCTGATTTCTGCAACCAGCCATTCAGGTACTGAATAGGTGATGGACAGACGCTTGGTCTCGTCCTTAATCTTAGCTGGATCTGGCAAGCCATGGCGGTCCATGCTATGTAAGATAGCCGTTACGAACTTTCCGGCACCAACGTTCCCCAAAGTTTTGGCCACTTCAATCGTTTCGTTAAAGATGGCGTGTTTTGGAATTCGGTCCAATTTCTTCCACTGGTAAAGGGCTGTCAATAGCAACTCCTTCAACCAAGGTTCCATCTTCTTTCCCTTAACGAAGGGATTCAACCAGTATTCCAAGAGTAAACGGTACTGAATTGTTCCGTAAACCAGACTGGTCAGCAATCCCTTGTCAGAGTCCTTCAAGGGATTTTGCTTAATAATTTGATTCAACTGCAAGTTCGAGTAAGCCCCGTTTTTGACTTTAGCCAAAGTCACAGCCGCCAATAGACGGGGGTTATTTGAACGTAACGTTTTCTTAGGCATTCGCCTCTCCTAAATCAATCCAAGCATCCCCAACGGCAAGATTTTGTCCTGCCCCGTTCAAGAATGCCGTAATTGGCATCACTGCCTTACCAGCTGGTTGCAATTCTTCCACGGCAATTTGACTACCATCAGCAGCCGCCACGTGCAAGTGCTTCTTATCCTTAAAAGTAATCACACCGGGCTTTGCGTCCGTCTTTTCAGGAAGTGGACTAACCTTCACAAACTTAATTGACTGGCCCTTTGACTTGGCATGGGCTGGGTGGGTTGGATACAAGCCACGAATGTGCCAGTCCAACTCCTGTGCCGTTTCCTTATCAAGGTGCAATTCCTGCTGTTCACGGGAGATATTAGGTGAAAAAGTCACCTCCGCTTCATCCTGTGGCTGACCCTTCAGCTCACCAGAAGCAATCTTCTCCAAGTTCTCAGTCACAAGGCCAACGGCTGCTGCCCCTAACTTATCAAACATGGTGCCGACATTATCGGATTCCGTGATTGGGACTTTAACAACCGCCAAAGCATTCCCAGCATCCATCTTCTTCACCATGTACATCAAGGTTACACCGGTTTCTCGATCACCATTCATAATGGCGTAGTGAACGGGTGCCCCACCACGGTACTTAGGTAGCAAAGAAGCGTGGGCGTTAACCGCACCGTACTTCGCTGCCTCCAATAACTTCACTGGCAAGAATTGACCGAAGGCCGCCGTCACAATGAAATCTGGTGCGATTTCAATGACCTTAGCCATTTCTTCTGAGCCAGAAATCTTCTCCGGCTGCAAAACCGGTAATCCTAATTTTTCAGCAGCTTCCTTAACTGGGCTAGCCTTTAGTTGTCGCTTGCGCCCAAAAGGACGGTCAGGCTGCGTTACCACAGCTTTGACGTCAAAACGATCATCTGAAGCAAGGGCTTCTAAAGTTGGAACCGCAAACTGTGGGGTTCCCATAAAGACGATTGATAAAGCCATGTTTTCTACCTCACTCTATTTTCTAAAAAAGTCTCAATATTTACATTATAACAAAAATTACTAAGGGCCAAAAAGACCAGGCCAATCACATAAAGGAAACCGGGTCCCGCCGAACTTCCAAGCGGAAGCCCTTCTCGGCCTTTTGAGAACGGTCGACTAAGTCCCGCAACAGTTCGTCTGCCTCATGGGGCTTTTTCATCTTCAAAATCATCTGGAAGAAATAACGGCCCTGTAGCTTTGCAATCGACCGGGGCGATGGTCCCAAAACTAAGACATCTTCTGGCAGGCGCTTTCGCAGCCAGGCAGCAATTTTGGCCGTCTGTAAGGCCACCTTGGATTCATCCACATCCGAACACTGAATCTGAATGGTGTAGAAGTAAGGCGGAAATTCTGCCGCATGACGAATCGCCATTTCCTGACGGTAAAAGCCCTCATAATCATGATTCTGTGCGAACTTTAAGGCGTAGTGGTCAGGATTAAAGGTTTGAATAACAACCTCCCCCTGCTGCTCGGCACGGCCGGCACGGCCAGCCACCTGAGTTAGAAGTTGGAAGGTCTTCTCAGAAGCACGAAAATCCGGCAAGCCCAATCCCGTATCGGCGTTTAAGACACCGACTAAGGTCACATCAGGAAAATCCAATCCCTTGGCGACCATCTGTGTTCCTAACAAAATCTGTGCTTTCTTCTTTCCAAAGTCGGCTAAGGCCTTAGCCATTGCCCCCTTCTTCCGGGTCGTATCCTGGTCCAATCGAATGACACCGTATTCGGGCAGCAATTTTTTGAGCTCCGCCTCGACTTTTTCAGTCCCCGTTCCGTAATAACGGATTCGGTGGGAACCACAGGCCGGACAGACTTGAGGAATCGGCTCCTGATAGTCACAATAGTGGCACTTCAGAGTACGTGTGTCCATATGCAGGGTCATTGCCAGGTTACAGTTTGGATCTCGTGGCACATAGCCGCAATCCCGACACATCACAAAGGAAGAAAAGCCACGGCGATTTAGCATCAAAACGGCCTGCTCGCCCCGTCCTAGGTGCTCCTTCAACTTATCTAAGAGTTTCTGAGAGAAGTTGGTGTCGCCACGGTCCAGTAATTCCTGTCGCATATCGACAATGTCAACTTTAGGAAGACTCGCCGCTGGATTCGCACGGGCTGTCAAAGTCAACAATTGATAAACGCCTTTTTGGGCACGGGCCCGACTCTCCAATGAAGGAGTTGCCGAACCAAGCACAACCGGTGCCTGGTGGTAGGTGCCACGCCAAAGGGCGACGTCTCGGGCTGAATAATGGGGATTCTCACTTTGGCTGTAGGAAGCTTCATGCTCCTCATCCACAATAATCAAGCCCAGCTTATCGAGGGGAGCAAAAACGGCAGAACGTGCTCCGACAACCACCTGTACCTTTCCCTCACGGATACGGCGCCACTCGTCATAGCGCTCACCAGCAGATAGGCCGGAATGTAGCAAGGCGGTTTTATCGCCAAAACGGTCCTGCACTCGCTTTTGCATTTGCGGCGTCAAGGCAATTTCCGGCACTAAGAAAAGCACCTGCTCACCTCGGTTAATCGCCTCTTGGGCTGCCTGTAAATAAACCTCGGTCTTACCAGAACCAGTAATTCCTTCTAAGAGGAAGGTTGTCTTCTGCCTTTCTTTAATCGCCAGAGTGATGGCGTCATAGGCAGCCCGCTGTTCTGGATTCAGTACCTTTTCTTGCTCAACACGGTTACCAGAAACAGTATCAGGACGACGCTTCACCTCAACCTGGACCTTTTTCAAAATCCCCTTTTCAACAGCCGTGTTCAAAGAGGCAGCTGAGGTATCTAGCTGGGTTAACCATTCTTGCTTCGAAAAAGTTTGCCCCGGGTGTTTCCTAGCAAAGTCGAGTAGGCGCTGTTGCTGCTTAGCCCCCTTACTTAACTGTTTCTCAATGTCTTCCAAAACTGACTGATCAGCATTTGTTTGGTAGGCCAAAATCGTTTTAATCTTCCCCTTATTTTCAATCACAGGGACAACCGCCAATTGCCCGGCCTTTTGCAATTCTCGAATCGCCCGCCAGCCCTTGGCCGTGAAGTCTTTGGTCTTCACAAGACGTTCTTGCTGACCGTCCAAATAGGTAACTCGGTCCTCATCGGATAGTCCAGCCAAAGCCGTTAACTTCTTTCGATAATCCGCCTTTAAGGCCGTGGGTAACATCAAAGCTAAAAAGGAAACCCAGTAAGAAAAGTTTGTTTCCGCTAGGTCATGGGCCAGAGTCAGTAACTCTTCTGAGAGCACTGGCTTGTCATCCAGTACAGTTAAAACATCCTTTACCTGCTCCTCTTTTAAATCAGCTGGTAATTTGTCTACTAAACCAACAACATAGCCCAATACCGAACGGTGCCCAAAAGCAACCAAAACGCGAACGCCTGGGACGACTTGCTCATTCAATTCATTTGGGACCAGATAGGTATAAGGTCGGTTCGTCTGCTGGGTTGGTACGTCAACCACAACCTCTGCGTATGACTGCTCCATGGCACTCCTTTCGGTAAAAATACTATATAGAATTCAAATTAAAATACTATAAAAGGGCCTACCAACCGGTAGCCCCCTCAAGTGTTAAACCTTTGTCAAGTTGACACCAACACGTTCTTCAATAATGTGTAAAGCTTGTAAGTAACGGGCGTAATAACCATCATGGTCAATTCCCTGTCCCTCGTGTTTCAAGGCCACAGCCTTCTCTTCAAAGCCGTACTCTTTAATAATCTGCCAAAGGTGCTTGTCAAAGAGGCGGGAATACTCTTCATCCGCTCCATTATCAACCGCTACCTCGGGTGGAATAACCAAAATAAGGTCCAGCTCTTCTTCCCCGATGGTGTTATCAAAGAGTGCCTTTAACTTCTGGTTATCTTCAGCCGATAACCAGGCCCGTGTTTCGGCCATGGTCACCATTGCATCCGTATCAAAGAAGGTCAAACCGTTGTTAGCGGGTGAATTAATTTCAGCCGAATTGGCATCGTACTGGCCCTGAATAATTCGCGTGTAGTCCTTTAGTAGCAGCTCAGAATCAAAGACATTCGACTTTTCTTGGTAAGTTCTTGAAAATTCAACTGAAAATGGTGAGTTCGATGTCCGGGCTAGGCGTCGCGTTAGCGTCGACTTACCAGTTTGCGGCGCCCCCACAACCAAGATTTTCTTAGCAAAGTGCCGACGAAAAACACGGTTAATGTAGTCCCAGTTCCCAAGTGGATCCTTACGGACGGCAGTCGCCGAAACCTTCAAAATTGTCCGGTCCATCAGGGAAACCGACCAGTGCGCATCATCAGGTAGAAGTTTTTCGAGCATTTCTTTATAGTCTGCTTCACCAGTATATAGGGTTATGTGAGCATCAGGATTCATAATATTGCGCTTAATCGTTTCCACTAAACGGTTCGTCCATTCCTGCCAACCATTGGGCATCTGTGGAATGTCATCTTCGTTAATATAATCAACCTTTATCCGCTTTTCATCATTAAAGGCCTCACGTAGATAACGAAAACGCTTTTCGACTGGTAAACCGATTTGGTCGCCACGGTCTCCCGTATAGCCAGAAGTAATGACCACCACACCATCATTTAACGCCGCCGCCTTATAAATTTCAGCCTGGTGTCCGATATGCATGGGTGCTAAAGTCCCGAAGAACACACCAATTCGATTTCCTGCTAGGTTTTCTTTTACTAAATTTGCTTTAACCATTTTCTCCTACCGAAATTGACTGACCGAAAGGCCGAATTGCTTTTATTATATCAAATTACTAGTAGGACTGAAAAAGTCCTTCCGCTTTATTAAATAAAAAACACTCCCATAAGAGAGTGTTCGTCATCGATAGTTCTTTATGTCAGTGAAATATCACCATTCAAATTTCGAAATGAAAGAACGGCCTGATCAGCTGTTACGTTTTGATAATTATTGGTGATATTCAAATCACCAAAACGACTATAGCCCTTTAACTTAGGGAGCGTTGAATTCTTGACAATGATGTCACCGTTTCGATTTTCAACATTTCCAGACTTGCTTACCTTACTATCTGAGATAAGAACATCACCATTAACATTGCCTATCTGAATTTCTTCAGTTTCCAACTTTGATAAGTGAATGTCTCCGTTCGTATTAGACAACGAAACATTCTTCAAATCAAACTTTTCAGGAATAATCACGGTAATCTGATGGCGACCATGGTTCTTAATCCCAAAGGACCAGTTATTCTTTTCATCCCCCGTGACTTTCACGGTGCCATCAATCGCAGAAACCGTCACACTGGTCTTTTCAGCAGGGTCTGTTAATACGGCAAAATGCTCACCGCGTTTCAAAATAACATCAGCATCCTTCGTTGTCACGTCAAGGGCTGTCACATCCTGCTTTCCTGTCGTCACCTGGTCAGGGGTTATATCAGCCGTCCCCTTTTCATCTTGATCAGACAGATAGATTGGTCCATTATTCCAATACAATTCACCTGGCAAGCCACCACGCCAAACGGCCACTCCCGAAAGCGTTAAACCGACAACAATGAAAACAAGGCCAACTAAAACTTTTTTATTCATCGTTTAGCCACCTTTCGAATCAGCCGGTAAAGGGTGTGGGTCAAGGCCTTAGCCCAATCGCTAGCCTTTAGTGATAACCAGCTAGCGTATGATGAGGCGATAATTGGAACGCCCAAAAGTGCTAAACCGATTCCGATATAGAATAAACCGGCCCAAATGTTTTGTGGACAGACAACCGCCCCAGCAATGACAACGAAAGCAGAAGCCAGAATAAAGGCAATGGCGATAACCCATGCCATAAACGGCAATATCAAAATCAACACATAGGCAGTAATTAACAATGGGAACCAAACCGGCGCGCTAATTAATACCATTAACCAAAAAAGCCAGCCATCCCGTCGAAATAGTGATTGCTTTTTCTCATCATCACTTTCAGCATGCTCTTCATTTAGATTAAATTCCGTACGAAGTTTCTTAGCCAGTGCAGAAGGTTCACCCAACTTTTCACGGGCCGTCTCATCCGACAACTTCCCATCCGTAAAGTAATTCCGATAGGAATTCATTATGTTTTCTCGCTCGCTGACTGGCAGGTCTTTTAAGGTCTGCTCGAGCTCTTGTATATAGGTCATTCTTACCCTTCTCCCAGTAACGAATTAATCTGGTCTTCAAAAGCCAACCAGTCCGCACAGGCTTCTTTTAAGTGTAACTGTCCTGCATCAGTTAATTCATAATACTTACGAACTCGTTCCGCAAATACCTTTGAGCTAGTCGTGACCAATCCCGCTTTCTCTAAACGTCGTAATACCGGATAGGTTGTCGAGTCTGAAATTGGCACTTCACTTTGAATCTTTTTTGTCAGGGCATACCCGTACAAAGGCTCCTCCTGTAAAACAGAAAGAATCACCGCTTCCAGAACTCGATTAGGAATCTTAATTGCCATACTACTCTCCTCATACAATATTATATAAGATATAGTATTCGCCGTAAATATTCTAATTAAAAAATTCAAATTAAAAAGTCCCTGCAGATACACAAGGACTTTTCTAAAAATATTACTTAAATAATTTCAAGTAGCGGCCGTAGCCCTCTTTTTCCATGTCCGCTTTTGGAACAAAACGTAAGGAAGCAGAATTAATGCAATAGCGTAATCCGCCCTTATCAGCCGGCCCATCAGGAAAAACATGGCCGAGGTGGGAGTTAGCTTCCGCTGACCGCACTTCGGTTCGCACCATTCCAAAGGAAGTATCGGTATTTTCCTTTAAATCAGCTTCATCAATCCCCTTAGTAAAGGCAGGCCAACCACAACCTGAATCGTACTTATCAGTTGATGAGAAAAGGGGTTCGCCCGACACCACATCAACAAAGATGCCGTCCTCCCACCACTGGTCGTACTTACCAGTGAAGGGGCGCTCCGTTCCCGCGTTTTGGGTCACTTCATACTGTTCAGGAGTGAGCCGTTTTTTTAACTCTTCTTGGTTAAATTTTGTCATCGCTTATCCCTCCAATACTTGGCCCGGTACTGCTGCCTTGGCACCATCATCATTGCTTCTCGCAATGGATCTTTCTTATAAAAGTCTTGATGGTACTCTTCAGCTTCATAAAAAGGCTTAGCATCTTCAATTGCTGTGACAATTGGTTTCTTAAAGCGACCAGATTCTTCCAAGGCCTTCTTGGATTCTTCGGCCACCCGCCGCTGCTCAGCCGAGTTCACGAAAATCACCGGGCGGTAAGAATCACCACGGTCAGCAAACTGCCCCATGGCATCGGTTGGATCAGCCACCTGCCAGTAGAGGTCAACTAGTTCACGGTAGGTGATCACATCCGGGTCAAAGTCAATCTTGACCGCTTCCGTGTGCCCAGTCGTATGTGAACAAACCTGTTCGTACGTTGGATTTGCAACATGGCCACCGGTATAACCAGAACGAACTTTGATAATTCCTGGTAAAGAATCAAAGGGTTCGACCATACACCAAAAACAACCACCTGCAAAAATTGCGCTATCTTCTGCCATAGAAAAAGACCTCCTTGGTACTCTATTGTACCAAGGAGGTCTTTTCGGTCAATTCTAATTTTACATTCGTTCTTCAATCCAGTTCCAAACCGTATCCTTACCGGACTTAGTTACGGAAGAGAAAAAGCAGAAGTCTGAATTAGCGGGATCAAAACCAACCGCCTTCTTGATGATTGATTCCGACTGGTTCAACTTACCACGGGCAATCTTGTCCGCCTTAGTTGCCACCAAGAGAATTGGAATATTATAGTAATCCAACCACTGGTACATCATCACATCTTCTTCACTTGGCTTATGCCGGGCATCCACCAGTGAAATCACACCGCGTAATTGCTTACGAGTACTGATGTAAGTTTCAATCATTTGGCCGAATTCTTCACGCTTCTTTTTTGAAACCTTAGCATAGCCGTAACCAGGAACATCGACGAAGTACAGTTCGTCTTCGACTGAATAGAAATTCAAAGTCTGCGTCTTACCAGGTTGACTAGAAGTGCGGGCAAAATTCTTACGATTGATTAGGGTATTCGTCAATGAGGACTTCCCAACGTTTGAACGACCAACAAGGGCGAATTCAGGACGTCCGTCCTCTGGATATTGACTTGGGGAAACGGCCGACATGACCATTTCAACGTTATGAACATCCATAATTACTTCTCTTCTTTCTTCAGAACCAACTTTGGTTCTTTACCAGATTCAACAGCAGCCTTGGTGATGACTACCTTTTCAACATCGTCACGGGAAGGAATTTCATACATGATATCCTTCATGACTTTTTCGATAATGGAACGCAAGCCACGGGCACCAGTACCACGGGAAATGGCCAAATCAGCCATCGCCTTCAAAGCAGCTGGCTGGAACTCTAAGTCGACACCATCCAAGCCCAAGAGAGCTTTGTACTGCTTAACAAGAGCGTTCTTAGGCTGGGTCAAGATGTGGGTCAAATCCTCGACCGTCAACTCGTCCAATACCGTGATAATTGGCAAACGACCAATAAATTCAGGAATCAATCCGAACTTTGAAAGGTCTTCTGGTTCCACGTTCTGGAGGATGTTGTCCTTTGACAAAGCTTCTGCGTTTTCAGAAGAAGCAGAACCAAATCCAATCACTCGCTTACCAAGGCGTTCCTTGATAATGGTATCCAAACCAGCAAAGGCACCACCAACGATAAAGAGAATATTGGTCGTATCCACCTGAATCAATTCCTGGTTGGGATGCTTACGGCCACCCTGAGGTGGAACGGAAGCAATCGTACCCTCTAGCATCTTAAGCAATGCTTGTTGAACACCTTCACCAGAAACGTCACGGGTAATTGAGACGTTTTCAGACTTCTTGGCAATCTTATCGATTTCATCGACGTAGATGATACCACGTTGGGCTGATTCAACATCGAAATCCGCTGCTTGAAGCAACTTCAACAAGATGTTCTCAACATCTTCACCAACGTATCCGGCTTCTGTCAAAGTCGTGGCATCCGCAATCGCGAATGGCACTTGCAGAATCTTAGCCAATGACTGAGCCAAGTAGGTCTTACCGGAACCAGTTGGTCCAAGCAAGGCGATGTTTGACTTTTGCAACTCCACATCCGTTGTCTTCAAGGCGTTTTCGTTAACACGCTTGTAGTGGTTGTAGACAGCCACTGCCAAAGTCTTCTTCGCATCATCTTGTCCAATCACGTAGTCGCCCAGTGATTCAACAATTTGCTTTGGAGTTGGCAAATCAATTTGCTCTTCCTTAGCGTCGATAGCTAAGTCCTCTTTAATAATCTGCTCAGCCAGGTCAGTACATTCATTACAAATGTACAAGCCATCAGGTCCGGCAACTAACTTTTTAACCTCATCGGCGCCCTTCCCACAGAAGGAACAGTGAATCATTGGTCCTTGATTTTGCTCAGCCATAAGCCGTCCTTTCGTTTTTTACTTAAAACTCATTATAAGAAAAAAAGCCCGCAATGGGCTTTTAATCACGTTTACTTTGCCTTAGCAGAAGAAACGATCTTATCAACCGCTGCCTTCATGGCGATGTCATGCTTCAACAAAGCGTCTGACAATGATTGCTTAACTTGTTCTTCAGAGATGTTGTACTGTGAAGCCAAATCCTTCACTTCGGCAGCAACTTCTTCGTCTGATGGTTGTACATCTTCAGCCTTAACGATGGCTTCCAATACCAAGTTAGTCTTAACACGGTTGTCGGCACCTTCAGCAAATTGCTTCTTTAATGAATCTTCTGTTTGACCAGAGATTTGGAAGAACATTTGTGGTGAGATACCTTGTTGTTGCAATTGACCGAGGTATTGTTGCATTTGACGGTTAACGTCTTCATCGATCATTTCTTGTGGAATGTCGCCACCAACAACTTCAGCGTTCTTTACAGCAGCTTCAACGGCTGCGTCTTCGAAGGCATCCTTGGCTGCTTCTTCACGAGCTTCTTCCAAGTTCTTCTTAGTCTTGGCCTTCAATTCGTCAAGAGTGTCAACGTCTTCGTCAACATCCTTAGCAAATTCGTCGTCCAAGTCTGGCAATGACTTGCGCTTGATTTCGTGAAGCTTTACTTCAAACAAAGCTTCCTTACCAGCCAAATCCTTAGCTTGGTAATCTTCTGGGAAGGTTACCTTCACATCAACATCGTCACCGGCAACGTGGCCAACCAATTGGTCTTCGAAGCCAGGGATGAATGAACCTGAACCCAATTCAAGTGAGTAGTCCTTTGATTGTCCACCTTCGAAGTGGTCACCATCAATTGAACCGTCAAAGTCGATTACGACAGTATCGCCGTTTTCAGCCTTTGTACCTTCAGGTTGCAAAACCAATTCAGCTTGGTTTTCTTGCATACGCTTGATTTCAGCATCAACGTCTGCATCTGAAACAGTGGCATCTTGCTTTTCAACAGTCAAACCAGTGTAGTCACCCAACTTGATTTCTGGGGCAACGGCAACTTCAGCCTTCATTTCCCAGTCAGCACCCTTTTCCATTGAAACTGGAGCGATGTCAGGTTGTCCAACAACCGTAATACCTGCTTCTGCAACAGCAGCTTGGTAAGCGGCTGGCAAAACAAAGTCCATTACGTCTTGGTACAATGCTTCTTCACCAAACTTTTGCAAGAATAGTGACATAGGTACCTTACCCTTACGGAAACCAGGAACGGCAATCTTGTCCTTGTTCTTTTCAAAAGCGGCCTTCAAGCCCTTTTGTACATCCGCTTGTGCGATTGAAAATTCTAATGTTCCGCGGTTTGCATCCGCAGCTGCTGTCCATTTAGACATAGTAAATCCTCCAAGTTATTTCTTCCTACTAATTTTAGACTAAATAGACGATTATCACAAGGTTTCTAGGCCCGATTTCCTAGAAAATCACGACTTATTTCTAATTTGAAAATTTTTAATGTTCATTTTGTTAATCTTTGCTATTATATATTGCAATAACACGGTTTAGAGGGAAGAAGCCATGGTTAAACAATTACTAAAAAAATATGACCGCATCATTCGCTACCTTGTCTTAGGATTTGGTACTTTTTTGGTGAACATGTGGGCCTATGGTTTCATTTCCAAAGTCGCTAACTATTCAATCGCATACACACTGGCCTGGGGAATTGCGGTACTCTTCGCATACGTAACTAACCGACAATGGGTTTTTGAATCAAAAGTTTCCGGTTGGCAGGTTGTCCCTGAGATTATCAAGTACTACTCCTCTCGTGGTCTCACTTTCTGGCTGGGATTAGTCATCATGTGGATTGGTGTTAACCTAATGTCTTTCAACGACTTTTACGTTAATATCGCTCGTAACGCCATGCTACTGATTCCAAACTACTACTTAGCAAAGTTTTATGTTTTCCGCGATAAGCAGAAGCAAGAACAAGCTGCAATCGAAAGCGACCTAGTGGAAGATTAATTTAAAAAAATAAAAATGCTGTGCAGAATCTGCACAGCATTTTTTTATTACCGTTAATTATTCAGGCAAGTTGGCCAATTCGTAAATGGCTTGACCATAAATTCCCATTGAGCGAACCAAATCGTCAACCAAGGCAAATTCGTTGACTTGGTGCATCGTTTCTGGTGAGTCTGGGAACAAAGCACCGAAGGCAACCCCACGGTCCATCAAACGACCGTACGTTCCACCACCAATAACTTGATCGTAGGCTGGCAAACCAGTTTGATCATGGTAAATGTTCAAAAGCGTACGAACAACTGGATCATCAGGTGCAACGTAGTGAGGTACCTGAGAATGTCCGCCAATCTTGGCTTCGTGTGGCCAAGATGAAACAGCGTTTGCCAATTGTCCACGAATGAAGTCTGGTGAAATACCCTTTGGATAACGGAAGTTATAGTTAATGAAAGCACCCTCTTCTTCGTTGAAACGAATGATTCCAACGTTCATTGACAAGGCACCCATTACTTCGTCTTCAAAGGCAACGCCTAGTTGACGACCAGTTGGGTCATCGTGTGACCAAGTACCCAAGTAAGCCAAGAATCCAGCGGCCGATCCACCGAATTCATACTTTTCCAAGAAATGAGCCAAGTAAGTTCCAGCGTTTTCACCAGTTTCTGGTAATGAACCGTGGACTTGCTTTCCAATCAATTCAAGTTGGACTTCGTCGCCATCCAAAGTGACTTTTCCATGTACTTGAGGATGTGCTGCTAAGAAGGCCTTGAAGTCGTCATCGACTTGGTCAAAAGTCAAACCGCCAACCGTTGCACGAGCAACACCTGGCACCATGTTTGTACGCAAGCCAGACTCAAAGTTCAACAACTGAGCCTTATCGCCGTTTGTACCAGCGGCCGTCACGTTAACCTGCATGTTTCCCTTTTCACCGTTGATGATTGGGTATTCAGCATCTGGTGAGAACCCAAAGGCTGGCGCTGGTTCAACTTCGAAGTAGCGCGTCATTCCAGTCCAGTCGTTTTCTTCATCGGTACCAAAGATCAAACGAACACGGCGCTTCAATGGCAAGTTCATGTCACGAATCATCTTGAAGGCGTAGTAGGCAGCCAAACCAGGTCCCTTATCGTCAGATGCACCACGGGCAATCACCTTACCATCTTCAATCACTGCCGTAAATGGATCCGTATCCCAACCTTCACCGGCTGGCATGACATCGGCGTGGGCCAAGAGGGCAACGTATTCGTCACTGTCTTCTGGTCCAATCTCAATGTAACCAACAATGTTTTCAATGTTCTTAGTCTTGAAACCATCACGTTCTGCTAAGGACAAAACGTGAACCAATGCATCACGTGGTCCAGGGCCCAATGGGGCGTCCTTCGTTGCCTTACTATCGTCACGAACAGAAGGAATTGCTAAATAATCAGCTAGGTCGGCTAAATAAGCCGCCTCTTCTTCCTTTGCTTTCTCTTGCCAATTGATCATGGAAACCTCCTCATGTCATCTGAAAAGTCGCTCAGGGCTTTTTCATAATATTCTAATGATTTGATTTTAATTATACACAAGTGAGCGTTAAAATGTTGCATAGGAGGAGAAATTTTATGATTGAACTTTCACGGACAATTGCTGCCAATGTTATTCAACCAAGGCAGGCAAACAGTTATAAAGGAACATACGGTCGTGTACTCATTATTGGAGGCAACGCTAACCTTGGTGGCGCAGCCATTATGAACACACAGGCCGCCGTCCAATCGGGTGCCGGCTTAGTGACGGTTGCAACCGACATTTCCAATAAGACGGCCATTCACTCCCGCCTACCCGAAGCCATGGTTGTCGACTACCACGAACATCTCGAAGACTACATTCAAAAGTCCGACGTTGTTCTCATCGGTTCCGGTCTGGGTGATGAAATCGATATTCTAAAAGAATGTCTGCAAACAATCCAAGAAAACCAAGTGCTCATTATTGACGGATCTGCCATCACAATGATTGCCGAAAATAATCTCTCCTTACCAAATGCCAAAATTGTATTCACTCCCCACCAGATGGAATGGCAGCGTTTATCTAATATCGCCATTGCCAACCAAAAGCGTGAGGACAACAACTGGGAAGCCCTCGTAAACTTTAATCAGGAACCAATCTTAGTTTTGAAATCAGATGCCACCCAGGTATACTTGGAACATGAACTTTATCAACTCACTGTCGGCGGCCCTTATCAGGCAACAGGCGGTATGGGCGATACCCTAGCCGGTATGATTGCCGGCTTCGCCGCGCAATTCCATCCCCTTGGCGCGGCCGTTCTGGCCGCTGTTTACTGCCATTCGGCCATTGCTGATGAACTCAGCAAGACGGCCTACGTGACTCTGCCATCAAAGATTGCCGAAGCCATCCCCGCCTTTATGAAAAAACTAGCGGATACACCAATCACCGCTGACGGGCTTGATGAAGAACAAGAAGAATAATCACAAAGGAAGCGCACTCAAATGAAACTGATTTCCTGGAACATCGATTCCATCAACGCAGCCGTCGAGCACAAATCCGACCGTGGCCTCATGACCTGGGGCGTACTCGAAGGGATTGCTGAAAAGCAACCCGACGTTGTGGCCATTCAAGAAACAAAGTTAAAAGTCGATGGGATGACCAAGAAGCAAAAGGAAGCCCTGGAAGGTCTCTTCCCCGACTACCACTTTTACGCCAACTCATCATCAGCTCGTAAGTCTTACGCTGGTACCATGTTGATTACCAAGAACGAACCACTAAAGGTTGACTTTCCAACCATCGGCGCACCCGGTGAAATGGATCAAGAAGGACGTATCGTAACGGCCGAATTTGAAGACTTTTACGTATCAACTGTCTATACACCCAACGCCGGTGGCGAACTCGCCCGTTTGGACGATCGTCAACTTTGGGATGACGCTTACCGGAAGTACATCGATGGCTTAAACGAAAAGAAGCCCGTTATCTTCTCCGGTGATTTCAACGTCGCCCACGAAGAAATCGATTTGAAGCACCCTAAGCAAAACCACCATTCCGCTGGTTTCACGGATGAAGAACGTGAACACTTCACCAAGCTTTTGGACGCTGGCTACACCGACACCCTCCGTGCCATGTATCCTGACCAACCAGATATCTATTCTTGGTGGGCGCAGCGTTCCAAGACATCAAAAATCAACAACTCCGGCTGGAGAATTGATTACTACTTGGTCTCAAACCGCATCGCCGATAAGGTCCAAGACATCCACGTCGTCGACACTGGCGCACGTCAGGATCACGCCCCATTGGAATTGGATATTGAGATGTAAATAAAAAGCCTCGCAGTTATAACTACGAGGCTTTTTTATGTAGGAAATTAAACAATGTAAAATATTGGACATTTCTTCGTGTATGGTATATTAAATAAACCATTCATTAGGGAGAATCAAAATGAAAAAAGGTATCGATGCACCATATGCACTGTTCGGAATGTCTTTTGTGACTGTTCTACTCTTTTTACAAGCACTTCGAACTGGTCACACTGTTCTATGGATTTTTACAATCATTTTATTCTTTTCAGCTATCACATACTTTCACACAAGCTACTTTGGAAAGTATAAAATCATCAAGAATGCTGTGCAACAGCTAAAAATCCAAAACACGGATAAAATTTTAGATTTAGGAACTGGACATGGCATTGTCCTAATTGAAGCTGCCCAATATTTGGAATTTCCTGGCCAAGCAACAGGAATCGATATCTGGCGAAACGGTGATCAATCAAATAATTCAATCGAAGAAACTAAATCGAACATTTCAAAACTGGGATACGAAAAAGTGGCAAATGTTGCGACAGCAAACATGCTTGACCTTCCCTTTGCCGATAATAGTTTTGATATTGTAACAGCTAGTTTAGCCATCCATAACCTCAAATCAAAACATGAAAGAGCAGCTGCTTTAAAAGAAGCGACTCGCGTTTTAAAGCCAAATGGCCAACTATTAATTATTGATTTCAGCCATGACCGTGAATATCAAGTAACGTTAACGGAGGCAAAGCAGTATAACAATGTACAATTATCGAAAACTGGTTACAACGGTTGGTGGGGTGGCCCTTGGATGGCAACCATAGTCATTACGGCTCAAAAAAGAAAATAAAAAGAGTGGTATCAACAAATGTTGGTACCACTTTTTTTCGCTAACTTATCAAATAATCAATCACTTATACCTGACCGCTTGTTTCAACGGCTCTGTTCCAAAAAGTTGACCCTGACGAATCAAGATTTCAGCACAGGCCACCGCGTCGGCCAAGGCGTTGTGGTGGTTCTTCAGTGAGATATCTAAGGAAGCCGATACCGTATTCAACTTATGATTTGGCAAATCCGGCATCAATTTACGCGAAGTACGGAGTGTATCCAGTACTTGGAAGTGCGCATCGGGCAAGTCGTAGTAATCCAGACAAGCTTTCAAAACCGAAACATCAAAAGTCGCATTGTGGGCAACGACCAGTTTCTCTTCTGTAAAGAAGGGCGCAATCGTTGGCCAAATCTCTTTGAAGTTTGGCGCGTCCACAACATCCTTTTCGTAAATACCATGAATCTGCGAATTACGAGCAGAAAAATGAGTGTCTGGCTTCAACAAGCTATAAAACTGGTCGACAATTTTATCATCGCGAACAACAACGAGGGCTAGCGAAACGGCAGAATGCCGTTGGCCAGAGGCCGTTTCAAAGTCAATTGCTACAAAATTCATGCTAAACTCAACTCCCTTCGCTCCAATTCGGCAACTCGGCCGTTTGGTAACTTGACCTGCTGCTCACCGCCAGGTTGAATATCAAAACCTAAAACATCATAAAGATGACGAGCTGGCGCATTCGTTACATCAACATCCAGCCATAAACGGTCGTAGCCAACTTGTTCGGCCCAGTCGATCATGGCTTCGATTGTCAGTCGGCCTAGTCCCTGATTCTGATAATCTTTTAAAACAGCAATCCCAACTTCACCAGCTGAAATGGATCCAATCCCAACTGGATAAGAAACAGCAGGATTATCGGCAGAATCATCTGCCGACTCAGCTTCCGCCCAAATCAACCAAGACTTCGCTGGTAAATCATCTTCAGGGTCCAAATCATCTTCATCAAAGGACCGGGACTGCTGGCGGGCGAGTTCATCGGCCAATAAAAAGGTATCGGACTCCTTCTTCAAAACGGCCAACAAATCTTGAGCGGCCTGAGCATTGGACAGGTCCATCCCCTTTAAACTATAGGTCAAAGTCACTTCGTCATCGCCCCGATTTTCGGCCATCATGATAGCCCCTCTTCAATGCTTTCAGCATAACCAAGTCCCTTGATAGTAATCACACGGTCCGACTCTGACTCCCCCGTTCGCTCAAAGGTCATCACTAAGCGATCGTTTGGTAGTAAGTCCGCCATAAACTGTGGCCACTCAATCAAAGTGACTCCATCGGTTCCCAAGTAATCTTCAAATCCCTGATCCGCCGCACCAGACTCTTCCAAACGGTAAGCATCAAAGTGGTACAAAGGAATTCGCCCTGATTCGTAGGTATTCAAGATATTAAAGGTTGGACTCTTCACACGGTCTTCCACGCCTAAAGCTTGGGCAAAGCCTTTCGTAAAAGTCGTCTTACCAGCCCCAAGGTCACCGTTCAAAGTGATAACTAGACCAGGCTTAGCCAAGTTGGCAATCTGTTCTGCCAAAGCCTGGGTTTCTTTTGCATTTTTGCTTTCGTATTTTTTCATAGAATCTATTATAACATGGTCCCGACACTGACGGTCTGGACCAGAATAAGCAAAAAAGCAGCCATCCAAGGCTGCTTTTGTAACCATTATTTGTGTACAAACATCGCATCCCCAAAGGAGAAGAAACGGTACTTGTCCGCCACCGCGTGCTTGTAGGCGTTCAAGATATTGTCACGGCCAGTAAAGGCGGCAACCAGCATCACAAGAGTCGACTTTGGCAAGTGGAAGTTCGTGATGAAGGCATCGACAACCTGCCAGTCGTAGCCAGGCTTGATGAAGATATCGGTCCAACCAGAATCGGCTTTTAACTCACCATGGAACTTGCTTCCAATCGTTTCCAAAGTACGAATAGAAGTTGTTCCAGTCGCTACGACGCGACCACCGTTTGCGCGCACCTTGTTCAACTTTTCAGCAGCTTCTTCCGACAACTGGTAGAACTCGGAGTGCATCTTGTGGTCTTCGATGTTTTCTTCGTCCACCGGACGGAAGGTTCCTAGTCCGACGTGCAAAGTCAATTCCACCAATTCAACACCCTTGTCGGCGACTTTTTGCAAAAGTTCTGGCGTCCAGTGCAAGCCAGCCGTTGGGGCAGCTGCTGAACCATCCACCTTTGAATAAACGGTCTGGTAACGTTCCTGATCATCAAGCTTTTCCTTGATGTATGGAGGAAGTGGCATTTCACCTAGCTCTTCCAAGCGTTCCATGAAGATACCCTGGTAGCTAAATTTAATGTAACGGCCACCGTGCTCCAATTCCTTAACAATGGTACCAGTCATCACTGGGTTCTCTGGGTCATCCCCAAAGACAATCGTTGAACCAACCGGTGACTTCTTAGCTGGCTTTACCAAGACTTCCCAAACGTCGTCGTGGTCCTGGCGTAGCAAAAGCACTTCGGCATGGCCACCAGTTGTTGGACGAATACCGTGCAAACGGGCTGGTAAGACACGTGAGTTATTCATCACCAGCGCATCGCCCGGGTTCAAATAGTCGATAATATCGTAAAAATGCTTATCCTCATAAGCACCAGTCACCGCGTTCAAAACCAGCAAACGGGATGACGAACGGTCCTTCAAAGGCGTTTGCGCAATTAATTCTTCAGGTAAATCATAGTCAAAATCAGATAGTTGGTAATGTGGTGCTTCCGTCATGGAAGGCCCCCCTTTTTATTCTTTATCTCTTTTACTTGTCAGGATATGGTCGTCCGAGATGTTCGTACGCCGCTTCGGTAACAACACGACCACGTGGTGTTCGCTTCAAGAAACCAATTTGTAGCAAGTAAGGTTCCACCATCGATTCAATGGTGTCCTGCTCTTCACCAATGTTGGCTGCAATCGTTGCCAGACCAACCGGTCCGCCATTGTACAAATCAATCATCAACAGCAACAATTTATGGTCGGTTTCATCCAAACCCTTTTGATCAACACGCAGCTTATCCAAGGCCATGTCGACCAGTTCTGGTTCAATCGCTGTTTTACCAGCAACCTGGGCAAAGTCGCGCACCCGCTTTAACAAGCGGTTGGCAATTCGCGGTGTCCCACGGGAACGCAGGGCAACGGCCAAAGCACCTTCTTTAGTAATCGGTGCTTCAAAAATCGCCGCCGTACGTTTCACAATCTCCGCCAAATCTTCAGGCTCGTAGTAGGCCAAAGAGTTAATGATTCCAAAACGATCACGTAAAGGCTTTGACAGCATCCCGGGACGAGTTGTCGCCCCCACCAAAGTAAAGGGTGGTAATGGGAAATGGACGGCCCGGGCCGTTGGCCCCTGCCCGACCATGATGTCGATGTAGTAATCTTCCATGGCCGAGTAGAGCATTTCTTCCACGTTCATTGGTAAACGATGAATTTCATCGATGAAGAGAACGTCTCCTGGTTCCAGTCCGTTCAAAAGGGCAACCAAGTCGCCACCCTTTTCAATGGCCGGACCCGAAGCCGTCTTCAAGTGGACGCCCAACTCGTTGGCAATAATCATCGCCAAGGTGGTTTTACCTAAACCTGGAGGGCCAAAGAGTAGAACGTGGTCCAGTGCTTCTTCACGCATCTTAGCCGCCTGCAAGTAAACAGACAGTTCCTCTTTCAAAGCCCGTTGGCCAATGTATTCCGACAGCTTCTTTGGACGCAGTGAAAGTTCGCTCTCCTGCTCCTCCTGATTAGCCGAAGCGTTCTTCAAGAGTTCATCCGTCTCGTTTTGCCCCTCGTACCAGGCGTTAAATTGTGGGTTTTCGTCAGTCATTAGTCCTATTATAACCTAATTATCGCTACTTTTGCCCGCCAGCCGAGCTGACTTTTATCAACTAAAAAAGTCGGTTACCCGACTTATTTGGCCAACCATGTTGGCAATTTTGCAATCATTTCTTTCAAGGCGCGGCCGCGATGGGAAACAGCGTTTTTTTCATCCATCGTCATTTCCGCGAAAGTCATTTCCGCGGGTGCATAGTAGAAAATGGGATCGTATCCGAATGTCTCGTTCCCGTTCCAATCCTCGGTAATGAAGCCGTCAACCCGACCAGCCGCTTCCAAGTTTGGACGATTCTTGCCAGCCACCACCATCACCGTGGTAAAGAAGGCCTCCCGGTCAATCGCTTGAAGGCCAGCCATCTTTTCGAGCACCTTCTTATTGTTGGCTACATCATCATGATCACCAGCGTAACGGGCTGAATAAACACCAGGTTCACCATTCAAAGCTGGAATCACTAAGCCCGAATCATCAGCCAAAACATAGTCGTCTGGATAAACAGCCGCAATCGCTTCCGCCTTCTTCGTTGCGTTTTCCAAAAAAGTCTGACCATCTTCCAAAACATCGGGCAGCTCTGGTAAATCAGCTAAGGACAAAACCTCTAAATTAATCTTAGCCTTTTTCAAAGCTGCTTCGATTTCTTCCACCTTATGCGCGTTCTTACTTGCAATAATCAATCGTGCCATGACAGTCCCTCAATCATCATTTTTGTTCTAATTCTTCAACTGGCAAGTGAGCGAAATGCCAATCACCTTGACCAAGCCAGTCGGTAGCAATGACTTCAAAAGCATCAACTGGACCAGTCGTATAGAGTTCATAACTTGCAGCAGCTGCTGACTCTGTGTCCAACAAGTCCATACTCTTTAAACTTTTTGCTAAATCAACCGCCGTTGCCGCACCGGCATCAACCAGTTTTACGCCGGAACCGACCGCCTTTTGAATGGACTTAGTCAGCAATGGAAAGTGGGTACAGCCCAAAATCAAGGTATCAATCTTATCAGCTCCAAAGTCCTGCAAGTGTTCAGCCACTTCTTCTTCAGCCGCAGTCGTCTGATAGGTATTCTTTTCAACCAATTGAACAAAGTCGGGCTCGGCCTGAGCGAAGACCTTAGCCCCAGGTTTTAGAGAATGAATCTCATCCTGATACTTAGCAGACTTCACAGTTCCTTCCGTCGCAATCAGACCAATTCGACCCGTTTGACTGGTCTTAACGGCCGCTTTAGCCCCCGAATCAATGACCCCAATAACTGGAATATTGAGTTCCTTTTGCAAAACGGGTAAAGCACAGGCCGTGGCTGTGTTACAGGCAATGACAAAGACTTTGATATCGTATTTTTCAATCAAAAAATGCGCAATTTGTCTTGCAAATTGCACCACTTCTTCGGGCCGACGTGGCCCATATGGGTTTCTCGCATTGTCTCCAACAAAGACAATTGATTCCTTTGATAAAAGGGCCTTAACCGCCTTCAAAACAGTCAAACCACCAATACCGGAATCCATCATTCCAATTGCATTCATCGATTTCTTCATAACTCCTATTATGGTAGATTCGTGAAAAAAAGCAAGAGAGACTGCGTCGTTTTGCTTTCCTTTTGTTATAATGGTTAGAAGAAAGGATTTTGCCTAATGCCAAACGCTAAAGCCAATAAAAGAATCGGTTCTAACCGGACAGAAAACGCCTTCGCATCCCTTCTTTTGCGAGACGCTTTATTGCAAAACTTATTAACTGATGATTACGCCAACATCACTTACTGGGCTGGTAAGGAATTGGCTCGTCAATTCCCACTGGAATCAATCGCTGAATTATCAGAATTCTTCGATAACGCCTCTTTTGGTCAGCTTGAAATTGCCTACCAGGGTGAATCCGAACAGCAGTGGGTGTTAACCGGTCCAGTGGTGGCTGACCGTTTGTCACTAAACCGTCAGGCTGACTTTTCACTGGAAACCGGTTTTCTAGCGCAACAGGTTGAAATGCAAAACCAAGCAATCTCTGAAGGTTACTTCCAGGTTGTTAACCGTAAAAACTCCGTTACCATCACCATCATGGTGGATAACGAACATAAGATTAACTCACTCACTTCATCCGAACAGGTTACCCTTCGCGACCGCTTCTTCGATTTGATGGATGCCAAGACGGAATCCGTTCAAGAACAAATCGAAGAAACCGGTACGATTAAGCCCGCTTCCGAATCACACTTCATCGACGAAGAAACAGAGCTTTCAACGGATGAAGCCTTAAGCACTAGCGTTAACTCCGTCGCCCCGGACTCAACAGAAAACAGCCAGAGTCAATTAGAACAGGCTGCATCACTTGCTTCTGAAGCCGAAGTTGATGAACACGTGGCCATGTCTGAAGAAGAAGAGGAACTTTCAGTGGAACAATCCATTACGAATTCCCTTCTCGCCTTCGATCCAAAGACTAAAAAGAACCGCGATTCAAAGAGTACCTTAGACTATTAAACACAATAAAAAAACACCCGAGAATATCGGGTGTTTTTTATTTACATCAAATTAACCGTTTTGCTTATTCTTTCGCATGGTATTTCGACGTTCTTGACGCGCTTCAATACGACGGTCCATTTGTTGTTTACGCTTTAGGTTATTCTTAATCTGGCGCTTATAACCAGGCTTAACCTTCTTCTTTTTCTTCTTCACCATTCCGACCATTTCTGGATCGAGCTTCTTGGTGGTTGCTTGACGCTGATAACGGGCCTTACGGTCCTTGATATCAACAATCTCGCCGTTCTTAATCTGCTTGTTCTGGAAAACAATTCCAAGGGCTTCCAGTTCAGCAATCTTCTTTTCTTCGTCTGGTCCGTACAGCGTCACGGCTGTACCAGGCAAACCGTTACGGCCTGTTCGACCAACACGGTGCACGAAGAATTCCAATTCACCAGGTACACCATCGTTAATGACGTGAGAGACCCCTTCGATATCAATACCACGAGCAGCCAAATCGGTTGCAACCACGTATTGGTACTCAAGGTTCATAATGCCCTTCATGACACGGCGACGTTCGCGAGGTGGAATATCACCGTGGATTTCGGCAACCTTCAAACCCTGGTGGCGAAGATGCATGGCCAATTCCTTAACACGCTCCTTGGTGTTTCCAAAGATCAAAGCCAAGTAAGGGTTAAAGATTGACAACAACTTGTCAATCACTTCTTCCTTATCCTTTGAACGAGTTGAAATCAACCAGTTGTCAATGGTGTCGGCAATCGTGGCAGACGTTGGAATGGTCGTAAATGTTGGGTTCTCCAAATACTTACGCAAGAATGGCTTCAACTTTTCTGGCATCGTGGCAGAGAAAACCAAAGTCTGCAAATCCTTTGGCATAGCAGCGGCCAAAAAATCAACGTCTGGCAGGAATCCCATGTCCAAAGTCATGTCCGCTTCATCGACAACCAGTGTTTCGGCCTGGTTAACAACCAAGGCACCAGTCTTTACTAAATCAGCTAAACGACCAGGAGTTCCAACAACAACCTGTGGTTGATGCTTTTGCAGCTGGCGCATTTGGCGGGCCTTATCGGTTCCCCCAACGTATTCGACGATGGATACCTTTTCCATCTCCATGGCTTCCGCAAAGGTACGGGCAGCCTTGGCAATCTGAGCAGCCAATTCACGGGAAGGTGTCGTAATCACCACCTGGGTCTTCTGTAACTCAGGCTTCAAGTTATTAAAGACGGGTACCAAAAAGGCGTGGGTCTTACCCGATCCCGTCTGAGACTGACCAACGACATCCCCACCACGCAAAGCCGTTGGAATCAACTTTGCTTGGATTGGTGTTGGTTGATCAAAGCCGATTTTCTTTAGTGCTGAGAGCACTTCCGGCTTTAAATTAAATTGGCCAAATTGTTGGCTTTGTTCTGACATATTGTCCTTACTTTCTTACTTCGCATTCTTAAGGGCAGCATCCACGCGGTCAACAACCTCTTGAATCTGCTCCTTACCGTATGCCCAAGCACCAGATGCCAGTGGGTGTCCCCCACCATCAAAGTCTTGCGCAATGGTGTTAATGACAACGGAACGAGAGCGCAAACGCACTCGGTAATCGCCGTTATCTTGTTCTTCAAAAATAGCCCAGGCCTTCACACGGTCAATTCGTGATGGAATCGAAACCGTGTAAGAAGTACCAGCATCCCCCAAGTGGAAGGAGTCGAGCAAATCACGGTCCAAGACCACGTAGGCAAATCCTGAATCAAGCACTGTAATGTGTTGCATGACCCAACCAGATAGCTTGACAGCGGCTTCTGGCAAAGTCGTCATCTGTGTGTACATCTTCTGGTAGTCAAATCCATAGGAAACCAACTTACCAGCCACGTTAAAGACATCTTCGTTCAAAGAATACATGAAACGACCAGTATCACCGGTAATTCCAATGTAAAGGAAGCGAGCGGCTTCCTTGGTCATCTTCAACCCTTGGTCCTTTAGCATCTCGTAAAACTTGTAAATCAAGACGGCAGTTGCAGCCGCATCGTCTTCGACCCACTGCCAATCACCATAAGGTTCAACGTTTGGGTGGTGGTCAATCTTAACCACTTCCATTCCGTCACGCCAGCGCTGGTCATCAACGCGAGGGTCGTTGGCGGTATCGACAACGATAACTAAGGCTTTCTTATAGGCTGAATCCGGCACATCATCAGCAATTGGCTGACCATCACCGATCCAGGCCAAACCAGGAATCTGCTTACCAGCTGCATAGATTTTCTTTTCAGGAAATGAGGCCTTTAAAATTGCCTGCAATCCGAGCTGAGAACCATAGGCATCAGGATCAGGTCGTTGGTGACGGTGAATGATGATTGTGTCATAACGCTTAATTTGCGCCAAAATATCTTCTTGGATGCTTGCCATAAATATATCCTTGTCTTTTTTGTCTACTTACTATTATACCCTAGCCAGACCGCGGAACCAAAAGGAAATCAATCCTTAGAATCGGTCGAAAAGCGAAACGGCCTCATACTTTTGTTCCACAATGTTTGAAAAAGTAATCCCTAACAAACGGATTGAGAATCCATCCGGATAAAGTTCATCAAAAATCAACATCGCCTGTCGTGCCATGAAGGCTGGGTCCAGGTCAAAAGTCGTTGGCTGGGTGATTCCCTTGGTCTGCGTCTTAAACTGGTCATCACGGATTTTCACCGTTAGTGTTCGTCCCAGGAGCTTTCGCTTCGTCATATTCGCTACGACTTTTTCAGCTAAATCTTTAAAAGCAGCTTCAATCTGTGCGCGGTCATGTAAGGCAAACTCAAAGGTTGATTCCTTCCCAACGGATTGACGAACAGAGCGGTCTTTCACGGGAGAAAAATGAGTGGCCCGGGCTTGCCAGTACAACACATCCCCAAAGGATCCGAAATGAACACGCAAATCATCTAAGGACATGGCAAATAAATCACGGCCATCCTTCACACCTAATTTTTCAAACTTCTCAAGGGTCTTTTGTCCAACACCACGGAACTTTCGAATTGGTAACTTCAGCATAAAATCTTGGGCCAATTCATGCGGAATCACCGTCACTCCGTTCGGTTTGTGGTGTTCCGATCCCAGCTTAGCCAGCACTTTATTATAAGAAACACCAACCGAACAAGTCAGATGAGTCTCTTCCCAAATTCGATGACGCAACTGGGCGGCTAAAGTTGGGGCTGCCATTTTATTAGCCGAAACATCTAAATAAGCTTCATCTAAGGCAACCGGCTCAATCATATCGGTAAACTCATGAAAAATGGCATGAATCTGAGCCGAAATAGTTCGATACTTATCAAAGTCTGGTGCGACAAAAACTAAATTAGGACAAGCCTTCTTGGCCTCAATCGCCCCCATGGCTGAATGAACACCAGACTGCCGGGCAATGTAGTTTGCGGTCGCAATCACTCCATGACCATGGTGCTGATCAGGATCACGTCCAATCCCAAGGGGGACCTGCCGCAACTTCGGATTATCCCGCATTTCGACTTGTGCGTAAAAAGCATCAATATCAACATGCAAAATTCGTCGATGGTCTTTGGCCTGTAAAAACTCTGACATTTCTGTCGCCCCCCCTTTCTAAATATTTAAGCAAAATAAAAAGTCCCCACTAAGAGTGGAGACTTTAACTCGAACTTAGACGTCGCGACGACGTTCCTTGATACGAGCTGCCTTACCTTGCAATGCACGCAAGTAGTAAAGCTTGGCGCGGCGAACTTGACCGTAGCGAGTAACTTCGATCTTGTCAACACGTGGTGAATGTACTGGGAAAGTACGTTCCACACCAACACCAGAAGAGATCTTACGAACAGTGTAAGTGGCCTGGATTCCAGTTCCCTTACGCTTGATAACAACTCCTTCAAAGAGCTGAACACGTTCGCGAGTACCTTCAACGATTCGAGCGTGAACTCGAACAGTGTCCCCTGCACGGAATTCAGGAATATCGTTCCGCAATTGGGCTGAAGTAACTTTTTCTAACAAAATGTTTTGACGCATGTCATTCTCCTAATCGCCAATCTTATGCTTGCCGAACCGACTATCGCACAGCGGATTACCGTTAATTATGGCTTATTGCCTTTTAATAGTATACCAAAGGGTAAACTTTCTTGCAATGGTCGCTTAACCTTGAACTTTAGCAGCCATTTCCTTTTCGTAGGCAGCCAACTTTTCTTCGGCTTCCTTCTCTGAATCAGCCACAACACCGATGTAGAGCTTCAACTTTGGTTCCGTACCTGATGGACGAAGGGCAATCCATGAACCGTCAGCCAACCAGTACTTCAAAACGTTGGCCTTTGGCTGTGGCATCTTCTTAACGGCACCGGCGCGGTCAACCTGTGTTTGGCTGGCAAAGTCCTGCGTAGCTAATACCAATTGACCAGCGACTTTTTCAAGCTTTTCGTTGCGGAACTTCGTCATCAAATCCGCCATTTCCTGGTGACCAGAAACGCCTGGGAATTCGTAGGCGATTGTCTTTTCCTTGAAGTAACCAAACTTCTTGTACAAGTCTTCCAAACCATCCGCAAATGAACGACCTTCTGACTTGTAGTAGGCAGCCATTTCGGCAAAGAGTACCAATGCTTGGATGGCATCCTTGTCGTGTGAAAATGGCTTAATGAGGTAACCAAATGACTCTTCAAATCCAAAGAGGTAAGTGTAGTCCTTCTTCTCGTCAAAGCGGTCAATCATGGCCGCGATGTACTTAAATCCAGTCAAAACGTCAAAGGTTGTCACACCAAATGACTTAGCAATTTCTGACGCAAAGCGTGATGACACGATTGACGTGACAATGGCCCCGTTATCTGGCAAAGTCTTGGTCTTCTTTTTTGCCGTCAACAAGTAGTTGACCATCAAAGCAGCAATCTGGTTACCAGTCAACACTTGGTATGAACCATCGGCCAAGCGAACAGCGGCACCCATTCGGTCGGCATCTGGATCGGTTGCGACAACCAAATCCGCTTCTTCCTTCTTAGCATATTCAATACCAAGCGCTAGGGCAGCTGGATCTTCAGGGTTCGGCTTCTTAACGGTTGGGAAGTCCCCGTCCAAAATGGCCTGTTCCTTAACAATCGTATAGTTAGTAAAGCCTGCCTGCTGCAAGGCCTTTTCTCCAATATACTGACCCGTTCCGTGCAAAGGTGTGTAGACGAACTTCAAAGCCGCCCCTTCCTTCTTAATCAAATCATGGTCAACAGAGATGGTCTTAACTTGTGCTAAGTAAGCATCATCGACAACGTCATCAATCACTTGAACGGTCTTTTCTGATGCATCCTTTTGAATATCAAATGGGTTTGTAATCGCTGCACGAGCGTCAATAACGGCTTGAACGGCTTCAGGAATCATCTGACCACCGTCTTCACCGTATACCTTATACCCATTGTCTTCCTTAGGGTTATGAGAAGCCGTAATCATAATTCCTGCAAAGGCCTTCAAATCACGAACCGCAAAAGAAAGCTCTGGCGTTGGACGCAATGATGAGAAGCGGTACACCTTAATACCATGGGCAGAAAGCACTTGAGATGCTTCGACAGCAAATTCAGTTGAGTGGTGACGTGAATCAAAGGCAATCACAACCCCGCGGTCCTTTGCGGCTTGACCATTTTGATCAATGTAAGTAGCTAAGGCTTCCGTAACCTTAGCAACGGTTACCACATTAATATGGTTTGTTCCAACACCCATATGGCCACGCATACCAGCAGTACCAAAGGCCATGTCTTGGTAGAAGGCTTCTTCAACAGTATCTTCTGGCATTGCCTTTAATTCAGCTTTTAAATCAGCAGGCAAATCTGCTTGCTTCCATTCATTAAACACTTCTTTATAATCTGACATTTTACTTTTCTTCTTTCTCTTGACTAGGTTTCATAATTAAGCGAAGGACGGCCTGGCGAAACCGCTTTGACCGTAAAGTGAACACCGCAATAATAAATCCACCAACAATAATTGCTGGCAACACACCTTTAGGTAGTGTTAAATGGCCAAAGAAGTACCCGATAGTTACCATCGATAATGACCATAGGGCCGAAGCCTCAGCTGACATCTGAAAATAGGTTTTAAAAGGTAGATTCAACCGATGTGCCGACAGAGGGACAACGGTTCGCACATAGGGAATAAACCGTCCCATAATGATAAATAACCGCCACCGTTTTGGATTCAGATTTTCTGCAATTTTTTCAGACAAATCATCGTTAACATGCTTCTTAACCCAGGGAATTTTATCGACCTGCTTAACAATCCAGGCCCCCAACCAATAGTTAATCGAATCACCAATCGCTGATGCAACCGCAAATATAATCACTAAAATGACAAATTCAGTGAATGAATGGTGACGACCAGCAAAACCAGCCGCCGTCATAACCAATGCATCTCCCGGTATAAAACCAGCAACAATGGCGCCGGTTTCAATCAGTATTAATAGGAAAAGTATTGATAACTCAACTAATGAAAAATTGGCGTCTGCATGACCAATATGGGTTACCCAATCAGCCACAGAGCTAAAGGCTAATAACATGTGTTTCTTTCTCCTCTTTTGGCTGTTAAAAACAGTCGACACACTAGTAAAAAAACAAAAAGAATTGTTTTATCTTCTCCCCATTATTTTAATCATACTAGATTAACTTAAAATAAATGGTGCCTCTTTACCTACTTCCATCATACGCTATGACTGTATCAAAATCTTCCTCCAATTCTTCAATTTACTTTAAGAATCATTCTATCAAGTAAGTCATTCCGCCATCTTTTCTTGTTTATGACAAAGATTCCTTAAATCTGGTCATTCTTCTTTCTATAATAGAAAACAAAACACTCAATTAGAATCAAAAGGAAACATTGTTACATAATGTTCAATCGTAATATTTATAATAACGTCTATTAAAAGGCATTAAAAATAATTCTAAAATAGTATTGACAAAAGTTTGCTCAATTATTATTATATATTGTGTAAAGAAGAACAAAGAATATTGGAGGACACAAGTCATGGAAGCACTTGTATTAACTGGTAAGAAGCAATTGGAAATCAAGAACATTGATAAGCCAGAAGTTAAGCCTAACGAGGTATTGATCCACACTGCCTTTGCTGGTGTTTGTGGAACTGACCACGCTTTGTACGCCGGAGAACCAGGATCAGCTAGCGCTGTTCCACCAATCGTCTTGGGACACGAAAACTCAGGTGTTGTTGCTGAAGTTGGTTCAGCTGTTACAAACTTGAAGGTCGGTGACCGCGTGTCAGTTGACCCTAACATCTACTGTGGACAGTGCAAGTTCTGCCACACAAACCGTCCTGAATTGTGTGAGCACCTTTCAGCTGTTGGTGTTACCCGTGATGGTGGTTTTGCAGAATACTTCACAGCCCCTGCAGAAGTTGTTTACCCAATCCCTGACAACGTTGACTTGAAGTCAGCTGCCATTGTTGAACCAATTTCATGTGCTATCCACGGTATGAAGTTGTTGAAGCCATCTCCTTATCAAAAGGCTTTGGTTATCGGTGACGGTTTCATGGGAGAACTCTTCGTTCAAATCTTGCAAGCCTACGGTATTCACCAAGTTGACTTGGCCGGAATCGTTGACGAAAAGTTGAAGATGAACAAGGACTTGTTCGGTGTTAAGAACACTTATAACACAATGAACGGTGACAAGATTCCTGCTTCAGAATACGACATCGTTATCGAAGCCGTTGGAATGCCACAAACACAGGAATCAGCCGTTGAATCAGCTGCCCGTGGTGGTCAAGTTTTGATGTTCGGTGTTGGTGGTCCTCAAGCTAAGTTTGAAATGAACACTTACGAAATCTTCCAAAAGGAATTGACTATTCAAGGTTCATTCATCAACCCTAACGCCTTCGAAGATTCATTGGCATTGCTTTCATCAGGTAAGTTGAACGTTAAGCCATTGATGTCACACGAATTGTCATTGGCACAAGTTGATGACTTCGTTAACGGTAAGCTTGGTGTTGTTTCTAAGGCTGTCGTTAAAGTCGGTGGCGAAGAAGCCTAAAGGTAAGTATCATGCAGAAAAGTAAACGAACACTTGGTTGGGGTGCGTCCCTTTCCTTCTTCGCCTTTTCACTGGTCATTAATTCCATGGGTAACGTGCTAACGATTGCAACGAGTCAAAAGATTCACCCTGCATTCCTTGGTTCTGCCTACTGGACGGCCGCCGAAAACGGCTGGAACATTTCCTTCATGGGAAATACGTCATTCGGTCTATCAATTACATTCTTCGTTGTTGGTGTTCTCATCGCTTTGTTGAATATGATTCTTGATCGAAAAGTTGATTTAATTCGTTTCTTCGGGAACTTGGCCTTTATGGTTCCCTTCTCAATGCTAATTGGTGCTTTCTCTGACTGGTTTAACAAAATCATGCCAGAGGCTGACGGATTCGGAATGCTAGCACTGTACGTTCTACTGAACTTCTTCGGTGTTACATTAATTGCTATTGCCATTTCTATCTACCAGCGAACGAACATTGTTCTCCACCCCGCTGATGATTTGATGCAAATTCTACGCTTCAAATACTTCAAGGGAAACGCTGGAATTGCGATGTGGGTATCCTATATCCCCCCTACTATTATTGGTCTAATCGCCCTCATCGCAGTTCCAGACTTCTCAAACTACGGTTTGGGAACAATCTTCGCCTTCCTCTTCCAAGGTAATATCACTGGATGGGCTGATAAAGCGGTTTTCAAGGATCTTAAGCACCAAGGCATTACAATCGAGTAAAATAGTATACTGTTAATAAAAAAAGGATGTGTTCACATGGCATTAACTGATTATTTTGACGATATCCAACACGTTGGTGTTCCAACTACTGACTTAGACCGTGCTGAAAAGTTCTGGTCAAGCATCGGTTTTAAGAAGATTGGTGAATTTGCAGCTGGTCCTGTTAAGTTCATGCAATATGGTCACCTTGTTATCGAGACATGGCTTGGTGATGAAGGTACTGGTAAGCCTGGTGCCATTAACCATATTTCAATGAACACTTCAGACGCGGATGCAGCCTTTGAAGAAGCTAAGAAGATGGGACTTGATCTTATCGATACAGAAGTGCAGCACTTGCCTTTCTGGGAACACGGTATCAAGTTCTTCAACGTTCGCAACCCTGACGGTGTTATCGTTGAATTCTGTGAAAAAGTCAAAGGCTAATCATAGCTGAAAAAAGCAACCTCAAGTTAATGCTTGGGGTTGCTTTTTTATTTGTATAAAACAAAAAAGCATAGCTAAATTTAGCTATGCTTTTTCTATCAAAATATTCTGTTTATCCTTCAGACCGGTTAGCAGCAATATAATTGTAAGCCGCTTGGCCAGCTAAGCCACCATCCCCAACGGCAGTGGTAATTTGGCGCAATTCCTTGGCTAAGACATCCCCAGCAGCGAAAACACCAGGAATCTTTGTTTCCATCTTTTCGTTAGCTTGAATCCAGCCTTGCTGATTCGTAATACCAAGACTAGTTAAAGCTGCTGTATTTGGCTTTAATCCAATATAGATAAAGACACCGGCTGTTTCAAAGGTTGACTGTTCTTGCGTCTGGTTATTAAGCAATTCAACAGACTTTACTTCTTCCCCGTCCCCCTGAATAGCAGTAACAGACGTGTTATAAACGAAGCGTAAGTTATCCTTCTTCATTGCCCGTTGCTGCAAAATGGGTTGTGCTCGCAACTGGTCACCACGAACAAAAACCGTCACATCTTTTACGATGTTAGCCAGGTAGATAGCTTCTTCGACAGCCGAATCACCACCACCAACAACAGAAACTGATTCGCCCTTAAAAAAAGCAGCGTCACAGACCGCACAGTAGGAAACACCCTTTCCTTGGTAATCTTCCTCACCAGGAACACCAAGGTGGGTGTGCTCAGATCCGGTAGCGATAATCACAACTGGCGCCTGTAAGTCTCCCATGTCCGTATGAACGACTTTTTCTTGGTTATCTAGGACATCAATCCCCGAAACAGAACCAAAGCTGTATTCGGCACCAAATTGGGTTGAAGAGGCATACATCTTTTCAGATAAGTCTGGGCCCATAATTTTGTTGTAGCCAGGATAATTCTCAATTTCGGCGGTATTGTTCATTTGACCACCATAGATACCCTGGTCAACCATCACAGTTTTTAATTCAGCTCGTGAGGCATAGGTAGCGGCCGTCATCCCCGCAGGACCTGCTCCGATAATGATGACATCATACTTTTCAATTTCAGCCATGGTCTCTCCTTTACCACTCAGAATTAACGTAACCATATTGTACATTTAAAAGGTACAATAGTCTACAAAAAAAGAAGAGGTAATCTAGACCTCTTCTTAGAAAAAGAATTAGAGCTTTGCAGCCAATTCCTTAATGTAAGCACGCAACTCGTCTTTAACTTGTGGGTGCTTCAAACCAAAGGTAATGTTCGTTTCAAGGAAGCCAATCTTTGAACCGATGTCGTAGCGATCACCAGTAAACTTGTGAGCGTAAACATGTTGACGGTTGTTCAACGTGTCAATGGCATCAGTCAATTGGATTTCGCCACCCTTACCAGGCTTTGTCTTTTCCAATTCTTCGAAGATTTCAGGAGTCAACAAGTAACGACCGATGATAGCCAAGTCTGATGGTGCTTCTTCTGGCTTTGGCTTCTCAACGAAGGACTTTACTCGGTAAAGACCATCCTTAACCTTAGCAGCTGGGTCAATCACACCGTATTCAGATACTTGTTCGTGTGGCACTTCCATAACAGCCAACGTTGATTCACCAGTTTCGTGGTAACGGTCAATCAATTGCTTTGTCAATGGCACTTCATCTTGCATCAAGTCATCGCCCAAGAGAACAACGAATGGTTCGTCACCGATGAAGTCCTTGGCAGTCAAGATAGCATCACCCAATCCCTTAGGATGTGATTGGCGAATAAAGTACATGTTGATATCAGTTGTTTCTTCAACCAATTCCAACAATTCCAACTTATTCTTTTCACGCAAGTTGTTTTCCAACTCAGGGTTTGAATCGAAGTGATCTTCGATAGAACGCTTTGACTTCCCATCGACAACAACGATGTCTTCAATTCCAGAAGCAATCGCTTCACGCACGATATATTCAATCGTTGGTGTATCAACGATTGGCAACATTTCCTTTGCCAAAGCCTTTGTTGCTGGCAAAAAACGTGTTCCCAAACCGGCCGCTGGGATAATAGCTTTACGTACAGGTTTCATTGTTTCCTACTTTCTTTTCGGAGATAGTAATCTACCACCGTATTCTTTCTTATTATACCAAAAAAATCGCTAATCTTCAGCCTTTAAAGGTCGAGTCATCAAATCAGTAATGCCTTGATCAATTGTCTTGCCTTCATAGATTACTTGGTAAAGTGTCCGAGTGATTGGTAATTCCAAATCAAATTCTTTTTCAAAGTCGACCACGGCCTTGATGGTGTTCACACCCTCAATAACCATGCCCATCTCTTCTTCTACCTGAGCTAATGGCTTACCCGAAGCCAAGGCCACACCAGCACGGTAATTACGTGAGTTAGGTGACATTCCGGTCACAATCAAATCACCAATTCCAGCTAATCCTAAGAAAGTTTCGGGCTGTGCACCAAGCGCTTGGCCAACACGACGAATTTCAACTAACCCACGTGTGAGCAAGGCAGCTTGTGCATTGGCACCATAGCCCTTTCCAATCAACATTCCAGAACCAATAGCGATGATGTTTTTTAATGCACCACCAAGTTCTGAACCAATTAGGTCTGAATTAGTATAAGGACGGAAATTCTGATTAGCTAGGGCTTGCTGCAAAGCCTTCGCAGCAGCAACATCATCCGAACCAATTGAGATAGCTGTTAAGTCACCCTTCACAACGTCTTCAGCGTGTGATGGGCCGGAAATAACGGCGAGACCAGTATATTGCTTAGCCGGTACTTCTTCCGCAATCATTTGTGAGATACGCAAGTGCGTTCCCTGTTCCAGTCCCTTTGCCGCATGGGCCAGGATAACCTGCTGATTCAATTCTTCTAAGACAGTGGTCAATTGTTTGGCTACCATACGAATTGCTTTCGTTGGTACCACAAACAGAACAATTGAAGCACCGTCAACAGCTAACTTCATGTCATCAGTTGCAATTAGGCTAGAGTCTAAGCTTGCCCCTGGCAAGTAGCGTTCGTTGCGGTGGGTACCGTTGATTTCAGCAGCCTGTTGCGCCTTATGTGACCAAATTGTCACTTGATTACCATTTTTAGCCATCGTATTGGCTAAAGCCGTTCCCCAGGAACCAGCTCCAAGTACAGCAACCTTAGTCATGTTTCTTTTCCTCTGCGTCTTCCTTCTCGTTAGCTGAAATTGCCTTATCCATTCGCTGCTCGAGAGTCTTCAAGGCGTCATAGCCCATGTTTTGAGTTCGGAACTTAACCGCCGCCGCATCAATTACCGAAGCTGTGTTTCGACCAGGCGTAACTGGCACAACCATCTTCTTAATTTTGACACCAAGGATTTCCAAAGTCTCGTCTTCATTGCCAAGACGGTCAAAGTTTTCCTCACCAATCTTTCCGTTGGAAAGGTGGATGTTCAAGCGCACTGAAGCATGGGAACGAACTGAAACCGCTCCGTAAACCTGTTGAACGTCAATGATTCCAACACCACGAACTTCCATCAAGTTTTGTAGAACTTCTGAAGGCTGTCCAATCAAACGTTGTTCATCCTCTTGGTGAATATCAACTCGATCATCGGCAACCAATCGAGCCTTCCCTTGCTGAATTAATTCCAATGCAGATTCGGTCTTACCAATACCGGCATCTCCAGTAATCAAAACACCCAATCCATGGACATCAATCAAAACACCATGTACCGATTGACGGGGCGTTAATTCGCCACCTAGGTAGTAAGTCATGTTTGACAAAATCTGTGAAGAAGTTAAATGAGTCGTTAAGATTGGAATATGTGCTTCATCAGCAGCTTGTTTCAATTCATCTGCAATTGGCAAATTAGTTGACACAACAAAGGCCGGTGTCTGCGCGTCTGCCATCTTGCGGTAAACCATTAATAGTTCATCGTGTGACATTCGCTTTGAAAAGGAGGTTTCAGTGATACCAAGCAGCTGAACACGCTCTGGTGCATAATACGTAAAGTACCCCGTCATCTCTAATCCAGGACGTGAAATGTCAGCCGTTGTAATTGGCCGATTCAAATATTCAGTACCAGATACGATGTTTAGCCGGGTGTTATCAACCAGCTCTTTAACCGTTACAGTTTTTTCTGCCATGTTATTGTCTCCTAATCTGAATATGTGTTGGGTTCATAAAAATTACATTCGCAATTGTGAGGAATAAGGCGACTAAGAAAGCCCACCAGAAACTTTCAAAATGAAATCCAGGTACAAACCAAGCAGTTAATTCCAACATCATTGCGTTAACAATCAACGAAAAAGCACCTAGACTAATGATTAAAAGTGGTAAAGATAAAATCATCAACAGGGGTTTTACTAACTGATTCAGTGCGGTTAAAACGACTGCAGCCACAGCAGCGGCCGTCATGTTTGCCAAAATAAAACCAGATGGAAACATTAAGGCACAGGCCAAGAATACAGCCATGTTAATGGCCACTTGCATAATGAAACGCATAGGCTCTCCTTTGATTATTGTACTAGGTCTATTATAACAAAATCTAAGTATAGCTTAAATTAAAACACATAAAAAAGCCCTAAAATAGGGCTTTTCGAGACTTTTAATTAAATAAAGTAGTTATAACCAGGGTTCAATTCGATAATCTTACCTGTTCGCTTATAAACAATCCATTCGGCAATGTCGGTTGTGTAATCACCAATACGCTTAATGTATCCAGCAATCACCAAGTAATCCGCAGCTGAGTCAACAAGTTCAGGATCTTCTTTCATCCCCTTCACTGATTCAGTACGAACCTTAGCGGCTGCGTTTGACAACTGGTGGTTCTTAGAAGCAATCGCTTCGGCCCCTAAGGCGTCATTCTTAACGTAGTAAGACATAACTTCAGAAACCATACCTGAAACCAATTCACCCATTTCACCCAGTTGCTTTTCAACTGGCTTCATGTGCTTTGTTCCCTTCACACGGATGGTTGACGTTGCAACGTTACGTGCCTGGTCACCCATTCGTTCAAGAACAGAAACCGCCTTCAAGATGGTCACAATTTCACGCAAGTCAGTTGTCACTGGCTGGTAAAGCGCAATCATTTCAAAGGTCTTCTTTTCCAAAGCCGCTTCACGTTCATTGATTTTATAATCGTTATCAATGATCTTACGAGCGCCTTCACGGTCGTGCTTAATAAAGGACTGCACAGCCGCTTGAATTGTTTTGGCAACCAATTCACCCATTTCAGTAAAGGATGAGTCCAAATCTGCTAATTCATCATCAAATAGTCGACGCATGGCAATGTTCCTTTCAAATTATATAGCCAATATAAAGCAAGTCAATCAAATCGTTATCCAAAACGTCCAGAAATATAATCTGCCGTTTCTTGCTTCTTAGGGTTAATGAAAATCTTTCGTGTGTCGCCCACTTCAACCAAATCCCCATTCATAAAGAAGGCAGTTCGGTCAGAAATACGAGATGCCTGTGACAAAGAGTGCGTCACGATAATCATGGCGTACTTATCACGTAGTTCAAGCAAGGTATCTTCAATGTTGTGAGCAGATACTGGATCCAAAGCTGATGTTGGTTCATCCAACAAAAGTAACTTTGGCTGAGTGGCGAGCACTCGCGCAATTGAGACACGTTGCTGTTGTCCACCAGACAAGCCCAAGGCTGACTTACCTAAAACATCCTTTACTTCATCCCAGATGGAAGCAGCTTTCAAAGATTCTTCGACAGCCTTATCCAAAACGGCCTTATCCTTCACGCCTGAGAGACGCAAACCGAAGGCAACGTTATCATAGATTGAGAATGGGAATGGATTGGGCTGTTGGAAAACCATTCCAATTTGCTTACGCAATTCAACCGTATCCATTGTTGGCGCGTAAATATCCTGTCCCATGAAGTTAAAGGAACCAGTAACAGTCACGTTATCTTCCAAATCGTGCATGCGATTCAAGGCACGCAGGTAGGTTGACTTACCAGAACCGGAAGGGCCGATTAGAGCCGTAATCCCCTTCTTAGGAAAGTCGAGGTCGATTCCATGCAAGGCTTCCTTTTTCCCGTACCAGAGCTTCACGTTACTTGTTTCTAAGATTGTTTCATTTTCTTTTGTCATCCAAAATTACCTGAAATATAATCGTCGGTCAACTTGACCTTTGGTCGTGTGAAAATCTTACGAGTCAAGTCATATTCAATGACCTTTCCCTGGTGGAAGAAGGCGGTGTAATCAGAGATACGAGCCGCTTGCTGCATATTGTGCGTCACAATAATGATGGTGTAGTACTGCTTCAATTCCATCAAAGTCTCTTCGAACTTAGCTGACGAAATTGGGTCCAATGCAGATGAGGGTTCATCTAGCAACAGAATATCAGGCTTCAAAGCCAAGGCACGAGCAATCACAAGACGCTGCGCCTGACCACCAGACAAAGCCAAGGCAGACTTGTTTAATTCATCCTTCACCTGGTCCCACAAAGCAGCCTGCTTTAGTGTCGTTTCAACGATTTCGTCCAACTCTGCCTTGCTGTACTTACCACGACGAGTCAAAGCGAAGGTAATGTTGTCGTAAATGGACTTGGCAAATGGATTAGGACGCTGGAAAACCATCCCAATGTGGCGACGCATCTCATAGACATCGATGTCCTTTGAGTTAATGTCCAAACCACGGTACATGATTTTTCCAGTAACGTTAGCCACACCATCGTTCATTCGGTTTAAGGAACGAAGGAAAGTTGACTTACCAGAACCGGACGCCCCAATCAACGAGGTAATCTTATAACGTTCAAATGATAAATCACCTTCAGAAAGGGCCAGCTTATCACCGTATCGAACTTGAAGATTCTCAGTCGACAAAGCAATTTCATGACGATCGCTATCCATTTGATAAACAAATCGTTCAGGACGCGTATCCGAAATAAACTCTGAAACTGGTTTTAATTCTTGCTGTTTATGTGTCATGTTAACCTCACGAATTCGTTAACTTCTTGTACAGTAAAGTACCAAGACGACGTGCAGAGAAGTTGAACAAGAGTACAACGATAATCAAGACCGCTGAAGCCCCTGCAGATACTGCTGACAAATCGGGCATGATTCCTTCGGAGTTAATCTTCCAGATGTGCACGGCCAATGTTTCAGCAGGACGGAATGGTGAGAGAGGAGAAGCCAAGTTAAATGGGTTCCAATCGCCAAAGTCCAAAGTTGGGGCAGACTGTCCCGCAGTGTAAATCAATGCGGCCGCTTCACCAAATACTCGACCAGCTGAAATAACAACACCTGTCACGATTGATGGTACTGCTGCTGGCAAAATAATGTGAATAACCGTTTCAAAACGAGATAGCCCCAAAGCTGCACCAGCTTCACGCTGCAAGTTTGGTATCTGACTCAATGACGTTTCAATCGAACGAGTCAAAATTGGTAAGTTAAAAATCGTTAAGGCAATCGCCCCTGACAAGATTGAGAAGCCGAAATGGAACTTCACAACGAAAATCAAGAAACTGAAAAGGCCAACAACAACTGAAGGCAATGAAGACATCACTTCAATGGCCGTTCGAATAATTGAGATAAATAGACTTGGCTTAGCGTATTCATTCAAATACATCGCCGCTCCCAAAGCAATTGGGAAGGAAATCAACATGGCCAAAATCAACAAGTAAAAGGAATTAAACAATTGAACTCCAATTCCACCACCAGCTTCAAAAGAGCGGGCGGCCCCTGTTAAGAAATGCCAGGACAAGTGTGGCAAACCACGAGCGAGAATAAAGGCTAGCATGGCAACCAGGACGAGGGCAACGGAGGCAGCGATTGCGTAAATCACGCCTGTTGCGACTTTATCGGCAGTCTTTGCATTCATTATTTCATCGCTCCTTTATTTCCAATAAAACGAATCAAAATGTTAAAGAGTAGTGACATTAACAAAAGAATCATCGCTAGTGACCAGAGAACATTGTTTTGCAATGATCCCATGACCGTGTTACCAATTCCCATGGTCAACACGGACGTCAAAGTCGCAGCGGGTGAAACTAGTGAATCTGGCATGTTGGCCGCGTTACCAATAACCATCTGCACAGCCAAAGCTTCACCGAAGGCACGGGCCATTCCAAAGACAATAGCGGTTAAAATACCCGGCGTTGCCGCACGAAGCACCACCTTGTAAATCATTTGCCAGCGAGTTGCCCCAATGGCCAAAGCTGATTCACGGTAGTGACGTGGCACCCCCTTCAAGGTATCAACGGTCATCGACGTAACCGTTGGTAAAATCATAACGAAAAGGACAACAGTTCCGGAAAGAATTCCCAATCCTGTACCACCAAAGACGCTTCGGACAGCCGGTACAACGACAGTCAAGCCGATAACACCGTAAACAACGGAAGGAATTCCAACAAGCAATTCGATAACAGGCTGCATAATCTTAGCACCACGCTTTTCAGCAATTTCGGTCATGAAGACGGCCGTTCCAATTGCAAATGGCGTAGCAATAATAGCAGCTAGGAAGGTAACGGCCAGTGAGCCAGTAATTAGTGGCAAAGCACCAACATCTGGCTTACCAGTCGCTTTATTGACAACACTGGGATTCCAGTGAGTGCCAAATAAGAATTCTGAAACAGAGACTTTATCACTTGTAAAAGTCGCCATTCCACGGGTAATCACAAAGCCAAAAATCAACACCACGATTGCGGCAATCAAAATCAAGGCTGAAATTGAGATAGCTTTTCCAAATCGATCTTGCTTGGTCGATAAGGAAGTTTTTTTAATTTTTTCAGTAATTAAATCCATTATTCAGTCTACCCCTTTTATTTCCGGGTAATTCGACCGTTTAAATCACGATCAATTTGCATGTTATACATTGAGATATAACCCAACTTTTTAACATACTTCTTCTGGAAATCCGCTGAGTTCATGTACTCCAGGAACTTTGCCGTATCACCAGTTGGCTTACCCTTGGTATAAATATGCTCATAAGACCAAATTGGGTAAGTACCGTTTTCAACGTTGGCATCAATTGGAGCCACCCCGTTTACACTAACCGTCGTCACATCGTTAGACTTATAGGCGAAGGCTACGTAAGAAATGGCACCAGGCGTACTCTGGACAATGGACTTCACCATTCCAGAAGAATCCTGTTCCTGTGCTTCCTTCGAAGTCTTACCACCCATTGCCCACTTTTCAAAAGCGGCACGGGTTCCCGAACCAGCAGCACGGTTAACAAGAACAATCTTTTGGTCATTACCACCAACTTGTTTCCAGTTGGTAATCTTACCAGTAAAAATGTCTGTCAACTGACTAAGGGTCAGGTTGTTAACACCAACGTTTTTATTAACGATCGGCATAATTCCAACAACGGCAACTCGGTGATCGACAATCTTCTTACTGTCAATCCCCTTCTTTTCTTCAGCATAAAGGTCTGAGTTTCCTAGAGAAACCGCTCCTTGTGCAATTTGCGACAGCCCAGTTCCAGAACCACCACCTTGAACCGTAACAGAAACACCTGGGTGTGTTTTCTGGAAGTCTTCACCGGCAGCTTCAACCAATGGCTGAAGGGCCGTTGAACCGACGGCAGTGATTGGTGCATTGTTTCCATTCTTATCTCGTGTTTGATAAGCAAATACGAGCAAAGCTCCAATGAAAACGACGACAAGGGTCGTTATGATGGACCCGCGATGCGATCTTTGCATGAGCGCTTTTTTCCCCCACTGTGTGCAAAAGATAAACTAACAACAGAAAAAATGTTCCTGAAAGTGTTTCGATTGCTACGCAAACACGAAACAAAATACTTAGGAACAAGCACATTATAACAAAAAAAAGCGTACTGGACGCTTTTTGAAATTAATTTAATATTAACTTTTAAATGATTGGTTCATCCGTTAATTGGTCGTCATCGGCTGGCTTAACCTTCTCAGAAACGTTTTCGGCCGCTTCTTCTTCGACTGGTTGTTCATCTCCAATACCGTATGCGTTACGAACCTGACGATACAAATCAGCACGTAATTCTGCGTGTTCAGGGTCATCAAGATATTCCTTAGCACGTTCACGTCCCTGACCAATACGCTCACCCTGGTATGCATACCAAGAACCAGCCTTATCGATGATATCTTGGTCAACAGCAAGGTCCAAAATTTCACCGGTTTGTGAAATACCCTTACCGTACATGATATCAACTTCAGCAACCTTAAATGGAGGGGCTACCTTGTTCTTAACCACCTTTACCTTGGTTAAGTTTCCCATGACATCGGACCCATCTTTAATTTGAGTTGAACGGCGCACTTCCAAACGAATTGTTGAATAAAACTTCAAGGCGCGACCACCAGGAGTCGTTTCAGGGTTTCCAAACATCACCCCGACCTTTTCACGAATCTGGTTAATGAAGATGGCAATGGTACCAGTACGGTTTAACGTACCAGCCAACTTACGTAAGGCTTGCGACATCAAACGGGCCTGCAATCCAACGTGGGCATCCCCCATTTCACCTTCAATTTCAACACGGGGAACCAAGGCGGCAACGGAATCAACAACCACCATATCAACGGCCCCTGATTGGACCAAAGCGTCGGCGATTTCCAATCCCTGTTCACCTGTATCAGGCTGTGAAAGAAGCAATTCATCCTTCTTAACGCCTAATGCTTCGGCGTACTTAACATCCAATGCGTTTTCGGCATCGATATAAGCAGCAGTACCACCGGCCTTTTGAATTTCGGCAACCGCGTGTAAGGCAATCGTTGTCTTTCCTGATGATTCAGGACCATAAACTTCAACGATTCTTCCCTTTGGATAACCACCAACACCAAGGGCCACATCCAACTTAACAGAACCAGAAGGTGACGTTTCGATTTGCGTTGTTTGGTTATCACCAAGGGTCATGATTGATCCCTTACCAAAGTTCTTTTCAATTTTCTTAAGTGCTTCGTTTAAGGCAGCCTGACGACCGTCCTTTTTATTATCACTCGTTTTCTTTGCAACCATTTTGAAAACTCCTTATTGTCTATCAACTAGTTTACGGATAATCTTTCTAAAATGCAAGACTTTTCCGAACATTTGTTCGTGTCTTTTTTTCGTCTTCATTTCATTAAACGAAAAAAGCGCTTAATGCGCTTATAGTCCGTCAGCAAAAACCGAGCGGTTCTGCCAGAAGTAGTCGATTCCTGAGTAAATTGTAAAGAATACAGCGATGTACAAAAGCACCTCTCCGATTGGGAACCCAATCCCTGCAAATGGCCAATCCTTCAAGTAAAGGAAGAAAATAGCAAACATTTGAGAGAAAGTTTTAATCTTACCTGGCCATGCAGCGGCAAGAACCGTCCCATTATTTTCAACAACCAATGTCCGCAAACCAGTAACAGCTAATTCTCGAACAACAATCACCGTTGTAACCCAAGCTGGAATTTGCAAGAAGGCTGTGAGATAAATCAAAGCCGTCATAACTAAAAGCTTGTCAGCCAATGGATCAAAGAACTTTCCGAAGTTCGTAACCAAATGCTTACGACGTGCAATTTGACCGTCCAAGAAATCAGTTAGCGAAGCAACCGCAAAGACAATCGCCGCAATCACCCAATTCAAGTTAGGTTCTGTCATAAAGATTGATTCATCCTGTCCTGGCCAGGAAAGAACAATCATAAAGACTGGAATTAAGATAATACGAAATACAGTTAATTTATTTGGTAAATTCATCAAACCGTCCCTTACTTACTAAAGTTAACCAATACGTTCCAAACTGTAGCACCAGTTGGCAAATTTGGCACATCAACGTGTGTATTGTTCAAAGTCAGAGCAACATGACTAATCTGACCTGCCGTAATGGTAATCGAAGCTGTGTTAGCTGACAAATCAACACTCTCTTCAGCATCTTTTGTAACAGTCTTGTTGAAGAGTACCTTACCAGTTCCATCCGTTACCTTCAAAGTTGTATCGCCGTTTTGGCCCTTAGCCACTAACTTATGTGATTGAGTCAAAGCGTTGGACACGTTATAGGTTGTCTTTTTGTTCGTTGTATCAGTCTGTGGGTTCTCCAACTTTAGCGTATTAGCAGATGATGAAGAAACAACAGAAGAGGACTGTGGAACGGAAGATGAAGCTACTTGAACTGTATCGTTCGAAGAGCTACCGTTTCCACCACTCATACGAGTAATAACAAACCAGACAACACCAAGAATGGCAATGAGGATAATCAATAGCCAAATCTTAGGAATCCATCCCCGGAAACGTGACTTCATGCTTTCACTGGAACTTGTTCCAGCACGAACAACCCCATCGTCATCACGATGAGCATAGGAGAGATCTGATGACACGTAAGGATCAAATTCAACCTCTTCAAATAAGTCGTCGGGGTTTAATCCAACGGCCTTTGCAAACTTCTTCGCAAAAGCACGGGTATAAAAGGGACTAGGAAGGACATCTGTATCATCTTCCTCAATCGCCTTCAAAAACTTTGGCTGAATCTTCGTGATTTCTGCCAGTTGTTCAAAGGAGTATCCCTTCGCCTCACGGGCTTCTTTCAATTCTTGCCGTACTTCACTCGTTAAATTTTCAACCATTATCTCGACTTCTTTACAATAAATCGGGTCAGCGGACCCTGTTCCAAAGCGACTTGGCAATACGCCAGTAGGTCACTCTGCTTGAACTGTGTTATTAGTTTCATTTTATCAAAGAGTGAATAACCGTACAAGAGAAAATCTTCATCTAAAGCCTGTCTGGACAAGCGGTCTTGGCTTTGAATACTCTCACCAATCAAGCCCTTTTGTAACAACCGAAAATCATTACCCGACTGCGCAATGACTTCTTCTATTTTTTCCAGTCGCTCTCGAATCAATTTCTCCTTTTTATCCAGCTCTTCGCCTGCAGTAAAGAAAGTCATGTAGGCATAAGAATCGACAATCGTAACCTCATAGTCAAAGTCATCCCCAATTAGACCGGATTGATAACAGTCCTGGTACCAGTCGCTTTGTTCACCAAACACGATATCCAATACCATTTCAGCTAGTTGAACCTGTTCAACAGTTGACATTCCAGGCACTAAATGAAGCTTTTTCAAGAGTCCCATCCGGGGCAAAGAGACCGCCATCTCTTTTCGACCATTCCCTTTTGAACGGTCATTAATAGGACCAACCGGAAGCCCTTCTTGAGACAAGGATGGCTCGACTTTTACTTCTTCTTGGATACTCTCTACCCACTCGCAAACTGTATCAAAGTCAAAATCCCCCACCACCGTCAAAACTAAATTCCCCGGTTGGTAAAAAGCTCGATGCACCCGGTACAGTAGTTCCGGTGTTATTTCCTGCAAGGACTCCGCCGTTCCGGCAATGTCTTCAGCCATGGCAGTCTTGGGATAGGCCGCTGTTAAAAGTCCCTGATATAAGACGGTAAAAGGATCATCCTGATAGCTAGCAATCTCCTCTTCAATAATCCCCCGCTCTCGCTCCACACTTGCTTTAGTAAAGTAAGGCTCCTGAACAAAGTGCATTAAAATCGATAAACTTTCCTGAATATTTTGATAGGCCGAAAAATAATAAGCTGTTAATCCATTGGACGTAAAGGCGTTGCCATCGGCTCCTACGTTTGCTAATTGAACTAAAGCATCGCCGTCCTTTTTATCAAAGAGTTTGTGTTCGAGAAAGTGAGCAGTCCCGGCTGGTATCTTTTCAAAATCTCCCTTTTCATTCATAAAGTGGTCACTTAAGGAGCCAAATTTAGCCGCTAAGGACACAACGCTTTGTTTGTAGCCTTTCTTTTGGACTAGGTTGACTTCGAGTCCATCTTTTGTATGAAAAACTTTAATCGAGTCCGTCATCTGCGCTTCCCCTCTTCTTTTTGATCATCTCTTTGACCAGAAAGCACTAAGCTAGTCTTTTCAACCATCTTCTTTGCCAAAGTCGACACAGCATCTAAAGAAACCCCTTCAACTGCCTTCAGCAAATCAGACGAAGAAATCGACTCTTCCGCTAGCATCTTTAATAGTCCTTCGACCGCTTGCCCTTGTGCGTGGTCCTCTAGTCGAATTCTATCGGACAACACGGCCTGCTTAGCCTGAGAAAAGCGCTCCGGCTCAACAGACTTTCCTTGAATTTTAACTAACTGCTCTCCTACCAAAGCCTTGATTCGTTCTGCTTGTTCTGGCCGGCATTCCGCCAATACGGTGATCAAGTTCAGGTCAACCTGTAGTCGAGATGAAATGTTATAAGCTAAGGACTCTTTCTCTCGAACTTCCGTGAAGAGAAGTGACGAAGGGCCCGCCCCAAACAACGAGTTTAAAACAAGGGCTGCTGCAATCTCATCCTTTTTAACAGGCAATTGATAGTTCATAATTGTTACCGCCTGTTGAAAACCAGCCACCTTAATCTTTTCTGAATTCTTCGCTTTCAAACGCGGTACATTAACAAAACGAGTCACCGATTCTAAGCTATCTTTCAACGGCCAAGAACGTAAAGCAGCCCTTAATTTATCCTCCTGAACAGCCCCATGTGTGAATAACAATCTTTCATCAGAATTCAACATCTCCGCGTAAGCCTCTTCTAGATTTGAAACACTGAGTGCTTCAATCTCCGAAACGTCTCCAAGAATGGATTCCTGCAGCGCCTCATCTTCAAAGAGTCGAACACGTGATTCATCAAGGGCCTGGGCGACTTTATCATCCTGTCGGGACAAGATAGCCTGAATCAAGTTTTGCTTTTCAACAGATAGCAATGCGGGATTTTCCTCTAGGACTTTGAAATCGAGTCCAAAGGCCATCGAACGAAGAAAGTCAAAAACCCCTTCTAACACTTTTTGATCAGAGAGTCCTAAGTCCTTCAGGCACTCCTCCTTGACGAAGGTGATGGAGAAGAGAATTAGGTTCATATTTCCGTAGGCCAAGACCTTCACAGAATAGGAAGCACCGTATAGTTCCATCAGCTCTTTCGATACCGCCTGCTGGCTCGGATATTTCGTTGACGATACCGCCATCAAGTAGGAAAGCAAAGCTCGCGCACTTGTTGCATGCTTTCGGGCAGGCTGTGCAAAAGCCAGCATCATCACATTGCTATTAAACTGCTGACTATGAACCTGTTTGACACGGTAGCCCATGAATTCATCCGTCTTCATCATTTTTTCACCCATTTCTGCTAAAAAAGTCGCTACCGGGATTCCAGCGCGACCTTTTATTATCTTCTATTTGTTTGAAAGATTACTACTTGTTTGGCCAAACCATTTTAGTTCCATTTGGTTAATATAACCAGATTTTTCAAGTTTAGCAAGCTGTTCATTCACAGCCTTCTTTAACTTTTTATCGCCCTTTCGGAAGGCAACGACATCGTCTGCCACCGTATAGCCACCTGTCATAATTTGATAATCATCTGGATTAGCTTGGTGCTTGATGTAATAACGGGCATAATCTTCGTCAACCAAAAGGCCGGTAATACGGTTAGCATTCAAATCCGTAAAGGCCTTGTCAAAGGTATCATAGCCAACCGCCTTGTTGCCAGAAACATACTTTTTCAAAACAGATGGTTCATTGTTAAAGGCTGTTTCGCCAGAAGAACCAGTTTGAAGTCCAAGAACCTTCCCTTTCATTTCTGGGAAAGAACGAACACCTGAGCTCTTCTTAACAACTAGGGCTAAACGAGCACGGTGATAGGTCGTTGAAAAGGCAACCTGCTTAGCACGCTCAGGTGTCTTCGTATAACCATTCCAAAGGGCATCAATATTACCCGTGTTCAATTCCGTTTCCTTCATCGACCAGTCAATTGGCTGCCAGTTCACCTTAATACCAAGGTTTGAAAAGACTTTTTCGGCCAAATCAACATCAAAACCAACAATTTTACCTGAACTATCACGGAAGCCCATTGGCACAAAGGTATCATCAAGTCCAATCGTAATTGACTTCTTTTCCTTAATTTCCGACCACTTATCTTCGCGAGCAACACCCGTTCCTGAATTCGGTTGTGCAATAACAAAAATCGCCCAGCCGACCAGTGCAAAAAACACAAGCGAAACAATTGAATTCACCACAATCTTTTTCTTCATCGAAATCATTTCTGAACCTCTTTTTCAAAGTCGAAGGTTTCATCTGCGACTTTGTCCGCAAAAGGTAAATCGTGGGTGACCACTAATTGGCTAACCCCTTCTTTTTTCAAAGAAAGCATGATATCAATCACCTGTTCCGTAGCCTTTTCATCTAAACCAGAAGTTGGCTCATCATAGGCAATCACTTGGGGATCCATCGCCAAAGCGCGAGCAATCCCAACACGCTGCTTCTGTCCACCGGAAAGCTGGTAGGGATAAAGGTTCGCCTGTTCGGTCAACCCTAACTTAGCTAACAAATCATCTGTTTTCTTATCAGCCTCTGCACGACTAACTTTTTTCACATTTATAGGCGCCAGATTAATGTTCTCACGCACCGTTAAGTGCGGAAAAAGATTGAAGTCTTGGAAAATCAATCCAATCTGCGAAGTCATGGCAGGATCAGACACATCATATTCTTTCCCATTCATGACTACCTGCCCGGATTGTGCTTCTTCCAAACCAGTCAACGTCTTAATCAGCGTTGTTTTCCCAATTCCTGAAGGTCCAAGAATGGCTAAGATTTCGCCATCTTTTAATGTCATGGACAAATCTTTAAAAATAACTTTATCGCCATACTGCTTTGATAAGTCTTTGATTTCAATCATAATTACCTCCAAACATTCAGGCGCTTTTCACTGCGACGCAGAATAATCGTCACAATGGCCGTCATCAGCAAGTACAAAACCCCAACAATCAAGTAAGGAACAAGGGTGACGTCACGTGATGCCGCAATTTGTCCAGCTCGTAGAATATCGCCCAATCCAATCACATAAATCAATGAGGTATCCTTAACCAAGTTCACCACTTCATTTCCAAAGGCTGGCACAACAATCTTAATCACCTGAGGAAGGATAATCTTGAAGAAAGTCTGCGACTTTGAAAATCCCAAGACCTTAGCCGCGTCAAACTGGCCCTGTGGAATCGATTGCAAACCACCACGGAAGATTTCCGCTAGGTAGGCGCCATAGTTGATAATAAAGGCAAAGGCAGCCGACTCAAAGCGTGTAAAAGGAACCCCCACCATTGCGAGACCATAATAAATAAAAATCAATTGTAGAAGCAAGGGCGTTCCACGCATAATCCAGATATAACCATTTACCAACCAACGAATGGTAAAGTATGGTGATTTCATTCCTAAGGAAGCCAGAATTCCCAAAGGAATTGATCCAATGATGGTAATAAAGAAAACACCAAGTGTCATTTGTAACCCGGACAAAATTCCGGGTAAGAAAGTCAACATATTTTCCATTTCGTTCTCCTACTTTAACAACATATAAAAAGCCCTCTAAGCAAACTGCTTAGAGGGCGTATAGACGCGGTCCCACCTCATTATTGCCTATCTATTACTAGATAAGCCTCAAAACGTTAATAAAAACGTTCGTGCGTAACGGGCACAACCGATGTTAGCTACTGTAATATTCACTAACACACTCCTAGGTGTGTTTCATTATTAAGCCTTACTTACTCTCAATCACCGTAAGCTTCCTGAAAAGAACTAAATAATTACTCGCCTAATCCACGATTTAACTTGCTTAATTATAACGGGGCGAAGAGCACAATGCAAGCTCAAACAATTCGCTGTAACAATGACCAAGCTGGATAATAGAAAATCGCAGCAACAATCAAGTTTAAGAATACCGTTGGTAACAGAAGGTAAACAAAGAAAGACAAAATTGATAAATTAGCAGAACCAATTAGGTAACCAGATAAAAAGGTCACAATCAGATAAACAACCTGTCCAATTAACAACAGCAGCAAACCAGACATCATCTTCTCATCAAAGAAGGGGCGAAGTTTTTCCATCATCAATGTACCCAGTAAAAAGGCAATCGTATAAGTTCCCAAGATACCGGTATAAAAAATATCAAATAGTACACCGAAAATGACAACGTAAACGTAGTATGGCAAAGACTTGTACGCTCCAAATTGAATGGCGTAAAAGAGCCAAGTAAAGGTCAGCATTGGGATGGTGTGGAAAGGCTCTTTCATTAAGAATCCCAAGGAAGCAGCCAAATTACCGTCTACTAAAAATAGAACCAAGAGGATTAATGGGAAAATAAATTGAAAACGTATAAATTGCCAACCTGCCATTTAGGACTCCATACTACTTTTTGCAACTAGAACCGTTGAGATTTTTGAAAGGTCAGACGAAGGTTCAATGTAAATCTTCTTTGACAGTCCATAAGAATCCGTTGTCACTTCAGAGATCTTTCCAACCAACAAACCAGAAGGCACACGTACTCCCAATCCGGAAGTAACCACCGTATCACCCTTATTCACATTCGCTGTGTTTGATACAGAACCCATGACAAGCATCTTCTTATCCGCATCATAGTCTGTAATAATTCCATTCGTATCACCAGCAGACCCCTTAACGGTGATGGCAATCTGGTTGGTATCTTCCGTAGTGTTTGAAATCAAGGTAACCTTTGAGTTAACAGTGTTTACTTCGGAAACCAGGCCGATGATTCCTGAATCACCAAGGACGGGCATCCCCTTCTTAATTCCGGACTTAGCACCCTTATCAATAACTAATTGGGAGTTCCAAGTGGTTGGTGAACGGGAAATTGTCACAGCTGAAATGGTTTCATAATCAGTTAGAGTCTTTTTCAAATCAAGCTGCTTCTTCAGTGATTGATTCTCTTCTTCAACTGTTTGTAATTTCACCTTGTTTTCTGCATAACCATCTAGCTTTGATTTTAAAGCCTTGTTTTCAGAAAAAGTATTCAATAAGTTCGCCAAAGAATTTGCTCGGTTACCAACAGCATTCGTTGGTATTGAAATGATTTTGGCAGCTCCCCCAGTAAGATCGTTCACTGCTCGCTGGAAGAAAGGTGGATTATTCGTTCTCTTTGCCCACCAGTTAGAACCGACAATCAAGCCGACTACAACTAGGAACCCCACCATCAATAAGACAACCGTCTTAGATGAAAAGATTTTACGCATGCTTTGATTCTCCTCTGCGCTTATAAATAAAAGCGTAGCGCAAGCGCTACGCTTTCTTTAAAAACATTAGTTTCGGCGCAAGACTTCAAGTGACTTCAATGATTCACCAACACCCTTAACAACGGCATCCATTGGGTCTTCTGCAACATGTACAGAAACCTTAGTAACACCTTCAATAATTTCAGGCAAGCCCTTCAACTGAGCACCACCACCGGTCAAAACCATTCCGTGGTCGATAACATCGGCTGCAATTTCAGGTTGTGTTGATTCCAAAGTTTCACGAATTGCATTCACAATTTCGTTAATTGGATCTTGGATAGCCTGTGCAATATCAATGGCAGGAACTTCAACAGTCTTTGGAAGACCAGTCAACAAGTCACGTCCACGTGCAGTACATGCAGGCAACGTCTTTGCTTCTTCAAGTGAAACAGTTCCCACTTCAATCTTCAAACGCTCAGCAGTTGATTCACCAATTGCCAAGTTGTTGTTGTTGCGAACATAAGAAATAATGGCTTCGTTCAACTTATCACCGGCAAAACGAGTTGAACGCGCAGAAACAATTCCACCAAGTGAAATTGTAGCAACGTCCGTTGTCCCACCACCAAAGTCAACAACCATTGAACCAGTAGGTTCCATAACTGGCAAACCAGCACCAATAGCGGCTGCAAATGGTTCGTCCAATACGTAGGCATCGCGGGCGCCAGCCACACGAGCAGCATCGATAACCGCACGACGTTCAACGGCAGTAATCTTTGCTGGAACACCCAAGGTAACAAAAGGCTTTCCAACACGGCCACCAAGTGCCTTCTTCATGTAATATGAAATCATTGCAACAGTCGTGTCGTAGTCAGCAATGACACCGTCGCGCATTGGACGGATTGCTGCAATTGATGCAGGTGTACGGCCAAGCATATCACGGGCCTCTTCACCAACTGCGATAATTTCATTGGTCTCAGTATTACGTGCTACAACTGAAGGTTCACGGAGTACGATTCCCTTACCTTCAACGTATACATAAGTGTTGCTGGTTCCTAAATCGATACCGATATTATGTTGTCCAAATGATAATGCCACAATCTTGCCTCTCAATTAGGGCCAAGCCGATAGCTGGCCATTTTTAATTTACTTTACTTGCTAATATTGTAGCACAAAACATTACTAGGAACACCCTATTTTGCGCGAACGTAAGTGACTTTACCAGCCCGGTGAGCAATGCCTCGAACTGTGTTTTGATAGGGAAATGCTGACCAGGCCTTTTGAAAGGCAGGAAAGTTTTCGGGACCAATTTCAATTTCTTCGATATTACCGTCTTTTAAGTCGATTAAGGCTTTTTCATAGTCCATTTACTTACTCCTTGTTTAATAAAAAGTCATGAACGTGCGTTGTCGCTTCAACCACACGATTCTCACCATTAATCCATTCAAGCCCATCAATTTGATGGCGCCAATAAGTTAATTGCCGTTTCGCATACCTTCTTGAATCCTGTTGAATATCGGCAATGACCTGTTCAAGGCTGAGATTCCCATCAAAATAAGGATAGAATTCCTTATAACCAATTCCCCGTCCCGCTTGAAGATTTATTCCTCCAGCATTATAAAGTAATCGGGCTTCCTTCTCTAGTCCCTTTTCAACCATGGTGTGCACCCGTTGATTAATTCGCTCGTAGAGAACCTCTCTAGGCCAATCAATCGCTAAAACAAGGCTATCATATTGCGGACGCACTGTGACATCCTCTTTAATTCCGTGTCGAGCAATTTGTAAGGCTCGAATTACACGGGATTTATTATTTAAATCAACACGGTTGACTAAATCAGCATCCGCACTGCCTTTTAGTTCCTGCACCAAATCCTTTAAATCCTTTTTCTGATCAATTGCGACCTCTTCAGCGACCGAGGGCGCAAAGTCTAGTTGTTGCTGGCCTAATAAAGCCTTAATATAAAAGCCAGTACCGCCAACTATAATCGGTACCTTACCTCGGCTTGCAACTTCGGCAATTGCTTTATCCGCATCTTCAACGAATTCCGCAACCGAATAATCAGCATCAAAGGGAACTATATCAATTAAGTGTTGAGGGCCACGCTTCAGTTCTTCCTCACTAGCCTTAGCTGTCCCGATGTCTAATTGCTGATAAACCTGAAGAGAATCAGCCGATATGAGCTCACCGTGATACTGTTCGGCTAAATCCATTGCTAGATCTGATTTTCCAGAAGCAGTCGGTCCGGCAATCACAATGACTTTGATTTTTTTCATTTCAGTGCCTTTCATGGTCTAACCGTTTACAAATGTCATAAAATAAACGATAATAAGTAGGATATAAATAAAAAGGAGATTGTTATGGCTAAGGGATTTAAGTCAGGTGTTGCAACAGGAATTCTTGGTTCTGCTATTGCTGCTGCCGCAACCGCATTTGGTTACAAGAAGGCCGTTGTTGCTCCTCAACAAAAGGCTGAAGAAGAATACGAAGAAGTTTCAAAGCAAGCTGTTCGTCGTTCAAAGGCTGCACACCAATCACGTTTCTAAAACTGATAAATAAAAAGAATCGCTCAAGGGCGATTCTTTTTTTATGCTCTTAGCGATTTTTTCTAGCAGTGTATTGACGGAATCCACCTGCCATCAAGTAAAGGTTTTCCTTAGTAAAACCTTCCTTACGCAAACGCTTGGCAACACCCAAGGCATTACCCAATGTATCCCCGTACACAAAGACTGGAATATCTTGACGTAAACCAGACTTACCTTGTGAAAAAGTCATTGCTGGCATATTACGTGCGCCACGTAGGTGGGAACGCTTAAATGGTTGCTTCTCACGCACATCAATCAATTGACCGTGCACTTCTTCTTGCTTTGCAATGAAGGCATCCGCCTTTAAGACAGTTGCACGTTGGCGAGCTAAGAACTTTGAAGTCAAAGATGAGACAACGTAGAAAAGTAAGAAGAAAGTTAAAACAAGGGTAATGGTGTTTAAAATTTGCATTATTCTCTCCAAAAAAGATGATAAAGCCATTATAACCGACTTTTGGAGTCAGTTGGAAAAAATCTAAGCAGAAGCAAAAATCTTATTTAATGACTGGATGGCCTTTCCTCTGAAGAGTAAGTCCCCATGCTCGGATAAGAATGAGTCAGATTGCTTAGCAAAACGGCCATACTCGATTAGCGTTGCAAAAAAGCTATTTAATTCTGACGCCGAAAGGTTCAAAAAGCGACTGTCGATTGAAAGATAATACTTCCCCTTGTATTGATAGGCCGAAGAATCACCCTCAAAGTCATTCAAAAGTGCAACAAGTGATAGTAAATCTTCAAAATCCTTTAATTCCACAACATCGATACGACCTGCTGAAGATACTGAAGTTGAATTTTCCTTCGTCTGATCACTCTCTTGCAGTGCTTGCTTTTGTTCAAAGGACAAATCATCAATTGGTGACATGCTGTCGCTTGCCTGTTCGTTAACTACTTCATTTTCTTCACGCTGTGACAGCGTTGAAAGCAAGGAACCAAGGGCCTCTTCATCATCGAGACGAGAAATGAAGAGTTCTAGTCCGTTCTGATTTGGTAGCACCTGAAAAGAAACCTTATCGTTATCAGCAAACTCTTGATCAGTATCAAGTTCAGATAAGATATTGTAAAAGAAGCTTTCAATTTTATTCCGGTCAGATAATAAATCGCGAACCGAAGTACCGCGGTCTTTCAAGTCGTCGTTTTCGACCATTACCCGGATGGTGTTATCGTTGATACGTTCCATTTCCATCAGATCACCTCTGTTCTACCAGAAGACTACTTGAATTTCATCTTGTATTTACTACATTTTATCCAAAATTAACTAAAAAAACAACAGTGAGCAAAGTGCTGACTGTTGTTCTAAAGTACATTAGCATCGCATCGTCCTATCCTCGCAGCCAGCGTTCCGGCAACTACTTTTGGCGCTAAAGAGCTTAACTTCTGTGTTCGAGATGGGAACAGGTGGTTCCTCTTTGCCATCGACACGACACCATGTATCTACAAATAAATTTTATATCATTACCTCTAATTTGTCTACTATTTCATCCTTGTTTTATAACCATTCTAATTGTAAAATTACGTTTGTAACAACGTTCGAAATAAATGTAATAATAATCGAATTCTTCCTTTAATATTCGGAAAAAGCCCCATTATAAAGCGAATCCGTGCTATATTAGAAGATATTTGAAACGTCATTTAAACATATATAAAAGGTATACAGAATGAACTTAGATAATTCAAAATATTTCAATAGTCGTGAGACTTCTTGGGTCGATTTTGATTTTCGTGTTCTTGAAGAAGCACAGGACAAAACCAACCCTCTTTTGGAGCGTCTGCGTTTCCTTGGAATTAGTCAGGATAATCTTGACGAATTTTTCAATGTCCGTGTGGCAACCCTTCTTAAAAAGAAAAAGGAAAAAGAACCTGAAGATGCAGCAGGTCATACTCCTCACGAACAACTAGACATGGTTTTGGAAAAAACGCAGCGCCTTATCTCACAACAGGGACATATCCTACGGCGAATGGTGCTACCACAGTTAAGCCGACACCAAATCAAGTTGTTAACCTGGTCGAAGCTATCAGATAAACAAAAGGACTTTTTTGAAAAGATGTTTGAAGAAGATATTTTTCCAAACATCACGCCACTAAAGGTAGACGATTCGGAAACTCTCCCCTTCCTAGCAAACGATTCGATTAACTTCATTGTTCGAACACACCGGGGCGATAAGCACTCTCGTGTCATTATTCCACTTCCGGAAGACATGGAACGAGTTCAGGCAATTCCTGGCGTTTCCAATCAATTCATCTTGATTGAAGACATCATTAAGCACTTTTTAAAACGCTGTTTCCCTGGTCAAAAGGTTGATGTCTGGGCCCTTTTCAAGATTACCCGCTACATGGATTACGATATCAATGACCGAAATTCTAAAAAATATAAACAAGCCGTTGTCAAAACACTTGAAGAACGTGAACACGGTATCGTTATTCGTTTGGAGACTACCTTAGATTCAAACTTAGACTTAATTGACTGGTTGGCAAAGTGCTACAAGTTAAAGCCAGCCTATATTTTTAAATTAGCTACTCCCTTAGAGTTAACCTTTGTTAATTCAATGATTGATCAAATCGAAGGGCACTCTGATTTACTGTTCAAAAAAGTCATTCCCTACGACCCTGAAGTATTTCAGGAAACACCAATGTTTGACAACATTGATAAAAATGATATTTTAGTTCACCATCCCTACGATTCATTTAAACCTGTCTTACGTTTTATTAACCAGGCATCAACGGATCAGTCAGTCACTTCAATCAAAATGACACTTTACCGCGTGTCAAAGAAGTCACCAATCATTCAGTCCCTCCTTGAAGCTGCGCGGAATGGTAAAGAAGTTGCCATCATGATTGAGCTAAAGGCTCGTTCAGACGAGGCTAACAACTTAAAGTGGGCAGACGAGTTGGAAGCGGCCGGATGTAAGGTCCTTTATGGAATTCCAGGATTGAAGGTTCATTCAAAACTTTGTTTAATTACCCGTAAAGTCGCTGGCGCCAAGAAGCATTATGTTCATTTAGCAACCGGAAACTATAACGATAAAACAGCAAAGCTATATACCGACATGGGCCTTTTCACCGCTGATCAACAAATTGGCGATGATGCCGAAAAAATCTTTAACTACTTGGCTGGTAAAACACAGGAACCAACATTGAAGAAACTTGTCATTTCGCCGAATAACATTCGAGACTATCTAATAGAACGAATTGACGAAGAAATTGTGAACGCCAAGAATGGGAAGCCAAATGGTATTTTGATGAAGATGAATTCTCTATCTGATACCAAAATGATTAAGAAACTTTACGAAGCCAATGCGGCCGGAATCAAAATGACGCTTATCATTCGTGGAATCTGTAACCTACGGACAGGGATTCCTGGTATCAGTGATAACATTACGGTTCATTCAATTGTTGGTCGACTTCTTGAACATAGTCGAATTTACATTTTTGAAAACGCCGGTCAACCAACCGTTCACCTTTCAAGTGCTGATTTGATGAAACGAAACCTCAGCCGCCGTGTTGAGATTCTTTTCCCAGTTTTGAATAAAGTCCTGAACGAGGATGTCCGTCAAATCTTTGACGACTTTAGTAAGGATAATGTGAAGGCGCGCAATCTTAAAGCGAACGACCAGTGGACAAGAATCTCTCACCGAGGTGTGAAGTCTTTCAATGTTCAGGATTACTTAATTGATAATCAAGTATCGATTATGAACAAACGATTGATTGAAACCGGTATAATGAATAAGGAATTTTAAAAAAAGGAGAGTCGTTCATGGAAAACTTTGCCATTATTGATTTGGGTTCCAATTCAATTCGTTTAGAAGTTGATCAAATTAATGACGATGCCTCATATCAACCAATTTTAGAAGAAAAAGAAGTTGTACGGTTATCTGAAAATATGGGTCCAGAAAACACTTTAAAGAGACCTGCAATTGATCGAACAATCGAAGCAATTGCCAACTTTAAGAGTAAGTTTGAAAACCTACCAAATTTAAACATCAAAGCCATTTGTACTGCGGCAACACGAAATGCAACAAACCAAGCGGAATTCTTGGAAGAAGTCTTTGATAAGACCGGTATTCGTTTAGAAGTAATTACCGGTCAACAGGAAGCACACTACGACTACTTGGGAGTTATTAACTCCCTACCAATCGTAAACGGTATTATTATGGATACTGGTGGCGCTAGTACAGAATTAGTTCTTATCCAGAATAGCGAAGAAATTAACGCAATCAGTATTCCACAAGGCGCTGTCACGTTGACAGAAGCACAGCTGGATACAGATGTGCCTTCTGCTAGCCAGCTTTTCCAACTCTTTGACCATTTAAATACCATTTACAATGACATCTGGTGGCTAAACCGTGGCACGAATCTTCCAATCATTGCGCTTGGTGGTTCAAACCGTACCTTGGCCAAAATTAAGCGTCGCAATGATGACACAATCAAGGAATGGGAAGATATTCATGGCTTCCATATGTCCATTCAAGAGGTGAAGTCAATTTTCATCAATATGCTCTCTTCAAATCTTGACGAACGAAAGAACATTTCTGGCCTATCAAAGGAACGTGCCGATATTATTATCGGTGGTCTCGCACCAGCGATGACCTTGATGCGTCGTTTAAATTCCGATCGAATGATATTCTCAAAACGTGGCGTGCGCTTTGGAATTCTACATGAACGTTTAGCAAATGTTCGAAATGCTAACCATGCAGAGGACAATTCTGAAGAAACCGGGCCCCGTTTTAATTAAGCATTAACAGCCTCCTAAAGGCAAAAAATACCAGACTTAGTAATAATTACTAAGCCTGGTATTTTTTATTGTCAAGAAGCAAAGAAAAGAAGCCTTATAAACGACTTAAATGAACGATAATCTAATAAAAAGCTGCCATTCAAATACTTCTGCCGTTCTTCTTTTAAAATAATAAGAAAAAAAAAAAGAAGCAAATAAATTGGTTCTCCTCGTTTAATATGTACAGGCATCGCATCGTCCTATCCTCGCAGCCAGCGTTCCGGCAACTACTTTTGGCGCTAAAGAGCTTAACTTCTGTGTTCGAGATGGGAACAGGTGGTTCCTCTTTGCCATCGACACGACA
>NZ_JACOFN010000004.1 GCF_028764065.1 Fructobacillus sp. CRL 2054
ATTCGCTTATGGGCCATTAGCTCAGTTGGTTAGAGCGCTGTGTTGATAACGCAGAGGTCCCTGGTTCGAATCCAGGATGGCCCATCATCAGTCGACTTCGGTCGGCTTTTTTTGTGCTTTCTTTTAGTTTTTACTTGTCAAATGTTCCCTTCTAGCATAGAATATAGGCAAGAGCTCATCATAAGTAAGCCAGTACAGAAAGGTAGCGGTCGCTGTAAGCTACCAGGCTGAAACTCCAATGAGTCACGTTTAGCGGGCAATGCCGCTCGGGTCCCACCGTTATCGGAAAATGAGTGCTGCATCGATATGCAGAAACTGGGTGGTACCACGGATTGCGTCTTTTTCGTCCCTGACTTTTGTCGGATGAAAAGGCGCTTTTTATATAAAAGGAGATTATTATGCTTGATTTGAAGTACTTACGTAAGAACAAGGAAACGGCTGCCAAGCAGTTGCAGGACCGTGGAGTTGAAACTGGGACTTTAGAAGCATTACTAGCTAAGGATGAAGAACGCCGTACCTTGATTGCCAAAGTCGAAGAGATGAAGGCAAAGCGTAACGAAGCTTCTGACAAGATTGCCTTTGCAAAGCGTCAAAAGGAAGATGCTAGCGAAGCCATTTCAGAAATGCAAAAGGTTGCCAAAGAGATCAAGGAAATGGATCAGACTTTGGCGGATTTGGACGCTGAAGTAAAAGAAGCTGCGGCGCACTTGCCAAACATCGCTGAAGCCGATGTTCCAGTTGGCCCTGATGAATCAGCTAACGTTGAAATGCGTAAGTGGGAACCAACGGATTACGAAGGTCGTGTACATGCTTTGACGGAAGCACCAGCATGGTTGAAGCCACACTATGAAATTGGTGAAGATCTCGGTATCTTAGACTTCGAACGTGGTGCCAAGGTTTCTGGTGCCCGCTTCCTTTACTACGTTGGTGATGGTGCGCGTTTGGAACGTGCCGTTTATAACTTCATGTTGGACGAACACCGTAAGGAAGGTTACACGGAGATGATTACGCCAATCGTTGTCAACGATTCAGCGATGTTTGGAACTGGTCAGTATCCTAAGTTTAAGGATGATGCCTACCGTGTTCGTGACCTTGACCAAACGTACATTCCAACGGCTGAAGTGCCTTTGACAAACTACTACTCTGGCGAGACTTTGCCAGCAGAAGATTTGCCAATCTCATTCACGGCTTTGTCACCATCATTCCGTAAGGAAGCCGGTGCTGCTGGACGTGACACCCGTGGTTTGATTCGTTTGCACCAATTTAACAAGGTTGAAATGGTGAAGTTTGCTAAGCCTGAAGATTCAGATAGCGAATTGGAAATCATGACAAACAACGCGGCCAACATTTTGGAAAAGCTTGGTTTGCCTTACCACATCATCACTTTGTCAACTGGGGACATGGGCTTCTCAGCTGCTAAGACGCACGATGTGGAAGTTTGGATTCCTGCCCAAAACGTTTACCGTGAAATTTCATCATGTTCAAACACCCGTGACTTCCAGGCCCGTCGTATGCACATCACTTACCGTAACGACGAAGGAAAGCTTGAATTGGTCCACACGTTGAACGGTTCAGGATTGGCCGTTGGTCGTACGGTTGCTGCCATCTTGGAAAACTACCAAAACGAAGATGGAACCGTTACGATTCCTGAAGTTTTGCGTCCATACATGGGCGGTCAAGAGAAGTTGAACAAGACGCCACACCACTAAAATAACGCGATGAAAAAGCTTGCAATTGGACTAGCTCTTATCTGTCCTTTTCGGGCTTTTTTTGCTATAATTAGACTTAGTTTCTAAAATAATTTTCACATTAATAACTTTGATGAAAGGGGCGTATCTAGAAAACTAGGTACCGAACATTCGATGGCAAATCCAATTCGTAAGCTTGTTGATAATTCCAAGCACAAATTAAAGAAGATTGACAAGGTGGCTAACCAGGTTGAAGCTCTCTCAGAGAAAATGGCTGCCATGTCCGATGAGGCCTTGCAAAAGAAGACCCCAGAATTCCAAATTCGTATCCAAAAGGCCTTAGCTGGTGTTAAGACCGAAAAGGAACAGCAAAAGGCAACGGCCAAGGTTCTTGATGAAATCTTGCCTGAAGCTTTTGCCGTTGCCCGTGAAGGGGCCAAGCGTGTGCTTGGGCTTTATCCTTACCACGTGCAGGTTATGGGTGCCATCGTTTTGCACGGTGGAAACATCGCCGAAATGAAGACTGGTGAAGGTAAGACTTTGACGGCCACAATGGCGGTTTACTTGAACGCCTTGGCTGGAAACGGTGTCCACGTTGTTACGGTTAACGACTATTTGTCAAAGCGTGATGCCGAGCAAATGGGACAACTTTACAACTGGTTGGGCCTTTCCGTTGGTATCAATGTTGGTGACGATTCACCTGAAAAGAAGCGTGCTGCTTATGACGCCGACATCACTTACTCAACAAACTTCAACATCGGGTTCGATTACCTACGTGATAACATGGTGACCCGTGCCGAAGACCGCGTCATGCAACGTGGGTTGAACTACGCCTTGATTGATGAAGCGGATTCAATTTTGATTGATACGGCTCGTACGCCTTTGATTATTTCTGGACCTGGTTCAGGAATTTCCCCACTTTACCAACGTGTTGACCGTTTCGTTAAGACGTTGACTCGTGACGAGGATTATAAAGTCGATGAAGAAGCAAAGAATACTTCTTTGACACCGGAAGGTATCAAGAACGCCGAAGTCTTCTTCAACTTGGATAACATTTACGATAGTGAAAACACTGCCTTGACTCACCACATTGATCAAGCGCTCCGTGCCAACTTCAACTACTTGCGCGACAAGGATTACGTTGTGCAAGACGGTGAAGTAAAGTTGATTGATCAATCAACTGGACGTATTTCTGAAGGTACTCGTTTGTCTGATGGTTTGCACCAGGCAATCGAAGCCAAGGAAGGCGTTGAGATTAAAGAAGAAAACAAGTCGATGGCTCAAATCACTTACCAGAACCTCTTCCGTATGTACAAGAAGTTGTCTGGTATGACTGGTACGGCTAAGACGGAAGAAGAAGAACTTCTTGAAATCTACAACATGGAAGTAATCGAAATTCCTACTAACCGTCCAATTCAACGTGTGGACATGCCTGACCTTTTGTACCCATCATTGAAGGCCAAGTATAACGCGGTGGTTCAGCGTGTTGCTGAATTACACAAGAAGGGACAGCCCGTTCTTTTGGGAACTGGTTCTGTTGAATCTTCTGAATTGGTAGATAAGTTGTTGACGGCGCACAACATTCCTCACAACGTGTTGAACGCCAAGAACAACGAAAAAGAAGCCGAAATCATTGCCAACGCTGGTCAAAAGGGTGCCGTTACGGTTGCTACGAACATGGCTGGTCGTGGAACCGACATCAAGTTGGGCCCTGGTATTGATGAACTTGGTGGCTTGGCCGTTATCGCAACCGAACGACACGAATCACGTCGTATCGATAACCAGTTGCGTGGACGTGCCGGCCGTCAGGGTGACCACGGATTCTCACAGTTCTACCTGTCATTGCAAGATGACTTGATGATTCGTTTCGGTGCCGAAAAGGTCCGTGCACTCTTGCAACGCATGAACATGGATGACGAAGACACGGTGATTACCCACCGTTGGATTACTCGTTCTGTTGAATCAGCTCAGAAGCGTGTTGAAGGAAACAACTACGATACTCGTAAGAACGTCTTGCAGTATGATGATGTTGTTCGTGAACAACGTGAGTTGATTTACCACGAACGTGATCGTGTCTTGGATGAAAAGAAATCCTTGGATGACGTCTTGATGCCAATGGTTAAGCGGACAATCGACCGTGTGGTTGATGCGCAAACTCCTGGTAAGGACCCTGAAAAGTGGCACTTGGATGCAATTAACAAGTTTATCGAATCTTCATTGACGTCACCAAAGCATGGTTCAGTTCGTTTGCAGAACTTGAACCGCGATGAAATCAAGGATAAGCTTTTCAATATTGCCAAGGAAAACATGGAAGACAAGAAGAAGGACTTGTACGACGCTGACCAATTGTTGGCCTTTGAACGCGTTGTCATTCTTCGAGCTGTTGACCAACACTGGACCGACCACATCGATGCCCTTGACCGTTTACGTCAGGGAGTTGGACTGCGTGGTTACGGACAGTTGAACCCATTGGTTGAGTATCAAAACGAAGCCTTTGAAAACTTTAACAAAATGATTGCTGATATCGAATACGATGCAACTCGTACCTTCATGAAGGCCGAGATTCGCACCAACATGTCAGCCTAAGTATGATGAAGGACAAAGCGAACGATGAGTTCGCTTTTCTTATGGGAGGATCGCCATGGAAGTAGTGGCAGCCAAACAGGCGCTAGCGGCAATTCGCGAAGAAGTTGCTCGCTTTGAAAAAACATTGGATTTAGATGCTTTAACAGAAGAGATTGCCGACTTTGAAAACCAGATGACCGAACCAGGTTTTTGGGATGATCAGCAAAAGGCCCAGGGTGTGATTGATGAAACGAACGTTTTGAAGAAGCGTCGTGATTCATTCTTGGCCCTCGGCGAAGCTGCTGACGAAATCGAGATGTTGATTGAAATCGTCAACGATGATCCAGAGGACACGGATTCTGCTGAAGAATTGGGCAACCTTGTTGAAAAGACGAATGATGCCGTTCAAGCTTATAACTTGGAGCAGTTGTTGACGGGGGAATACGATGCCAACAACGCTATCTTGGAAATTCACCCAGGTTCTGGTGGAACGGAATCAACGGACTGGGGCGAAAAGCTCTACCGTATGTATACACGTTGGGCCAATGCCCACGATTTCAAAGTCGACGTCTTGAACTACAGTGCCGGTGATGAAGCCGGGATTGACTCAGCGACTTTGAAAATTTCTGGACACAACGCCTACGGTTTCTTGCGTTCTGAAAAGGGTGTGCACCGTTTCGTTCGAATTTCACCATTCGATTCAGCTGGACGTCGTCACACGTCATTCGTTTCCGTTGATGTCATGCCTGAATTGGATGACTCAATTGAGGTTGAAGTCCGTGATGATGATATTAAAATGGATGTCTTCCGTTCTGGTGGAGCCGGGGGACAGAACGTCAACAAGGTTTCAACTGGTGTTCGTTTGACCCACGAGCCAACGGGTATCGTCGTGTCATCAACGGTTGAACGTACGCAGTATGGTAACCGTGACTACGCCATGCGACTTTTGAAGGCCAAGTTGTACCAGCTTGAGTTGGAAAAGAAGGAAGCCGAACGTGCTGCCTTGGCAGGTGAAAAGAAGGAAAACGGTTGGGGATCACAGATTCGTTCTTACGTTTTGCACCCATACCAGATGGTCAAAGACCACCGGACGGGTTACGAAACCAACCAGCCACAGGATGTTTTGGACGGGGACTTAGACCCATTCATCAACGCTTACTTGCAGTGGCAATTATCATTAAAGAATCCAGATTAAGAAAAAAGCAGGGGATATCCCCTGCTTTTTACGTCTCCCTTTATGAAGGGGCTAGACTGCGTTATAATAGTAGCCAATTAGAAGACGTATTAAAGTAAAAAAGGAGCAGAATATGGCAGATCAATATACAAATTCAGCAAAGACTGTCCTGGCGATTGCCCAGGACCAAGCCAAGTATTTCCGCCACCTAGCCGTTGGGACGGAACATCTGCTTCTCGCACTGGCCATGGAACGGCAGGGAGTTGCTGGTAAGATTCTTTCCGAATTCTCCGTGACGGCCAAGGACGTGCAAGAAGAAATTGAGCACTATACCGGATTTGGGGTACAACAAAGTTTTGACCCTGATCTCTATTTGCCTTATTCACCAAAGGCTGGTGCCGTGTTGAACTGGGCCAAGGAACAGTCCGAAACACTGGGTCAGCAGGAAATTGGGACAGAATTGATTCTTTTGTCCTTGATTCAGGACCAGAGTATTTTGGCCGGTCGTGTTTTGCTCGCTCTTGATGTGAACTTGACTGACCTACAAAAGGCCATTCTCCGTCGTCTGGGTATTTCGGACTTGCGTAAGCAGTTGAAGCGAGCTAAGCCACACCAAAAGCCAATCGAAGGCACACCAACCTTGGATAAGTTGGGCCGTGATTTAACTCAGGTTGCTCGAACGGAGCACTTGGATCCTGTTATTGGACGTGACAATGAAGTTCGCCGTGTCGTCCAGATTTTATCACGTCGTACAAAGAATAACCCGGTACTGGTTGGAGAACCGGGGGTTGGTAAAACTGCCATTGCTGAGGGCTTGGCCCAGCGGATTGCGAAGGGACAAGTGCCTGATAACTTGAAGCACAAGCGTTTGATGGTCTTAGACATGGGTTCTTTGGTCGCTGGGACCAAGTACCGAGGCGAGTTCGAAGCTCGGTTGAAGCAGATTATCGATGAAATCGAGGCGGACGGCCAGGTTATCTTGTTCGTGGACGAACTTCATACGTTAGTCGGGGCTGGAGGAGCTGAAGGTGCGATTGACGCAGCCAACATCTTGAAGCCAGCCTTGGCACGTGGTGATTTGCAGATGTTGGGTGCGACGACTTTTGATGAATACCAGCAATCGATTGAATCCGATGCCGCTTTGGAACGTCGTTTTGCCAAGGTGACGGTTAACGAACCATCTACCGAAGAGGCAATTGCCATTCTGAAGGGCATTCGTCCAAAGTTTGAAAGCTACCACCGAGTTAACATTGAGGACGCTGCGGTTGAAGCAGCGGTCAAGCTTTCTGCCCGTTACATCACGGCCCGCTTCCTACCTGATAAGGCTATCGATTTGATGGATGAAGCGGCTGCAAAAGTCCAAATCGACGCCGTGGACCGGGCAACACCCGTTCACAACGACCGTGCCGATTTAGCCGAGATTGTGAAGGATAAGGACGCAGCCATTGCCGAGATGGATTTTGAATTGGCTGCCGATTTGCGCTTGAAAGAAATTGCTCTTCGTCAAAAGATTGATAAGGCCATGGTTCGAGCACAGAAGAAGGAAGCCAAGCAGGCTTCTTATCAGATGAAAGTTACGCCAGAAGACATCGCCGATGTCATTTCTGAACAGACCGGTGTGCCTTTGACCCAGGTTCAAGAAAGTGAATCCGACCAACTAATGAACTTGGAAAAGGAACTGGGTAAGCGAGTGATTGGCCAAAAGGATGCGGTATCCGCCGTCGCCCGTGCCATCCGCCGTTCCCGTTCTGGCTTAGCTGACCCTAAGCGTCCAATGGGGACCTTCCTCTTCTTGGGACCAACTGGTGTTGGAAAGACGGAGTTGGCCAAGGCATTGGCTGAACTGGTCTTTGGTTCCGAAGACAACATGATTCGAATCGATATGTCAGAATACCAAGAACAGTATTCTGCCTCCCGTTTGATTGGTTCAGCCCCTGGTTACGTTGGTTATGACCAGGGTGGTCAATTGACTGAACAGGTCCGCAAGCACCCATACTCAATCATCCTCTTGGACGAATTGGAAAAGGCCAACAAGGACATCTACAACTTGATGCTCCAGGTCTTTGACGATGGTTTCTTGACGGATGCCAAGGGACGACGTGTCAACTTCCGAAACACCATTATCATCATGACTTCAAACCTTGGGGCAACCCGTTTGCGTGATGAAAAGACGGTCGGCTTTGGTTCTGTTGACTTGGCTAAGAACAATGAAGCGGTTGCTAATAAGATTCGTGAGACGGTGAAGGAAACCTTCCGTCCTGAATTTGTGAACCGAATCGATGAAGTGCTCGTCTTTGACGCGTTGGAAGAACCAGAGGTTGAACAAATCGTTCGCTTACTTTCTAAGTCTCTCTTGGAGCGTGTGGCTGAACAGGGTGTCAAGATTAAGATTACCAAGGCAGCCGTTCAGGCTATTGCAAAGGAAGGGTACGACCGCGAATACGGTGCTCGTCCTGTCCGCCGTTTGATTCAGACTGAAATCGAAGATAAGTTGTCAGAAGCTTTGCTCTCTGGTGAAATCACGACTGCTGACATGGTGACGATTGGAGCCACAAAGGGTAAGATTACCTTGAAGGTCCAAAAGGAAGCTGAAAAAGTCAGTAACTAATTAAATGTTTAAACAGAAAAAGTCTTGGGAGAATGTTCCCAAGACTTTTTTTAATTGCATCAAAAAAAGAACCCGACGAAGCGAGTTCTTTTTGTTTTTACATCATATCAAGGTGAAGATCGTTTTCCTTAGTCAATCCTGCCTTCTTCAAGAAGAAGTAGTAGAACCATGCGGCAACACCAGGTACAAGAACACCGAAGACCATAACAAGCATCAAAGCGTGAACGTTTGTTCCAAGCAATGCCAATGGGGCGATCAATGAGTTCAATCCAAGACCGGCGATGGCGTAAGGAACCTTCAATTCAAATACACCAACGGCAACCATTGCTGAAACACCAGCGATAAGGGCTGGACCGAAGAAGAGCAATGGGCTCTTCAACATATTAGCGAATTGAACCTTAGGGGTAACGATTGTTTGGGCAACGTTAGCACCCAAGTCGTTTTGCTTGTAACCCATAACCGTATACATAACGAAGGCAGCAGTTGTTCCAACCAAAGCAGCTCCACCTGAAAGTGGGTCCAACATAACGGCGATGGCAAGGGCAGCAGATGAAGCAGGGGTCATCAAGAAGGCGAACCAGAAGAAGGAAACGATAAAGGCTCCTAAGAATGGGTTCACAGACATTGTGTCAGCCAACTTTTCTGAGATCCAGTTCAAGAACGGTGTTGTATAAGTAGCGGCAACCAAACCGGTTAAGGTACCAGTCAAAACAGCTGCAAATGGAACCAAAAGCATGTCCAAAGCTGTCTTACCAGTCAAGTAGTTACCAACCAAAACGGCAACAACGGCTGCCAAAACGGCGGAAACTGGCTGACCAGAAGTCATGATGATTGAACCAGCTGGTTGGTTGGCTGCCCAGTGGGTAGCAGTGTGTGTGTTCGCAACGGCTGTGCTAGCAAAGTAAACAGCGTTTGATCCAACCGTAGCAGCGATCAATGCGGCACCGGTTGTCAAAACAGTTGAGTCCAAGGCCATGGCAACCCCAACCCCAAGGGCTGGTGCCAACATCTTTTGACCCATTACACCGGCCTGCACCAAAGCAGGCAAGTGCAAGATGTTACCAAGGGAGCTGAGCAAGAGGCCCATTCCCAAAACTGACAAGATGGCGTATGAGACACCTTGTGAGACAGCGTATACCGCTGACTTCTTCTTTTCTTGCGCAGGTTCTTGCGGGCGCGTATCCGCCTTTGTTAATGTTGCATCCATTGTTACTTCCTCCAATAATTCGTTCATGCCAATAAAAAAACGCCAGGCAGCTGGCGTTAGTCTAAAGTCGTGGTTAATACGAAAAAAGAGGGCTGCCAGCCGGTGTTGTCTTTGCTGGCAGCTAAAAAGGTGACCAGCATTTATCAAATAATGATAATGCTAATCACAATGACGTTATTCAATTGAGTTGATTGCTTTGTAGTAGTCATAATCAATTCTCCTCGATTGGTTGTCTTAACTATACTAAGATTAAAATTAAATGTCAACATTTTAATAAAAATATTTTTATTCTCATTAAATCAACTCCGTTATTATCCATGAAAATAAGAGAAAAGGAAGAAATGGCATTTTCCTTTTCTTTATCATTAAAGGAACGAAAATTAATGTCGAAAAGGTAGAGGTGAAAATAAAGTTGGTAAAGGCTACCCCGTCAAACATAATTGCGGCCAAAACAAAGACAGGAAAATCGCCAACGCCCATTTTTTGTAAGTACATGAGAGGAAAGTTCAGTGTAAGGAAGAAAACTTTGAGCAGAATGAATACCGGCTCGTCATGCGCTAGTCCTTCATTAAAAAATAGAAAGTAGGGAGTAAGCAGCCACACAATATCGGTGTGTGCACGTTCCTTTTGGCTGTCCTCCCTGGCTAAGAAGAGTAGGAAGAAGTGGAGGAAGTAGGCAGGAGACCATTGGAAGGGGATGGTTAGCATCATAAGGGGGAAGAGTCCCTCGAAGAAAAGCCATTCCGGAACCGAGGTAAAGGTTTGGCTACAGTTACGGCAGCGGAACTTGAGCATTGGAGCGGATAGCAAAGGGATCATATCGTACCAGGCGAGGGGATGACCGCAGTTAAAACAATAGGAACGGTTTGTCCAGAGAGCCTGTCCTGATATTGCTCGATCTGCTAAGCAGCAAACTAATGAAGCAAGTGTAAATTGTGTGATAATCAATAATATTTCTTTCATGCCAGATTATACGTAGAAAGCTAGTAAAAGTTGTCGACTTTTCCATTAATAATTCTTAAGATTTTTATCTATAAAAACCCTGCAAAATCCCTTGACTTTACCCTAGAAACTGTTATTATATTTGACGTGCTTTTAAGACATATGCTCTGAATGTCGCTATTGTTGCGACAAAGGGCGGTGTAAAGGCAAGTCTAAGCAGGACTTCCGGGAGCACTTTTGTTTAATGACAAAAATGATACACCTGGAACTGTGAAAAGAAACGAAGGAGAATAGTAGGATGCCTACAATTAACCAATTGGTTCGTAAGTCTCGTAAGTCTCAAGCGACTAAGTCAAACTCACCCGCTTTGAACTTCGGCTACAACTCAATGAAGAAGAAAGCAACTAAGAATGCTGCGCCACAAAAGCGTGGGGTTGCTACCCGTGTTGGAACTTTGACACCAAAGAAGCCTAACTCAGCCTTGCGTAAGTACGCTCGTGTACGTTTGTCAAACTTGTACGAAGTTACTGCTTACATCCCAGGTATCGGTCACAACTTGCAAGAACACTCTGTTGTCTTGATCCGTGGTGGTCGTGTTAAGGATTTGCCTGGTGTGCGTTATCACGTTATCCGTGGTGCGCTTGATACTGCCGGTGTTGACGGCCGTATGACATCACGTTCTAAGTATGGAACGAAAGCTCCTAAGAAGTAATAAGGAAAGGAAAACTCATGCCACGTAAAGGTTATACAAAGCGTCAGGAAGTTTTACCTGACCCAATTTACAATTCAAAGCTAGTTTCCCGTTTGATCAACAAGTTGATGGTCGATGGTAAGCGTGGAACTGCATCTACAATCTTGTACGATGCGTTCGACCGTATCAAGGAAACAACTGGTAACGAACCATTGGAAGTTTTCGAACAAGCAATGGAAAACATCATGCCAGTATTGGAAGTTAAGGCCCGCCGTGTTGGTGGATCTAACTACCAGGTGCCTATCGAAGTTCGCCCAGACCGTCGTACGACTTTGGGACTCCGTTGGTTGGTTAACTACGCACGTTTGCGTAACGAACACACAATGGACGAACGTTTGGCAAAGGAAATCATCGATGCAGCCAACGAAAACGGTGCATCAGTTAAGAAGCGCGAAGACACGCACAAGATGGCTGAAGCCAACCGTGCCTTTGCACACTACCGTTGGTAGGATTTACCGGTTAGCTTGCTGACCGATTGCTTCTTAGCAATGAATACTTTTTTAAAAAAGCGAACTGAACCTAGGTCGCTTTTTATTGCAATAAACGAAAAAATTTAGGAGATCACAATGGCAAAGCGTGAATATCCGCTTAACCGTACTCGTAACATTGGTATCATGGCCCACATCGATGCTGGTAAGACGACTACGACTGAGCGTATCTTGTACTATACTGGTAAAATCCACAAGATTGGTGAAACACACGATGGTGCTTCACAAATGGATTTCATGGACCAGGAAAAGGAACGTGGAATTACGATTCAGTCAGCCGCTACTACCGCCGTATGGCGTGGGTTCACTGACCAATATGAAAAAGATCCTTTCCGTGTTAACATCATCGATACCCCAGGTCACGTGGACTTCACTATCGAAGTTGAACGTGCCCTCCGTGTTTTGGATGGTGCCGTAGCCGTATTGGATGGTGCTGCTGGTGTTGAACCACAGACCGAAACTGTTTGGCACCAAGCCACAACTTATAACGTTCCACGTATCGTCTTCGTTAACAAGATGGATAAGTTGGGTGCCGACTTTGCAATGTCAGTTGAATCAATGCACGAACGTCTTCGCGTTAACGCCGAAGCCATCCAATGGCCAATCGGTGCCGAAGATGACTTCGCCGGTGTTATTGATTTGATCAAGGAAGAAGCTTACTACCCAACTGATGAACTTGGTTCAACTTGGGAACCAAAGCCAATTCCTGACGAATACAAGGATATCGTTGCTGAACGTCGTGAAAAGTTGATTGAAGCGGTTGCTGATGTCGATGAAGCCTTGATGGACAAGTACCTTGAAGGTGAAGAAATTTCAGTTGACGAATTGAAGGCAGCTATCCGTCGTGCCACTTTGGCACTTGAATTCTACCCAGTTCTTGCAGGTTCAGCCTACAAGGATAAGGGTGTTCAAATGATGTTGGATGCCGTTGTTGACTACTTGCCATCACCATTGGAAGTTCGCCCATACGTGGCAACTGATCCAAAGACTGATGAAGAAGTTGACTTGATCGCCGATGACTCAAAGCCATTCGCGGCCTTGGCATTTAAGATCATGACTGATCCATTCGTTGGACGTTTGACATTTATGCGTGTTTATACTGGTTCATTGAAGGCCGGTTCATACGTACAAAACACTTCTTCAGATTCACGTGAACGTGTTGGACGTTTGCTCCAAATGCACGCTACTTCACGTACTGAAATCGAAGAAGTCTTCTCTGGTGATATCGCCGCTGCTATCGGTTTGAAGAACACTACTACTGGTGATTCATTGACTGATACTGAGCACCCATTGATTCTTGAATCAATGGAATTCCCAGAACCAGTTATCGAATTGGCCATCGAACCAAAGACGAAGGCCGATCAAGACAAGTTGGCTACTGCTTTGCAGAAGCTTGCTGAAGAAGATCCTTCATTCCGTGCTACAACGAACCAGGAAACTGGTGACACGTTGATCGCCGGAATGGGTGAATTGCAGTTGGACATCATGGTTGATCGTATGAAGCGTGAATTCAACGTTGAAGCCCAAGTTGGTGCCCCTCAAGTTGCTTACCGTGAAGCATTCACTAAGGACGTTAAGGCCCGTGGATTCTTCAAGCGTCAGTCAGGTGGTAAGGGACAGTATGGTGATGTTTGGATCGAATTCTCACCAAACGAAGAAGGTGCCGGATTCGAATTCGAAGACGCCATCGTCGGTGGTGTTGTTCCTCGTGAATACATCCCTTCAGTTGAAGCAGGTTTGAAGGATGCTTTGAACGCTGGTCCTGTTGCTGGATTCCCATTGGTTGACTTGAAGGCCAAGTTGTACGATGGTTCTTACCACGATGTCGATTCTTCTGAAGCTGCCTTTAAGATTGCCGCTTCATTGGCATTGAAGGAAGCTGCCAAGACTGCTGGTGCAGTTATCTTGGAGCCAATCATGGCCGTTGATATCGTTGTTCCTGAAGAAAACCTTGGTGATGTTATGGGACACGTCTCAGCACGCCGTGGTTTGATTGAAGGACAAGAAAACCGTGGACCTGTTTTGGCTGTTAAGGCTCAGGTTCCATTGTCAGAAATGTTCGGATATGCAACGACTTTGCGTTCAGCTACGCAAGGACGTGGAACTTTCCAGATGGTCTTCGACCACTACCAGGCTGTTCCTAAGAACGTTCAAGAAGAAATCGTTAAGGCACAAGGTAAGGAAGCTTAATTCCAACCTCTTAACGGATAACCAGACTAGTTTACTAGTCTGGTTTTTCTTTTGCCCTAAATTCTTGGTAAAGTCGGGCTAGACCGTTCAGGAAAAAACAGGTGAAAAGGCTATACGCTGCAGGACTGCCGTTGTAAAATAGAAAGACTGAATGAAATTGGAGAACAGGTATGCAAGCAAGCGAGAAGATTTTAGAATTTAAGCAGGTTGCCTTATCATTTGGAGAGACAGAGGTCTTGAAGAACATTGATTTATCACTAGATTCCGGGCAGTTTTATACCCTTTTAGGACCCTCTGGTTCTGGTAAATCAACCATCTTGAAGTTGATTTCTGGCCAATTACAGCCTTCAGCCGGGCAAGTGGTTTTTGACGGCAAAGTCATTAATGACCTCCCTGCTGAAAAGCGCCGGGTGAACACTGTTTTCCAAAACTACTCCCTTTTTCCAAACATGAACGTCTACGATAACGTGGCCTTCGGACCCCGTTTGAAGAAGATGGCGGAGCCTTTAATTGAAGAAAAGGTCAAAGAAATGCTTTCACTCGTGAAGCTTTCCGGCTATGAAAATCGTGACATCAATGAACTTTCTGGTGGCCAACAGCAGCGTGTGGCAATTGCGCGCGCATTGGCCAACGATCCAGAGCTGCTTTTGCTCGATGAGCCTTTGTCAGCCCTGGATTACAAGTTACGGAAGGTCCTGCAGACTGAATTGCGGACAATTCAACGCCGTCTTGGAATTACCTTTGTCTTCGTTACCCACGATCAGGAAGAGGCCTTGGCGATGTCTGACTGGATTTTTGTCATGAATGATGGGGTCATCCAGCAGCAGGGGACGCCGGAAGATATTTACGATGAACCGGTTAACAACTTCGTTGCCAACTTTATCGGGGAATCAAACATCGTGCCAGGTATCATGAAGTCTGATTACCTTGTCCACTTCGTTGGCAAGGACTTCGAAAACGTTGACGCCGGTATGCGTCCGAACGAACAGGTCGAAGTCGTTTTGCGTCCGGAAGACTTGGACTTCACTACGCCTGAAGAAGGAAAGTTGGTCGTGACCATCAAGAACCAGTCCTTCCGTGGTGATTACTACGAAATTATGGCCCAAGATGATGATTTGAACATGTGGCAGGTGCAGGTAACGAACCCTGCTGAAATCGGCGAACGGGTTGGCCTGACTTTTGACCCTGAAGACATTCACATCATGCGCTATGACGAGTCCGAAGAAGAATTCGATGCTCGCTTGGAAGCCTACGAAGAGGACGAAGCTGAAGCAGCCGGTTCGGGGGAGAATGCTCATGAATCGGATTAAGAAACGCTATACGGAAGCCTACTTGGGTATCTACGGACTTTGGCTATTGGCCTTTGTTGTGGCCCCAATGCTCTTGCTGCTGATCCAGTCTGTGAATGTGCCGGGGCAGGGTTTCTCACTGTCGAATTACCGGGACTTTTTCACGTCGGGCCCATACTTGGCCATGACGGTGAACTCCGTCTGGTACGCCTTTTTGATTACCTTGGTCACGTTAGCCATTGCCTATCCGCTTGCGCTGGTCTTGACGACCTTGAAGCACCGACAACTTTGGTTGCTTTTGGTGATTTTGCCAACCTGGATTAACTTGCTCTTGAAGACATACGCATTCATTGGGCTGCTCGGCAAAGGCGGTCTCTTAAATCAGGCGATTACGGGCATGGGCTTTGGCCCTAGCCAGTTGCTCTTTACCAACGGGGCCTTCTTGCTGGTAGCAGCGTACATCGAGCTGCCATTCATGGTACTACCAATCTATAACGCTTTGCTTGATATCGATCCGCTCTTGCCAGCCGCATCACGCGATTTGGGTGCCAGTCGTTTTCAAACGCTGAAGCAGGTCATCTGGCCGCTTTCAATGCCCGGGGTAAAAACTGGTGTTCAAACCGTCTTTATCCCCAGCCTTTCACTCTTTATGATTACCCGTCTGATTGGTGGTAATAAAGTCATTACGCTGGGAACGGCCATTGAGGAACATTTCTTAGTCACCCAGAACTGGTCATTCGGTTCGACAATCGGTGTTGTCCTTATTATTGCCATGGCCCTGACCATGGCTCTCACAACGGATCGAAAGAAGAAAGGAGGTCGCCGCAAATGAAAATTATTCAACGCTGCTGGTTGACCTTCTGTTTCTTCCTTTTGTACGCACCCATTCTCTTTTTGGTTGTCTACTCCTTTAATTCGGGGGAGACGATGCAGACATTTGAAGGCTTCTCTTGGGCCCACTACCAGGAACTTTGGCAGGATACCCGTTTGCTACAGATTGTTCTAGGGACTCTGGTCTTGGCCTTGAGCTCATCCTTGATTGCCACAGCCATTGGGACAATCGGTGCCCTAGCCATTTACCGGACGCCACGTAAGTTAGTCAAGCAGTCCTTGCTCGGATTGAACAACGTTTTGCTTGTGTCGCCAGATGTTATCATTGGGGCATCCTTCTTGATCTTGATGACAGCCTTAGGACTGAAGTTGGGCTTCTTTACCGTTTTGCTTGCCCACGTCGCCTTTTCAATTCCGATTGTGGTCTTGATGGTGCTGCCTAAGTTGCAGGAAATGAACCATGACTTGGTTTTGGCTGCTCAGGACTTGGGCGCCACGCCCACGGAAGTGCTGACGAAAGTTACGCTACCTGTTATTTCACCGGGAATCCTTGCTGGCTTTTTCATGGCCTTGACCTATTCCTTGGATGACTTCGCCGTGACTTTCTTCGTGACGGGGAATGGCTTCTCGACATTAGCGGTTGAAGTTTACTCGCGTGCTCGTCGCGGTGTTTCACTCGAAATCAACGCGCTATCAACGCTGATGCTTTTTGTAGCCTTCATCCTAGTACTGGGCTACTATGTCTATGGCCAGCGTAAGAAGGGGCAGAAGCCTAGTAAGTTAAAGGAGAAAGTTAAATGAAAAAAATTCTGATGACTTTTTCCGGTGTCTTTCTATTGATTTTGGTTTTGCTTGGGCTGCAATGGGGACTTTCGGCCTCTCGCAATCAGGACAATTCATCCAGCAAGGACACCTTAACCTTCTATAATTGGGGGGACTACATTGACCCAAGTATCTTGAAGGACTTCACCAAGGAAACTGGCTACAAAGTCAATTACCAAACCTTTGATTCCAACGAGGCTATGTACACCAAGATTAAGCAGGGTGGAACCAACTTTGATTTGGCTGTGCCTTCTGAATACATGGTGTCTAAGTTGAAAGAAGCGGGACTGTTGGCCAAACTCGACAAGAGTCAGCTGACGGGGATGAATAATCTCAACTCGCAGTTCATGAATCAGTCCTTTGATAAGGGGAACCAGTATTCCGTGCCCTACTTCTGGGGAACGCTTGGTATTCTCTATAATAAGAAAGTCGTGAACGGTTCGGACCTGAAGGACTGGTCCTCGATTTGGTCAAGTAAGTACCGCCACCAGTTGCTCTTGGTTGACTCTGCTCGTGATGTCTTGGGACTGACTTTGATATCACAAGGCAAGTCGGTTAATGATCAGAACGCAGCGGACCTGGCAGCGGCACAGGGAAAGTTATCTTCTTTGATGCCAAACGTGAAGGCGATTGTTGGGGATGAGTTAAAACTCTACATGGCTCAAGGGGAAGGTAACATTGCCGTTACTTATTCCGGTGAAGCTAAGAATGCCATGGAGAAAAACTCGGACCTGGCCTATGTGGTACCAGAAGATGGTTCCAACCTCTGGTTAGATAATTTAGTTATTCCAAAGTCTGCCAAGCACAAGAAGGCAGCCTACGCTTTGATTAACTACTTGAACCGTCCGGAAGTGGCAGCAAAGAATGCTGAATACATTGGCTATGCCACACCAAACCAGAAGGCCTATCAGTTACTCCCTAAGTCGGTGAAGTCTGACCAAGCTTTCTATCCTAAGCAAAGTATTTTGGATAAGTTGCAGGTTTACCAAAACTTCAACCAATATTGGACACAAAAATACAATGATGCCTTTTTGGAGTTTAAGTTGGGGAAGTAGTGAAAAGATTTGAAGCAAATTATGATAAAATATCATCATAAATCAGTAAAAACTCTTGCTAGAAATTAATCGAAAATTTAATAGAAAATACTGAAAAACCCTTGTATATCAAGGGTTTTTCTGCTATTATATTCAAGTACGCCTTTTGGGGTTGCCGATGCAAACCCCCTAAAAAGACTGGTGTATCAACGTTTAGCGATGATGATTAAGGTTGCGACACGCGCGGCCGCGTTGCCATGGGCGCGCAAACACAACATGTGTTGTCGGTTTTTGATCGGAGTTAGCTGATTTACAAAATCAACGAGGAGGCAGAAAATGGCACAAAAGAAGATCCGTATCCGCTTGAAGGCATACGAACACCGCATCTTGGACCAATCAGCGGACAAGATTGTTGAAACGGCAAAGCGGACTGGCGCAGAAATCGCCGGCCCAATTCCATTGCCAACTGAACGCTCTTTGTACACGGTGCTTAGCTCACCACACAAGTACAAGGATGCCCGCGAACAGTTCGAAATGCGGACACACAAGCGTTTGGTCGACATTGTGAACCCTACTGACAAGACAGTTGACGCATTGCGTAAGCTTGAATTGCCAGCAGGTGTTGCAATTGAAATCAAGCTCTAATTAAGTACCATCCCGCTGAGCATAAGCTTAGCGACGAAATGAAGGAGATAAGTCATGACTAAAGGTATCTTAGGCCGTAAAGTCGGTATGACTCAGGTTTTCACTGAATCTGGTGAATTGATCGCCGTGACTGCTGTTGAAGCTACACCAAACGTTGTTTTGCAAGTAAAGACGCAAGCAACTGATGGTTACAACGCTTTGCAGTTAGGTTACCAAGACAAGCGCGAGATTTTGTCAAACAAACCTGAACAAGGCCACGTTGCAAAAGCCAACACAGCCCCTAAGCGCTACATTCGTGAAATCCGTGATGCGGAAGGCGAATACGGTGTTGGGGATGCAATTGCTGTTGACACTTTCCAAGCCGGTGAATATGTTGATGTTACCGGTGTTACTAAGGGACACGGTTTCCAAGGTGCAATCAAGAAGCTTGGACAATCACGTGGACCTATGAGCCACGGTTCTCGTTACCACCGTCGCCCAGGTTCAATGGGTGCCATCATTAACCGTGTATTCCCAGGTAAGCTTTTGCCTGGTCGCATGGGTAACAACAAGCGTACGATGCAAAACATTGCCATCGTGCACGTTGACGTTGAAAACAACCTCTTGTTGTTGAAGGGAAATGTTCCTGGTGCCAACAAGTCATTGTTGACAATCAAGTCAACTGTTAAGACAAACGCAAATCACCCTGAAATCAAGATGGCCGGTTCAAAGCCAGCTGCTGATTCAGAAGAAAACTAAACTAATAGAAAGGAGAACAATCAATCATGACTAAAGTTGCTGTATTAAAGCAAGACGGTTCAAAGGCTGCTGATTTGGATTTGAACGAAGCAGTATTCGCCGTAGAACCTAACAACGCTGTGATTACGGAAGCCGTATTGATGCAACGTGCTTCAATGCGTCAAGGTACGCACGCCGTTAAGAACCGTTCAGCGGTTTCTGGTGGTGGACGTAAGCCTTGGAAGCAAAAGGGTACTGGTCGCGCTCGTCAGGGTTCAATCCGTGCACCTCAATGGCGTGGTGGTGGAATCGTCTTCGGTCCTACTCCTCGTTCATACGCTTACCGTATTAACAAGAAGGCCTACAACTTGGCCTTGAAGTCAGCTTTGTCACAAAAGCTTTCTGACAACAAGTTGGTTGTAGTTGACGCTTTGGCCTTTTCAGAAGCTAAGACAAAGGACTTCAAGCAAGTTCTTGCTAACTTGGCTGTTGACTCAAAGGCTTTGGTAATCGTTGACGAAAACAACGAAAACGCATTGCGCGCTGCTCGTAACTTGGCTAACGTTCAAGTTATGACTGCTGCAGGCGTTAACGTCTTGGACGTGGTTAACGCGGACAAGCTGGTGGTTGTTCAATCAGCGATCGAAGAAATCCAAGGAGGTCTCGCCTAATGGATGCACGCGATATTATCCGTCGCCCAATCATTACCGAAGCTTCAATGGCGCAAACAGAAATGAAGCGCTATGTCTTTGAAGTAGACGTACGGGCAACTAAGCCAGAAATCAAGCGAGCAATCGAAGAAGTCTTCGACGTAAAGGTTGCTAACTTGAACACCGCTAACGTAAGCGGAAAGAAGAAGCGTCAAGGTCGCTATGTTGGATTCACTCGTAAGATGAAGAAGGCTACAGTTACTTTGAAGGCTGACTCAAAAGATATTCAAATCTTTAACGAAGGTTAATTTTAATAGGAGGATAAGACATTGGCTATCAAGAAGTATAAGCCAACCTCAAACGGACGTCGTAACATGACTTCTTCTGATTTCTCTGAAATCACGAAGTCAACGCCCGAAAAGAGTTTGTTGGCAAAGAAGTCAAAGACCGGTGCACGTAACTCACAAGGTCATATGACAGTTCGCCACAAGGCTGGTGGACACAAGCAAGCCTACCGTATTGTCGATTTCAAGCGTGTTAAGGACACTAAGTCTGCAACAGTTAAGGCTATCGAATACGATCCAAACCGTACGGCTAACATTGCTTTGATCGTCTATGAAGACGGAATCAAGAGCTATATCTTGGCGCCTAAGGGATTGAAGGTTGGCGATAAAGTTCAATCTGGTCCTGATGCCGATATTAAGATCGGTAATGCCTTGCCATTGAGCGCTATTCCTGAAGGTACTTTGATTCACAACATCGAATTGAAGCCTGGTAAGGGTGGTCAATTGGCACGTTCAGCCGGTGCATCAGCACAGGTTTTGGGACGTGACGGTAAGTACGTTATCGTTCGTTTGACTTCAGGTGAAGTACGTTTGGTTATCGAAACTGCACGTGCAACTATCGGTGAAGTTGGAAACGCAGAACACTCATTGATTAACTGGGGTAAGGCTGGTCGTAACCGTTGGCGTGGAAAGCGCCCACACGTTCGTGGATCAGTTATGAACCCTAACGATCACCCTCACGGTGGTGGTGAAGGAAAGGCCCCTGTTGGTCGTCCAAGTCCACTTTCTCCATGGGGTAAGAAGACTGCTGGTAAGAAGACTCGTAACGCGAAGAAGGCTTCAACGAAGTTCATTATTCGTGGTCGTAAGAAGAGTAAGTAAGGGAAAGGAGATAACTAATGGCTCGTAGTTTGAAAAAGGGACCATTTGCGGACCCACACTTGCTTAAGAAGATCGAGGCCCAAGCGGACCAAGAAAAGAAGTCAGTGATCAAGACATGGTCACGTCGTTCAACGATTTTCCCAAGTTTTATCGGGTACACAATCGCAGTTTATGATGGACGTAAGCACGTTCCTGTTTATGTTCAAGATGACATGGTTGGTCACAAGTTGGGCGAATTTGTTCCAACACGTACTTTCCGTGGACACAAAGTAGACGATAAGAAGACTAAGTAAGGAGGAAATGCAAAATGGCTGAACAAGTAACATCAGCTCGGGCGACTGCCAAGATCGTTCGCGTTGCCCCTCGTAAGGCGCGCTTAGTTCTTGATACGATTCGTCGTAAGAATGTAAACGAAGCCTTTGCAATCCTAAAGTTCTTGCCAAATACTTCAACTGAAGATATTTACAAGGTATTGAACTCAGCAGTTGCAAACGCAGAAAACAACTTTTCACTTGACCGTGAAGATTTGATTGTTAAGGAAGCATTCGCAAACGAAGGACCTACGCTTAAGCGTTTCCGTCCACGTGCGAAGGGATCTGCTTCTGCAATTAACAAGCGCACAAGCCACATTACTATTGTGGTAGCTGAGAAGGAGGAAAAGTAATGGGTCAAAAGATTAACCCTACTGGCTTCCGTGTCGGCGTCATCCGTGATTGGGATGCAAAGTGGTTTGCTAACAAGGCAGACTTCTCAAACCAACTTCTCGAAGACTTGCGTATTCGTAAGTACATCGAAGAAAACTTGACGGATGCTTCAGTTGACCGTGTTGAAATTGAACGTTCAACGAAGTCACGTATCGATTTGACTTTGCACACTGCCAAGCCAGGAATGGTAATTGGTAAGGGTGGCTCAGAAGTTGAAAAGCTACGTACTCAATTAGCTAAGTTGACTGATGTCGATGCACGTGGCCGTCACAAGCGCGTATTCATCAACATCGTTGAAATCAAGAAGCCTGACTTGTCAGCTCACCTTGTGGGTCTACAAGTTGCAGGTGATTTGGAACGTCGTGTTGCCTTCCGTCGTGCAATGCGTGGTGCTATTCAACGCGCCCGCCGTGCCGGTGCTAAGGGAATCAAGATTGTTGTTTCAGGTCGTTTGAACGGGGCAGATATGTCACGTATCGAACAGTACACTGAAGGAACTGTTCCACTCCACACACTCCGTGCCGACATTGATTACTCATGGGACGAAGCAGCTACTGCTTACGGTAACTTGGGTATCAAGACTTGGATCTACCGCGGTGATGTGTTGCCAAAGAAGAAGAACAAGTAAGGAGGGAAGCAAACATGTTAGTACCAAAGCGTGTTAAATTCCGTCGTGTACACCGTGGCCACATGCGTGGTGAAGCAAAGGGTGGAAAGACGGTTGCCTTCGGTGACTACGGCTTGCAAGCAACAACTTCAAGCTGGATCACTAACCGGCAAATCGAAGCTGCCCGTATTGCAATGACCCGTTATATGAAGCGTGGTGGTAAGGTCTGGATCAAGATTTTCCCACACAAGTCATATACATCTAAGGGTGTTGGTGTTCGAATGGGTAACGGTAAGGGTGCACCTGAAGGATGGGTTGCCCCAGTTAAGCGTGGTAAGGTAATGTTCGAAGTAGGTGGCGTTGATAAGCCAGTTGCTGTTGAAGCATTGCGTCTTGCCTCACACAAGTTGCCTGTACGTACGAAGATTATTGCTCGGGAGGCTGAATAATGACTAAAGCAAACGAATTAAAGGCTTTGTCACTTGCGGATTTGCAAAAGCGCGAAGCCGAATTCAAGGAAGAATTGTTCAACCTTCGTTTCCAATTGGCTACTGGTCAATTAGAAAACACGGCCCGTATTTCAAAAGTTCGTAAGGACATTGCACGTGTGAAGACTGTCATTCGTGCACAACAGTTGGCAGAAGCCAACAAATAAGACGAAAGGAAGAAGCTGAAAAATGAGTGAAGAACGTAACGCTCGTAAGGTCTACCGTGGCCGTGTCGTTTCCGACAAGATGGAAAAGACAATTACTGTTGCTGTTGACACTTACGTCAACCACCCAGTTTATGGTAAGCGAGTTCGCTATACGAAGAAGTTCAAGGCCCATGATGAAAAGAATGTTGCCAAGCAAGGTGACATCGTCCAAATCATGGAAACTCGTCCTTTGTCTGCAACGAAGCACTTCCGTTTGGTTAAGGTCATTGAAGAGGCCGTTATCCTTTAATCTTAGGATTAACCAATCGTCGTAAATTATTGCTAACAAGGAGGATGAACCATGATTCAACAAGAGAGTCGTTTGAAAGTGGCTGATAACTCTGGCGCACGTGAAATCTTGACGATTAAAGTGCTCGGTGGTTCTGGCCGTAAGGTTGCTGGCATCGGTGACATGATTGTTGCTACTGTTAAGCAAGCTATCCCTGGTGGTACAGTAAAGAAGGGTGACGTCGTTAAGGCTGTCATCGTACGAACTGTTTCTGACGTACGTCGTACTGACGGTTCATACATCAACTTCGATGAAAACGCTGCTGTTATCGTAAAGGATGACAAGTCACCAGTTGGTACGCGTATCTTTGGCCCTGTTGCACGTGAATTGCGTGACAACAACTACACGCGTATCGTTTCATTGGCACCAGAAGTGCTCTAATACTGACAAGGAGGAGCCAATCATGTTTGTAAAAACAGGTGATAAGGTTCGCGTCATTGCTGGTAAGGACAAGGGTAAGGAAGGAACAGTTACAAAGACTGTTGCTGCCAAGAACCGTGTCGTTGTCGAAGGCGTAAACCTCGTTAAGAAGCATCAAAAGCCTTCTAACGAATACCCACAGGGTGGTGTTATCGATACTGAAGCACCTATCCATGCATCAAACGTGCAAGTACTTGACCCTTCAACTAACGAACCAACTAAGGTTGGATTCAAGTTTGAAGACGGCAAGAAGGTACGTTTTGCCAAGAAGTCTGGCAACAAGCTAGGCTAATTAAGCTAACCATTTGAAAGGTAGAAATCATTATCATGGCAAATGAATTAAAAGTAAAATATGTTAATGAAGTTCAACCTGCTTTAATCAAGAAGTTTAACTTCACATCATCAATGCAAGCACCTAAGATCGAAAAGATCGTTTTGAACATGGGTGTTGGTGATGCTGTGTCAAACTCAAAGAACCTCGATGAAGCGGTTGAAGAATTGAAGCAAATCGCTGGACAACAACCAGTGATTACGCGAGCAAAGAAGTCAATCGCCGGATTCCGTTTGCGTGAAGGTATGGCAATCGGTGCGAAGGTTACTTTGCGCGGAGAACGTATGTACGAATTCTTGGACAAGTTGATTAACATCTCTTTGCCACGTGTTCGTGACTTCCACGGTGTTTCTGGTAAGGCCTTTGACGGCCGCGGAAACTACACGTTGGGTATCCGTGAACAGTTGATTTTCCCAGAAATCGACTTTGACAAGGTGAACAAGGTTCGCGGTTTGGACATCGTTATTGTAACGACTGCACAAACTGATGAAGAAGGTCACGAATTGTTGGCTCAACTTGGCATGCCATTTGCTAAGTAAGACAACGATTTAAGGACGGCCACTCGTTTGAGTGGCACGTTCTTAAGTCCAGTAGACTTCGGTCTGCTTGACTTAAGAGCGTAACAATTGTTGCTACGTTCAAAATATATAAGGAGGATATCGATAGATGTCTATGACTGATCCAATTGCTGATTTTTTGACTCGTATTCGTAACGCCAACTTGGCGCGTCACGCTTCCGTTTCAATTCCAGCATCAAAAATGAAGAAGAGCATGGCTGAGATCTTGAAGCAAGAAGGTTTCATCCGCGACTACGAATTCGTTGAAGACAACAAGCAAGGTGTTATCAACGTATTCTTGAAGTACGGGGAAGATCAACAGCGTGTTATCACTGGTATCAAGCGTGTTTCTAAGCCAGGTTTGCGTAAGTACGCTAAGGCCGAAGAAATGCCAAAGGTTTTGAATGGCCTTGGTATCGCGATTGTTTCAACATCAATGGGTGTTGTAACTGACAAAGTCGCACGCGCTAACCAAGTTGGTGGCGAAGTGCTGGCTTACGTTTGGTAATATATCTAAGAAAGGAGACTTACCATGAGCCGTATTGGTAATAAAGTAGTTACGATTCCTGCTGGCGTTGAAGTTAAGCAGGACGGACAACACGTCACGGTTAAGGGACCTAAGGGAGAATTGTCATACACAATCAACCCTGAAATCACTATGCACATGGACGGAACTGAAGTTCGTTTCACTCGTGCAGCCGAAGACAAGAAGCACCGTGCTTTGCACGGTACAACCACAGCTAACTTCCTCAACTTGATTGAAGGAGTTACAAATGGTTTCTCAAAGACTTTGAAGATGGTCGGTGTTGGTTACCGTGCCGCTAAGAAGGGTTCAGTATTGAACTTGTCAGTTGGATATTCACACCCAGTTGACTTTGAAGACCGCGAAGGTTTGACTGTTGAAGTACCTGATGCTTTGACTATCAAGATCTCTGGAATTTCTAAGCAAGCCGTTGGTGACTTTGCTGCCGAAGTTCGCGCCGTACGCCCTCCTGAACCATATAAGGGTAAGGGAATTCGCTACGAAGGCGAAGTTGTTAAGCGTAAGGAAGGTAAGACTGGTAAGTAAGCTTAAGGCTCACTTATTCGTTTTAACCGTATTAATTAATTATTATTTTGAAAAGGCGACTAAGGTCGCCTAGAAAAGGAAAGCACAGCTATGATTTCAAAACCAGATAAGAACAAGCTCCGTGCACGTCGCCACAAGCGCGTCCGCGGAAAGGTCTCTGGTACTGCTGCTCGCCCACGTTTGAACGTTTTCCGTTCTAATGTAAACATCTACGCTCAATTGATTGATGACGTAGCGGGTGTAACGCTAGCAAGTGCCTCATCACAATCTGCCGATGTTACCGGTACTAAGGTTGAACAAGCCGTTAAGGTTGGTGAATTGATCGCCAAGAACGCTAAGGCTGCTAACATCGAAGAAGTTGTCTTCGATCGTGGTGGTTACGTATATCACGGACGTGTGAAGGCTTTGGCCGACTCAGCTCGTGAAAACGGCTTGAAGTTCTAAAGAAAGGAGGAATAAACAAATGGTTGAATTCGTAAACCCTAAAGAATTAGGTGAATTAGAAGAAAACGTTGTCGCAATTAACCGTGTTACCAAGGTTGTTAAGGGTGGACGTCGTTTGCGTTTCGGTGCTTTGGTTGTCGTTGGTGACAAGCAAGGACACGTTGGTTTCGGAACTGGTAAGGCACAAGAAGTGCCAGAAGCTATCCGTAAGGCTGTCGAAGATGCAAAGCGCAACTTGATCACAGTCCCAATGGTTGGTACGACTATTCCTCACGATGTTCTTGGAGAACACGCAGGTGGTAAGATTTTGATCAAGCCAGCTGAAGAAGGTGCCGGGGTTGCCGCCGGTGGTTCTACTCGTTCCGTAATGGAATTGGCTGGAATCGCTGATGTGACTGCTAAGTCACTTGGTTCATCAACTCCAGTTAACGTTGTCCGTGCAACTTTTGATGGTTTGTCAAAGTTGAAGGATGCTAACGACGTTGCAAAGTTACGTGGTGTTTCATTGGAACACTTGGCTGAATAAGGAGCGATAACATGGCTGATTTGAAGATCACTTTGATTAAGAGTGCGGCTCATCGCTTGCCTAAGCAACGTGCCATTGTTAAGTCACTTGGACTTAACCGTGTGTCAAGCTCAGTGGTGAAGCCTGATAACGCAGCAACACGTGGTGCAATTTTCCATATTGCTCACTTGGTTTCTGTTGAAGAAGTAAAGTAAAAAAAATAAAAAAAGGAGGGACCAAACCATGGATTTGAACGAATTACAACCTGCTGCAGGCTCACGCTTTGTACGCAACCGTGTTGGTCGTGGTACATCATCTGGAAATGGTAAGACTGCTGGTCGTGGTCAAAAGGGTCAAAAGGCTCGTGGTAAGACACGTCTTGGCTTCGAAGGTGGACAGATGCCTTTGTACCGTCGTATTCCAAAGCGTGGATTTACTAACATTTCACGTAAGGAATTCGCTGTTGTTAACTTGGAAAAGTTGAACAACTTCGATAACGGTACTGAAGTGACACCAGCATTGTTGATTGAATCTGGTCTCGTTAAGAACCAAAAAGATGGTGTTAAGATCTTGGGTAACGGACAACTTGACAAGAAGTTGACTGTTAAGGCTAACAAGTTCTCAGCATCTGCCGTAAAGGCAATCGAACAAGCTGGTGGTAACACCGAGGTGATTTAATGTTTCGCACGTTATTTAATGCCATCCGACAAAAAGATATTCGCAAAAAGTTGCTCTGGACTGTGTTCTTAATCTTCGTTTATCGAATTGGAACACATATCACGGTGCCAGGTGTTAACGCTGCTGCTTTGCAGTCAGTGGCTAACTCTGGTCTCTTGAACATCTTAAATATCTTCTCGGGTGGGGGATTGTTGAACTTCTCCCTCTTTGCGATGGGAGTGTCACCCTATGTTACTGCGCAAATTGTTGTGCAGTTGCTGCAATTAGATATCGTGCCACGTTTTGTCGAATGGAGTAAACAAGGTGAAGTTGGTCGACGGAAGCTTAATCAAGCAACCCGTTATTTGACCATTATCTTTGCCTTTTTGCAATCTGTTGGTATTACAGCAGGTTTCAACTCCTTAGCCGCCTATGGCTTGGTCCAGCAGACCAATAACGTGACCTCCTTCTTATTGATTGGGTCGGTCATGACAATGGGTACTTTCTTTGCCATGTGGCTCGGTGAAATGATTACTGAAAAGGGATTGGGAAACGGCGTTTCCATGATTATCTTCTCAGGAATTATTTCTCAGGCTCCTAGTTCATTTAAGGAAATCTTTAATGAAAACGTTTTGCAGGCTTCAAAGTCTCAAACGTTGAATGGTTGGATTTTCGTCACTGTTTTGATTTTGGCAATTATTCTCGTTATCGGGATTACGACTTGGTTCTACGAAGCATCTCGTAAGTTGCAAATTCAATACACACGTTCCGCTGCATCTTATGGATCAGAGGCCTATCTACCATTGAAGTTGAACGTTTCTGGTGTTATTCCAGTTATCTTCGCTTCATCATTGATTTCAACACCACAAACAATTTTGTTTGCCTTCCAGAGTAAGTATGGAAATGATCAGTGGTTTAAGGTATTGAAGGAAATCTTCTCAATGCAGACGACGACCGGAGCTATCTTCTACACGGTAATGATCATTCTCTTTACCTACTTCTATGCCTTTGTTCAGGTTAATCCAGAAAAGCTTTCTGAAAACTTGCAAAAGCAGGGAGCATACATCGTGTCAGTTCGACCTGGTATCGAAACACAGAAGTTCATTACGAGGCTTTTGCTTCGTTTGTCCTTCGTAGGTTCTTTGTACCTTGGCTTTGTTGCCTTGGTACCATTGATTGCCTCCGATGTATGGGGATTGAACGAAAAGATTGGGCTTGGAGGAACATCCTTGCTAATCACAATTGGAGTTACCCTTGATTTGCTCCGTCAAATTGATGGTTTGCTACAAAAGAAGAACTACGTTGGATTCATCCACTAGTTTGAAAAAGGAGTCTCATCATGACAAAAAACTTAATTCTTTTGGGCCTGCCTGGTGCAGGTAAGGGAACACAAGCTGAAAAGATTGTTGCCGATTATCCGATGGTTCACATCTCAACCGGTGACATCTTCCGCGCTAACCTCCGTGATAAGACAGCATTGGGCGAAAAGGCCCGTGCTTTCATGGACGCTGGAAACTTGGTACCCGATGAAATCACAAACGCCATGGTTGCAGATCGTTTGACTCAACCAGACGTTGTGAAGAACGGCTTTATGCTGGACGGGTATCCCCGAAACGAAGAACAAGCGAAGTTCTTGGATCAATTCCTTGCTGAGCATGAAGAAGCGGTTTCCGCTACTTTGTACTTCAAGGTTTCAGACGATGTATTGGTTCAACGACTCTTGGGTCGTGGACGTGCAGATGACACGAAAGATGTTATCGCACATCGCTTGGAAGTCAACAAGAAAGCAAACTTACCTTTGGTTGACTACTATGAAAAGCACAATGTCTTGCATACCATTGACGGTGAAGGCGACTTGGATACAATCTATTCAAACGTTAAGACTGTCTTGGATGGCTTGAACTAAGGCTTTCTTGTCAGCTATTGATAATTCTGGTATAATTTGATAGGTTAAGCACTTATCGATTATGTTGAAGTATGGTTACATAGGAGGTAATCTGCGTGGCCAACGATGTCATTGAAATTGAAGGCAAAGTCAAAGAGACGATGCCAAACGCAATGTTTCAAGTCGAACTTGAAAACGGGGCGGTAATCTTGGCGCATGTTTCCGGTAAGATTCGTAAGAACTACATTCGTATCTTGCCTGGTGACCGCGTCACAGTTGAAATGTCACCCTACGACTTGACAAAGGGTCGTATTACTTACCGTTTCCGTTAATTCGGAGCGGTCTATAATCAGTTAACCGAATAGGAGGAATAGATTATGAAGGTACGTCCATCAGTAAAAAAGATGTGTGAATCTTGTCGCGTAATCAAGCGTAACGGCCGGACAATGGTTATTTGCCCAGCTAACGCTAAGCACAAGCAACGCGCAGGTAAGTAAAACTTACCAAACATTAATTAATGCTTGAAAATGAACTTAAAAGTTCTTTCAAAATATCAAAAGGAGGTAAATTGTTATGGCTCGTATTGAAGGTATCGATTTGCCACGTGACAAGCGAATTGTCATTGGCTTAACATACATCTACGGAATCGGTGCAAACACTGCACAAAAGATCTTGAAGACGGCCGGTGTGTCAGAAGACATCCGTGTTCGCGATTTGTCAGTTGATGACGAAGACAAGATCCGTGAAGCAATCGCTTCATTGAACTTGCAGTTGGAAGGTGACTTGCGTCGTAAGATTTCTCTTGACATCAAGGGATTGCAAGAAATCGCCTCATACCGTGGTATTCGTCATCGTAAGGGATTGCCTGTTCGTGGACAACACACGAAGAACAACGCCCGTACACGCAAAGGCCCAGCTACGGCAATTGCAGGTAAGAAGAAGTAATTTTTCTTACCATCTCTTTACTAAAAAAGCGGCTTAAGCCATTTTTTAAAAGAGCCTCACTTTCGTGAGAAATGATTATCACAACCAAAGTTGTGTAATGTTGATGAGTTTTGCTCATCCGAGAAATTATAAGAAAAAGAAGGAGGCATATTATGGCAGTTCGTACTACACGCAAGCGTCGTGTCAAGAAGAACGTTGAATCTGGTGTGGCACATATCCACGCAACTTTCAACAACACAATCGTCATGATTACCGATGCACAAGGTAACGCTGTTGCCTGGTCATCAGCTGGTGCCCTTGGATTCAAGGGATCCCGTAAGTCAACACCTTTCGCAGCCCAAATGGCAGCGGAAGCAGCCGCAAAGTCAGCATTGGACGTTAACATGCGTACCGTTGCTGTTACGGTTAAGGGCCCTGGTTCAGGTCGTGAATCAGCAATTCGTGCATTGGCCGCAGCTGGTCTTGAAGTAACGTCAATCAAGGATGTTACCCCAGTTCCCCATAACGGATCACGCCCACCAAAGCGTCGTCGTGTTTAATTGATTTTCATTGCGCTTTGCTTTGAAAAGAGGGGGGTTAGAGTTAACAGATGATTGAATTTGAAAAGCCAGATATTCATAACATCGAAGAGGATGCCAACTACGGTAAGTTCATCGTAGAACCTCTTGAGCGTGGCTATGGGACGACTTTGGGAAATTCCCTACGTCGTGTCTTGCTGTCATCGCTTCCTGGCGTAGCAATCAACACAGTTCAAATTGACGGTGTTGTTCACGAATTCTCCACCGTTGATGGTGTTGCAGAAGACGTTACACAGTTGATCTTGAACTTGAAGAAAGTTGTATTTGCTACGGATTCTGCTGAAGAGCACACTTTGGAAATTGATGTTCAAGGACCAAAGGATGTTACTGCTGCCGACTTCGTCGGTTCAGCTGACATCGAAGTGTTGAACCCTGATTTGCATATTGCAACCTTGGCTGCCGGTAAGTCATTGCACATGACTGTTACGGTAGTAAAGGGTCGTGGTTATGCTTCAGCTGAAGAAAACAAGCAATTACGTGATGAAATGCCAATCGGTGTTTTAACGGTTGATTCAATTTACACGCCAATTGAGCGAGTAAACTACCACGTTGAACAAAAGCGTGTTGGTTCTCGTGATGACTTTGATAAGTTGACGATGGAAGTTTGGACTAACGGTTCAATCAAGCCATCTGACGCTTTGAGTCTTGGTTCAAAGATTCTAACAGAACACCTGAACTTGTTCACGGATATTTCCCCAGTAGCACAAGAAACCAAGGTGATGGTTGAAGCTGAAGCTCCTGTTAACGCAGCTGCTGATGCCGCTCCTATCGAAGACTTGGACTTGTCAGTTCGCTCATATAACTGCTTGAAGCGCGCCGGTATCAACACTATTGAAGAGTTGACCGACCGTTCAGAAGCCGACATGATGAAGGTTCGTAACTTGGGCCGTAAGTCATTAGACGAAATTCAAGAAAAGTTAACTGAGATGGGCATGGGCTTCCGTCAAGAAGATTAATTCATCAAAAGTTTAGAAAAAAGGAGGATTAACCGATGTCATACCGTAAGTTAGGCCGTACTTCATCACAACGTAAGGCAATGATGCGTGATTTGACTACTGACTTGTTGATTAACGGCCGGATTCAGACCACTGAAGCCCGCGCTAAGGAAATCCGCAAGACAGCTGACCAAATGATCACGCTTGGTAAGAAGGGTGATTTGGCTGCTCGTCGTAAGGCTGCTGCCTACGTTCGCAACGAAGTTGCTGACGTCAAGGAAGATGGCGACAACATCCGCATCCAAACTGCTTTGCAAAAGTTGTTTGAAGATATCGCACCACGCTTTGCAGAACGCAATGGTGGATACACGCGTATCATGAAGACTGTTCAACGTCGTGGAGACGCTGCACAAATGGTTATCTTGGAGTTAGTTGACTAATTTCTAATAACCAAAAACCTCTGACCATCTGGTCAGGGGTTTTTCTTTTGCTCTTTTTTACCGCTTAGTTCAGTCATTCGACCGCTTAGCGTCAAATCGACTTATAAAAAGTCAAATGCTCCTATACTAGTGAATGTAAAGGAGCAATATTCATGCTAATTCAAACCAAAAAACTCTGCCAGCAATACGGTGACTACCAGGCAGTGAAAAACTTAAACATTGAAATCGATAAAGGTTCCCTTGTTGCCTTGCTTGGGCCAAACGGGGCTGGAAAGTCAACGACGATGCGGATGCTAACAGGGCTGAAGAAACCATCATCGGGTGAGGTGATCTACGCACCCAACACGAAGATTGGCCTTGTCTTTCAAGAATCCGTTCTAGATGCTGATTTGACTGTAAAAGAAAACTTGCTGATTCGTGCGAAGCAGTATCGTCACATTGATGCCGCCCGCATCCCGCTATTGATTCAGGAACTGGGACTCTCTAACTTTCAAAATCAAAAGTATGGTTCACTCTCTGGTGGACAGAAGCGCCGAGTTGACATTGCCCGAGCGCTATTGAACGAACCTGATGTGCTTTTCTTGGATGAACCAACGACCGGTTTGGATATTCAGACACGTAACGCCATCTGGGCGCTCTTGCACAATCTTCAAAAGGAGAAGGGGTTGACCATTGTTCTGACCACCCACTACCTGGATGAAGCCGACCACGCTGATAAAGTCTTTGTCGTCGATCATGGCCAGCTCATTGCCTCTGGTTCTGCCATTGATATCAAAGCTAAGTACGCACAGAATCAGCTTATTATCTGGACGAAAAAGTCAGCAGAAGCATCCATCCTTCAAAACGCACTAAAAGCTGAAAACATCAATTACAACATTCTATCCGACGGTTCTCTACAAATTGCCGGCCTCGCAACTCCGGCCGTCCTCAAGCTGCTGAATCAAATCAGCCAAGTAATCGAGAACTTTGAATACCGTCCGGGCACGATGGATGATGCCTTCGTCGCACTGACAGGAAAGGAGATGCGCTAATGTTCGCACTCGTTAAACGAAACCTCATGCTCTACTTCCGCAACAAATCGGGGGTCTTCTTCTCGCTCTTTGGCGCGCTGATCTCCTTTGTGCTTTACCTAGTCTTCTTAAAGCAAACGATTAAGTCCTCTTGGGCCGCAATCCCAAACGCCTCCCAATTATTAGACAATTGGTTGATTGCCGGTACTTTAACCATTACTGCTATCACTACTTCTTTGACCGCTTTGTCTCAGATGGTTAAGGATGAAGAGCAGAAGATTGACTTGGACCTCCGCTTAACAGACATCGGTCCAGTTGCCGTTCGTTCCTCCTATCTCATCTCCGCTTCCTTTATTGCCTTTATCATGCAGGCCATCGTTTACGCGGTGATGGCACTTTACTTTGCTGGCACGGATTCACTCAGCTTTAATCTCCAGGTTCTTCCCGAACTGATTCTCATCATGGCGCTATCCGCTATCCTATCCACAGCCTTGAACGCCATCATCGTCAACTTCATTCATTCGGTAGATTCACTTGGTAAGCTGGCATCCCTAATCGGAACTGCCTCTGGTTTCCTTGTCGGGACCTATGTACCAATCGGTACCCTACCAGACTTTGCCCAGCTGCTGATGAAGTTAACGCCAGGGACGTACATCGCCGCGCTCTACCGCCAGACCTTGATGACACCTAAGCTAGACGACGTTTTCGCCCACGCATCAGCCCAACTCAGTCAGTTCGAGCAGTCGATGGGTGTTAAAATAGAGTGGTCAAGTCTTCTGACCCACGGTCAGAGCTATGCCGTTGTGATTGCCGTGCTTGTTTTCTCAGCCGGTATTCTAACAGCATTCAGTTTGAAACAGAGGCGTTTTGCCTAAGTAAGGTTGATTTAGTTGTGAAAGTCGAATTCATACAAAAAGATATTCCGAACGGTCAGGTTGAAGTAACCGTTGCCGCCACCGAAAAGAACCAGCAGGTTGCCAAAGTCATTGCCAGCCTATCGGCCCTGGAAGAAAGCGCGCCCGAGGTCCTCTCCCTTAAGACGGCGGACGGGCTCCAGCTAGTCAAAATAAAGGACATTATTTATGTCGATGTTTCGGATTCAGGTCTGCTAATCTACACGGCAAAGGAGACGCAACCCATCCAAAGCAAGGACCGCCTGGCGACTTTTCTAGACCGATTAAAGAACCCAAACTTTGTCCAAGTATCCAAGCACGCCGCGGTAAATATGAACCATTTGGAACGTTTGGAGAATTCCTTCTCCGGTTCGATGTTGGCCAAACTCGAAAACGATAACCAGACCATGGTTAGCCGCCGCTACGTCAAGAAGCTGATTGAACAGCTGGGGGCCTAAAAAATGAAAAAAATTCTACAACACATTTTGATTGGGGTAGGCTTCGGATCGTCGACCTACCTGGTCATTCTCCTCATCAACGCCGCTATCTATCATATCGACGTACTTTACTTACCGAGAAAAAATATTCTCGCCGTGTTAATTATGTCCGCCTTCATCGGCCTCTTGTCCATGATCTTTGACAGCGACCGACTGCCATTCTTAGCCGAGTTCATCATCCACCTCATCGGAACAGCCGCGCTATTCTGGACTACCGGAGAACTGACCAATTGCTTTCACACCAGCATGAACAGCTCCGTGCTCTGGTTTTACTTCCTGTTGACCTATGTTATCATCTGGGGCATCATCCGTTTTAACCAGGAGAAGCAGGTTTCAGCCATTAACGAAGCCTTAAAGAAGCGCCAACAAAAATAAGAAAATCAGAAAAGACCGGTATAGCCAAACCGGTCTTTTTTTACAGCTTAAGCTACTGGCAAAGTCGTCGGAGCCCCGCCAATATGGTAAAATAGCAGATAATGACAAACGCAATCACAATCAAAAATTTAAATTATAGCTACCCAGAGCAGGGAGAGCTTTTCAAAAATTTCGACTTCTCTGTCCAAGAGGGGGAGTGGCTAGCCATCGTTGGACACAACGGTTCCGGTAAGTCGACACTAGCTAAGCTCATCTTGGGCCTACTCGACTTTGACCAGGGCGAAATCCAGGTTTTTGACGAGAAGCTCTCAGAAGAAACGCTGGCCAGCATCCGCGCGCAGGTGGGAATGGTTTTCCAAAATCCCGATAACCAGTTTGTTGGGGCAACGGTCGCTGACGACGTGGCCTTTGGACTCGAAAACCGGCAGGTGCCATCAAAAGAAATGCCCGCCAAAATCGAGGCGGCCTTGAAGCAGGTCGGCATGGAAGACTATGCTGAACGGGAACCCCACACCCTTTCTGGTGGACAAAAGCAGCGTGTGGCCTTGGCCTCCATTTTGGCTCTCCACCCACGTGTCATCATCCTAGATGAAGCAACAGCCATGCTCGATCCTGAGGGAAAGCAGGCGGTTATGGAGACCTTGAAGGAACTCAAGGCCCGCTACCAGGACCAGCTCACACTCATCATGATTACCCACGACATGGAAGAGGCTGCCTTAGCCGACCGCGTCGCAGTGGTTAGTGATGGTCAACTGGTCTTTGACGAAAAGCCTGAAACGCTTTTCCTAAAGGGAAAGCAACTGGCTGAACTGGGCTTGGCCCAGCCATTTTCCATGGAGTTGCAGAGTGCCCTTGGCATCAGCCAAACAACCTATCGAACAAAGCAGGAGCTAGCCACATGGTTATCAACATTGAAGGCTTAGACTTTGCCTACGGGGCCGGGAAGCAAACGGTTCCCGTGCTGAAAAACATTAACTTAACCTTCCCGGAAGGGCAGATCACGGCCATCATCGGCCAGACTGGTTCTGGTAAGTCTACACTGGTGCAACAGCTGAATGCACTCTTGAAGCCAACGGCCGGGGAAGTGCACATTGGCGACCACACGGTGACCAATAAGACCAAGGAAAAGGCTTTGACGCCTATCCGGGCCGAGGTGGGGATGGTCTTCCAGTTCCCTGAATCACAGCTCTTTGCACCAACAGTCATAGAAGACGTGATGTACGGGCCAAAGAACTTTGGTGCAACGGACGAGGAAGCCAAGCAAGCGGCTGAAAAGGCCCTTGCAAAAGTCGGATTCGACACCTCCCTTTATGACCAGTCACCATTCAACCTTTCCGGTGGACAGATGCGCCGTGTCGCTTTAGCCGGCGTTCTCGCCATGAATCCGCAGACCATGGTCTTTGATGAACCGGCTGCCGGATTAGACCCCCAGGGGCAGGCTGAACTGCTGGATCTCTTAAGGACACTGCGAGACGAGGGTAAGACGATTGTCCTTATCTCCCACCAGATGGAGCAGGTGCTAGCACTTGCCAACCAAGTGGTTGTCATGAAGGACGGTCAAGTCGCCGCCCATGAACCGGTCGAAGAACTCTTCGCCCGTCCACAGTCCTGGTTTGCTGACCAGCACTTGGACCTACCTGAAACCATTGCCTTTCAAAAGGAAATGGAGAAGCAAGGCTTTGTCTTTGACCACCTGGCGAAGACGGTCGATGATTTGGCCAAGCAATTAGCGGGCCAGCTCGACTCAGCCAAGCTAACCGGACAAAGATCCGACCAAGCAGGCAGCCAAGCTCAGACGGGAGGACCTCACCATGAATAACCTCGTCATCGGTCAGTTCGTACCGGGTTCAGGGATTCTCTACCGGATGGACCCCCGTACCAAGATTTTAATGACCATCGTCTACGTCTTTCTCTTGGTCTTTGCCAACAGCTGGGTAACCTATCTCTGGTCTGCCATCTTCCTTGTTGCAGCCCTTCTCTTAACCAAGCAGGGCTTAGGACTTTACTGGCGGGGGATTAAGCCAATCCTTTGGTTAATTCTCTTCACGGTCGTTTTGCAGCTACTCTTCTCAGGGGGAACGCCAGTGCTCTTCCAGTGGGGGGCCATTAAAGTGACCGAACCAGGATTAATCAACGCGATTTACGTGATTGTGCGTTTCGTCCTCATCGTCTTGATGTCGACCATTCTAACGATTACAACGCCACCGACCGCCATTGCCTCGGCCATCGAATCCTTGCTGAAGCCCTTGAAGGCCATCAAGGTGCCGGTTGCTGAATTGGCGCTGATGCTTTCCATTGCCTTGCGTTTCGTTCCATTACTGATGGGCGAGACCGACAAGATTATGAAGGCGCAAAAGTCGCGGGGGATGTCACTGTCAACTGGATCACTAATGAAGCGTGCCAAGGCCGTGATTCCTTTGCTTGTCCCACTCTTCGTGGGTGCCTTGCAGCGGGCACTAGACTTGGCCAACGCCATGGAAGTCCGTGGCTTCGAGTCTGCCGAAGGGCGTACCCGCTACCGCGAGCTCTCCTATGGACGAGATGACACTTTGGCCTTTGTTGCCATCGCTGTCTTCGCCATCGGATTCCTCGCACTCTCATTTATTAAATAAGAAAAAGGCTGGCGCTATCAGTCAGCCTTTTTACTAGCAATTATCCAAGAAAGGGGGCGACACCATGCCACGTTACCGTGCAGTTGTTGCCTATGATGGCTCGGACTTTCTGGGCTTTCAAGTACAATCAAAAAACGGCGTTGAGCGCCACCGAACGGTCCAGGGTGAACTAATCAAGGCCGTCAATCAAATGGGAAAGAACCCAGCCGAACGAATCAAAGTCGTCGGTGCCTCCCGCACCGACACCGGTGTCCATGCCAACGGCCAGGTCATTCACTTCGACCTCCCATATGACATTCCAGGTGAAGGGGTTCGTAAAGGATTGAACACCATCCTGCCCCGGGACATTCTCATCCATGAAGTTCGCCAGGTGGACGATGACTTTCACGCCCGCTTCTCCTCCCATAACAAGCGCTACTACTATCGGGTGTCGACACAGGACTACGTTGATCCCTTCAAGCGTCGTTATACCGGCCACTTCCACTGGAATCTGGACGCCAAGAGAATTGAACAAGCCTTGCCGGACCTCATCGGCGAACAGGATTTCACGACTTTTGCAGCTTCGGGAAACCAAACCGCTACGAACGTGCGAACAATTACCCGAGCCGAAGTGGAAGTCAAGGAAGACGAGCATGAATTGGTCTTTACCTTCGAAGGAAACGCTTTCCTCTACAATCAGATTCGAATCATGGTCGGCGTTCTCTTGGAAATTGGAACCGGACGTCGCGAACCCGACTGCATTCCAGGGCTAATTGCTGCCAAGGACCGTGAAAAAGCACGGTACACGGCACCAGCTGCTGGTTTATATTTGGACCACATTGATTATAATGGTAGTAGCGATATCTAAAAGGAGAGTGTTATGACTTTATTTGAAGAATACGCACAGGCCTCACACGGCCTGCTCTACGTTGCAACCGAAAAGGATGGTCAGCCCAGCTTGCGCATGATGGGCTTTGGGATGGACCCAGAAAATCCAAACCACTGGTATCTGCTCAGCAAGGCTGATTCTAACAAGATGGCAGATCTTAAGGAAAACGACCGGGTCGCCATTGAAACCTTGATGAACGAAAACGGTGCTCGCATCGAGTCCAACCGAGCGACGTTGAAGCCTTCTGATAAAGTCTGGGGGGATGTAAAGGATTTCTTTACAAACCCTGTCTTCCATAAGAATCACCCCGAGCCTGAAAGGGAAGTACTCTTAGAACTCACGATTCGTTCTGCCCGTCTCTCATCTTTTGCGGGTAGCGAAGTGATGACTTTTGAAGCGTAACTTGATAGAAAAAAGGTAGGAAAATCTTTCCTACCTTTTTCATTACAATATATAATACTTTTATTTAAATATTGTATATTATCAATAAAATATTTAATATTTTAAATAATTTTCTTGCCCAATTACCACTAATCGTGGTATAAATAGGCGAGAACAATTTACCTTTAACTCTCACCATGCGGATTGGTCACTAGCGCTTAGTAATTGTCGGACTTTCTTTAGCGCTTCCTTGAAACTCTCAAAGTGCTAATTGAACATTGGCGTGATGATCCAGTGGGTTATTAGCAACTCCGGCTAGGCCTGTTCGACTTTGTGGGATGAGTTACTTTGTAGCTGGTACATTCTGTTTGGGGAATCGTTATGATGTATTCCTCTTACGACGACCCTACTCCTAAACTTGTCTTGTTGTAAGCATAGGGTTCCAGAGTGTTATTGGAAGATTGTTCTCACAAAAAAAATCGGCGCTGTTTCAGCGTCGGTTTTCTTTATCCAAATAAAAGTAAACAAAAAAGAAGCAACTCTTTTCAGAGTTACTTCTTTTATTTAGCTATTAATTACCACGGGAGGTGATTAGTGCTTACGTGTTAGCAAGTACAAACCAGCTACAGCAGACAATGCAACAGCTAATCCACTCAACAAAACTGGGCGAGCGTTTTCACCAGTTGCGGGCAAAGCACCGATGTTCTTCTTTGCAGAAGACTTCACATTGTTGTTTGCGCTTGAACCATTAGTACTGTTTGAACTCTTAGGAGTATCAGCACTTGGTGTTACGTTGTTATTAGATGGGGTGTTGCCACCGTTGTTACCACCATTATTGTTGGAAGGGGTGTTACCACCGTTGTTATTGTTGTTACCACCACCACCGGCAGTTCCACCAGCATTATAGCTAGCGGTCCAACTATCTTTAAATTGGTGATAGTTGTTAGTGCCATCTACGTGGACGTTGTTACCATAGGTTTCACCTGCTTTACCACCATCGGTTAAACGAGAGTAGTAGTAAATCAAATAGGTGTTGTTGGTGCTACCAAGGTCGATGTGGAACTTAGTGTTTGTGTCAATCACAATCTTGTCGCTGACATTACCTAAGGTAGTGAATTTATCACTACCATCGGCATTATAGGCAACCTTGAGGGCAACGAATGGATGTGTTGCTGTGTTCTCGAGAACCTGGTTATTAGCTAATTGGTCGGTTACAACCGCGTTATCGATTTGCTCTTGGGCGACATTGACACGAACAGTCCAATCAACCAAGGTTGGATCGTTCTTATCGTACCAACCGAACTTAGCTAACTTCTCATCCTTACCAGGACCGTAATCAGGGTTAATGTTTACGATGATGTGTCCAGGCTTGGTGTTGTCACTATTAGGAAGGTTCCAGTAAATTGTCTTTGGTGTGTTTACTGGAACCTTCGTCATATTCCAATTGCAGGCAATGAACAATTTTCCTGTAACATCACCATTAGCATTCGCGGTAACCATGTCATCGGCCATTGTGACGTGAATACGGTTCGTTGAAGAATCAACAACCGCGTGACCGACGGTATTTCCACTGCTGTCCTTCAAATCAAATTGCAGACCACTGGCCATTGAGAATTCCTCAGGAATCGTGGCATCAAAGGTCTTATTGCTTGAACTCAAAGAACCCTTCGGAATCTTGAACGTATAATCAACCTGAAGTGAATCATGTTGGTCAAAATTTGTTGTTGCGCTTGGATTAGTCAAGTCTTTTAATTCCGCGCTTGTAATCCACTGATTGTCGCTTGCGGAGGCTTGGGTATTTTGACTGCATGCGATGGCCCCCATCGTTAAAACAGTCAAAATAAGGGAGAATAACCGTTGACGACTAATTTTCATACTCATCATATCATCTCCTTCGGTTCCATTCTAACACTAATATTTAAAATGTTAAATTCTCATGTAAAAAGTTTCAAAACTTGATTTATTTAAAAAGTGATTAAAAAATAAAAAGGCAACCAGCCCTTTGCATGGGCTGTTGCCTTTTATTACTTGTAGTAAGAAAGTTCTTATTTTTTGCTTGAAAGCTTGAATAGTCCGAATGACGTTATGACTGCTAGTAAGCTAAGGGAGAGCCATGAGTTAGCCACCTTAGCGGTTGCGGGCAAGGGACTTGTCTTAGCTGTAGCTGAAGTGCCAGACTGTGCCTGTGAACCGTTTGAATTGTTTGAATTCTCAGGAACAGCAGGGGTAGCCGGTGTAGTTGGTACTGTTGGGGTATTTGGTGTAACCGGTGTGTTTGGCGTTACCGGTGTGTTGTCGCCTCCGCCATGATAACCTGCATTACCGCCGGCTGAATAGCTAGGTGATTCAACGTATTTTGTGTCTGTCTTGATGTTGGTACCAGTTAACGTTGCGGTGTTACCGTAAACCTTTTGAGCGCCACCATCGGTTAACTCTGACTCATAGTAAATGAGGTAAGTATCATCGATGTCTCCAAGGTTACCATGGAAAGTCGTGTCGCTATCTTTCACAAAAGTTGAAGGGTCAACAGTGCCAAGCGTATCAAAGTTTACGCCGTCAGCATGATACTTGACCTTAATGATATGGAAAGTACCGATTAACTTCTGATTAGCTGCTAAGACATCTTTTACGACGGCATTGTCAATGTGCGTTCGCGAGTAGTTGACTCGAACGCACCAGTGCAGGTAAAGAGGATTTTGGGGATCAAACCAAGACCATTTCTTGAGCTTTTCGTCAGAATCAGGACCAGTGGCGGGATTAACAACGACAGTGTCAGAATTGGGGGTTGTACCATTGTTGTCAGGCAAGCCCCAATTGATGACTGTTTTGTTACCCGTGTTGATTTTATCTAGGTTCCAATGCAGTGTGATATTGAAAGAACCCTCAATGTAATTCTTCGCGCTCATGCTGATGGCCCAGTCGGTATAGTGAAGCGTAATGCGACGGGTAGTTGGATTCGTTGTGGCTTTGGCCACAACTTGATTGTCCTTATCCGTTATATCAAAAGTAAAGGTCGACAAGATATTGAACTGTTCAGGAATGACAACAGAACTGTCACGGTTACTTTCGGTAATGGCTCCCTGCGGAATTTTGAAGCCGTAGGTTACCCGCATGTCATCCGTTGGCCCGTAGGGATTAGCGTTTTTATTGGTGAGATCTTCCAAACTGGCGCTGGTAATCCACTGGTTATCAGTGCTTGCTGCTGAAATTTGCTTGCTTTGACTGAATCCCCATACAGTGAGTGTAAGGGCAGCCAGGACAAGGAGAGACAGCTTGCGAATTGATACGCTACTTTTAATCATATTTTTCTCCTTAAAGTGCCATTGTACCCCCTGTTTAAGAAATATTTCAAATGTATTTCAAAATTCGTTTGAAAGTAATGAAGGTGGATCTTGATAAACGATAAAAGTTCCACGAGGTTCTTTAAAAAAGAAAGTAGTTTTGCCATATAATAGTAGAAAATCATTTCATTCTACTCCTAAAGGACTAACTTAAAAGATATTAATAAATGGTAAAAAAGACTGTCAAAAACTGCTTTTTTCATTGACAGGGACCCCTATATTTTATATACTGAACATCGGTATTGTTTACCTCACGATAAGCCCCGGAAACTTATTGTAACCGTTCGAGAAGGAACGCTCGAACATTGTAAACAACTAATTAAAGGAGCGCGCTATGCGTACAACATTTTTAGCAAAGCCAGGCGAAATCGAAAAGAAGTGGTACATCATTGATGCAAAGGACGTCGTATTAGGACGTTTGTCAACTGTTGTTGCTGCAATTTTGCGTGGTAAGAACAAGCCAACCTTCACACCAAACGTTGACATGGGTGATAACGTTATCATCATCAACGCTTCAGAAGTGAAGTTCACTGGTAAGAAGGCAACTGACAAGATTTACTACCATCACTCAAACCACCCAGGTGGCTTGAAGGAACGTACTGCTGGTAATTACCGTCAATACGATCCAGAAAAGTTGTTGGAATTGTCAATCAAGGGTATGTTGCCTAAGACTTCTTTGGGTCGCAAGCAAGGTTTGAACCTCCACGTCTACGCTGGAGCAGATCACAACCATGCTGCACAAAAGCCTGAAGTGCTTGACATCAACAAGTTAGTTTAAGAAAGGAGACCAAGAATATGACTGAATCAGCTCAATATCGTGGAACCGGTCGTCGTAAGAACTCAGTTGCCCGTGTACGTTTGGTACCAGGAACTGGCGCAATTACGATGAATGGTAAGTCTATCGAAGACTACATTCCTTTCCCTAACTTGCGTGAAGTTGTTTTGCAACCATTTAACGCTACTGATACGTTGGGTAACTACGACGTACTTGTTAACGTTAACGGTGGTGGATTCTCAGGACAAGCTGGTGCAACTCGTCACGGTATCGCCCGTGCCTTGTTGACTGTTGACCCTGACTTCCGTACTGCATTGAAGCAAGCTGGTCTTTTGACTCGTGACGCTCGTATGAAGGAACGTAAGAAGCCAGGTCTTAAGAAGGCCCGTAAGGCATCACAGTTCTCAAAGCGTTAATCTACGGATTATCTCTTTACAAAAAGCTCGCATTTGCGGGCTTTTTTTGTGTCTAAATTTTTACTTGAAGCATCTAAGCTAAAAAAACGACGGTTTTTGCCATTAATACTCTCTTTAATGGGCTCTTTATCGAAATATCGCTATTATTTGCATAAAGGCGAGTGCGATAGAGTGAATAAGGAGATTTTATGACAAAATACCAGTCATTATTGAAGTTGAAATACAACGGCCGAGGACGAACGCTTTCCGATGAGGAGGTACAAGAAGAATATCAGAAACGTTATCATTCTTGGTCTGCTCACCGGACAGCGCTCTTGCCTGTCTTGAATGACTATCGGAATCGTCATTTTCAAAATCATCCTTATCTCATCTTTTATACCTTGACGACTGAAATTGAAAAACAGCTAGCCGACTTTGGGGATAACTCCTTGGAAATACAGGGGTTAATCAAGGATTTACCGGTGATTGCCCAACAGACATATATTCGGAAAAGCTTGGTTGAAGAGATTTATCGATCGAATGAGATTGAAGGGGTAAAAACGAGCCGTTATGAACTAAACACCATCGCAGGCGAGCTAATTGGAACAGATGGTGCAGTAAAAAAAGGAAAACGTTTGATGTCAACGGTTAAACAGTACCTGGCTAGCATCGAAGGACAACCGCTTCAAATGAATGACTTAGCAGCTTACCGGATCCTTTACGATGAACTTCTCAAGGGAGAGATTCCAGAAGAAAGCCAGCCTGATGGGCGACTTTTTCGGAATAGTAAAGTTTACGTTGGCTCTTCAACAAGGGTTCGCCATCAGCCACCAAAATTCGAAAGGGAGATTGAGCAAGGCCTCATAGACTTGCTTGATTATATGAAGACGGATAAAGCCTTTCCAATTATTAAAGGACTGGTTAGCCATTTTATGTTTGAAAACATGCACCCCTTTTTTGATGGGAATGGGCGAATGGGACGGTATTTGCTCTCCGCTTATCTTTCTGAAAAGACCGATATGTATACAGGGATGGCAATTTCAGCGGCCATTTTAGTTGAACGAAACCGTTACTACGCTCTCTTTAAGGAGGCGGGGGATGTGTTGAACTTTGCTGATTTAACGATGTTTATTGAGGGGATGCTGAACATTGTGGTTGCTGGGCAGGAACAGATACTTGCGGACTTAAAGCAGCGCAAGCAAGCCTTGAACGAAGCACTGGAAGAGTTGAAGCAAAATATGCAGGTTCATTTTCAGAGCTGGACTCTATCAGACCACGAAGAAGAAATCGTTGCAGGGATTCTCTCCCTTCTTTTGCAGTCACAGGTGTTTGAAAATGAGTTCAATGGTGGTGTAAAAGTCATTGAAATCGCAGGGCGTTTAAAATCAGACTATCGTTTTTCTGAGGTGCAGGTTCGTCGACTTTGTCAATTTCTAGAGCATCAGGGACTAGTGGAAAAACGTAAATTACGACCTCTTTGTTATGCCCTGGTGGAGAACTAGTGTGGGACTACTTAGTGGTGTGCTACACTATTCTTAGTAGAAAAAAGAAATTAGGATAGAGATACCCATGAGATTAATTAATCGAATTATTGCGGACTTCAAACAGATCCGTCCATTAACTTGGATTATTGTGGCCATTTTGTTGGTCGCAATTATCGCCATTGCCCCTTCAGCATTGAAGGGTTAATAAAATAAAGGGGGCTTGCTAGTTAGCAGGCCTTTTTATTTTTCAACAACGTTCACTTATTTGGCTTGAAAACATTCAAATAAGTAGGAAAATACGTAAATCAAGGCCTTTTTTGGCTGATAATTTAATAAATGACCGTTTTTGTGGTAGACTTTTCACTGTTTATAGAGCTTTTATAAAAGCAAAGGAGAGAACATGACTAGTAAGAAAGATTGGGAAGACTATTTCGAGTTGTTAAACGGTCGGAAGCCAACCCCAGATGAAGTTGCAGAAGCGTTGAAGCAGGGAAAGTTTGAAGCGCCCCAACCACAGCCAAAGCCAGCGCAACCAGCGATGGCAGAACGTCCAGCGGCACCAGTACAAACAACGGCTGCACCAGCGGCCCCTGCTAAGGAAGGCCAAGCGAAGAGCTTCTTAGCTTGGTACAAGGATGCACTCTTGCACCCAGTGAACGCAGCCAGTCGTGCGGAAAAACCACACTTTGGTTATGCCATTATTTCTTATTTGGTTACGGTTTTGTTGTCAGCCGGCATCTTCTGGAACATCACTTGCCGTGTCTTTGCCTGGGCAAAGCAGCAACAGGGAGCGGACACGTCATTGATTAACAAGATTGCTGATCAAGTGACCACACCAATCTTTACTACTTTCTTGATAACCTTTGTCTTCTTGTTCTTGGTTGCTTTGCCAGGACTATTCTTGACAGCTAAGAATGGTAAGGGCTTCAAGGACCTCTGTGCTGACTACCTATCATGGTTCCCAGCTATTTCATTGATTGCTTTGCTTGGCTTTATCTATTCTTACGTAGCTTCAATGCCATCAAGCAGCGAATGGGAGAACATGCTCGAATCAGCCTTCGATAATGGTAACTTCACACCATTGATGAACGGTATCTCAAGTGTGCTTCTCACTATTTTGCCTTTGATTGCGATTCCACTCTTCGCCATCGGTTTGACCAACTACAAGGCCTTCCAAATGGTCATCGAAGCCCGCATTCAGGGACAAAAGTTTGATGCCTTCTGGTGGTTCATTATCCAAATTGTGATTACGGTTGTGATTGCTATCATTGTGATGAATGTCGTTGTGGATCCACAGTTTACTTCTTTGGGTAACAAGATTGCCAACACGATTTCAAATGCGACATCAAGCTCATACTCATATTAATTAACTAGAAACACTTTGTTTTGTTTAGAAAAAGTCGGTCTGTCCGGCTTTTTTTATGGCTTAAAAGTTAAGCTTTGTTAAAAAGTCGAACAATCTGGCCAAAATGTCGGTTGATATTTTTAATAAAACTCTGATACGTGGTACAATTTGAACTGTTATTTAATATAAATGAAATAGGAGAGAAGATATGTCTACTCGTAAAGAATGGGAAGAATATTTCCAAGCTGTTAACGATCGCATGCCTAGCGATGCGGAAGCAGCGGAAGCCTTGCAAAAGGGTGAATTCCAAGAAGCTACAACAGCACAAGCAGCACCAGCACAGGAAGCTGCCCAACCAGCACAGGCTGCTCAAGCACAACAAGGTCAACCAAACGAAAAGGTTGAAGAATTTAAGAAGCAAGCTGGTAACTACTTTGCTTGGTTCAAGGAACGTGCTATGGCGCCTTCAAAGTTCATGAACGAAGAAAAGCCAAACAAGATGTTCTTGTGGATTTCATTTGCATTGGCTGTTATCTTTGCTGCTTTGACACCATGGAACTACTTGCGTCGTGTTTTGGATCAATTGAATAACCAAACTGGTGGTGCAAGCTCTTCAACTAAGTCTGCCATGAGCTCATTCTTGAACTCAACATTCATCGACTCTGCCTTGATTATGATTGTTCTCTTCTTGGCTGCCTTCGTTGGAATGGCTATCTTGTTGAACAAGAAGGAAAACTTCCAAGTGATGTTGAACAAGTACTTGGTAATCTTCCCAGCTGCTACTGTTTTGACTTTTATTGGTTTCTTGTACTCATTCTTTGCAAGCACACCTTCATTGTCAGACTACAGCGCCTTTAAGTCAGCTATCAATGACCCATTGTCATTTAACATGTCAATTGCTGGTATCGTTGTCTTCGTGATCACGATGATTGTTGCCTTCCAGTTCATCCAAAAGAACTTGGTTTCTGACCAAAAGATGGACATTATCTGGTGGCAGTTGCTTCAATTTGTTATCACAGCCGTTGTCTTCGTTGTTTTGGTAAGCTACGTCTTCCAACCAATGTTGGATTCAGCTGCCACAACATTCATGAAGTCATCAATCTGGTACTAATACTATGACGCAACAAGAATGGCTCGACGCCTTTAAAAGTCAAAATGGTCGTGAACCTTCACTTGACGAATTCAAGCAAGCTAAGGCCAATGGTTTTGCCATGGCTAAGCCAGCCCAATCTGTTTCGCCTCAAGACGAATTAAAGAAATGGGTTGCAGAATTTGAAAAGCAATATAACCGTAAGCCTTCATTTGATGAAGTAAAGCAACGCCGTTTCTTGGGGAATGCTAAGCCAGCACAGGCCACTCAACCTGTCCAGCCACAGCAATCAACCCAGGCAACGCAACCTGTGCAAGCACAAACTGCGCCTCAACAGCCACGTCGCCAAAAGGCTGCCCAACAAGCGACACCATCTGCAGCCCCACACCGCAACCACAAGAAGGCTGGTAAGGGGAAGAAGCGTGGAATTCGCTTATTAATTCTTATTATCGTGCTTTTGGGTGGTGGCTACTTCTTTGGACAGAGCTACTACTCATACGATTCATCAATGGATCGTGCCGCAACGATGTTGAACAGCCACAGCTTGGATAAGTACAGCAAGAACGTGGTATGGGCTGACAACGATAAGACTTTGACTGGTAGTGAAGCTGAACCATTGGCTGATTTGATGAAGTCCAGCAAGTACGACAGCAAGTCCAACATCAAGGATTTGTTGAAGTCAAATGCCTACGGTATTCAATTGAAGAAGACCGGTAAGAAGTTCTTTGTCTTCGACGACTACAAGGTTGTTGTACGTCCTGTGACGGTTAAGGTTTACACTGATCAATCTGGATTGACAGTGAAGGCTAACGGTAAGGTCTTGGACAACGACTCTGATTCAGACAGCGTAATTACTGTTAAGCACCAAGCACCAGGGCTCTACGAGTTCACGGCTGCTGGTACTTCAGACGGTGACAAGTACAAGGGTAGTGACAACGAACAATTGGGTGATAGCTCAACTGCCCGTGTCTACATCTACACTGAAAAGTCATCATCATCTAGCTCATCTTCATCAAAGAACAAGTTGACAAAGGATGATGCCACATCAACACTTCAATCAATGGCTTCATTGCTTTCATCAATTGGTGCCAAGAATGATAGTGATAGCTCAAGTTCAACGACCGCATCAGACGTCTTTACTGACGGATCTGATAACAAGGCCTACACGGACTTCACTGAAATGATTAAGAACAACAAGACAACGTCAAAGCGTACGGCTGACTCAATCAACTTTGGTTCAATCGACGTTCAAGACGTGAAGTCAACGGGTAAGAAGACTGCTGATGCAACCTTCAAGATGCAAGAAGATTTCAATTACTCAGCTGATACTGATCCTGACAAGCACACTTCTGGTACTTTGACGCAAGTCTTCTTGCTTAAGGCACACATGAAGTATGACAAGAGTTCTGACAAGTGGTTAGTTGATAGCATCGATTCTAACCAACAGAAGATTTCTGAAACAGACAACACGAGGTAATTGTGATGTTCTAAAAAAGTCCCTTCGGGGGCTTTTTTATTTTGGTGCAATGTTTGGTGAATATAATTGAAATTTTATGGCAATTTCTTTGACTTATTCCAAATAAAGTTGCAAAATAGAGGCAGATAAAAGGTTGCCCTAACCAATGGTTAGAGAACTTGGCTGAATAGCCACCGCAACTACAGTGACATCAGCTTAGAATTGAGCAATCGGTTTGGAGAGCTGCTATGACAGTGAATAATCAAGCACAATATAAAAATGATATGAAAGGAACGTTGATTAAGTTCTTCGCCTTACCTATCGTCGTTTTGTTTGCACTATTTTCAATGACCGCAATGGGCATGAAAGGCGTATCAAATGCGGATAGCATGGTTTCAGCAAAGGCCTTGGACCCTAACAATTGCGTGAGCGGTACGAGCATTTCCAGTTTGTCTCACCCTGGAAATTCCAATTATAGTTACTACGATACGGTTCAAGCAAAGTGGACTTTTTCGATTCCTACTTCTGAAGATATCCAAGCAGGTGATACGTTGACCCTACCAATTCCTCCGGAATTGACAGCGTTAACAAATGATACCTTTGATATTAAGTCACCAAGCGGTGCTGTCTTTGCACACGTTGTTTTGAATAAAGACACCGGAACGGTAACCATGACTTTTGAGCAGCCCGCTGCAACTGCTGACCAAAACCACACCATTACTGGTGATTTGGAATTGCCACTTACCTTTAATAATAATGGATCAATTCAACCTGGTAAGACAAACAACATCCACTGGGGAATCAACGGATGGACAACACCAATTTACGTTGATCCACAGGAAGCACCTGCTACCGGTGAGAAAATTTTCAAGTGGTCTTCATTTGATAAAAACGATGAAAACCTTATCCACTGGGGTGTTCGTTACAACGCGGTCGCTGGAATGACGACAAAGAATGGTGTGATTAAAGATACGGTGTTACCAGGACACGCTATCTGTTCAAGCATTAAAGCCATTTATGTTCGTTATATTCCTGGTACGTTGGATTACAACCCAACAACTTACAACGGACAGAGTGAGATTCCACAAAGTCAGATTCACCAGACATCTAGCCAGGGATTCACAGTCGATATTGGTGATATTACTGATCCTGATGTTGCTATTGTTCTTCTCTACGACACTCGGATTACCGATGGCCGTTCATCAATTTCTTACTTAAACTTAGCAACGTATACGAATGATGGTGTTCAAGGTGATACCGCTCAAGCCTATCAGGCAATCACGAGGGGATCTGGTGGTGCTGATAATACCCCAGTCAATCCTGTAAACCCTGTTAACCCAACGCCAAATCCTACACCAGCACCAACCCCTAACAAGGGTGGTGGTGATAACGACAACGGCGGAAATGGTGGTAACGGCGGCAATGGCGGCGGTTACGTAACACCTAAGGGAAACGGTGGTAATGGTGATAACAGCAACAGTGGTAGCAACGCATCAAATACTACCAACGGTCAGGGTCACTTCACCTTGCCAGCAACTGGCAAGCAAGCTGACCAAGCCGGTGTGATTGTTACTGCCATTGCAACTGCAGTTACCGCAGCCTTCACATGGTTGTTTGGACGTAAGCACTAATAAGTAATCGTTAAATTAAAAGTCGCTGGCTCGAGAGAGTGGGCGGCTTTTTGTGTGTGCATTAAAAAGGGCGTACGATAATTTGATGTGTAAATGAAAAAGTCAAAACAGGTCGTATTGATACCCTAATTAACTTAATTTTCCAGATTTTCTTTTCATTCAATCGTTTCCCTGCTCTACTAATAGCAGGAATTAATGACAGTAATCGTCGATGAAAGGATGTAAGATGTTTATAAATAATAAAATTGTGAGCGCAGAAGAAACGCATTATATTCTTAGAAAATATCACTATAACTATTCTGATTTTGATGAACATGCCTCAAAGGAGGAGCAGTTAATCGTAATGCGTTACATTACCCAGGAAGCCAATCGAATGCAGAGACGGTTAGCAGGGTTGGAGTAAGATATTGAATGAAAGAGGATAACTTGCTAGCTATCCTCTTTTTGTTTGTTGAAGAAATCCTAAAAGCGAGGACCAGCGAGTGAAACTGCTGAACGTGTTGACTAACAGCCGGGCAAGTATTTTGAATTCATACTTATTGATGCATTGCTATAATATAGGATGATTGATAAGCAAAAAGAAAGGATAGTTCCATGCAAGCCATTTTTGAAGAAATTTTGAATAACGCTACTAAACGTGTCTATCGGATTACCTTTTATAATGGCGAAACGGCAGTGGCTACCTTTATCAAAGAGACTCAGGAATACCAATATTCAGGATATGAAGAACGTGAATATGTGAATCTTTACCCTGATAAAATTGAACAAATCATACGAAAAGCATGCGAGGATGAAAGCAAAAGTCGAGAGAAATATTTTACAACGGGGCAGCTGTTACACGGTGAGAATGCATGCAGTCATTTTTATTTTATTTCTGTACAGAAAATCATGGATAACTCGGACATTTTAAAGTATGGAATCAGTTATTCTGGGGATGAAATTCAAGCATATGCTTGGATTGACCGACGTACTGGATTGTTTTCCTACGAAGGAGAATATATTAACTTAGGACAAAAGAATTTACTTGAAAATATATTTAGAAAGAATGCTTACTCAAGACAACTAGCGATAGATCATTTTGCAACAGGATGTGGATAAATTAAGAACTAAAGAAAAGGCCACCAGACATAATCTGGTGGCCTTTTCTAATTGATATTCTTAATCCTGAATCAGATTTTCCATTTGCTTCAACTTGTCGGTTCCCTTGTATTGCTTATAGAGTACAGATAGGGATGAAGTTCCTAGCGTTTTGGCGAGGGACTCTTGTTCAGCACCATGGACCAAGGTACCTTCCGCCTTATAGGTAATTGTGTCTCCATCAATGTAGAAGACACCACGCTCTCGTGCCAGATTGCAGGTTTCATCTGGAATATTTTGTAAGCGCAAAATATACTTATGATCTTGTTGCTCTAACTTAATACCATGGAAAGTCGTATTCTGTTGGTAAAAGCCATTAGCGTTATTATTGATTGGATGCGCCGTACCGTTAATCAGATCATCCGGACTAGTTGGTCCCCAATCGGAGTAAAAGTCGCTTGGCATACCAAGCAATGCCAAGGCTTGCTTCTCCTTGAGAGAAAGCTTGTCGACACTTGCACTATCGTTGTTTGAACTCGTACTCTTATCGGAGTTTGTAGTTGTTGAATCGTCTACTTTATAGAAGTAGTGTTCATCACCCATGCTTTGACCACAGTAGATGCGATCGTTTGATTCTGATGCGAAGGAATCCGTAGAAACTCCCTTTGGAATAAATACGAATGGTGTCGCTGGCGATGGCCCGTCAAGCTTTCCATCCTTTGGCCCAACGTCTGTCTTGAATACACCGTCTTTAATAGCAGGTGGTGTCATTGATCCGACTGCCTTTGTATAAACAGCTAAGTTACTGGTTGAACCACTATCTGTGTAGTTTGCTGATACCAACCCCTTCTTATCAAAGGTATAACTATCACCCTTACTATTCTTCCAAGTTCCTACAACAGATGAGAAGTCCCCAGACTTAATCGCCTGAATGTCCATTGCCTGGCTCTTCTTAGCACTATTCTTAGAGCTTGAGCTTGATTTTGACGTCTTTGTCTTTGTAATTTTTGCTGAAGAACTCTCCTTATTTGAGCTGCTTGAGTGGTTAGCACCCACCGCATAAAAGCCACCAGCACCCGCAATAATCACAGCACCGGCGATGCCTAACATGCCTGCTTTTGAAATCATATTCTCCTTCTTACTTCCAACTAAATGAATTTTTATTCGTGAATAGTATAGCACTGTGGCGGGGATGGGAAAGTCGGATCGACGTTTATTGTGATTATGAGTTTTGAAAAATAATACTGGGGTGTAGCTCTATACTTCTTTAGATTAATTCCCACGACGCGTATAATAAAAATTATATGTGTCTTTTTTGTATATTAATTGCATATTAATAGTACGAAAATGCTACTGATTTATTGAACAGAAATTAACAACTCGAAGGAATTTAATGGGAATGATTTCAGACAATTTAGGTGAACTAGATTTTGAACGCGAACTAATTGATTATTTGCAACAGTTGGGTGGAACTAAGCAGTGGCAATATGTTCCAGAAATTAAGACAACGGAACAGTTGTGGGCTAACTTTAAAAAGATTTTGGAACAGAATAATCAGAAGTTAGACCGTCCACTATCGGAACAAGAATTCAAACAAGTTCAGCAAGTTATTATGGGAATTAAAAGCCCATATCAAGCCGGTCAATTTCTTTATGGATCGAATGGTGTATCACAGGTTGAAGTGGATTTAGATGATGGTCGGCATGTTTTCTTAGATGTATTTGATTCATCACAAATTGGTGCAGGAAATACCGTTTATCAAGTAGTTAATCAAATTGAACGACCAGCAGTTCAAGCTGGACGGCAAGATCGTCGTTTTGATACAACTTTATTGATTAATGGTTTGCCAATTATTCAAATTGAAGAAAAAGAAAATTCTCACCCTGCTTCTGAAGCCTTGAACCAGATGAAACATTATACAGAAGAAGGTCAATATTCTGACATCTTCTCCATGGTGCAGATTTTAATTGCCATGACAGAAACTGATACTCAGTACATGGCTGCGGCGACAATTGACAAGTTTAACAAGGCTTTCGCCTTTCGATGGGCTCGAGAAGATGATACAAAGGTTAACGGTTGGCGTGAATTTGCCAATGCCTTTCTTTCAATCCCAATGGCACATCAAATGGCTACAAACTATATGGTTTTGGACGGTACTAAGGGGCGCGAGATGCTAAAGGTTATGCGTTCCTATCAAGTTTATGCCACGAAGCGAGTTCTTGAAAAAGTCGAGAATCATCATTTTGGTATTGATGATCCAAAGCTTGGTTACGTTTGGCATACAACTGGTTCAGGAAAAACTATTTCATCATTTAAGGCTGCCTGGTTAGCTTCCCGTAAGCCAAACGTTGATAAGGTTATTTTTATGGTTGATCGTGTTGCGTTAACCGATCAAACGACTTCACAGTATACAGCTTTTGACCCTGATTCAACTGCTGAGGACCGTACATCAGTCATTTCAGATACTGCTAATGTGACGGATTTAAAGAAAAAGCTCTTATCAAAAGACGTCAAGGGAATTATCGTCACTTCTAATCAGAAGATGAATATTTTGGCTGAGCGTTACGCTGATCAACGTGATAAGTTTGATAAAAACATTCTCTTTGTTGTCGATGAAGCGCATCGTTCAACTGGTGGGGAAGGCTTTGCCAAAGCACGAAAGTTCTTTAAAAATGCAGCATGGGTTGGCTATACAGGTACACCGATGTTCGAAAAGAATCCAAGTACGCAAGATATTTTTGGTGATTTACTTCATGCCTATACAATCCGTCAGGCAATTTCAGATAACAATGTTTTAGGATTTAACGTTGAATTTCATACAACGTTACCTGAAGAAACAGTTAAGGAAGAATATCTACCAAAGTATTATGCGGCTAAGTATCCTGATTGGAATCAGGAAAAGATTCAACAAAAAATTGATTCAATGACACCTGCCGATATTGATGAAGCGGTTGAACCTGACATTTACGACCATAATGATCAGCACGTAAAAGAGGTCGTTTCGGAAATTATCGATCATTGGCAAAATCGTTCAGCAGATTATCGATATAATGCCCTGTTCACGACCCATGCTTCGGGTAATAAACCCTCTGTACCATTGGCGATGAAGTATTACCGTGAATTTAAGCGGCAAAATACGGCTGATAATCCAAAACTCAAGCGTAAGTTGAATATCGCCATCACTTTCTCATTAAATACGACGAATAATGATAGCATGTTTGAAAATAACCGTGATTTGCGTGAAGCGATGGCTGATTATTCAAAGATGTTTGGTGGCCATTTTGCTGAAGAAAATGCAGATGAGTATACTGCTGATGTTGCTGCACACTTGAACCGTTCGTCAGGAGATGGAAAAGTCCTCGATTTGGTTATTGTTGTTAATCGCTTGCTAACAGGATTTGACGCACCTAAGTTAAACACCTTATATGTTGACCGTACATTATCTGGTGCTAACTTAATTCAAGCATATTCTCGAACGAATCGTATCGAGGATAACAATTTTAAGCCTTTCGGATTAGTGATTAATTACCGTTGGCCAGAACTGTCAAAACAAGTTATGAACGAGGCACTGGCACTTTATGCTAACAAGGACTCTGCCAATATTGAAATCGAACTGATCGATCCTGGAGACGGCCCTGTTCTTGCTAAACCTTTTGAAGATGTTTTGGCGGACACAATTGAGGTTGTGGAAACGTTGCGCGATTTGTCTGACAATTTCCAAGATATTCCAAGGTCCGAAAACGATTGCAAGGAAATGCTCACTAAATTACGGCAGTATAATCGTCAGGTCAATCAATTAAAGCAATATCCTGAGTACGATTATGATAACCCTGAACAACTATTGACTGATTTGGGGATGACGGTCGAACAAGAACGCACCTTAACAGGTGGGTTAACAACTCGTGTGAAGGCGAAAGTTGCTGAAAATGAAGGTATCGATGTAAGTGAATTAGATTTGAAGATGAGTCATATTTCAGACGTGAAAGTCGACTATGACTATTTGAAAGATCTATTAGTTCAGTTGGCAAACGAAATGCACAATGGCGAACACGAAAAGGCCAAGAAAACATATGACAGCATTCGTAGCCAAACAAAGCAACTGGAAGATCAAAAGTATGCTAAGCGAGTAGAACGTACTGCCAAGAGTTTGCACTCAGGAGAACTTCAAGCCGGAAATTACCCTGTAAAGCAGGACGATATTGAAGGCTTGCTAAGTACCTCAGAATCAAATTCGAAGAAGGTTCAGATTCGTCGATTTATTAATACATGGGGATTAGACGTTACTGTTTCAAATGTTGAATCAATTTTGGAACACCACCAAAAGGGGCAGGATGATCTTAATACCATGGGGCAATTGGATGAATTAAGAAAAAATGGTCAGAAAAATTACGCAGAACTTTCAACAGATATCGAAGTTAAAAATCTGAAGAAGATTAAGTACCGTAATGTTTTTTCAGACGCTTTTATTAAGTTCGCCAATGCCTTTGTAGAAGAATACTAAATTAAGAAGGAGATACCATGTCAAAAGAAGCTACAGCACAGTCAATTACCAGCCAATTGTGGTCAATGGCTAATGATTTGCGCGGGAACCTTGATGCATCAGAATTTCGTAATTACATTCTAGGTTTCATGTTCTACCGTTACCTTTCTGAGCATCAAGAGCAATATTTGCAAAAAGAAGATATTTTGGACCTTGAAGAAGGTGAAAATATAAATGATGCCTATTTACGTGAAGCTCAAGGAGCTGACCGTAATGATTATATTGAAGATATTGCTCGAAACTTGGGTTATGCCATCGAACCAGAATTCACGTGGAAGACTATCGTTAACAAAGTTCATTCTGGTGATATTAAGCCATCTGATTACCAAGATATGTTCGACGAATTTAACAAGAACGCCCAGATTAACAAGTCGGCAGAAGAAGATTTCTCTGAAATCTTTGCCGATGTTAATTTAGGAAACTCACGTCTTGGGAACTCAACCGCAGCACGTGCAAAGTCATTGGGGGCCGTTGTTGAATCAGTTGATACTTTCAACTATGAAGACGAAAATGGTCATGATATTTTAGGGGATGTTTATGAATATCTAATCGCCGAATTTGCCGGAAACTCTGGTAAGAAGGCCGGAGAATTCTATACTCCTCACCAGGTTTCAAAGATTTTGGCTAAGTTAGTGACTCTCTCTGCCAAGGATGAAGGACGTTTTACTGTTTATGATCCTGCCATGGGATCTGGTTCTCTTTTGTTAACTGTGCAAGACCAATTGAAGAACGGTCATGATAAGGGACGTGTTGCTTTTGAAGGTCAGGAATTAAATACCACGACTTACAACTTGGCCCGCATGAACTTGATGATGCACGGTATCGATTATCAAAACATGGAGTTGCGTAATGCCGATACCTTGGAAGATGATTGGCCCTCAAAGGAAAGCAACGGCATTATGCAGCCCGTTACCTTTGACGCGGTTGTTGCTAACCCACCATATTCTGCTAAGTGGGATAACAACGACAACAAGATGAAGGATGCCCGTTTTAAGGATTACGGTAAGTTAGCTCCTAAGACAAAGGCTGATTATGCCTTCGTTTTGCACGGCCTTTACCACTTGGACCGCGAAGGAACGATGGCTATCGTTTTGCCTCATGGTGTTCTTTTCCGTGGAGCTGCCGAAGGTGTTATTCGACAAGCAATTATCGAAAAGAATTATCTTGATGCAGTTATTGGACTACCTGAAGGCATTTTCTTCTCAACTGGTATTCCAACGGTTGTTTTGGTCTTCAAGAAAAACCGGACTAACAAGGATATCTTCTTTATCGACGCTTCAAACGATTTTGAAAAGGGGAAGAAGCAGAATATTCTTCGTGATTCTGATGTTGATAAAATCATCGATACTTACCAAAAGCGTGAGGATGTTGATAAGTATGCACACGTTGCTAACATTGATGAAATCAAAGAAAATGATTTTAACTTAAACATTCCACGTTATGTCGATACTTTTGAAGAAGAAGCTCCAGTTGATGCCGAAGCCCTTCTTTCAAACATGCGTGAAATTGATGATGAAATTTCAGAATTAACTAAGAAAATTAATGAACAAATGGATGACCTAGTGGCCACAGATTCTGAGAGCGAAAAGACCCTAGACTTAATTAAGCAGGTGCTTAAATGAGTAAGGTAGTACAAAATAAGAAAACGGTACCAGAAATCCGTTTTTCTGGATTTACTGATGATTGGGAACAGCGTAAGGCGATAGAACTTTTTAAACCGGTATCAGAAAAAGGACATGCCGATTTGCCTGTATTGTCTGCATCACAGGAATTTGGGATAGTTAAGCGTAGTGATGTTGGTATTGATATTAAGTATGATAAGAATACTTTGGTAAATTATAAAAGGGTGCAGGTAGATCAATTTGTAATTAGTCTGCGTTCGTTTCAAGGTGGATTCGAGCTGTCCCATATTGAGGGTATAGTAAGCCCTGCGTATACTATTTTCACTTTTTTGGATGGTATGAAACAAAACCAAAGTTATTGGGAAGTTGTTTTTAAGACGTACCGATTTATTGAATCATTGAAAAAAGTTACTTTCGGAATTCGTGATGGTAAGGCAATAAGTTTTAAGGAATTTGGGGATGTAAAAGTCTCTTACCCTGTGAATGTGGATGAACAAAAAAGAATTGGTTCTTTGATTAACAGTACTAAAGAGCTTATTACTCTTCATCAGCGTAAGTTGAATACACTTCAGAGCCTCAAAAAAATTTTATTACAAAATCTTTTTCCAAAGAATGGACAAAAGAATCCAGTTATCCGTTTTACTGGTTACACGGATGATTGGGAACAGCGTAAGTTGAAAGATACACTGCTACTTTTAAAGGACGGTACACATGGGACGTATAAAGATGTTGATGAGGGTCCACTGTTATTGAGTGCTAAGAATATTAAAAATGGAAAAGTTGTAGTTAGTAAAGATGAAAGGCTTATATCTGATTCTGATTTTTCATCAATCCATAAAAAATTTAAGTTAGCGAAAAATGATGTGCTTTTAACGATAGTTGGATCCATTGGAGAAACCGCAGTATTACAGAATCCTCAAGGTCTTACTTTCCAGCGAAGTGTAGCTTATCTGCGTCCAGATAATAATTTAAACAGTCAGTTTTTGTATCAGACTATTAGAAGTGATGACTTTCAAAATGCTTTAAAAAGGAATCAGGTTACTTCGGCACAACCCGGAATTTATTTAGGCGACCTAGGAAAGATTGAAGTTAAATTACCAAATAAATCTGAACAAATATTAATCAGCAATCTGTTGCAAAATACAGACAATCTTATTACTCTTCATCAACGTAAATTAAATGAAGTAGAATCATTGAAAAAATTATTGCTTCAAAAAATGTTCGTTTAATTTTATTTTTAATGATAATTAGTTGATAAAGTTTTTATAATCAATATTATTAAGACGTGAGGGAATATAAAATATTCATTATCAAATAATTTGTATTAGTATTCAGCAATGTGATAAATCTTTATTACCTTTTAAATATAAAAGCGCTATTAGTATTTTTACTAGTAGCGCTTTTGCATTGTTTGGGAACAGCGTAAGTTTAAAGACCTATACAAGAAAGTCATTGAAAAAAATGATGGATCCTTTAAGTCCGACCAGATAATTTCTGTAGCGAATATGTACTTTAAAGAAGCTGATCGATTTAAATCTAGTCTTGAGTACATGAAAACTTACAATGTTTTTCGCAAAGGAGATATATCTTTTGAAGGAAATAAGAGTAAAAATTATGCCTATGGTCGGTTTGTTGAAAATACTATAGGAGATGGGATTGTATCGCATGTTTTTGATGTTTTCCGACCAATAGTAAAGTACGATTTAATGTACTGGAAATATTTTATTAATTATGAACCTGTAATGGGGCGCAAATTAATGCGTTCAACAACAAAGGCGACAATGATGAGCAATCTAGTCGCTAAAGATTTTTTGAAACAAGATGTATTAGTTCCTAATTATTCCGAGCAAAAAGAAATAGGATCATATTTAAGCAAGGTTGATAATCTACTTACTCTTCATCAGTAATAAATATAATTATTTTCAAGATAATGAATTGATTGCTAAAAAATGTATTGTATCAGAACTGATAACTAATTATTCAAAACAAATATTAAAAAGCATATATTAATTTTGATTGTTAAACGAATTCTTGGGAACAGCGTAAGCTACAAGAAATTGTAATTATGAAATCCGGTTTCACGGGAGACTCTAGATTGAATGAAGGTCCATACAAGTTAACTAGAATTGAAACAATTTCCACTGGATCCGTTAACATCAATAAAATCGGATATTCAAATGTTGAGCCACCAAAGGAATCACTTTTAAATACAGGAGATATACTTTTCAGCAATATCAATTCGTTAAAGCATATTGGTAAAACAGCTATTTATCAAGTTGATGACCATCTCTATCACGGTATGAACCTGCTGCGCTTTATACCTGAAAATAATTCTTTCCCATTATTTATTTACTATCTTTTGAATACTTATTCTAAAAGAAAATGGGTTAAAGAACATGCAAACCAGGCAGTTAATCAAGCAAGCATTAATCAGACTGAATTAGGAAATTGGATAGTGGATGTACCGACAAAAGATGAATAAAATTGGTTCTTTGTTACAAGATATAGATGCTAATATTACTCTTCATCAACGTTTGAAAATAGAAAACGACCTAACTTAGATTCGAAAGAGAACGCATGACCAGGTCAACATCTTGATTTTCTAGTTCTTGAATAATGTGTAGATAGGTCTTTTGGGTGGTGGTCATAGATGCATGGCCAAGTCGGCGAGCAACGCTTGCGATGGAGACGCCAGCAAAAAGAAGAAGGGAAGCATGTGTGTGACGTAAGCCATGGATAGAAATAGTGGGAATGTCTGCTTTTTCACAGTGACGATTCAGGAGATTGTTCACTGTTGAGTTATAGACTTTTTCATTTTCTTCGACAAAGATAGGCTCGTTTGGCGGAAGATTTTTGATTAGTTCTGAGAATTGGATGACGGTTTGCCAATCAATTTGGATTTTACGGACAGAGGATTGGTTCTTTGTTGGAAGAAATCATCCTTTTTCTTTATAGTTCCAAGTTTTGTTGATTGTTAGCATCTGGTGGGAGAAGTCGAAGTCACTAGGTGTAAGGGCTAGTGCTTCAGAGAAACGCATACCCGTTTTGGCGATAAGTAGGATAAACCAATCCCAGTTGATTTCGGTTCCAAGATCTAGTTGGCTTAGCATGGTGTGTAATTCGAATTGGTTGAGATATTTTGGTTTCTTAGGTCGGGGTGTTCTACCTTTAATAATTGCTTTACGGGTAGGGTCGCGTTCGATTAGTCCGTCATCAACAGCGTCTAAAATGGCGCCTTTTAGTTGGTGGTGAAAATCCATAACTGTTTGCCGCTCGTGTTCGGCTGCGTAATCATTAAGTAGTTGTTGGTAGCTGATACGTGTTAAATCTTTGACTTTTAATTTGGGTGCTAGCTTAACTAACCATTGCTGAGTCATTTGATATTTGGCCATTGTGACCTTACGGATAGCGCCTTCTTTATACATGACAATCCAGCGTTTGTAATAACGGTAGAATAGTTCGTTTTGGTTTTGTTCTGACATAAGATTTCTCCTTTTGAACATAAAAAAAGCAGTCGGTAAAAGTGGCTGCAGGTTTAGTATTCGAGAAATTCTTCCTGAAGTTAGAATAGCATGTTTTGAGAAGGGGTTTGAGTACATGTTGTGGTGATGTTGATTTTACAATATAATAAAAGGCCGACAATGAGTATTTTCAACATTTATAAGAAGTGTAGGGGCAATAACATGTCATATCAATTATTTTTTCAAGAACAAACTGAGGAAGAATATCTACGTAGATCGTCAGTGTTGGCTAATAAGTATTCCTATCAAAATTTAATTGGATTTAAAGAAAAGTCAGAAAAATATTTACATCTAATTAGGAACTTTGTTGCTATATTACAAGAGGTAGCACTTTTTATATCTTTCTCAAAAAATTGCTTTTGGGATTACAGCGCACCTATGTCGGTACTCTTCAAAAATTGTATTTCTTTCTTTATAAAATTTTATGGAGTGTTAGAAAAAAGGACAGAAGAGTCATTACTTGTACGTATACGGGCCTGCGAATTAAAAGCTATAGATCTTTACGGGGAATATAAATAAGTATTAATAAAAAGCCTCCCATTCTGGGAGGCTTTTTATTTTACATCAATCCTGGTGATGCTTTGGATCGATTTTATGTACTGCTTTTTTGACATCAGCTTCGACTTTTTCGGCTGCTGCTTCGACTTTTTTGATTTCGTCGGGCATGGCGAAGCGGTTGACGACGATGGCGAAGAGGACACCGACGAAGACATCGAGGACACGGAGTAGGACGTAGTCGATGGTGGCACCCATGGGGATGGTCAGGGCAATCATAAGGAAGGCGGCCATACCACCAACGATGCCGACGCTTTGGTCGAGTTTGTTGTGGATGATGATGCCAAGCATGATGAGGAGGGGAACCAGGATGATGGAAACCCAATCGGCGTCATGGGTATATTCTCGGATGAAGTAGTAGATGATGGCCAGGCCACCACCGACGACGTTTGAGATGACACGAACTTTGGCAAATGCGATGGTGTTGTCCCAGTTTTCTCGGAGGGCGAAGACTGAGGCTAGGGCCGGCACGAAGGCCGGTCGGTCGATGAAATGGTAGACCAGCATGACGAGCATGACGGTTAGGCCAGTTTTAAAGGTTCGTAAACCAATGTGAACGTGGAAGAAATTCATTACCTCTCCTAGATATAATTTTTTTGAAAGCGTAAAATGGCTGTAGAGCCACCCAAAGATATAAGTATACAACGAAATTAGGAGGTTGTCATGGTTGATAATGAAGTCTTAAAACAATTGCGTGAACACGAGTCAATTCGTGCTTTCCAAGATAAGAAGGTTTCAGATGACACGATGAATGCCATTTTTGAAGCGGCCTTTGCTGGTCCAAACATGCAAAACTACCAACCCGTTACGTTCATTGAAGTAACGAATCAGGCTTTGAAGCAAAAGATTACCGATAAGGTCCACATGGGCTACATTGCATCAGCCCCTCGCTTCTACGTTGTCTGCGTGGACTGGAACCGTGATTTGGTTGGACAGTCAGAAGAAAACCGCAAGGTGATTGAAGACCGAATCCAACACTACCAGTTCTTGGAAGGTGGCATCGTTTCAGCTTCCATTACCTTAGGCCGCGCCCAAGTGGCTGCCGAATCCCTTGGCTTGGGAACGGTTACCATGGCCGGTGTTATGGGCGCCTTTGACTTGTACGAGCAAGAGTTGGATCTGCCAAAGTACGTCAAGCCAATCATGGGATTCTCAGTCGGCTATCCTGACCAGAACCCTGGTGTAAAGCCAAAGTTGCCTTTGTCAGGATCTGTCATGGAAGGCAAGTACGACGAGAAGAAGGTTGAAGCAGCGGTTGCTGACTACGACAAGACCATGGCCGACTACTACGCTGAGCGTGACATGGACACCAACTGGACTAAGCACAACGCTAAGCTCTTCAAGATGATTCCAGCCGACCCACGTTTGTCCAAGTACCCAATGGATAAGGGTTTGAACTTGAAGTAAAAATTGATTGAATGGACCGCCGGAAGGCGGTCTTTTTTTATTGGCATTGTAGCAAGGATGGGTTATACTAGATATGAAATTAGCAGTCGTTATAAACGAGTGCTAAAAAGAATTCATGGAGGTTCTTGTGATGTTGAAACCATTAGCAGACCGGGTGATTGTCCAGGTCGAAGAAACAGGCGAACAGCAGGTTGGTGGCATTGTGATTGCCCAAGCCTCTGAGCAAAAGCCCGTAACGGGTAAGGTAGTTGCCGCTGGTCCTGGTCGTGTGACCGATGCTGGTCAAACCGTTGCGATGACGGTAAAGGCCGGGGACACCGTGCTCTTCGACAAGTTCGCCGGTCAGGCGATCGAAGTCGATGGGCAAGACTATCTCGCCTTGCACGAAAAAGATGTGATTGGGATTTTGGATTAAGATTTGAGGAGACTGGTCGGTTAGATGGCCGGACGGTCTTTTCCATAAAAAAGAGTTAAAAGAGGAGTTTTAGACATGGCAAAGGAATTGAAATTTGCTGAAGATGCACGCGCCAAGATGAAGGTCGGCGTCGATAAGCTCGCAAACACTGTAAAGACAACCATTGGACCCAAGGGTCGCAACGTTGTCTTGGAAGAATCTTACGGTTCACCTACCATCACCAACGACGGTGTGACCATCGCCAAGGCCATCGAACTGGAAGACCACTTCGAGAACATGGGCGCTAAGTTGGTGGCCGAAGTTGCTTCAAAGACCAACGACATCGCCGGTGACGGTACCACGACGGCCACGGTTTTGACCCAGGCCATCGTTGGCGAAGGCTTGAAGAACGTGACGGCCGGTGCCAACCCCGTTGGTATCCGAACTGGTATCGAGAAGGCCACGGCAGCTGCAGTGAAGAAGTTGCACGAGATGTCACACACAGTGTCAACTAAGGATGAAATCGCGCAAATCGCTTCGATTTCAGCTGCCAACGAAGAAGTTGGTAAGCTCATTGCGGATGCGATGGAAAAGGTCGGTAACGACGGTGTTATCACCATTGAAGAATCAAAGGGAATTGAGACGACCTTGAAGGTTGTCGAAGGAATGTCCTTTGACCGCGGCTACATGTCACAGTACATGGTGACCGACAACGAGAAGATGGAAGCCAACTTGGACAACCCTTACATCTTGATTACTGATAAGAAGATTGGGAACATCCAAGACATCTTGCCAGTCTTGCAAGCGGTTGTGGAACAGGGCCGTTCAATGGTCATTATCGCCGACGATATTACCGGTGAGGCCTTGCCAACCCTTGTTTTGAACAAGATGCGTGGTACCTTCAACGTGGTTGCTGTGAAGGCGCCAGGCTTTGGTGACCGTCGTAAGGCCATGTTGGAAGACATTGCCGTTTTGACTGGTGGTACGGTCATTACCGACGATCTCGGTTTGAACTTGAAGGATGTCACCGTTGAGCAATTGGGTTCAGCAAACAAGGTGAACATCTCCAAGGACAACACGACCATCGTGGAAGGTGCTGGTGACAAGGCGGCGGTTGCTGACCGTGTTGAAACGATTAAGAAGCAGATTGCTGAAACTACTTCAACCTTTGATAAGGAGAAGTTGCAAGAACGCTTGGCCAAGTTGGCTGGTGGTGTGGCCGTTATCAACGTCGGTGCGGCAACCGAAACCGAGTTGAAGGAACGCAAGTACCGCATCGAAGATGCCTTGAACGCGACCCGTGCGGCCGTTGAAGAAGGCTTCGTTGCTGGTGGTGGAACGGCCTTGGTGAACGCCATGGACGCTGCCGCCTCTGTTGAAGCCGAGGGGGATGTAGCCACTGGAGTAAAGACCGTGGTTGCTGCCTTGGAAGCACCTGTTCGCCAAATTGCGGAGAACGCTGGTTACGAAGGTTCTGTCATCGTGAACAAGTTGAAGGAACAGCCTGAGGGCACTGGTTACGATGCCAAGGCCGACCGTTGGGTTGACATGGTCGAAGCTGGAATCGTGGATCCTACCAAGGTTACCCGTTCAGCCTTGCAAAACGCCGCTTCTGTTTCCGCTTTGCTTTTGACGACTGAGGCCGTTGTGGCCGAAGCGCCAAAGGCAGATGATGCTTGTGCTGCCGCAATGGGTGGTCAAGCTGGCATGCCGGGAATGATGTAAAAATTAAGAGGTCGTTTCTCTCATAAATGACGGTTAGAAGCGCACTGCGGTGCGCTTCTTTTTTTATAAAAACTGTCGAAAAAAGGGGCCTTTGTGCTAGAATTGAAAACGTGGAGGGGCTTATGACATTTTATTCCCTAGATTATTTAGTTCATCAAAACAACATCACTAACAAGGTCTACATCACCCTGTTGGTCATCACTTTTATCGCCATGGGTACCGGGCTGATTGCCTCATTCCGGCACCGCTTTAACATGCGCTACCGCGACCTGACGATTATCGCCTTCTTGGCCTTCCTGTTTTTCGCCGGTTTGACCTATAACAACCTGCAGAACACGCAGACCCAGAACTCTCAGCAAAACGAGATGGCAGCCTTTGCTAAGGGTTACGCCAAGGATCAAAAGGCTAAGAAGTCTGAATTGTCCTTTAACTCAACGACCCTGCAGGACGGTATGATTGCTAAGGAAGGCAACAAGTTTTACCAGATTACCCTGTCTAAGGACCAGAAGTCATACAGTCGGACACAGGTTTATCTAATTAATGCGAAGGCAGAGGTGGCAAAGTAATGGCAGTTTATTTACCAATATTCTTAAAGCTTGGGATTGGCCTGATTGTTATCATTTTCCAAATCAATATTTTTGGTAAGGGAAACTTAGCGCCAACCAACGCCCTGGATCAAGTTCAGAACTACGTGCTTGGTGGTATTATCGGTGGAACGATTTACTCCGATGCCATTACGGTTTTCCAATTTATGATGGTCATGATTATCTGGACGCTGCTCGTTTTGGTCTTGAAGTTTGCTAAGGAGCACAACCGCTATGCCAAGGCGCTTTTGGATGGAAATCCTAAGATTTTGATCAACCGTGGAAAGATTGATGTGCATGCGGTGATTGCTGCTGGTCAATCGGCTTCTAGCTTGATGTTTAAGCTTCGTGAACAGGAAGTTTACGATGTTTCCAAAGTCAAGCGTGCCGTGCTGGAACAGAACGGTCAGTTGACGGTGATTGAGTACGGGGATGAATCACCTAAGTACCCAATTATTTACGATGGTCAGGCCAATGATGATGTACTTTTGGCCATTGATAAGGACGAAGAGTGGTTGGATCAGCAAGTGGTTGACCAGGACTACAAGGGTATTTCGGATATCTTTGTTGGTGAGTATCTCTCTGGTAAGATTCGTTTGACGCCTTATGATGGTGTGCGAAAGTAAAATCCATTTATTTAATCGATTGATCGAAAAAAGCCTTCTCACAGGAATCTGTGAGAGGGCTTTTTGTGTGGATGAGCGGTTGGGGGCCAGGATATGTGGTAACAGAACGAAGAAATAGTGGAGTAGTCGACATCCGTCCTGTGAAGGGTAGGGTAGTGGGCTGGCCCCCGGATTCAGCCAGTTTTGGTTCTTTTAGGATTGGCTAACCCGCTCAGTTCCTTGACAGTGTTTTGATTGGGTCAGTGCCGATAATCACCTTATCGCAGATGCCGATAAAGAGGCCGTGTTCGACGACACCGGTAATGGATTTGAGTTTATCTGCCAGGGTTGTTAAATCGGTTATATGAGAGATATCAACATCGATGATGTTGTGACCGGAATCGGTGAGGAGGTGCTCTCGCTCGTTTTTCATCCGGAAGCGGGGATGCAGGTTCATGTGCTGGAGGGTCAGGGCAACCTGCTGGGCACCGAACTCAATCACTTCGACAGGAAGTTTGAAGGAGCCTAGTCGTTCGGATTGCTTGGATTCGTCGACAATCCAGACGTTTTTCTTGGAGCGGAGTGCAACGACTTTTTCGTATAGTAAGGCCGCGCCACCGCCCTTGATGCCGTTTAGGTAGCTATCGAATTCGTCGGCACCGTCGACCGTGACGTCGATGGCGTTCACTTCGTCGATGTCTTTAACGACCATGCCCAGCGTTCGGGCGAGTTCGGCGGACCGTTTGGAGGTGGCAACCCCGGTGATTTGCCAGCCGTTGGCGTGGGCCTTTTCGGTTAAAGCACGAATGAAGAAGGCGGCGGTCGATCCGGTACCAAGTCCAACAACCATGCCATCCTGAATTTCATTGACGGCTGCAAGGGCAGCCCGTTGCTTTTGCTCTGTTGCTGTCATTTGTCACCTCCTAGGACATGGCCATTGGGGCGAGTTTGCGGGCGATTTCTTCCGAGGTCGGAATGGAAGGAATGGCGCCCGGACGTGAAACGGCAATGGCGGAGGCGGCGGAAGCGCGTTGGAGGGTTCGCTCAATGTTGCTGAGGTCTGGTTCGATTGTGGTGGCGATGGTACCAATGAAGGTATCGCCGGCAGCGGTGGTATCTTGAACGTCCACTTTGAAGTTTTTAACGGGACCAATCTGCTTACCAATGGCGAAGAAAGCACCGTCCTCACCGAGGGTAATGATTAGGTTATGAATTCCTAGTTGCTCTTGGTAGAGGGGGAGGCGGTCCTTTAGTGTCTTGTAGTTGGTGCTAGGTGGAAGATTGAGTAGGGCTGCTGCCTCTGTTTCGTTGGGTACGAGCAGGTCGGTGTTTCCTAAAATGGCGGACTCAATTCGCTGGGTGACAGGGGCTGGATTGAGGATGGTCATGGCGCCGGATTCTTTGGCGAGTTCGAATCCCCGTTGAATCACGGGACGGGGGACTTCGAGTTGAGCGACAACCACGTCGGCCATGGCGATGACGTCTTTGGCTTGGTTTACATCCTCGATGGTTAGTTCGGCGTTGGCGCCACCATGTACCAGGATGGTATTGTGGCCGTCTCTTTCCAGCATGATGTAGGCGGTCCCTGTTGGGCCCTTTTTACTTTGAATAAAGCGGGTGTTGATGCCCTCTTGTTCTAGCAGTTGAATGAAAGTTTGCCCTTCGGAATCGGAGCCAACGGCGCCGATAAAGGAAACAATGGCGCCCTGTCTTGCTGCGGCCACGGCTTGATTCGCCCCTTTTCCTCCAAAGTTCGTGGACTTACCCTCGATACTCAGGGTTTCGCCCTGCTGAGGGAGACGGTCAATCTTTTGCAAGACGTCGACGTTCAAACTGCCAATCACTACAATGCTCTTCATGATGAAATCCTCCGGGTGTTTTCTTTAATTTTAGGGGAGGGTTACGCGCGGGCGCGAGGCTGAGGACAAAAGAGGGTAGTAATTTAGCTTAACTAACAAATGTTTGCGACTTTGCTAGCCAGATTGAAATTTTTCTGATTGACTACAAGTAGAAAAGCTCGTTTGGGCTAGTAGTGAAAGACCGTATTAGAAGAGAGAAAAGGATGGTCGATTATGCTTCTTGTTGTGAATATTTTGAGTATTCCGCTTTTTATTTTTCTTGCTTACCTACTATCGAATGACCGGAAACAGATTCAGTGGCGGTCGGTGTCGATTGTCTTTGGATTGGAGTTATTGCTAGCCTGGCTCTTTACGAACTTTAAGGCGGGTCGGCAGGCCGTGATGGCTGCTGCCGATGGTTTTAACTGGTTAGTCGCCGCAGCCTGGAAGGGGATTGCCTTCGCCTTTCCGGAGTGGCTGACTTCCAATAATGGTGGACCGAACTTCGTGACGGGGGCTTTGCTCCCCATGCTGCTGGTGATTCCGCTCTTTGATATCCTGGCCTACTTCCGTTTCCTTCCCTGGATTATCAAATGGGTGGGCCGCGGACTGTCTAAGATTACCGGTCAGCCAAAGTTTGAAGCTTTCTTTTCCATTGAAATGATGTTTTTGGGGAACACGGAGGTTTTAGCTGTGTCTAAGGCGCAGTTGAACCAAATGTCAGCAAGACGAAACATGACTTTGGCCTTAATGTCCATGTCCTGTGTATCGGCTGCCATTATTGGTTCTTATACACAAATGATTCCGGGGCAGTATGTTTTGACCGCTATTCCTTTGAATATTTTGGGCGCCATTGCAGTGGCGGCTTTGTTGAACCCAACCAAGGTGGACGCGAAGGACGATGAGATTGTGCAGGTGAGCGATGACGGTGGGAAGCGGGAGCCTTTCTTCTCCTTCTTGAGCGGTTCAATTCTGGGTGCCGGGAAGATGGTGTTGATTATTGCAGCGACAGTAATTGCCTTCGTTTCTTTGGGAGAGTTGATTAATCAAATTCTGGGCTTGGTTGGGCTGAAGTGGTTGACGCTTGAAAATATCTTTGGTGTGATTATGTTCCCATTCGCATGGTTACTTGGGTTCTCTGTTGGGGATGCCTTCCAGCTGGCGCAATATATGGGAACGAAGTTGGTTACCAATGAGTTTGTGGTTATGGGCGAAGTTTCGAAGAACATGATGGCTGGTAAGGGACTCTTTGCAAACGACCACGCCCGAATTGTCCTTTCGGTCTTTCTGACTTCCTTTGCCAACTTCGGAACGATTGGTATGATCATTGCTTGTTTCAAGGGCTTGGTTTCACCTGAAAAGAACGACTATATTTCGGCACGAGTGCCTTATATGTTAGTTGCTGGGATTTTGGTATCACTGATTTCGGCGGCGATGGCGGGGCTGTTTGTTTGGTAATGTCTGAAAGGGGGAAGAAATGAGGAAAGTAATTGAACTAAATTTTGCTAATCCAGAAACATGGGCTATAAATGGACAAGAATTTGGGAAGGAAACATTTCATCGACAGGTAGAGCCTGTCCTTCCTGAAAATTTATCGGATAATGAAGTTCAAGTTGTTTTTCCGGATAACGTAGTGGTGATAACTTATACTTTTTGGAAGGGTTTTACCCAAGAGTTTATTAAGACGATTGGATATGAAAATATTTTTCAAAAAGTAGAATTTAAAACTTCCTCAGACAAATTGACAAGGGGATTATTGAATGAAATTGAGTGATTTGTTGATTTTAATGCCAAAGGAAATATTCATTAAAAAAGGCCAGCTAAATAGCTGACCAAAGATAAAGTAAAAGCCAGCGAAACTTCGCTGGCTTTTATCTTACATAAATTGTGAGAGGTCCTCTTGGGCGACAACTGTAAAACGTTTGCGTTCCAACTTCGTAATAATCTTACGGAGGACAGGTGAGTCAGGTGTCAAAGGCAAAGTGAAGAGCACAGCGAGTGGGCCGCCCTGGCTTGATGTTTGTAGTGACAAGACTGATTCGATGTTCGTGTAGCGGGTGATGGTGCGGGCCATGCGTTGGAGGTCGCCGCGGCGTTGACGGTCGCGAACGGCAATGGCTACGCCACCCTTGGCAAGTGACCAGGACTTGGCTAGAAGATCCATCAAAGCGGCGTGGGTCAGGATACCAACGAAGTGGTGCCCGTCGTCCACAACGGCGATGTATGGCAAATCGCGAATGGCGAAGAAGAGCTCGTAGAAGTCCGCTTTTGTTGAGATGAACTTCGTCGAGTTACGCATGATTGACGTTGCTTTTTGGTTGAGGTCGCCTTTGTTGGCAACAAACTCATAGACGTGTTGACGATAGATGTTTCCACGGAAAAGGTGGCCTGTGGAATCTAGGATGGGGATGGTCCGGAGATGCTGACCTTCCTTTTGATTTTCGAAGATGTCGTAAACTTCACCAATGGTGGTGTCTTCGGTCACGGTCAGCAAATCTTGCTTTTTGATAATCATTGACTTTGGAAACATGAGAAACCTCTTTTAAACGTACGTTCTTTCCTATATCCTAGCATACTTTTGGGGAAATTCGACTCTTTTACATGTTAAGATTATAGTAACGAACATTTTGGAGGGGAAAAGCATGAAATTCATCTTTGGTTTAGGAAATATTGGGGCGAAGTACGATCAAACCCGACACAATATTGGATTCATGGCGCTGGACCATTTTGCGGCCAGTCAGGGCGTTGACTTTACCCCAACAAAACTCTTTGGCCAAGCGGCCAAGTTGAACGTTGATGGGGAGACCGTTTGGTTAGTTAAGCCCACAACTTACATGAACGATTCAGGACAATCGGTTCGGGCCTTCTTAGACTTTTACGGTGGCAAGCCTGAAGATATTTTGGTCTTGAACGATGATTTGGACTCACCATTTGGTAAGTTGCGTTTTCGTGCCAAGGGGTCAGCCGGCGGACACAATGGTTTGAAGTCCATCATGGCGCACACTGGTACACAGAATTTCTTGCGTTTGAAGTTTGGTATTTCGCACCCGGATCACACGCACGAAGCGGTGGTGAACTACGTTTTGGGGAAGTTTTCAAAGGAAGATTTGGCCGAATGGGAAGAAACTTTTGAAAAGACGGACCAAGCATTACTCGATTGGATTAAGGGAGCAGATGCAGCGGCTCTAAGCAACCGCTACAACGGATAAGAATGGTTTTAGCGGATTACTTACAAAAAGAAAAAGAATTTCAGGTTTTTGCTGAACAGGAAAAGCCGGGGGAACGACAGTTACTCTTGGGACTTAACGGTGCGGCCAAGGCGGCCGGATTGGTATCCTTATTTAAAAGTCGCCCACGCCCCATCCTCCTGTTGACCGACACGGTTGCCCACGTCGAAGAACTGGCCCAGGACTTAACGGATTTGCTGGGTGCTGATCAGGTTTACCGCTTTGTGGCCGAAGAGGCCGTGGCAACGGAGCTGGCCATTTCATCCAACAGTCACGTGGCCGACCGCGTGGCGGCCTTGGTGGCCCTTGCCGAAGGAAAGCCAGGTATCTACCTGAGCAATTCTGCGGCTTTTTGTCGTTATGAACCAAAGGCTAGCGCCCTAAAGGCGGCTTGTCTGCAACTGCAGGTTGTACAACAGTATGACTTTGCCGAATTGAAGGGCCGTTTGGTGACCTTGGGTTACGTGAACACGCCCCAGGTGGAGCAGATTGGGCAGTTCGCCCAGCGCGGTTCGATTATTGATGTTTATCCTGCCGACCAGGACGAACCCTTCCGTTTAGATTTCTTTGACGACGAATTGGACCAGATGAAGACCTTTGATCCAATTAGCCAGAAGTCGACGGGGACGGTGCAGTCGGCTAACATCTTGCCGGCATCTGATTTGATTATGGATGAGGCAGCTTACGAGGCAGGGAAGACTGCGCTTGAGACGGCCTTTACTGATTATCGTAAAGAGGCGGCCGGTGTTGAAAAGAAGCACGTGACCGAAGGCTTTGCGCCAACGCAGCGGGCTTTGGATGAAGGTCGGCGTGACGAGGCAATCTTGCCCTATCTGTCTTATTTCTACCCAGAGAAGCAGACGATTCAGGACTATTTGCCCAAAGATGGTTTAGTAATTATCGATGAATACGCCCGGTTGCAGGAATCCTTGCTTACACAAACTGGCTTGGACAACGATTGGTTTGATTTGCAGGTGAAAAATAACCAGTTGATTCCACCTTTGGCCTTACGGGCCGAATTGGGTGACCGCCTGTCTGATTTGAAACAAGCCCAAACTTATTTGGCCAACTTGAAGCGTGGGTTGAATCAGTTAACCTTTAACCACTTGCTGGAATGGACTTCACGTCCAGCCAAACAGTATTTTGGGCAGTTAGACGCCTTGATGCCGGACCTGACTTTTGCAAAGGAACGGGGGATGACTTGGGTACTCTTGGTTGGTTCACAAGAACGAGCTGACCGCTTGGTGGAGTCCTTGGATTCCCGAGATGTGCAGGTGCCCATCCACCAGACAATTGAGGATAACCAGGTTCAGGTTGTCATTGGCAACTTGTCGGCCGGCTTTGAGTGGCCAATGGCCCACTTGATGGTCTTGACGGAGCGGGAGCTCTTTGCCAAAGCCCGCAAGCCGGTGGCCCGCAAGCAGAAGAAGCTGCAGAACGCCGAACGGTTGAAGTCCTATAACGAACTGTCCGTTGGTGACTATGTCGTGCACATTAACCACGGAATTGGTCAGTATCAGGGACTGGAGTCAATTGAGTCAAACGGCGGGAAGCAGGACTACTTGGTCATTGCTTACCAAAAGAACGCCAAGATTTTCCTACCGGTTACGCAACTGAACTTGATTCAGAAGTATATCGGTGGTTCTGATGCCGGGAAACGCCCAAAGATTAATAAGCTGGGCGGAACGGAATGGCAGAAGACTAAGAAGCAGGTCGAGGCCAAGATTGAGGACATCGCCGATGACCTCTTGGCTTTGTACGCCGAACGTGAGGCTAAGCAGGGCTATGCCTTCCCAGCCGATGACCAGGCCCAGTTGAAGTTTGACACGGCCTTTCCATATCCTGAAACGCCGGACCAGATTCGTTCGATTGAAGAAATCAAGGTCGACATGCAGAAGAAGCGGCCAATGGATCGCCTGTTGGTTGGGGATGTTGGTTTCGGTAAGACCGAAGTAGCACTCCGTGCCGTCTTTAAGGCGGCCCATGCGGGTAAGCAGGTAGCCTTGCTGGCACCAACAACCATTCTAGTGCAGCAGCACTACGAAACGATGCTGGAGCGTTTCTCGGACTTTCCAGAGATTCGTATTGGTCACCTGTCCCGTTTCCAAACGGCGGCTGAGAACAAGAAGACAATCGAAGCCCTCGAAAAGCACGAGATCGACATCGTGGTGGGAACCCACCGCTTGTTGTCAAAGGATGTGCAGTTTGCCGACCTGGGCCTGCTGGTTATTGATGAAGAGCAGCGCTTTGGTGTGAAGCACAAGGAACGCTTGAAGCAGTTGAAGGCCAACATTGACGTGTTGACTTTGACAGCCACGCCAATTCCTCGTACCTTGAACATGGCCATGGTGGGGGCTCGTGATCTTTCGGTGATCGAGACGCCACCGTTGAACCGTTTTCCAATTCAGACCTATGTGGTTGAACTGGACTGGACGCTGGTACGGGATGTCATTCAAAAGGAGTTGGCCCGCAACGGGCAGGTCTTCTACTTGCATAACCGAGTAGCCGACCTCGAAAACATTCGTTCTCAGATTGAAGACGTGGTGCCCGATGCTCGGGTAGCCGTTATTCACGGACAAATGTCTGAAGTTCAGTTGGAGTCAATTCTGTACGACTTCTTGAACCAGGAGTACGACGTGCTGGTGACGACAACCATCATCGAAACGGGCGTTGATATTCCAAATGCCAACACTTTGATTGTTGATAATGCTGACCACATGGGACTTTCCCAGCTCTATCAGCTCCGTGGTCGTGTCGGCCGTTCGGCTCGTTTGGCTTACGCCTACTTCACTTATCCATTTACGCGGACGCCTTCGGAAGAGGGGGAAAAGCGTTTGGAAGCCATTCGTGACTTCACGGAGCTGGGTTCAGGATTTAAGATTGCCATGCGTGACCTGTCGATTCGTGGGGCCGGTGATTTGCTAGGAAAGCAACAGCACGGCTTCATTGATTCGGTTGGATACGATTTGTACACGCAGATGCTAAAGGAAGCCGTTGCTAAGAAGCAGGGTGAGGAAAAGCCGGAAGAGGTGCAGCACAAGACCGACGCCGAGTTGGTTCTGGGCGTCTTGGCCTTCTTGCCGGATGACTATGTTGAAGATAACGCCCAGAAGGTCAACCTTTACCAGCAGATTCGTCGGGCACAGACCGACGAAGACTTTGACCAGGTCGAAGATGATTTGACCGATCGCTTCGGTGAGTTGCCAGATGAGACGGCCCGTTTGATTCTGGTTTCCCGATTGAAGACGATGGCCGATGAGACTGAGGTGACTCAGATTCGCCGTCAGAAGGACAAGGTCACGATTCGTTTCAACGAAGAGATGTCTCAAAAGCTAGCCGGTGAAGAAATCTTCATGGCGCTAAAGGACGTTCCTTATAAGGCGGTAGTGGATGGAAAGTCCGCTCAACTGGCCGTTACCTTAACCATTGATTTGAAACAAGAATCAGCCTACTGGCTGAACGCTGTTAAGGACTTCTTGGCTGCCTGCCAGAAAGCAACAGCAGAAAAGGATGAAGAAAATGCGGATTGATAAGTTTTTGAAGTTATCACGAATTATTAAGCGCCGGACGGTTGCCAAGGAATTGGCCGACCAAGGCCGAATTTCCATTAACGGAAAAGTCGCCAAGTCATCAGCTAACGTGGGTACCAATGACGAAGTGGAAATCCGTTTTGGAAATAAGACCTCGACTTTTAAAGTCTTGAAGTTGCAAGACATTGTAAAGAAGGATGAGGCACAGGATTTGTACGAAGTTGTTTCTGAGGAGTACCAAAGGGACTACAACAGCGAAGTTTAAGCTTTGGCAAACTTTTTGACTTCAACTTGTAACTGAATTGAAAATGTGTAAAAATGAGATTAAGGAGATATGACGATGGCAGATAGTAGTCGTTTACAATCAAATATTCGACCACTGAATGCGCGTATTGCTCAGCAAATCGCCGCATCTGATGCCAAGCGTGAAGCAACACGGCAGCATTATGCCCGTGCTCATCGTCGTCGTAAAAAGCAAATTGTGATTGTGGGACTGGCCATTGCGGCTGTTTTCATGGTCCAGTTAATCTTCGGACAGGTTCGTTTGCATGCCGCAAACAAGGCATTAACGAAATCTGAAAACCAATTAGTTGCTGTCCAGAAGTCAAACGACTCGTTGAAAAAAGAATCCAAGCAGCTCCAGGATGAAAATTATTTGAAGCAAATCCTGCGTGACCGCTATGGATACTCTAAGAAGAACGAGACGATTTATAACTTGCCAAACTAGGCAGGATGAAAAGCCACCCTCTGGGGTGGCTTTTTCTAAAAAAACATTATTAAAAAGTATGATTAAGAAAAAATGTTTGAGACAATCCAAGAAACAATTGAAAATTTAGCCCTCCCCAAGCGCGTTTTAGTGGCCTGTTCCGGTGGCTTAGACTCGACGGTGCTTGTCGACGCCCTCTGTCGTTACCGCTCGGATGTGTTGGTTTCGATTGCCCATGTGGACTACTGCCTCCGTGAGGAGAGCCGGGGGGATGCTGACTTTGTTCAGAATTTTGCTGAAGAACGGGGACTGCCTTTCTATAAAAAAGTCGCGGACCTATCTCAGGAAAAACAGGGGGTTGAAGAAAAGGCCCGCTTGATTCGCTTTGATTTCTTTGAGGGACTCTTGAAGGAGATTGGCGCTGGTGTGGTGATTTTGGCTCAGCATCAGGACGATCAGGCTGAAACCATCTTGATGCAAATTGTCCGTGGCGGTGTTTTCCAGCGCAAGTTTGGCATGAACCAGCAGAGTGGTCATTATTTACGTCCTTTTTTGAATTTTAAAAAGGCGGATTTGGCTGAATATGCTAAAGAACATCAGTTAACCTGGCGTGAAGATGTCACCAATCAGGACCCGGATTATACAAAACGTAACCAGATTCGTAACATCGTTTTGCCAGCACTGAATGAAGTCAATGAGCGGGCCCAGGAACACATTATTCAATTAGCAGAGCAGCTTTCCCGTGAAGAGTTGCTGATTGAAGGGCAGGCCAAGCGCTACCTCGAGCCTTTCTACAAAAACTATAACGATGTGCCACGACTTTGGTGGTTTCCATGTTTAAAATTAATTGCGACGCGAGCAGGACTTTATAATTTGAAAGAACGTCAGATTCAAGACGTTGTTGATTTGATGCGACAGAGTTCGAAGCCAAACGGGCGAATCACTTTGTCAGACGGTTATTACTTTGAGAAGTCCTACCAGACGGTTGATATTTTTAGAGCCAATCCAAACGAAGAAAAAAGCTCGAAAAAATTGCCGAAAGACGGCCAAAAGTCAGACATTCTTGTGTTAGAATTAGACCAATGGTATTTTTTGACAGATTTAAGGGTCAGAGTCCAATCAAATCGACCAAGTGAGTCGGATATGGGGTGCCTACCCCTGCCGGATAACTTAGAGGGTCGCTTCGAGTTGGTTTCTGCAAAGAGTAAGGACCGAATTCCTTTGAGTAGTGGTCATAAGACGGTTCGACGGCTCTTAATCGACGAGAAAATTCCAGTGGAAGATCGGTCGAAAACCTATCTTCTTTTGGACCAAGAAAAGAATGTTTTGGCGGTCTTTTTGGGACAGAAACGGTGGTATTTTACCCGTAACTGGCCGAAGGACCGACCAAGTGGCAAGCAATGCTTAGTATGGCGAATTGAGGAAAACTAGTGGATAACGATATTGAAGAAGTATTATTTGACCAAAAGCAAATCCAAGAGGCTGCAGACCGCTTGGGTGAGCAGATTACCAAAGACTATGCTGGGCAAAAGCCCCTCGTCCTTTCAGTGCTGAAGGGTGCCTACCTTTGGACGGCGGATGTGATTCGTAAGATTGACCTTTATGTTGATCTCGAATTCATCAAGATTTCCTCTTACCATGGTGGTGTTTCATCATCAAATGAAATCTCATTGGTAACTGATATTCACTCTGACGTAAAGGGTCGCGATGTTTTGATTTTGGAAGACATCGTTGATACTGGTCAGTCACTCCAGTTCTTGGAAGACCTTATTCTATCCCGTGGTGCAAATTCCGTTCGTGTTGCAACTTTGTTGGACAAGAAGGAAGGCCGCACGGTTGATATTAAGGCCGACTACGTTGGCTTTGACGTTCGCAACGAATTCGTTGTTGGCTACGGTTTGGATTACAAGGATTTGTACCGTAACTTGCCATACGTTGGTATCCTAAAGCAAAGTATTTATAAGTAAGCAGAACTTGAATCTGCCGGTTTGAATGGCTCATTAGTCAGTTCAGATAGTAAATTTTTAAAGATTGAGGAATTCAGATGAAAAATAAAAATGGCGGCTTTTTCAAAAGCTCCTTCTTGTATGTCATCATCTTCCTGGCTGTAATCGCAGGAATCTACTCCTTTATGGGTGGTTCCAACGGGTCAACAAAGACTCTGTCTCAGTCGGAATTTGTGAAGGCACTTTCTGATAAGGAAATTGACTCCTTTAGCATCCAGCCTGGAAACGATGTTTACACCGTTACTGGAAACTACAAGAAGAGCCAAAGCTCAAAGAAGAGTTCAAACTCTGGTTTGAACGCTTTGATTGCTCAGCAATCATCAACGACAAAGTTCCAAACTTCTGTCTTGCAAAACGATTCATCCATTAAGGACATCACGGCAGCAGCCAAGAAGTCCAACACCGAGATGACGACCAAGCCAGCCGCATCATCCGGCTTCTGGTTGAACCTCGTGATCTCAATCGTGCCAATGCTCTTGATTTTGGGTATTGCCTACTTGATGATGTCACAGTCAGCCGGTAAGGGTGGCCAGGGTGGCATGATGGGTAACTTTGGTAAATCAAAGGCTAAGCCTTCTGATCCAAAGGATAACAAGACCCGCTTTACGGACGTTGCTGGTGCTGACGAAGAGAAGGAAGAACTTGTAGAAGTTGTTGAATTCTTGAAGTCACCAAAGAAGTTCACCGAAATGGGAGCCCGTATTCCAAAGGGTGTCTTGCTCGAGGGACCTCCAGGAACTGGTAAGACAATGTTAGCCAAGGCCGTTGCCGGTGAAGCTTCCGTACCATTCTTCTCAATGTCAGGTTCTGACTTCGTTGAGATGTTCGTTGGTGTTGGTGCTTCCCGTGTTCGTGACCTCTTTGACCAAGCCAAGAAGGCTGCTCCTGCCATCATTTTCATTGATGAAATTGATGCCGTTGGACGCCGTCGTGGTTCTGGTATCGGTGGTGGAAACGATGAACGTGAACAGACATTGAACCAAATCCTGATTGAAATGGACGGGTTTGATAACTCTGAAGGTGTTATCATCTTGGCTTCTACTAACCGTTCTGATGTCTTGGACCCAGCCTTGCTTCGTTCTGGTCGTTTCGACCGTAAGATCATGGTTGGTGCCCCTGATGTTAAGGGACGTGAAGCCATCTTGAAGGTTCACGCTAAGAACAAGCCACTTTCTGATTCCGTTGATTTGGCTGCCATCGCCCACCAGACTCCTGGTTACGTTGGTGCCGATTTGGAAAACTTGTTGAACGAAGCGGCTCTCTTGGCTGCCCGTCGCAACAAGAAACACATTGATTCAGCAGACTTGGATGAAGCGGAAGACCGTATCTTCCAAGGACCTGCCAAGGCCAACAAGGCCATGTCTGAACTTGAACGTAAGACAACGGCTTACCACGAAGCTGGACACGCCTTGGTTGGTTTGGTGAAGTCCAACGCATCCGTTGTTCGAAAGGTTACCATTGTTCCTCGTGGACGCATTGGTGGTTACGCGTTGATGACACCAAAGACGGACCGTTACAACATCCGTTACTCTGAAGCACTCGAGCAGTTAGCTGGTTTGATGGGTGGACGTGCTGCCGAATTGGCAACCTTCAACGAAGCCTCATCCGGTGCTGCAAACGATTTCCAGCAGGCAACCAACTTGGCCCGTCAGATGGTGACGGCCTACGGTATGTCTGACAAGTTGGGTATGGTTCAACTTGAAGGAAACGCCTCTGTTTCATACAACGAAGGTGGCGGTGCCAAGTCTTACTCTGAAGAAACTGCGGCTTTGATTGATGAAGAAGTTCGTCGATTCACAACGCAAGCCTTCGAGGAAGCAACTAAGATTTTGACAGAGCACAAGGATAAGTTGGCTGAAATTGCCAACGCCTTGCTCGAAGTCGAATCACTTGATGAAAAGCAAATCAAAGACATCTACGAAACTGGTCACTTTACAAAGAAGGGTGAAGAAGACGAAGATGACGCCAAGTCTTATGACGAAGCAAAGGCTGCCTTGGACAACAAGGAAGACCAAGTTGAAAAGGCAGAAGAAAAGGGTGACAAGAATCCTGATCAGGCTTTGGAAGATGATTCTGAAGAGCCAGCATCAGCTGATGACGCCCCTGAATCTGATGACGATTCAAAGGCATAAGCGTATGAAAAAAGTTGGCTTCGGCCAGCTTTTTTTCTTGAAAGGAGACATTATGGCAGATCAATTAATTAAGGTCATTACAAAGGACGAGGTATTTCGTGCCTTCGCTGTTGATGGAACAAAGTTGGTAGAAGCAGCAGCCGAGTCCCATGAAACTTCTCGTTTGGCCACGGTCATTTTAGGCCGTGCCCTCTTAGCCACTGAAATTTTGGCGCAGGCCACTTTGAAGGGTGAGAAACGATTGAACGTGAAGATGGCGGGCCGTGGCCCAATCGGCCAAATCGTAACGGAAGCCGACACTCATGGTGCTGTTCGTGGTTACGTATCAAACCCAGATATCGAACCAATCGTCAACGATGATAACCAGTTGAACGTGGCTGGTGCCGTTGGAAATAACGGTTCCTTCCAGGTGACAAAGTTTGCCCCTTATTCAAACCCTTACATCGGGCAATCCATCATGGTGTCTGGTGAAATCGGTGATGACTTCACTTACTACCTCACGCACTCTGAACAGATTCCTTCTGTGATTGGGGTTGGTGTTACGATGAACCCTGATAACACGGTCAAGGCGGCAGGGGGATTCCTTGTCCAAGCTTTGCCAGGGGCCACAAACGCACAACTGGAAGACTTGAACGAAAAGTTGCAGAAGATGCCAGCATTGGCCACTTTGCTTGGTAACAAGAAGGGGCCTCTGGCAATTCTTGATGCCATTATCGGGGAGAACAACTACAGCAAGCTACAGTCGCTCGGTATTGGATTAGCGGCGGAACCTTCAAAGGATGCGTACGCAGCGCAGCTGGCGACTTTGCCATCACATGAAATCCAAGCCATGATTGACGAGGATGGTGGGGCAGAAGTCCGCGGCAAGTTCTCCGGTAAGCGCCACCACTTTACCGCCCACGAATTAGACATTATTTTGCAAGATGTCTTGAAACGGGAAGCGGCGCAGAAGAAGGAAGAAGCGCAGGACGCTGATTCTGACGCTGCTAACTCTGCGGATGATAAAAAATAAGATTCATGAAAAGTCGGCTCTGGCCGGCTTTTTTATTATCTTTGCATTTGCTATACTGATTAGTAGAGAAAATGCGAGTAAATCGCCGACAGGAAGGTAAATGATTCATGGCTGAAGAAAAAGCCCTTAATGATCAGATGCGCGCTCGTCGTCAAAAGATGCAAGCGTTGCAAAATGATCTTCAAATCGATCCGTTCGGCCACCGTTTCGATCGTGATTCGTTGGCTGCAGACCTCCACGAAAAGTTCGATGGTAAGAGCCAGGAAGAACTTGAAGCAAACCCCGTTAAGGTAATTATTGCCGGACGTATGGTTGCCAAGCGTGGAGCCGGTAAAGTTATTTTTGCCGATATCCGCGACCGTTCAGGTCAAATTCAAATTTACGCTCGTCGTGACGACTTGGGTGATAACTACCCAATCATCAAGCGTGCAGACCTTGGTGATTTCATCGGTATCGAAGGTACGATGATGAAGACTGAGGCAGGGGAATTGACTGTCTTGGTTTCACACTTGACGCACTTGTCAAAGGCCTTGCGACCAATGCCAGACAAGTTTCACGGAATTTCAGACGTTGAAACGCGTTACCGTAAGCGTTATCTCGATTTGATTGCCAACAAGGAATCATTCGTGCGTTTCCAACAACGTTCAAAGATTATTTCTGCTATCCGTGCTTACATGGAAAAGCAGGACTTCATGGAAGTGGAAACACCAATCTTGCAGACGCAAGCTGGTGGAGCCGCTGCCCGTCCATTCGTGACACACCACAACGCCTTGGATATTGATATGTACATGCGTATCGCCACTGAGCTTTACTTGAAGCGCTTGATTGTTGGTGGCATGGAACGTGTTTATGAAATCGGTCGTATCTTCCGTAACGAAGGAATGGACCCTAAGCACAACCCTGAATTTACTTCACTTGAATCATACGCGGCATACTGGGACTTCCACGATGTCATGGATGAAACAGAAGGTATCTTTAAGGCTGCTGCAGCTGCTGTGCACCCTTCATTGAAGTTGAACTACCAGGGAACGGATATCGACTTGTCAAAGCCATTTGCACGCAAGCACATGGTTGATTTGATTAAGGACCGCACTGGTGTGGACTTCTGGCCTGAAATGACGGTTGAAGAAGCTCAAAAGTTGGCAGATGACCACAAGGTGAAGTATGAAAAGTACTGGACGGTTGGTCACATCATCAACGAATTCTTCGAACAATTTGTTGAAGACACGTTGAAGGAACCAACTTTTGTTTACGGTCACCCAGTTGAAGTGTCACCATTGGCTAAGAAGAACGCCGATGACCCACGCTTCACTGACCGTTTCGAGCTCTTCATCATGGGGTCAGAATACGCGAACGCCTTTACGGAATTGAACGACCCAATCGATCAGCGTGCCCGTTTTGAAGCACAGGCCGCTGAACGTGACAATGGAAACGACGAAGCCGAAGGTATCGACGAAGACTTCTTAGAGGCCTTGGAATACGGTATGCCACCTACAGGTGGACTGGGTATCGGTATTGACCGTTTGGTCATGTTGTTGACGGATACGAACACAATTCGTGATGTTATCCTCTTCCCAACGATGCGCCCATAATTTTTTTAATAAAAGATATTGACGTGCTTAACTTTTCTTTGTATAATTATTGAGTTAGTTAAGCACTAATCATTCCGAATTAGCTCAGTTGGTAGAGCACACGACTGTTAATCGTGTTGTCGTCGGTTCGAGCCCGACATTCGGAGTATTTAAAAAAGGTCACAGGCTTGTCTGTGGCCTTTTTTGTGTCAATCATAAGTCTGTTAGATTGTTAATATGTCAATTATCCTTGCTTTATGGTGTTCTTTTCTGTATATTATCAAAGGGTCAATTATGAAAATGATTGCACACGAAATAACTGACGCCCGTGAGCGTCGATTTTGAAAGAAAAATATAATGTCAGCAGAAACAGAGCAAAGTGTTGAACACTTGCACTATCGCGACTTCTCTAAGAACCAGAAGATGACATTGTGGTCAACGGCCGCAGGATTTGGATTGGAGCACATGGATGCCCTCTTTATTTCCTTCGCCATGTCCTCAATCATTAAGTCATTGGGAATTTCAAACTTCGGTGGAGGGCTGATTTCAACCTTCTCAATGTTTGGAACTCTAATTGGTGGAATTGTCTTTGGAATGCTGGCCGACCGTGTTGGTCGTGTCAAGATTTTCACTTGGACCTTAGCCATCGTGGCCTTTGCCACTGGAGCGATTTACTTCGCCCATAACATTTGGTTAGTTTATACTTTCCGTTTCATTGCCGGTGTTGGAACCGGAGCCGAATACGGTGCCTGTGTGACTTTGATTGCCGAAAACTTTGCCAACAAGAAGATTGGTAAGTTGACGTCAGTTGCCCACATTGGTGGACAGTTCGGTGGAATCCTGGCAGCCATTGCCTCAGCCTTGATCATCCCAGCCTTTGGTTGGAACGCATTGTTCTTGGTTGGCTTGTTGCCAGTTGCCTTCGCCTTTGTTGTTCGTCGTCACGTTGGTGAATCAGACGATTTCGAAGCTGTTAAGGCTAGCCGTAAGCAGAAGCAGGAAACAGTTGCTCAAAAGGCGCCTGTCCTTGCCGTCTTCAAGACACCTGCCATGGCTTACCAAACAATTGCCTTGATCTTGATGATGATGGTTCAGACCGGTGGTTACTACGGGTTGATGAACTGGTTGCCAAAGATTATGCAAAAGCAATTGGGCTTGTCAATTTCATCATCATCACTTTGGATGATTGTGACAATCGTTGGAATGTCACTTGGTATGTACGCTTTCGGTTCAGTTTTGGACCGCTTTGGCCCACGCCTTTCATTCGGAGCCTTCTTGATTTTGGCTGCCGCAACGGTTTACTTGATTCTTGCTGCCCGTGATGCAACTTCATTGTTGATCATCATGATGGTCGTTGGATTCTTCTCAAACGGTATGTACGGTGGATTTGGGGTTGTTGTTTCACGACTATACCCAACGGAATACCGAGTAACAGCAAACTCTGTTGTTGCTTCAGTTGGTAAGTTGCTTGGTGGATTCTTCCCACCAATCATCGGTTTGTTGATGGACAAGTTCTCATTGACACACGTGATGATGTTCTTTACCTTTATCTACCTCTTCTCATTCGTCATTATGTTGACAATCCCAGCATTGCGCCGTAAGGACATTGAGTTCTAATAATTGATTTTAATCGAGTCGCCTTTGGGCGACTTTTTTAGTGCAATTAAAAGAGTGGATGGGGGTTAAAAAGTCGGATTTTAACGAAGTTTTTTCATGAAAATCGTTGACAGTTTGGATGGCAGATGGCATAATTAAATAGTTGTTTTGAAACAACAAACGTATTATTCCGAATTAGCTCAGTTGGTAGAGCACACGACTGTTAATCGTGTTGTCGTCGGTTCGAGCCCGACATTCGGAGTATACGCCGACGTAGCTCAGTTGGTAGAGCACGGGTATCGTAAACCTGGGGTCGGAGGTTCGATTCCTCTCGTCGGCATCTGGTAGCATCTCACTTTGGTGGGGTGCTTTTTTTGTGCGCTTTTTGGATTACATGGTGCGGAAGTTGGTGACGGTTATTTCTCTTTAAAGAAGGCACAAAAAAAGCAAACCCGAAGGTCTGCTTTTTTATCTGATGCGGATGGCGGGAGTCGAACCCGCACGTCCTAAAGCGGACACAGGATCCTTAATCCTGCGCGTCTGCCAATTCCGCCACATCCGCAACTTAACTTTTAGAATTTTACAGGGTATTTGGACTTTTGTCAAGGCGTTGTAAAAAAGTTCTATTTTTTTAGTCCTTAGGCCAAATATTTGTTAAACTAAGACAAGATTGGAGAATTGCTGATGAAGTTATTTAATTGGTCAAAAGACGACCAGGAAGATAAAACTGATTTGAGCCGGGTCGAATTCCTGCAAATGGAAAACGACCGGCTCTTAGATCAAATCGAGTCCTTAAAGCTCGATGTTACTGAATTGGAAGCAGAGAACAAGGCGATGGCAGACCAGCTTTCTCGTTCAGGGTTCATGCGTCGTATTATCCGAATTGGAATGGGCTTGGCCGTGCTTGCCTTAACCTACGCTTTGCTTGTTTTGGTTGGGGAACGTAATTCCAACTTACCATGGCTTATTTTAATTGAAGCGGCCTTTATTATTTTCATGGGCCGGGGTGAAGAGAAATGACCGGGGCGATGCGCCGGCCATTAGTCATGGCCAACTGGAAGATAAACATGGATCCTGACCAGGTTCAACCGTATTTGCAGCAGGTGATTCCTGAGGTGAATAAGGATACGGGAGCTGATGTCGCCATTGCGGCACAGGACCTGTACTTGACTCAGATGGTGAAGGAGACCGCGGGCAGTCGTTTGGCCATTGCGGCAGAAAACGCCCACTGGACGGACGATGGTGCCTATACAGGGGAAACCTCACCGAAGGCACTCGCCCTTGTTGGTGTCTCCTATGTCTTAGTTGGGCACTTTGAACGCCGTAAGCTCTTCAATGAAACGGATGAACGCGTGAACTTGAAGACCAAGGCAGCTTTGAAGAACGGTTTAAAGCCAATCGTTGATTTGGATGAGGACCTTTCAGCTTATGCTAAGGAAGACAAGAAGACAATTGTTTTGAAGCAGTTGAAGATTGCCTTGGAAGGAATTACGGCTGAAGAGATGGCCAATGTGGCCATTGCCTACGAGCCAACCTGGGCCATCGGGTCCGGAGAAGCGGCTTCTGCTGAGCAGGCCGAAAAGTCCGCTGAATTCATTCGCCAAAGTCTGGTGAACCTGTACGACCAAAAGGTAGCAGACCAGACGCGCATTCTCTACGGTGGCTCTGTCACAACGGAGAACGCCGCGGACTTCCTATCACAAGAAGACATTGATGGTATCTTGGTTGGAAAAGCAGCCTTGAAGCCGGAAAGCTTTTTGAAGCTGATTGACATTGCCCAGGAGACGGGCAGTGCTTCAAATTAAGAGCGCGATATTTGAAAAATTCACTTTTAGCCAGCCGGAGAAATTCGGCTGGCGTTTTTTTATTCCACAAATATGTGAAAATATCGACTTTCTCTTCTAGATAAGTGTTCAATTTACTAAATAAGGGTGGTATACTTTAAGTGGAATTATTTAGAGAATAACCCACAGACAAAAGGAGAACGAATAGATGTCTTTGATTTCTGATATTATCGCACGTCAAGTACTTGATTCACGTGGAAACCCAACGGTTGAAGCTGAAGTTATCACCGAAGTTGGTGGTTTCGGACGCGGAATCGTTCCTTCAGGTGCTTCAACTGGTGAACACGAAGCCGTTGAATTGCGTGATGGCGACAAGAACGTTTACGGTGGTAAGGGCGTATTGAAGGCCGTTGCTAACGTTAACGGTCCTATCGCTGAAGCCTTGGTTGGTAAGTTCGACGTAACTGACCAACGTGCCATTGACCAAGCTATGATTGCTTTGGATGGTACTAAGAACAAGGGTAAGTTGGGTGCCAACGCTATCTTGGCTGTCTCAATCGCCGTTGCTCGTGCCGCTGCTGACGAATTGGGAATGCCATTGTTTGCTTACATCGGTGGTATGAACTCATACGTTATGCCAACACCAATGATGAACGTTATCAACGGTGGTGCACACTCAGACAACAAGGTTGATTTCCAAGAATTCATGATCATGCCTGTTGGTGCTCCTTCAATCCACGAAGCTGTACGTTACGGTTCAGAAACTTTCCACGCTTTGAAGAAGTTGTTGGAAGCTGACGGTAAGGCAACTTCAGTTGGTGACGAAGGTGGATTCGCTCCTGACTTCGCTAACAACGAAGAACCATTGAAGTACTTGATCAAGGCCATCGAAATGGCTGGATACAAGCCTGGTAAGGACATCGCCATTGCTGTCGATGTTGCTTCATCTGAATTGTGGGATGCCGACAAGCAAAAGTACGTTTTGCGTTGGTCAACTAAGGAAGAATTCTCAACGCCAGACTTCATCAAGTACTTGGAAGACTTGGCAGACCGTTACCCAATTATCTCAATCGAAGATCCTATCGACGAAAACAACTGGGATGACTGGGCTGCAATCACTAAGGAACTTGGCAAGAAGGTTCAATTGGTTGGTGACGACTTCTTCGTTACAAACACTGAATACTTGGCTAAGGGAATCCGCATGGGTGCCGCTAACTCAATCTTGATCAAGGTTAACCAAATCGGTACTATGACTGAAACTTTGGAAGCCATCGAAATGGCTAAGGAAGCTGGTTACACTGCTATCGTTTCTCACCGTTCAGGTGAAACGGAAGACACAACCATCGCTGACTTGGTTGTTGCTACTAACGCCGGACAAATCAAGACTGGATCAATGTCACGTACTGACCGTATCGCAAAGTACAACCAATTGATGCGTATCGAAGAATTGCTCGGTGACACTGCCAAGTACAAGGGTGTTCACTCATTCTACAACTTGTCAGCACAAGCTCGTGAAGATATCATGAACAAGTAATTTATTTCGAATTAAAAAAGACGCTCCTTTATTGGAGCGTTTTTTTGTTTGCCTTCGTATTATTAATTAAGAAGATGTTGAACCTTCTAGAAAAGGAGAAATGCCATGTTAAAACGCTGTCACTGGGTCACTGCCGGTTCCTTAGCACCCGAGTTAGTTGATTACCACGATAAGGAATATTGCCGTCCTGTTCATGATGAGAAGAAGGCCTTGGAATATCTTTGCATGGAGATTTTCCAGTCGGGTTTATCCTGGCAGACGGTCTTGAAGAAGCGGGCGGCGTTGGCTGAAGACTTCGAAGGCTATGATTTGGCGAAGGTGGCGGCCTTTGGTGTTGATGATATTGAACGATTAATGGCTGATTCGCGAATTATTCGGAACCGGCGGAAAATTGAAGCCGTGGTGCATAACTTTCGGATTGTCGAGGGCTGGCATAGTGTTGGGCAGTCCTTTATTGATTACCTCTGGTCCTTTACGGAGGGGAAGGTAGTGGACATTGGTCCGGAGCCTGGGGAAAAGCTGCCGGCTGAAACGACTTTATCAAAGACTGTTAGCAAGGAGCTGAAAGCAGAAGGCTTTTCATTTACTGGGCCGGTAGTGGTGGAGTCACTGCTGCAGGCAGTTGGCATTCACAATGGTCATAACCAGGACTGCGCTTGGCATGATTTGATGGATAAATAAGGATAGAAAAAAGGACTCGTCCTTTTTTGTTATGATTTGCAACAAATTTGCCGCATTTTGCTTATAAATGCTGTTATAACAAGGTTTTCTAATGCGCGATCCGGGAGTCGAACCCGGATTGCAAGAACCGGAATCTTGCGTGCTATCCATTACACCAACCGCGCGAACCATGTTATTATAACCTATTTTTTAGGGATTTCCAAGTAGGTCTCATCAATCTTCTTGAAGGTAATTCGCCCTGCAAAGCGGTTTGTCAGGGTTTCTTCGAAGTCTTTGACGGTGGCGGGGGCGACGGCCACTTGGTGGTGGACGGACGTGTCAAAAGTCGTATCGATGAGGGGATAGTCTTCTTGCTTGAGCCAATAAGTGAGCTCGTCGTTGTTGGCGTAGTCAACGGTTAGTTCGAGTACAACGCGTTTGAGGCGAACGACTAGGCCAAGGGCGTCAAGACCCTGGGCGGTTGTACCGGCGTAGGCACGAATGAGGCCCCCGGCACCAAGTTTGATACCACCGAAGTAACGGGTTACGACGGCAAGGACGTTATGAACACCTTGCTTTTGAAGCACTTCGAGCATGGGCACGCCAGCTGTTCCGGAAGGTTCGCCGTTATCGGAGTAGCGCTTGATTTCGTCGTTATCACCGATGACGTAGGCAAAGACGTTGTGAGTGGCCTTGTAGTGTTCCTTGTTAATCATCTCGATTTTGGCTTGGGCCTCTTCTTCGCTGTTGACCCGGGCCAGGTAGATGAGAAAGTCGGATTTTTTAATTGTTTGCTGCCAGTGACCTTCTTGAGGTTTGAGTAAGTAAAAGTCTTCCATAATTCGTATTATATCATGAGCTAAATGTGGGAGAAAAGAAGGGCGTACTTTAGTAAGAGAAGGATGGAGGGGCTTTGATTGGAGAAAGAAGAATTATATGGTCGCCTGCATACCTGGCCGAGGAACCGTCCGGTGGTGGAAGGCGCGAGAGTTTTGTCTGTTTTAGAAGGTGCCCGTTGTCGGCGCTGTGGCGGCCGACGAAGGGCTGCACTACCAAAGGGCGAGAGTTACTGTTTAGATTGCTTGGCCTTGGGGCGGGTATCGACATTGGACGTGCTGTTGACGATTGAGGAGCCAAACGACTTTGTGCCGGGCAGTAAGCTGCGCTGGAAGGGGAGGCTGACGGGGAGACAGGAGGCGTTGAGTAAGCGCTTGATTGAAAATGCTCAGGCCAGTCAGAATCAGTTGCTCTGGGCAGTGACCGGTGCTGGAAAGACCGAGATGCTCTTTCCGTTGATTGACTGGGCGCTGACTTCCGGGCAACGGGTGGCGCTGTTGTCACCGAGGGTGGACGTAGTATTGGAGCTAGCGCCGCGTCTGCAGGCGGCCTTTGAGGTTTTTACTCAAGTTTTGTACGGGGCCCAGGAGGAACACTACAAATATAGCCAGTTGGTGATTGGTACGGTGCACCAGATGCTGCGCTTTTACCAGGCCTTTGATCTGATGATTATTGACGAGGTGGATGCCTTTCCCTACCGCAATAATCGGATGTTGGAACGGGCTTTACATCAAGCCTTAAAAAAGGAAGGCAGATTTTTGTACTTGACCGCAACGCCGTCAAGGAAAATGTTATCAATGGCTAACCGGGGTGAACTGGTTTTGCATCAATTACTAGGCCGGTTTCACGGAGGTAAATTACCAGAATTAACGATTCACTATGATCCCCGTTGGCGGAAGCGAATGACTTTGTCATTAAAAAAATCCTTGGAACTTTGGTATTTCGAAAAGAAACCCTTTTTCATATTTGTTCCAGCAGTCGATGATTTGGCACTACTGGAAAAGCAAGTTCGTCAGTTGGCTATTGGAAGGGGGACCACCGTTCATGCTACCGATTCGGAACGGATTTCGAAGGTCGCTGATATGCGGGCGGGAAAGTATGACTATTTAATCACAACCACTATTTTGGAACGGGGCGTAACGCTACCGAACTTACAGGCTGTCATTATGGGCGGCGACGATCCGACTTTTACGAAGGAGGCCTTGATACAAATGGCTGGTCAAGTGGGGCGTGCAAAGGACAGTCCACTAGGAGAGGTCCTCCTGTTTGCCTCCGGTCCTGCCAGAAGCATTCGGCAGGCGCAAAGGGAAATTCGGGAGTTGAATCGAAAGGCGGAAGAAAATGTTTGAGTGTTTGCTGTGTTCAAAGAAAATTGATGTACGTCCGAACTTGCTACTCTTACTGACGGGCTATGTACCGGTTCGAGATCGCTTATGTGATGCCTGTTGGCAAACTTTTAAAGAAATTGGTCCTTCTTTTTGTCCAGGTTGCGGTCGGACGGAAAAGAAGAAGCGGTATTGTCTAGACTGCCGAAAGTGGCAGAAGCGGGGGATGGCCATGATAGAAAATCGAGCGCTGTATCAATACAACGAGGAGATGAAAGACTATATGGCTCGCTATAAGTTTATTGGCGACTACCGCTTAGCGCCAATTTTTGCAGGAAAAATGCGCAAGGTGATTCGACGGCGTGTTAAAGAAGAAAAGATTGATTTGATTCTTCCCATTCCTCTGAGTGAGGAGCGAATTGCCCAGCGAGGGTTTAACCAGGTAGATGCTTTCTTACCGGTTTTTGCTAAAAAAGTTGATTTGTTGGCGGTGAAGGCCAGTCATAAGGTTGACCAGTCCTCCAAAAGTCGTTCTGAACGTTTACGAACGAAGCAACCCTTTGAGCTGAAGGAGGGGATGAAAGAAGAAGTTTCCGGTAAACATGTTCTATTGGTAGACGATGTTTACACGACTGGGCGAACGCTCTATCACGCTGCCCAGCTTCTTCGACAAGCGGGTGCTCGAAAGGTTAGTTCACAGACCCTAGCACGATAGTTGCTAAGCGCTTTTTGAGATGAGCACCTGTCGGACTTTTTCCTTAAGAAAAGCTTGCGATTCACGGGAAAGCTCCCATATCTGAACGGTAAATATGGTATAATCGAAAGGATTGTAGGGAAGAGTTTCTTCTTTTCTCAGGTAACCTAAATTTTGGAGAAAATTAACCATGGCAAGAGATATTGGAATTGATTTGGGAACGGCCAATGTGTTGATCTATGTTGAAGGCGAAGGTGTGGTTTTGAATGAACCATCCGTTGTTGCCGTTGACGACAAGACTGACCGCGTATTGGCTGTTGGTGCGGAAGCTTACCGAATGGTTGGCCGTACACCAGGTAACATTCGTGCCGTTCGTCCTTTGAAGGACGGTGTTATTTCAGACTTTGATATTACAGAAGCAATGTTGACTTACTTTGTTAACAAGTTGAACGTAAAGGGCTTCATGTCAAAGCCAAACATCATGATCTGTGCGCCTACGAACATTTCTGAAATCGAACGTAAGGCAATCATTCAGGCTGCTGAAAAGGCCGGTGGTGCCAAGGTATACTTGGACTACGAGCCAAAGGTTGCTGCTATTGGGGCTGGTTTGGATATCTTTAAGCCAGTCGGTTCAATGGTTATCGATATGGGTGGTGGAACTTCTGATATCGCCATTTTGTCACTAGGTGACATTGTTGTTTCAGAATCAATTCGTGTTGCCGGTGATCGTATGAACATCGACATCGTGAACTATTTGAAGCGTGAACATAACCTTGTTGTTGGTGAACGTTCTGCTGAAACGATTAAGATTGAAATTGGTTCAGCTTTGCCATCAGATAATCCAAAGACAATGGCCGTTCGTGGACGTGACAACTTCCAAGGAATGCCACAAACGATTACGGTTAACGCCAACGAAATCGAGTCAGCTTTGCACGAAACATTGGCACAAATCGCCGATGCTGCCCACTTGGCTTTGTCAAAGTTGCCACCTGAATTGGCAGCTGACATCATCGATCGTGGAATTATGTTGACCGGTGGTGGTGCCTTGCTTGAAGGAATCGACAAGTTCTTGGCTGACCGTTTGGAAGTCCCAGTATTTATCGCTGATTCCCCATTGGACAACGTTGCCAAGGGAACGGGTGCTTTGCTTGAGCACATGATGGATAAGGGCTAAGGAGTTTTTGATGTCTAAGAAAAATCAGAGCTTTGCTGTCTCATTGAAAAAAGAAGGTGATTTGGTCAAGGTGTTCGTTGACGAACGTGAAATTGGCCAAATCGAAGAAAACCAGGGTACTTTCGCCGGAACTTTGGGTAAGCAAGTTGTGATTGCTTCTGCCCAATCAGAAGACGAAGCCCTTCAGGCAATGTTGGCTTCTTATAACCTTTACTATTAATTTTTAGAAGAATCCTTTGCCTCGGCAAGGGGTTTTTGTACATAGAAACAACTGTAGGAGAGAACGATGCAACGTAGTGCTGCTCATCATTCAAATCGTACATCAGCATCTGAGTTGGACTGGGGAATGATTCTGGTCATGATTTTGCTGTTGTTAATTGGACTATATTCTTTATATTTTGCCATTCTTAATGATGGAAACGGTAAGTCAGCAGCTTTGAAGGCAATTATTATGCAATTGCTCTATTGGGGCGTTGGTGCGGTGATTATTGCTTTTATTATGCGCTTTGATGCCTTTCAACTATGGCGGTTGGCACCGGTTGCTTATGGTATTGGAATTGTCCTGCTGATTGGCGTGCTTTTCTTCTATAACCGTGCTTTGGCCGCTTCAGCTGGTGCGAAGTCTTGGATTGCCTTTGGGCCCGTCTCTTTGCAGCCTTCGGAAATTGTGAAGCCGGCTTTCATTCTGATGCTATCGAAAGTCGTGGCAAACCACAACCGACTTTATCCAGAACATACCGTTCAATCGGACTGGTTGCTAATTGGTAAGATGGTTGGGGTGTTTTTGCCCGTTGCCTTCTTGATTGCCTTGCAAAACGATTTGGGAACGTTGCTTGTTTTCATTGCCATCTTGGGTGGTATTACCATCGTCTCTGGTGTTACCTGGCGCATTTTAGGGCCAGCTCTTGCTGCTGCGGGTGCTTTTGGTTCCCTACTACTCTTCCTGGTTACGTCATCATTAGGGCGTTCAATTCTGGGTAGCTTTGGTTTCCAGGCCTACCAGTTTGCCCGTATTGATGCTTGGTTGCATCCTGGGCAAGATACATCTGATACGGGGTACCAGACCTATCAGAACTTGAAGGCCATTGGTTCAGGTCAGCTATGGGGGTCTGGATTCGGTAATATGAAGGTCTTCGTTCCAGTTCGCGAATCCGATATGATTTTCTCAGTGATGGGTGAGTCCTTTGGATTTGTCGGTGGGGCCTTCTTGATTGCGGTATACTTCTTATTGCTTTATTTGATGATTAAGGCGACCTTTAAGGCACGTAACTCCTTCTATGCTTATATTGCAACAGGGGTTGTTGTCATGGTGCTCTTCCACGTTTTTGAAAACGTTGGAATGAACATTGGTTTGCTACCGTTGACTGGAATTCCATTGCCCTTTATTTCTCAGGGTGGATCTTCACTGCTCTCCAATATGATTGGAGTTGGGTTGATTATGTCGATGTCTTATCAGCAGCAAAGTCGTACATTTAACGAATCGAATGACTTCTCACTATAAGGGGGAATCATGGATCAGTTGGTCATGATCGCAGAAAAGCAGGATATTCTCCTGCGACAACTAAGGGCCGGAGATCTCTTCGAGTCCTTGCCAGATTTGCTACGTGCCATTCGGGACGAAGTCGAGTATGAAGAGCCTACACCAGTTACACCTGTTCTATCAGCTGATGAGGCGATTAATCGGATGGCCTGGTATCAGGAGAACTGGAACAATCAGGGAGAAGCAGAGAGTATCCTCTTCGTTTCAAAGGAAGATTTACGTCGCTTTTTAACCTTGCTCTCTTCCACGGATGAAAGCATTCGTGATAGCGGGACTTTTTTCTTTCTTGGTTCTGCTATTCAAAACAATCATATTGAGGCTGAAACGCTCGATTGGTTAACTCGAGAATTGATTCATGATAGTCGCCTTTTCTCTCATTTATTTGAAGAAGAAAACGATGGTGCCTATTATCGTTCCTACTCGATGGCGGTTCTTGCCTTGCTATTAAGTAAGAATGCGGACAATACCGAGACTTTTATATCCGAGGAATTAATGTCTGACATTGTTCAACAACTTGGCATTTATATGCTAGTTGAAAAGGATACAAGGGGCTTTGTCGAAGGGCATGGATGGATTCATGCCTACACCCACTTAGCAAATGTTCTGGGTCAGCTCTTTGAGCAGCTGGCCTTGAAACGGGCAGATAAGCTTTACCTGTTAGCCTGCTTGATGACCAACTTGCGCTCCATTGATACCCCCTTAACGATGGGGGAGATGGGGCGGTTAGTTGGCAATGTCTTACAGTTGAGTCGTCGCCATAAAATATATGCTGACTATCTGCTATTGGCATTGAAGCTCTGGCGGCAGGATTTGGTTAATACGCCCTTTAAGCAGGACCGGTCGAATTGGCAAATGCTTTATATCCGGGTGGACTTCTTCCAGCAGATACTGGCCTTTGGACCAGATGCCAGTCCGCAGGATGTTTGGAACTACGCGCAGGCAACTAAAAATTATCTATCATGAAATCCTGGTTTGAACCAGTTTTAGAAAAGGAAAATCTTATGGCTAAACAACACGTTGTATTACTTTTTGGTGGAAACTCATCTGAACACGATGTCTCAAAGCGTTCTTGCTACAACTACTACAAGGCTTTGGAGGCAACAGGCAAGTATGACTTGTCCGTGGTTGCCATTGCTCAAAATGGCTACTTTTTGGATGCTGACCGCTCAATGAAGATCATGATGCAAGAAGATGAACAACCATTGGTTGATTCATACATGGCCGAATTGAAGGATAAGGGTATTCTTTCACCAATTAGGGCCTTAGAAGACCTTGGCCAAATTGACATCTTCTTCCCAGTGGTTCACGGAAACCTTGGTGAAGATGGTACCTTGCAAGGTTTGTTCCGTTTGTTGGACAAGCCATACGTTGGTGCTGCTTTGCGTGGACATGCCGTGTCATTTGATAAGGTATTGACCAAGGAAATCTTGACGCAAAACAACATTCGTAACACGAAGTACTTGGTTACCCACGCTTTTGACGATAAGAAGTTGACTTGGGCTGAAGTTGAAGAACAACTTGGTTCTGTTGTCTTTGTTAAGGCTGCCAACCAAGGTTCATCAGTTGGTATTTCACGAGCTGAAAACGAAGCAGAATATGAAGCCGCTTTGAAAGATTCCTTCCAATACGATCACAAGGTCTTGGTTGAACAGGCCGTTAACGGTCCTCGAGAACTTGAAGTTGGTGTAATTGGAAACGACAAAATTTTGGTTTCTGAAATTGGTGCCCACAAGGTTCCTGATCAAGGTGGAGACGGTAAGGGCTGGTATGATTACCACTCAAAGTTCGTGGATAACTCATCCGTTGCCTTTGAAATCCCAGCGAACTTACCAGATGCCGTAACGGAAGAAATCAAGGATATGTCAAAGCGTGCTTATCGCGCCTTGAACTTGCAGGGTGAAGCCCGTATGGACTTCTTGATTGATGAAGATAACGTGCCTTACTTGGGTGAGCCAAACACATTGCCTGGTTTCACTAACATGTCACTCTTCAAGCGCCTCTGGGATTACTCAGACATCGACAACGCCAAGTTGGCCGACATGCTTGTACAATATGGCTTTGACGCTTACAAGAAGTCAAAGGAAATTTCTTACTCATTCGAATCATTGGGTGAAGAAAAAGTCGGAACCTTTAACGGAAAAGACGGTAACAAGAAGTAATTTAAAATAAAAAAGCAGACCGAAAGGTCTGCTTTTTTATTTTATAGAGTGTTTGAAGTGGGGTCACATTTCACGTACGACTAGGACATCGACTTTGGTAATGCGAGTAACGTAAGAGGTAACTGATCCGACGACTAAACGTTCAACGGCATTTAATCCTGTGGCTCCAATGACAATGAGGTCGGCATGGATTTCGTCAGGAATATCATGGGCTAGCAATGCTTTTGGTGAGCCATAATCGATACGGTAGTCAACAGTAACACCAGCTTTTTCAGCTTGAGCTTTGTAGCCTTCGAGCATCTTACGGGCATCTTCGGTGACCGTATCAATCATTGAATTATCAAAGGCCGCGATATTTTGAATGGCACGCGTGTCAATGACATTGGCAAGGGTGATTTTTGCATTGTCACCGTTTGCCTTAGCAATCGTGATAGCGCGATGGAGAGCAGCCTCAGATTCCTTTGAACCGTCCATTGGTACAAGAATATCATGGTAGAACTGTGTCATAATGTTATCCTCCTCTTTTTCTTTAGTATAGTTCATTTGAGAAGAAAAGGACAATAAAAAAGTCCACCCGCAGGTGGACTCGTAGGGCAAGCCTACGATACTTCCTTGGCACCGTTAATCGCCGCTCAGATTTCCCTCGAAGTTATCGAGGTGGGTGGTTCACTCTAGAGAAAGCCTACCAAATGAGAAGGCTTGACTCACTGGTCGAGATTCCCGCCCGAATAAAAAGGTTGTAAGGAAAAAGCTGGTATTGCGGCAACGCGTATACCGAAGTATTCGTTTATAGTATAGGAAAAAAATCCAGAAAATAACAGTCTTGACATGTACGAATTTGCCGTAATTATTTCTTATGATTTAAGCCCTTTTTCTGCTTATTTTTGAGATTTTCATTGACTTCCTTGAGCTGTTTTTCAAAGGCAGAATTACCCTTTGGCTCGAAGTAGCGGTCGTTTTGAATGGCATCGGGTAGGTATTGCTGTGCCACCCAGTCATTATCAAAGTCGTGCGGATAGATATAGTCGTTTCCGTGGCCCAGTTTGGAAGCGCCCGAGTAGTGGGCGTCCTTCAGATGGGCTGGAATAGCTTGCGCTTTTGAGCGACTGGCCTGGGCCAGGGCGGCATCCATCGCCTTGTAGGCAGCGTTCGACTTGGGCGACAACGCTAGCTCGATGACAGCATTGGCCAGCGGAATCCGTGCTTCTGGTAGCCCAAGTTTTTCAGCCGTTTGAATGGCCGTGACCGCCCGGAAGGCGGCGTTTGGATTGGCGAGGCCAATGTCCTCATAGGCAATCACCGTCAGTCGGCGGACCAGGATTGGTAGGTCACCGGCAGCAATTAGTCTGGCCGTGTAATGGAGAGCAGCATCAACGTCGGAACCACGAATCGACTTTTGCAGGGCCGAAATCACATCGTAATGCGCGTCACCGTCTTTGTCGGCAACGAGGGCCTGCTTTTGGGAGGTTTCTTCGACGACTTCCAAAGTTACCGGAATGATGCCTTTATCGTTTTCCTTTGTCGACAGAACGGCTAGCTCTAGCGAGTTCAAGGCAGAACGAAGGTCCCCGTTAGTGGCCTGTGCTAGATGTTCCTTGGCTTCGTCCGTAATTTCAACGGGATAGTTACCTAGTCCGTTTTCCTTATCTGCCAGGGCTCGATCAATGGCCTTCTTAATGTCTTTCGTTGATAAAGGATGAACCTGAAAGATTTGGGTACGGGATCGAATGGCCGGTGTGACATTGAGGTAAGGATTTTCAGTTGTGGCACCGATCAAGATGATGGCACCGGATTCCAAGTGCGGCAAGAGAAAGTCTTGCTTGACCTTGTTGAGACGATGGATTTCATCGAGAAGGAGCACGACTGTTCCCGACATGGCGGCTTCAGCAGCAACGGCCTGTAAATCCTTTTGCGAATCCGTGGCCGCGTTTAGTGCCCGGAAGGCAAAGTTGGTTGAGCCGGCGATGGCAGAAGCAATCGAGGTCTTTCCAGTTCCAGGTGGACCGTAGAGAATCATCGATGATAGTCGTTTTGCTTCGACCATGCGCCAAATGATTTTATTTTCACCAACGAGGTCCTGTTGACCGACGATGTCTTCAATTCGCTTTGGCCGCATCCGGTAGGCTAATGGCTTTTGGGCAGGCATGGCGTCTCCTTTCTAAATGGAATTGTTAAATGATAAAAGAAAGACCAGCAAGAGCCGGTCAAGGAAGAATTAAATCTCAATGTTATCGATATTAACAGCGGTTTTAGCAGCTAGAACCAAGGCGTAAGGGTCTGCTGTCTGTTTAGAACGTTCATTGTTTGAAAGTAGTGAGTAGGGATTGCCTGATTTGATAGCCAGTTGTAGATAGTCGATATAATCGGCTCCGGCCAGGTCCTGGTCAATCGTTAGTGTGGCGTCAGGATAGGCCTTCATCTTATCTGCAAGGGCTGCTTTACTGGCATCTGATTCTAATTGTGAACCTTTAATTGCCAGGATGACACGCTCACGGAAGTTTCCTAGGTAGAGACGCTTTTCGTCTGGCTTTAAACTTGGTCCAGTTCCATTTTGATTTTGTTCAAGTCGTTCGTTGACGTCCATGAGCATTCTCCTTTGGTTTATCTTTACCCTATTATACGGAAAAAAGCGGATGGTTACAAAGTCCGTGCCTTTTGTCATTTTGTAAATAACATTTGATAAAAATGAGAAAAGTGTTAGAATTTAATCATATTAATGGAAAAGGAAGTAATGTTATGACTTTTAAATACTCAACGCACTTACCAAACACTGAGAACGATACGCTGGGCGCCATTTTGGATGCAGCAGCGAACCCAGAAGTCATTTCGTTGGCGGGAGGTTTGCCTGCCGCCGAACTTTTCCCTGTTGAAGACTTTCGCGCTTCAGCTAACCGCGTTTTTGATAACCAGGGCGCTGCAGCGTTGCAGTACGGTGAATCAGCCGGATTGCCAGCTCTCCGTAACGAAGTAGCAAAGAATTTCTTGAAGCCTCGCCAAATCGAAGCCGGCGTGAAAAACATTGCCATCAGTACTGGTTCTGAACAGGCCATCGAGCAAATTGCTAAGATGTTCATCGACGAAGGGGACACGGTTTTTGTTGAAGCACCAACTTACCTCTGTACGGTTGATGTGTTCCGTTCATTTGGTGCAAAGATTGTCACGGTACCAATGGATGAAGATGGTATGCGTATGGACGCCTTGGAAGAAGCCTTGAAGGCCCATCCTGAAGTAAAGTTGATCTACACCATCCCAACTTTCCAAAACCCAACTGGTCGTACAATGCCCGTCGAGCGTCGTAAGCAATTCGTTGAATTGGCCGATCAATACGGTGTGCCAATTTTGGAAGATGACCCATATGGCGCTATCCGTTACTCAGGGGAAGCGGTTCCACCTTTGAAGGCCTTTGATAAGACAGGCAATGTTATCTACATGTCCTCCTTCTCAAAGATTTTGGCACCTGGTTTCCGTTTGGGATTCGTTGTGGCTAGCGAAGACTTCATCACTAACTTCACTTTGATGAAGCAAATGGCAGATTTGCACTCGGACAACTTCTCACAGTACTTGGTTGCGGATTACTTGAAGAACAACGATGTGAACAAGCATATCGAAAAGATTTCTGCTCTTTACAAGCACCGTTTTGAATTGATGCAGTCCTTGATTGAATCAGAATTTCCAGCCGGTGTTAAGCATTCAAACCCAGAGGGTGGAATGTTCATCTGGTGTCAGGTCCCAGGAGACATCGATACGATGGCCCTCTTCAACGAATGTGCCAAGCAGGGTGTTGCCTTTGTTCCCGGTGAACCATTCTATGCTGGTGACAGCGAATCTGGAACCATGCGTTTGAACTTCTCTAACGTTGATGACGATACCATCCGCGAAGGAATGAAGCGCTTGGGCGCAGCTATCAAGAAGTTCTTGGATAAGTAAGCTATAAATGAAAAAGTCGAACCCGTGGGTTCGACTTTTTATGTGCCATTATTTAAGATTGTTTACTTTGGAAGGTTGTCCTTCATTTCCTTGACCAATTGTTGAATTTCTTCAGCCGGTACCTGTCGCTTTTCAACTTCGGCCTTTAGCTTGACGTCATAAGAAGTCTTTGGCTGATTAAGTGAATCGAGTTTTTGGCAAAGGGACTGGAAGCCAGAGTGCTGTACCTCATCGGCCGTTGCGTTTTGTTCCTTCAAAATGAAGTAATGCAAAATGATGTGCTCGATTAGATCGACGCGAGTAATGTTTTGCTTTTCTTGTGAGACAAAAGAAGCTGCGATTGCCTCGTTATCAGAATATTCAGGGTGTTCGTCCTTCATACGGTTGAAGATACGGTAGCAAGCTTGGAATTGGTTCAGACTTTCATAGCCACGAATGTTTTCAAAGTCGTGGTGGAAGTAGAAGCCGCCAAGGCTCTTGCCGGAGTTTCCACGAACAGGGGCGTGAATACCGGATGTTGAACCAGCCGCAATGGCTTGGTGTAGTTTCTTGTAGTAGGAGCTGAGGTTAAAGAAGTCCCTTAACTTTGCTTCATCTTGGTGGTTTTTCTTGATGGCTGCCAAAGCTGTTTGGTAGTCTTGACTCTTATAAAGGTCTTGATAACTGGTTTGTTCTTTCATCATATTCTCCTAGTTATTTAATGGCAAAGAAAAAAGCCAGTGCAGAAAGCACTGGCTTTTTTGTACAACCAAATGATATAAAAGATTATCCCAAACGGTTGTAGTATTCGACGATCAATGCTTCGTTGATGTCGGCATCAAGTTCTTCGCGTTCTGGCAAACGAACAAGCTTACCTTCCAACTTTTCAGCGTCAAATTCAACGAATTGTGGACGTGAAACAACTGATTCAACAGCGATTTGGATAGGAACAATGTTCTTTGACTTTTCGCGAACAGAGATAACTTGGCCAGGTACCACTTCGTATGAAGGGATATCAACGCGCTTGCCATCAACCAAGATGTGGCCGTGGTTTACCAATTGACGTGCTTGTTGGCGAGTAGTTGCCAAACCAAGACGGTAAACCAATGAGTCCAAACGACGTTCGAGCAAGATCATGAAGTTAGTACCGTGAGTACCTTGACGGATCTTACCAGCCTTGTTGAACAAACCGTGGAATTGACGTTCAGTCAAACCGTAAGTAAAGCGCAACTTTTGCTTTTCGCGAAGTTGAACACCATATTCAGAAACCTTACCGCGACGACCTTGTCCGTGGTCACCAGGGGCGTAGGCACGACGTGCCAATTCCTTACCAGTTCCTGAAAGTGAAACACCTAAACGACGTGAAACACGCCACTTTGGTCCAGTATAACGTGACATAATATATGTCCTCCAAAATGTATTTTGCTGTACATTGAAGGGTAAGCACCAGATGCGTGCAGCGTCAAAAATTTACGTTTCTCAGGGACAGTAGCTATGCCCTTACTAACGATTCGAGACGTTGTTGACGCGCTTCTTTGCCTACTGCTACTCAATAAACAACTTTCATAAGTATAGCAGGATTAAGGGGAGAAGGCAAACCTTGTCTTGGTTGGGAGAAGCAAAATTAACTTTTTATTCTATAAAAAAGTTAAGAAAAGTCTAAAAGATGCCCTCAAAAGGGGCAGGCTAGTCGAAATAGTGTAAAGTTGATACTAGCATATACTGAAGAGAAGAGGATACAACCAATGTGGATCATCATCGGAATCATTCTTGTACTAGCTGTCTTTGCTGCTGTTTCCTGGGCAATCTTGGAACAGCGTAAAGCAGCAGGGCAGGTGGCCGACTTTGAGCTGGCAAAAAAAGCTCTCTTAAATGAACACGTGGAAAAGATGATTGCAGATGCGCGAAAGATTTCGCTTTCTGGGCAGGCCTTGAAGGAATACGAAACAATTCAAGGACAATATTCCTATTTAAAGAAGACACTTTTTGCCAAAATTGACCAAGAACATGCATCTGCGGAATCAAAGACGGGTGGCTTGAACGTCTGGGGAACAAAGCGTGCTCTCCGTCACTTATTGGCTTTGACCAAGGAAGCGGCACAGGTTCAGGCAAGTATCAAGGATGGCTTAGATAACTTGTACAAGCAAAACGACCGTCATCACGCTGCTATTGAACAGTTACACGATGAACGTGATACGATTTTGAAGCGAATTGCTGAAGAACCTGAAAACTTCGGTCCAGCGGCAGCAGCTTTGACAGACTTTGTTAAGCAGGGCGAAGATTCGTATCGTGAATATAAGCAATTAGTAGAAGACGGTGAAGCATTGAAGGCTTCCGAGGCCTTTGAGGCCTTGGGAATGGAAGCCGGTCAGATGACCCATTACCTTCAATCTGTTCCAGTGATTTTTAACGCGATTAATGGTAAGTACCTTGATCAAGTACAGGAAATTGTGGACGGAAAGGCGAAGCTAGAGGCCCGGGGTGTTGTCTTTGATGACGACGCTATCCAAGCGGATTTGGATAAAGTCGATGCAGACCGTATGGCAGCCTTAGCGGCCTTGAAAGATTTGAAAATCAAGGAAGCAACGGACTTGCAGTTGGGTTTGAATAAGCAGATTCAAGCGCTCTATGATAAGTTGCAATTTGAGTTGGATGCCTATGACCGTTACTTCAAGCAACAGGATTTGGTCAAGCAAGCCTTTGACCGTATCTCCGAGCAAAACCACTCTTTGATGATTGAACTAGCCTACTTGAAAGCTCGCTTCCAGTTGACCCACGATGAAGAGGGTCAGCAACAGGAATACGCTAAGGAAATTGAAGACCTTGTTGCTGGGCAAAAGGAAGTATCATCTGCCTTGTCTGATAAGACAATGACCTATTCGGATGCTTGTGAGCGTCAACAGAAATGGTTGACTCTGATGGGCGAACTTGACCAAGATCAAGTGGCCATGTATAAGCAAATTGAGGAGTTCCAGCCAGCCTTGAAGTCGGCTAAGAAGTATTCAATTGCTTACATTGATGAATTAAAGGATTTGAAGCGTTCTTTGGAGCGCCGCGACCTACCTGGCCTACCAAAGTTGTTCTTGGACCACTTCTTTGCCATGTCTGATGAAATGACTCGCTTGGATGATGCGGTCAACGCTTCCCGTGTTGATTTGGATGCCGTTCAGCGTCAGGTGAACATTGTGTCATCTGATTTGGACACTTTGAAAGAAGATGCCAAAGTTGTTGCCGAACAGGCTGACCTGGCCGTTGCCTTGTTGCAGTATGCTTCTCGCTACGCCGTTGAAAACGTACGCATGGGCGATGCTTTGAAAGAAGCGCAAGTTCTCTATGACGAAGAATTTGATTATGCTCAAGTGATTGAAAAGATTAAGCCAATCTTGAACGAGTTAGAGCCAGAGGCTTATGCTCGTTTGGTTGCTAACCAAGATCCAGTTGAGTTATAAGCACATAAAAAAGCGATACCATTTGGTATCGCTTTTTGTTTACTTGTTTTTCTTTGATGAGATAGTTGAATGCTTCATACCGTAGAAGAAGTACCAGAGTAGTCCGATGACAACCCAGATAGCGTAGAGCTTCAAGGTAATCATTGGGAGACGGATAATCAAGAAGAGAGACAATCCGGCAGCCAGAGCTGGAAGCACTGGGTAGAATGGCATCTTGAATCCTGTATGTTGCAAATCCTGACGCTTTCGTAGGAAGAGCACCCCAAAGGTGATAAACATAAAGGCAGTTAAAGTGCCGATGTTAATCAAGTTTGTCAAAGTTGAAAGTGGGATGAATCCGGCAAGTACCGTTTCCACGACAACGGCTAAGATGATGGCGTTTTGTGGTAAGTGGTTCTTGTTCACTTTTCCAAGTCCCTTTGGCATCAAGCCGTCACGTCCGAATGAGTAAGCGAGACGGGATGAGGCGAAAATCAAGGCCAGGATGGCGGTAAACATACCAATCAAAGCACCAATTGTAATGACCACTGAGAACTGTGTTTGCTTAATTGTTTGTAAAGCAAAGGCTGCGGGATCATCAACCCCAAGCTTCTTATAGTTAACGATTCCCGTCAAAACGATGGCGAAGAGCGTGTAGAGGGTTGAAGAGATGACAACCGTTCCCAAAATTCCGCGCGACATTGTCTTCGTTGGGTTCTTTACTTCGGCTGCATGAGCAGCAATTGTATCAAATCCAAGGAAGGAGAAGATGATGGAAGCAGTCGCTGCGGTAATTCCACCAAGCCCCCAAAGCCCTGTTTGGAATTGCTTAGGGTAAAAGTCGGCGTAGTTAGTAGGTTTAATGAAGAAAAGACCACCGATGATGAAAAGTAAGATGATAGCAATCTTCAAGATAACGCCGGCGTTCTCGACTTTTTTGGACTGGGACAAGCCCGCAAAAAGAATGAAGGTTGAAACTAAGATAACGAGAACGGCTAAGAGATTCACAAGGCCGCCTTGGTCAGGTCCCACCTGTAGGTTAGTAGGTAATGGCATACCCATTTGTCCAAGAAGTGAGTTCAGGTAAGCGGCGAAACCAGTCGCAATGGCTGAAACAGCCAGGAAGTATTCAAGGATGAGTGACCAACCAAGGAGCCACCCGATGATTTCACCGTAGATAACCGATCCATATGAATAAGCCGAACCGGCAACTGGCATAGCAGAAGAGAATTCCGCGAAGGCCATTCCACAGATACCGGAGAAAAGTGCAGCTAATAGGAAGGCGATGGCAACGGCAGGACCAGCGTGGTTGGCTGCTTCGTGGCCGGGAAGGATAAAGATACCAGAACCAATCACGGTTCCGACACCTAAACCAATCAAATCCTTCGTTGAAAGAACGCGGGCCATTTGTCCGTCTTTTTCAAGGTAGCCTTCAACGGATTCCCGTTGAAAGGCTCGTTTTAGTAAGTTCATATTTAAAAATTCTCACTTTTTTCTAATTTATCACTTAATTGTAGCAGTTAAGAAATGGCTTGTCGATTCTTTTAATGGTAAAATGATGCGAGTTGAGAGGAGATTGGTCAATGGAAAAGCACGTGATTGTTTTAATGGGACCGGCTGGAGCTGGTAAAAGTACTGTTGCTTCTTATATAGAAGAAAAGTGGCAGATTCCACAAGTAATCACCCATACAACCCGTCCTAAGCGTGAAGGGGAAGTGGATGGTGTGGACTACTATTTTGAGACTGCTACGACTTTTCCGGAAAACCACTACCTTGAACAAGTTGAGTATGCTGGCAACCGTTATGGTTCTTCTATGGAAGGATTGGAGCGGGGATGGCAAAAAAAACATTTGGTTAGCATCGTTTTAGATACAAAGGGTGGCGAAACGTACCGCAAGGTGCTGGGTGGTAAAGTCTGCCTCTGGTATATCACAGTATCAAACGCTTCTATATTAAAGGAACGTTTAGTTGGACGTGGGGATGATGAAGCAGCAATTGAGAAACGTTTGAACTCGGCTGAATTTAAACGTGACTTGGAGCTACCAACTAATATGGAAGGTCATGCCACCGTCATTTACAATGATAACTGGAATGAAACGAAGGAAGAAATCGATAAATTGATTAAAGGGATGAAATGAAAGGGTAAAAACAAACATTTTATATCTCTCTTTGCCCCTCATTCGGCTTTAGAATATTCGTTAATTTTCTTCGAAAAAAGCATTGACCGAACGGGTCAATGCCGGTATACTAATTATTGTTCCTTGCGAGGGACAAGCGGTTATCAAGTTTTGCTTGATAATCACCAGCAAAACTCATAAAAATAGTTGTTGCACAAGTT
>NZ_JACOFN010000005.1 GCF_028764065.1 Fructobacillus sp. CRL 2054
TGTCGTGTCGATGGCAAAGAGGAACCACCTGTTCCCATCTCGAACACAGAAGTTAAGCTCTTTAGCGCCAAAAGTAGTTGCCGGAACGCTGGCTGCGAGGATAGGACGATGCGATGCCTGTACATATAAAAATGAAAAAGAGTTTTGGAGAGGTGTCCGAGTCAGGCTTAAGGAGCACGGTTGGAAACCGTGTAAGCGGTTGACGCCGCTTCGAGGGTTCGAATCCCTTCTTCTCCATTCTTTCGGACGATTAGCTCAGCTGGGAGAGCACCTGCCTTACAAGCAGGGGGTCACAGGTTCGATCCCTGTATCGTCCATTTAAAATCTCTTTTTTTATTTTTACAGCGTGCACAGTAGTGTTTGATAGGGTGCAAGTCCCTAGCATGTTGTTCAGTTATCAGACTGATTTTATTATACTAATCTTAGGGATATAGTTTAATGGTAGAATAGCGGTCTCCAAAACCGTTGATGGGGGTTCGATTCCCTCTATCCCTGCCATGGCGGTAGTGGTGAAGTGGTTAACACACTGGTTTGTGGATCCAGCATGCGAGGGTTCGATCCCCTTCTACCGCCCTAATAAAGTATTTATACTTTATATTGCCCTTGTGGCGGAATTGGCAGACGCGCTGGACTCAAAATCCAGTGGTGGCAACACCGTGTGGGTTCGACTCCCACCGAGGGCATACATACAACCTGGACTTTTGTCCAGGTTTTTTTGTATATAAAAGGTCTTTAGAACCTTGATTATCAGGGCTTTTTTAGGTATTCTTAATATTAGTAAACTAGGGACAATTGGCCTGGTTTGGAGGAAGATTTTGGACCAAGAAACATTCAAAAAAATGCTGGAAGAAGCTGGTTTAAGCCTTTCAGATAAGCAAATGGAACAGTTCGAGACCTACTTCAACGAACTCGTTTTGGCCAACCAGTCTTTCAACCTGACGGCCATCACGGAGAAAAAGGAAGTTTATTTAAAGCACTTCTATGATTCGTTGACTTTGGCCTTAGAAATTCCAAAGCTAAAGGTAGGGGAACCAACTTTAATTGATGTTGGTTCTGGAGCAGGATTTCCCGCTTTGCCTTTAAAGATTGCCTTGCCTAACCTTCAAGTAACGATGGTTGACTCGTTGAATAAGCGCGTAAACTTCTTGAAGGAAATGGTCACGAAGCTTGATTTGACAGGCGTAACCGTGATTCACGGCCGTGCCGAAGATTTAGGTAAAGATTTAAACTTACGTGAATCCTTTGATTATGCAACGGCTCGCGCCGTTGCTCGAACTCAGGTATTGGCTGAATATACTTTGCCATTTGTAAAAATTGGTGGGGAATTCCTTGTGATGAAGGGTTCTGCTGGTAAAGAGGAAATGTCGGCTGGTAAGAAGGCTTTGGCGACTTTGGGCGGAAAGTTAGTTTCTGAAAAAGCCTTTGAATTGCCAAATGGTGATCCACGTGTGATTCAAGTGGTCGAAAAAGTGTCTAAGACGCCTAAGAAGTATCCTCGGCAGGCTGGAACACCAACGAAGAAACCTCTCTAAGATTTTTTGTAGTAAAGGAGCCTTATTGTGGCGAAAATCATTGCATTAGCAAATCAAAAGGGTGGTGTCGGTAAGACGACAACCAGTATTAACCTTTCGGCAGCTTTAGCAAAGGCTGGTAAGAAGGTTCTTTTGGTGGACGCTGATCCACAGGGGAACGCTTCATCGGGTGTCGGAGTTGATAAATCTGAATTGGAACATGATATTTACGATGTTTTGGTGAACGATTTTCCTGTTCAAGATGCCATTATGGCTTCTTCGTCAGAAGGCTTAGACATTATTCCAACAACAATTCAGCTTTCAGAAGCCGAAGTCCAGTTGGTCGATATGGAAGAACGGGAGTACCGTTTGTCAAAGGCGCTTTCTAAGGTTCAAGGAAATTACGATTACGTTATCATTGATAACCCACCTTCCTTGGGACTGTTAACGATTAATTCCTTTACCGCTGCCGATGCTGTTTTGATTCCAGTGCAGACTGAGTTCTACGCTTTGGAAGGATTAGGACAGTTGATTAACACAATCGAATTGGTTCGTCAGGGATTGAATCCTGATCTTGAAATGGCCGGTATCTTATTAACAATGTATGACGGCCGTACCAATTTGGGTAAGCAAGTATCCGAACAGGTTCGTTCTTACTTTGAAGACCGTGTTTACGATACAGTTATTCCGCGTTCTGTTCGATTGTCTGAAGCGCCATCATATGGTCAAGCCATCATCGACTTTGATCCAAAATCAACGGGTGCTAAATTGTACACGGAGTTTGCCAAGGAGGTCATTGCGCAGTATGGCTAAGCAAAAATCTGGCTTGGGAAAGAACATGGATTCACTTTTTGGGTCGAATGGGATTTCCAAACAAGCATTAGAACATTCAAAAACAATTACGCGAACAGTTGAAGCCGGTGAAAAAGTCATTGACTTGCCATTGGCTAAGATTGAAGCCAACCCATTCCAACCACGCCTTCATTTTGATGAAGCGTCAATCAAGGAATTAGCCCAGTCAATTCAGGAAAATGGTTTGCTAACGCCAATCATCGTTCGTAAGGCCGGTGCTAAGTATGAAATCATCGCCGGAGAACGTCGGTTCCGCGCAAGCAAGACTTTGTCAAAGAAGACGATTTCGGCCATTGTTCGTGAGAGCAATGACGAAACGATGGCAACCTTAGCCTTGATTGAAAACTTGCAGCGTGATGACTTGGATCCAATCGAAGAGGCCCGTGCATACGCCAACTTGATGGCACAGCTTGATTTGACTCAGTCGAAGCTAGCTAGCCGTGTTGGGAAAGAGCGTGCAACGGTGGCGAACGCTTTGCGTCTCTTGAAGTTACCAGATAACGTTCAGGAACTCGTTCAGCAGGGGCAGTTGTCCATGGGACAGGCTCGCGCATTACTTGGCCTTGAAAAAGAGTCACAGATGAATGCGGTTGTTTCAGCTATCTTGAAGGATGGCTTGAACGTTCGTCAGGTCGAATCCCTGGTTAAGCGGGTCAACGCAGGTGACAAGCCTAAGAAGGAAGAAAAGAAGCCATCACCATTTGTCGAAGACTTGGCCCAACGCTTAGAGGATAAGTTCGGGACAAAGGTGAAGGTGAACGCCGGTAAAAAGGGTTCTGGAAAGATTGAAATTAACTACGTTTCCAACCGCGATTTGGAACGTATTCTAGAAATTTTAGCCATTGAGGTGGATTAATCATGGTTGATCAAAAAGATTACGGTCTAGGTGATTTGGTTGAAATGAAAAAGCCACATGCTTGTGGTACTAATGCCTGGATTATTAACCGAATGGGGGCTGACATTAAGTTGACCTGCTCAGCTTGTGAGCGGACAATTATGTTGACCCGATTTAACTTCGATAAGCGCCTGAAAAAGGTCTTAAAGAAGGCAGATGACAAAGAAGATTAGTCAAAGGAAAGGACTGATAACATGGCTTTAACAGCTGGTATCGTTGGTTTACCTAACGTCGGAAAATCAACACTTTTTAACGCAATTACGAAGGCCGGGGCCGAAATGGCCAACTACCCCTTCGCAACGATTGAACCAAACGTGGGAATCGTTGAAGTGCCTGACAAGCGTTTGGCACGTATTCAAGAATTAATTCCAGCCGATAAGGTTGTGCCTACGACTTTTGAATTCACTGACATTGCTGGAATTGTGAAGGGTGCATCAAAGGGTGAAGGCCTTGGAAACAAGTTCTTGGAAAACATCCGTCAAGTAAACGCCATTGTGCACGTTGTTCGTGCCTTTGACGACGATGAAATCATTCACGTTAACGGTAAGGTTGACCCATTGGATGATATCGCAACCATCAACACTGAATTGGTTTTGGCTGATTTGGAAGCCGTTGAAAAGCGCTATGCCAAAGTCGCCCGTGCGGCTAAGGGTTCTGACAAGACTGCTAAGGCCGAAGCTGCGGTTCTTGAAAAGATTAAGCCAGTCCTTGAAGAAGGTAAGGCCGTTCGTTCAATTGACTTCTCAGAAGAGGAGCAAGCTGTTGTGAAGGGATTGTTCTTGTTGACATCAAAGCCAACGCTTTATGTTGCAAACATCGCCGAAGATGACATGGGCGACCCTGAAAACTCTCCTTACTACAAGCAGATTAAGGAATTCGCGGACAGCGAACACGCCGAAGTGATTGCTTTGTCAGCTGAAGCCGAAGAAGAAATCGCCCAGTTGGATGACGACGAAAAGGCGGACTTCTTGGAATTGGCAGGTGTTGAAGAACCAGGTTTGGATAAGTTGATTCGTTCAGCATACCACTTGCTTGATTTGCGCACTTTCTTCACTGCTGGTGAAAAGGAAACGCGTGCTTGGACATTTAAGGCTGGCTACAAGGCACCTCAAGCAGCCGGTGTTATTCACTCCGACTTTGAACGTGGTTTCATCCGTGCTGAAACTTTCTCATTCGATGATTTGGATAAGTACGGTTCAGAAAAGGCTGTTAAGGAAGCTGGCCGTTTGCGTTCTGAAGGTAAGGAATACGTTGTCCAAGATGGTGACATCATGGAATTCCTATTCAACGTTTAATATTTAGAAAAAGGTGAGACGATGACAGAAGTCGAACATAAATTAACAAAGAAGAACCAGGATTTCCTTTTCCACTTGGAAAAGGGCTTGGCTGATAGCGATAAGATTAGCGAAGAAAAGAAGGAAGAAATCCTGGGCGAAGTTGAACAACAGTTGGCCGAAGGTCAAAAACTTGGACACACTGCTGCGCAACTCTTTGGGACACCAGCAGAAACTTTGAATCGTTACTTGAACCCCGTTGCCTTGGCAAAGGGTTTCCATGATTACTCATTTGGATTTTTAGCCGGAGATACAGCCCTTGTGTTGATTATGTTCTTGACTGGTTTCTTCACGGTAACCATGGGATTCTCAGGGTCTAAGTCAGGTTCTGAAGGTATTGGTGTTTCATCAATCATTTTGCTCTCTCTTTGGGGTGGCGCTATTTATACGATGGCGATGCAACGCTTTATTCCAAATCCTAATGAAGACCAAAGTAAGAAAAAGATTCCTAGTTGGTTAATGTTGATTATTGTTGCATTACTTTGGATTGGTGGCTTTACAGCCTTCCTTTACTTGCCAGCAGCATTAAACCCAGTCTTGCCTGTATGGGGTAACGGTTTGATGTTCTTCATCGCTTGGGCACTATACTTCGTTAACCGTCGTTACGCCGGATTGAAGCGTGGTGGTGTCTTAGCTATTTCAAAGCTTGCACAACAGGAACGTTTGCGACAGGAAAATGAGAAGCAAGAGAATCAGAAGCGAGGCTAATCATGAAGATTTTAGTTGTTGATGACGATCAAGAGATCGCTGAATTACTCGAAATTTATCTGAAGAATGAAGGCTACGAAGCCATTATCGCTAAAGACGGTAAGGAAGCTTTGTCAAAGTTCAATACGAACCCTGATATTGCTTTGATGGTCTTGGATATCATGATGCCAAACATGACAGGATTTGACGTGTTGAAGGAAGTTCGTAAGGATACCCACATGCCAATTTTGATGTTGTCTGCTAAGTCATCTGATATGGACAAGATTCAAGGCTTGATTTCTGGTGCCGATGATTACGTAACGAAGCCTTTTAACCCATTGGAAGTAATGGCTCGTATCCGTTCTTTGATTCGCCGTTCTCAAAACGTCGTTCAAGAACAAAAGCCTGACGTTTTGAACGTTGCTTCATTGGTAATTAATAAGGATTCTCATGATGTTAAAACTGCGTCTGGTGAATTGGTTAACCTAACAGCCCTTGAATTCGGTATTCTTTACCTTTTGGCGTCACACCCAAACCGTGTTTTCTCTGCTGACGATATCTTTGAACGTGTTTGGCAGCAAGAGTCCGTTGTTTCAGCTAAGACGGTTATGGTCCATGTCTCACACCTTCGTGATAAGCTTGAAGAAGCTACGAATGGTGATCAGGTAATCCAAACCGTTTGGGGTGTTGGGTATAAAATTGAAGTGAACTAATATGGTCAAAAAAGCAAAAATTATCTGCCAATCCATTATTAAAATGATTTTCGGAATTGGTTTTATCCTAGCTGCGGGTTGGGTGCTTTTCTTTGACATCTTAAAAGAAAGGCCCAGCTGGTCATCATGGACTAGTTGGCCTTCTTTTTGCCTTTTCACGGGTCTTTTAACTTTACTGCTCTTGGTATTTGTTATCCGACAGGCAGTTAAAGAAAGTCGTTTGACACGATTAATGGTGGAGCTACAATCAGCCATTGAGCAAGAAGAAAGCGTCGACTTACCAGGTAAGTTGAAGGGGCCAATTGACCGACAGATTAAGGAATTGTTCGAATTAACCCAGTCACAGTTTGAAGCAGAACACCAGGAACAGCTCCAAATGGCTGCTTCTAAGGAAGAGATGATGACGAACATCTCCCATGATTTGCGAACGCCTTTGACAGCTATCATTGGGTATTTAGGATTGGTTGTGACGCCTACTACGGCAATGCGTCCTGAAGATGAAAAGAAGTACCTTGAAACGGCCTACCATAAGGCCAACCAGATGAAAGTCTTGGTTGAGGATCTCTTTGAGTTTGCCAAGTTACAGTCATCGCAGATTACATTGAATGTATCCGACTTTTCACTGGGCGATCTTTTTGACCAAGTATTGGCGAATTATGCGGTTGAGGCGGAGAAAAAGGGCATTCGTTTGACCACCCAGTTAGCACCAGAGCTCATTGTAATGGCTGGTGATTCAGAAAAACTTGCCCGTGTGTTGATTAATTTGGTCGAAAACGCCTTGAAGTATGGACAGGGTGCCTCCTTTATTAAGTTAACGGCACAGGAAAAACCGGGTGATCAGGTTGAGATTCGTGTTGTTAACAATGGACCTGCTATTCCTGAAAATTCTCTCAACCAGCTCTTTAACCGTTTTTACCGGGTTGAGTCCTCTCGTAATACAAAAACGGGTGGAACAGGGCTTGGCTTATCCATTGTGAAGGGTGTTATTGATAAGCACCATGGGCAAGTTCATGCTGAATCGACTGAAGATTTAACGGCCTTTATTATTACTTTGCCAAAGCAACAAGAAAAAGAAGAAGTGAATGTTTAAGAAAAAGAAGCAATCTAAATTGAATCAGGTGAAGCAAGTGAAGAAGGGAAGCCGCAATAAGTGGTTTGCCCTTGCCTTTTTCCTTTTGTCGCTGACCTTTATTTTGACTGCAATTTTTTGGCCACATGTTCATAAGACAGTGGTCCAATCAACTGGTAAGACGGAAGAACCCGTGCAGCTTTCAGTTGATGCTAAGTCTGGCTTGGTTGTTGATTTGACAACCGGTCAGATTATTGGAGAAAAGGATGCCAATAAGCAGGTGGCAATTGCTTCGCAATCGAAAATGCTAGTCGCATATGGTGTGTTAAAGGCCATTCAGGAAAAGAAAATTGACTGGACTGACCAGGTAACGATTCCATCGAACGCTGACCTTTCAAGTCAAAGCGATTCGCTATACTCTCACTTGGATATCAAGGCTGGCGATAAGGTGTCGGTCAAGGATTTGTACACCGCGATGTTTACAAATTCAGCCAACGATGCCGCCTTTGCATTGGTCACATTCCTATCCGGTGATTCAAGCAAGGATCAGGCCACCCTTGAAGGTTGGGCTAAGGATTTGAATTTGACTGGTTCTGCCTGGTACAACGGTGCTGGTCAAAAGAATGGGGATGCCTTTGAGAACGAGATTACTTCTTCATCATCATCGGCCTATAACCATGCTTCAGCCACGCAGGTTGCACAGATTGCCATGAAGATTTTGAGTATGGATCCTGATTTGATGAAGTTAACGGAATCGGCTAACTTGACCTATACCAAGAATCAGAAGACAAAGGTTTCACAGGCGTCAGACTTTGGAACCTCCTTTGCCAACATGGAAGCGAACTTGGATAATCCAAATAACTTGCAAATGTTGGGATTGAAAACAGGATCAACACCTGAATCAGGCGCCTCTTATACAGGTGTTGTAAAGGACCAGGACGGCCATCTCTTCCTGACAGTTATTAACGGTGCTGCCGATTATACGGACAAGACCGAACGTTTCCAAAAGACTTTGAAAATGGTTGATCAGGTTTTGAAGGAGCGTCACGCACATGATTATAAGGCCGGTACGACTTTGTCAGGTGCTTCAACGCTTGCTATTAAGGATGAAAAAATCAAAGCTAAGGTGCAGGTTGCAGCCTTAACGACATTCTGGACTAAATCAAATAAGAGCTTGTCTTTGATGGAAGCACCAACTTTGTCAAAGAAGCCCGATTCGTCAGATACAGATGTACTGTCACACATTGCTGTGAACTTGAAGGCTAAGTATTTGCCTGGTACTTCCGAAACGAAGAAGGAAATTCCACTCGAGTTAGCTGGACAACCAGTGCAAAACGATTAAAAAATTTTTTTAAATGGTTCGAATAAGAATAATAAGCATTGAAAATGCTAAAGGGGTCTTTCATGACTGCAATTCAATTTGATTCACACGGTGTTCAATCTTTTATTAAAGAGCATGAATATGAAGAGTTAAAGCCACAGTTGGCCATGGCGCAGCAGCTGCTTTTTGAAAAGAAGGGTGCTGGTTCTGACTATACTGATTGGGTTAACTGGGCGTCGAACTTTAATCAGCAGGAGCTGCAAAAGATTCAGCGCTTGGCTAAAAAGGTACAGAATCAATCAAAAGTCTTGGTTGTTATTGGAATTGGTGGCTCGTACCTTGGCGCTAAGATGGCTCTGGACTTCATGAAGTCACCTTGGTACAACGACCTAGTCGAAGATGGTACTAAGATTTACTTTGCTGGTAATAATTTGTCAGCCATGGCTTTGCAGCAGTTACTGCAAGTGATTGGCGACCAGGACTTTTCGGTTAATGTCATTTCAAAGTCGGGTCAGACGACGGAGGCTGCCTTGGCTTTTCGTTTCTTCAAGCAGGCCTTAGAAGAACGTTATGGCCGTGATGGTGCGGTTGACCGTATTATTGCCACCACTGATAAAGAAAAGGGAACTTTGCGGGAGGAGGCCGATACGGCTGGCTATGAAACGCTAGTTGTTCCTGATGGCATTGGTGGACGTTTCTCCGTCTTAACAGCGGTAGGCTTACTGCCAATGGCGGTGGCAGAAATTGATATCGAGGCAGTTCTTGCTGGTGCTGAAAAGGGTGAAGAGAACTATTGTTCGACTGATTTAAGCAAGAACGCTGCCCTTCAGTACGCTGCTTCTCGTCGTATTCTTTATGATAAGGGCTATACGACTGAAATTTTAGCTTCTTGGGAGCCATCACTCCAGTATTTCGCTGAATGGTGGAAGCAGCTGATGGGTGAGTCAGAGGGCAAGAATTTGAAGGGAATATATCCTTCATCAGCCAACTACTCAACTGACCTTCACTCCTTCGGTCAATACATTCAAGAAGGGCGTCGTGACCTCTTTGAAACGGTTGTACGTGTTGATCAGGTTGCATCTGATATTGATGTGCCTAAGACGCCTGAGAATGCGGATGGCTTGGCATACCTTGAGGGGAAGACCCTCGATCAAGTCAATCAGACTGCTGCCGACGGTGTGGCCATTGCCCACGTTGATGGTGGGGTTCCAAACCTAGTTGTTCGAATAGCGAAGCAAGATGAAGAGACTTTGGGAGAATTAATCTACTTCTTCGAAATGTCAGTAGCCATTTCAGGTTATCTCTTTGGGATTAACCCATTCAATCAACCGGGTGTTGAGGCATATAAGACAGCGATGTTCGCTTTGCTTGAAAAGCCAGGTTACGAAAGTGAAAGTCAGATTTATAAAAATCGACTAAAAAACATATAAAAAAGCAGACCAGCTGGTCTGCTTTTTTTGTTTACTTTAATTAGCTGATGTGCCTTCAAAGAACTGTTGGATGGCCTCAACCGTTTTTTCCGTTCCGACAAAGTAGATCGTGTCACCGGGCTGGATATTGGCGTAGGGGCCAGGTGATAAGATTAAATCTTCTTCGTGAAGTACGGCGACGATTGTAGCCCCAGTGTTTTGCCAGATATTTAAAGAGCCAATTGAACAGTTAAGTTTATCCGATGTTGGCTCGGGGATGTACTCAAAGGGCGACATTGGATTATGTTGGTTCACACGTTGGGTTTGATCGAGAAGCAGGGAGAAGGATTCGTCTAGGTTTGTTAAATCTTCTTTTTGCTTAGCAATCAATGCCTTAATTTGGCTGTGTGTTTCCTGCAAGTTGCGGGATTCCTTGGCTTGAGAAAGAAACTCGCGGGCACGCTCGCGAGAGATCACTTCAACGCCAGAACCGTGAACGACTTTGACGATATCTAAATCAGCTAAGACGGAAATGGCCTTACGAGCTGTTTCAGCGGACACACCAAAGGTGGCAGCGAGTGTTGAACGAGCGTGTAACTTTTGTCCAACTTCATATTTTTTATTAACAATTGCTTCGGCAATTTCCTGGGCAATCTTATGATAACGGGGTTCTTTAATTTTAGGCATAAAATAACGTCCTTGAATAAATGTCACATAAATTTAATATTCATTTGAAAAAAAGTGACAATCTATGTATGATAGTAGGTGGTCACTATTGCCCATCTGATTTTTTATGCAGGTGGTCACTTGTTAGTTTATTTTAAATTAATGAGATAGTCAACTATAGGAGGATTTATGCCAAAAGTGCAACTGAAGCACCTAACCAAGATCTTCGGTAAGAAGCAAAAAGCTGCTTTGAAGATGGTTAAGGAGAATAAGTCTAAGAACGAAATCTTTGAGAAGACTGGTTCAACGGTTGGTGTTTACGACATCAACCTTGAAGTCAACGAAGGGGAGATCTTCGTTATCATGGGTCTCTCAGGTTCTGGAAAGTCGACGTTGATTCGATTGTTAAACCGTTTAATCGAACCAACTTCTGGCCAGATTATCTTGGATGGAAAAGACATCACCCACTATAACAAGAAAGAAATGTTGGATATTCGTCGTAAGAAGATGTCCATGGTCTTTCAGAATTTCGCCCTCTTTCCCCACCGTACCATTCTTGAAAACACAGAATACGGTTTGGAAATTCAGGGAGTGCCTGCAGCAGAACGTCGTAAGCGTGCTGAAAAGGCCTTGGAAAATTCAAAGCTTATTTCTTTCAAGAACCAATACCCATCACAACTTTCAGGTGGTATGCAACAGCGTGTTGGTTTGTCACGTGCTTTGACAAACGACCCAGACATTCTGTTGATGGATGAGGCTTTCTCAGCCCTTGATCCATTGGTTCGTCACGAAATGCAAGATGAATTGTTGGACTTGCAAGCAAACGTGCAAAAGACAATTATCTTCATCACCCACGATTTGAACGAAGCCCTTCGTTTGGGTGACCGTATTGCTATTATGAAGGATGGTCAGTTACAACAAGTTGGAACTGGTGAAGAAATCTTGACTAACCCAGCCAACGACTACGTTGAAAACTTCGTTGAAGACGTTGACCGTTCAAAGGTTTTGAACGCGGAATCAATCATGATTCCTGGTTTGACAGTGAACATCGATTCAGACGGTCCTAACGTTGCTTTGCACCGTATGTCTGAAGAAGAAGTTTCTGGCTTGGTTGCCGTTGATGGTAAGCGCAAGTTTGCCGGCTACTTAACATCAGATAACGCTGTGAAGGCTCGTAAGGAAAAGCTGTCATTACGTGATGTAATTGAAGATATGCCAATTGTTAAGCCTGATACGCTTGTGGCTGACATTATGCCAATCATCTACGATGCCCACTCACCAGTGGCTGTCGTTGATGACGACCAAAAGATGCGCGGAATCATTATTCGTGGTGCCGTCATCGAAGCCTTAGCACAAACGGAAGGAGACGGACAAACAAATGCCTAGTTTATTCTCCATTGATAAATTACCATTGGCCCAATGGGTTTCAGATGGCGTGAACTGGATGACGAAGAACTGGTCAGGTTTCTTTGATGCCATCCAAAGTGGTGGACAAGCCTTCATGGATGCCATGACGAACTTCTTGACGGCCATCCCACAGCCAGTTTTCATCATTGCATTGGCTCTCTTGGCCTGGTTTACCACACCAAAGAAGTACGGTTTGCCAACTTTGATTGTTCTTGGATTGGCCTTGATTGCCAACCAGGGGCTCTGGTCAGATTTGATGCAGACAATGACTTTGGTCATCACTTCATCATTGGTTTCATTGATTATCGGAATTCCTTTGGGAATCTGGACGTCAAAGTCACCTAAGGCCTACGCTGTTGTAAAGCCAATTCTGGACTTCATGCAGACGATGCCCGCCTTCGTTTACTTGATTCCAGCCGTTGCCTTCTTCGGTATCGGAATGGTTCCTGGAACTTTCTCATCAGTGATCTTCGCACTGCCACCAGTTGTGAACTTCACTTACTTGGGAATGAAGCAGGTGCCAGAAGCCTTGGTTGAAGCCGCCGATTCATTTGGTTCAACCACTTGGCAAAAGCTTTTCAAGCTTGAATTGCCTTCTGCAAAGCCTTCAATTGTTGCTGGTTCAAAGCAAACAATCATGTTGGCCTTGTCAATGGTTGTGACGGCCTCAATGATTGGTGCACCAGGACTTGGTCGTGGTGTCCTCTCTGCCGTACAACACGCCGATGTTGGTGCCGGATTCGTTAACGGTATTGCCTTGGTTATCTTGGCCATCATCATCGACCGTTTCGTTTCAAAGATGAACACGGACCCTGTTACCACACCAAAGTTGCCAAAGTGGCGCAAGTGGGGTGCATGGGCCATGGTTGCCATCATTGCCATCTCTGGTATTGCTGGTTCAATCACCGCTGCACAACAGTCTGGTAAGAAGGTTAACCTTGGCTACGTTGAATGGGATTCCGAAGTTGCCTCAACAAATGTCTTGGCCGAAGCAATGCGTCAACACGGTTACGATGTAACGACAACGCCATTGGATAACGCAGTTAACTGGCAATCAGTTGCTAACAAGCAAATTGATGGTACGGTTTCTGCTTGGTTGCCAAACACACACAAGGCCATGTACAAGAAGTACAAGGACCAAGTGGATGTCTTGGGTACGAACTTGAAGGGCGTTAAGCTTGGACTAGTTGTTCCTGACTACATGGACGTTAACTCAATCTCTGATTTGACGAACCAGGCTGATAAGCAAATTATTGGTATTGAAGCCGGTGCTGGTGTTATGACTGCCGCACAGAAGACAATCGATACTTATTCAAACTTGTCTGGTTGGAAGTTGACGGCCTCATCATCAGGTGCCATGACGGCTGCCTTGGATAAGGCTTACAAGAATAAGCAACCAATCGTTGTGACTGGTTGGACGCCACACTGGATGTTCAACAAGTACAAGTTGAAGTTCTTGCAAGATCCTAAGGGAACGATGGGTGGTGACGAAACCATCAAGACTGTGGTTCGTAAGAACTTGAAGTCAACGAACCCAGATGTTTACAAGGTAATGAAGAACTTCCACTGGAACCAAGAAGACATGCAATCTGTTATGTTGGATATCCAAAACGGTAAGTCTGCTAAGCAAGCTGCCGATGACTGGATTAAGACACACAAGAGTCAAGTCAACGCTTGGTTTAAGTAAGCACTGAATAAAGTCAAAAGAAAAGCGTAATCCGAAAGGATTACGCTTTTTTGTTTGCCATTGATTGTTTGTTCTTACTTCTTTCTCTTTAACCATTTTTCCGGTAAGAATGAAGCGAGCAACTGCTTTGAAATGTTTTCTTCTGAATAGGAGAGAACGTTCTTTTTATAAAGTTTCAAACCAAAGTGGAGCAAGAAGGCGAAGAAGAGAACGGCGAGAACCAATGAAAGGCTGGCTTGCCACCAAGTTGCGTAGTGGTTAGCTAGCTGACTTGGCATAATCGATTGTCCCATGAGGGGGATGTAGGAAAGCACCTGAATAAAGGCGTTGTTTCCTGCACCCGCTGAGGAACTGGAGATAGCCACGATGTAGGGAACCATAGCAATCAATGTCACTGGCGTCATGGCCTGTGAAATCTGACTTTGATCGTTAACCAATGATGCGGCGATGGCTGCCAGAATGAGGTAGGAGGCCGTTGAGATGATTACAAATGCCAGCGTGAAGAACCAGAAGCCGGGCGTTAAGGCCGTTAAGTAGGAGAAGACCATCTTGGTTATGGCCATCTTCTGCCCAACCACGGCGATGATGCCCCCGGCAATGCCGTAAAGGACAAGCTGTGTGAGTAGTAAGTAAGAGACACCAAGAATCTTACCGAAGTACTGGGCCTTGGCCGATGAAGCCGCTAGCAAAGTTTCCATGATTCGTGAGGACTTCTCGTTAGCAATCTCATTTCCAATGATGGACGAGTAGGTTGAAACGATAATGAAGACAAGAATACCAATGGCCATCGTTAAGATTTGTTTAACGGCATCGGCAGCCTCTGAATCCTTCTTTTCGTTCTTATCAACAACTTTTGATGATAGGCTAAATGGATTCTTTAAATCGGCGATTTGCTGGGATGTTAAATTGTACTTTGCCGCTTTATCGGCTAGGATTTGCTTGCTTAAGAAGGACTTCAGCTTGTCGGTATCAATGCTGTTTGACTTGGGCTGTGTTAGTATGGTTCCTTTATCATTGTTAATGATGAGGACACCGTCGAGTTCGCCCTTGTTAAGGGATTTTTTAGCGGAAGACTCCGTTTTCTCGCTCTTGACCTGAATGTTCAAGTGCTTTTGGTTTTCCTTAATGGCCGTTCGAACTTCGGCTGGTGCCACCACCGCCACATCCGCTGTTTTATTGGAAGAGAAGACGGAAACTCCCCAACCGATGGCAGCAGAGAAGACAATGAGGGCAACTGGGCCAAACAGTACCCACCAGAAGGACTTTTTCTTTAGACGTGTGAAGAAGGTGTGTTTGGCAACTAATTTGATTTGCTTATCCATGGCTGGCCACCTCCGTCTTGAAAATTTCTGCCAGAGTTGGTGGCTGCTGTGAAAAGGCGGGGATGTAGCCCTTGGCGGTTACCTTATCGAAGATTGCCTTTCCTGCCTCTTCCTTGTCCAGGTAGAGCAGGTAGCCGGCCCCTTGCTTCTCTACGCGATTCACGCCGGCCATGGCGCTATAGTCGGCTGTTGAAAAGTCAGGTGCTTCCACATAGAGTCGAATTCGTCCGAAGGACTCACGAATCTCTTGAACTGGTCCTTGCAGAACCGTTCGTCCCTGCTTTAGCATGACCAACTGGTCGGAGATTTCCGTCACGTTATCCATGTTGTGGGAGGAGAAGATAATCATGGCACCCTGTTCTTTGAGTTCTTTAATGGTATCCATGAAGAGTCCGGCGTTAACGAGATCTAATCCAGAAAAGGGTTCGTCCAAAATAATGAAGTCTGGCTTAAAAATTAAAGCCAAAATCATTTGAATCTTTTGAGCGTTTCCCTTAGATAAGGTTTGTACCAAATCGGATGCCTTGCCGACTACCTGGAGTTTGTTCATCCAGTCTGTCAGGGCCTCTTTGGCTTCGGCCTTGTTCATACCGTGCAATTCGGCCAGGTAGAGGACCTGGTCTTCAATGCTTTCTTTTTGGTAGAGCCCACGTTCTTCTGGCAAAAAGCCAATCTTATGGCGCTCTTTTTCAGTTAGGGGCTGACCGTTCCAAGTAATGGAGCCAGAGTCTGCTTCAATAAAGTTCAAAATCATACGGAAAGTCGTTGTCTTTCCCGCACCATTTTGTCCAATCAAACCCAGTACTTCGCCGGGTTTAATGGAAACAGACAAATCTGAAACCGCTTGGTGGTCACCGAAAGCTTTATTAAGCTTGGAAATGGTGATCATATTGTGCTCCTTTTGTATCTATTAGCGATTAGATAGTATAAAATCGCTATTATCACTATTATACTGGAATAGGCGGTTTCGATTAAGCCGTTTCAGGAATTTTGCGGATATCCAGGGAGTTCGAGGGTTCGACTCCCGCTGGGTCTACGCCTAAAAAAGTCGCTCTCCTTATTGACCGAATCACATTTCTTTAGTAAACTAATTAAGTGCTAAATTTATGGCCCCATGGTCAAGTGGTTAAGACGTCGCGTTCTCAGCGCGGAATCGAGGGTTCGACTCCCTCTGGGGCTATCAATATTAAAAAAGGTTCAACTTGCTGTCTGAAGAGATGGTGGTTGAGCCTTTTTTGTTTTTTAGTTTGTTATTGATAGGTAGAATTTTGAAGTGAAATAGCAGAAAAATGACAGATGAATTTCTTAGTTAATGAATGGCTGTGTAATCATAAAAAAACCTTATCCGTCTAGATAAGGTCTTTTTTATGTGTGTAAGATATCGCTGTTGACATCTTATTTACTATTGTTTTGTTTCTGCTGAACGTAGTAGCCGAGTGGAATACCAACAAAGATAGCAATGGCTAAAATTACTAGACCAGCTGGGCTAAATAGGATTGCTAAAAAGTCACCGAATAGTGAAAGAATAAATAGGATGACATAGATAACCAATAGCCATGGCAAGAACCAAGTGAAGAACTCCCAGACGAGCCATAAAAGGATGATGAGTATTGCAATAATTCCGAGTAAGAACATGACTAAGCTTCAACGCCTCCAATTACTTTTGACTGATTCTATTTTACACCTAATGGTTTCGACTTTCATGATGGGCGTAATATGAATAATTAGTACTTATAATCAGTTTTTATTCTTACGACTTTTTTGAATAAGTGATTGATTATCAATTTACTTTTTAATTAGTTTTATTTCAAAGCTAACAGTTCAATTTTTAATGCACATATCTGCTTTAAAATCCTGTACACTGTCTAGGTATTGCATTTATACAAAACGAGAGAGAAAGTATAGGAATAACAAAATGAGTAGTCTATTTGGATTATTATTTTTTGTAGGAATCATTTGGTTCTTTTTTGAGTGGCGGAAGAACCGTAAAAATGGTTTGAAACTGCAAAAGAAGGGAAAGTGGCTATTAGTTCTTAGTTTGCTTTTCGTTATTGGCGCTACTACGACCGCAGATGCTGATGATAAATCATCTGATACTAGTCAAAAACAGTCAAAGGCTAGTCGTTCTTCTAAGAAGTCATCAAGTAGTAAGAAGAGCGATAGCAAAAAGTCTTCCGATAATAGTTCTTCAAACAGTTCTGATAAGAAGAGTGTTCAAGAAGCTGATGGCATTCTGACTTTTACAGGTAAGAAACAGCACGCCATGGGAGATTTGGATTCTTTGAAGCGTGCGACATACTCCCATATTCAATTGCAGGATAAGGATGAACCTAAGAAGAAGCGTTCGGCCCGGTTGACCTATAATCCTGTTGGTTGGCATAACTTTAAGTTCTATTACGGGGATGGATCGAAGCAAGCTTGGCTAATGAACCGTGGCCACTTGGTTGGCTATCAATTCTCAGGATTGAATGATGAGCCAAAGAATTTGGTTCCTGAAACGGCCTGGATGAATGCTGGTAATTATAAGGGCATGAACGATGGTAACAAGGATTCCATGCTTTATTATGAAAACCGCTTGGATTATTGGTTAGCTAACCACCCACATTACTGGTTGGATTATCAGGTCAAGCCAATTTATCAAGAGGATGAGTTGGTACCTCGTCAAGTTGCTCTGTCCTATGTTGGCCTTGATTCGGATGGAAAAGTCTTAGAAATTAAGTTGGGATCTGATAAGGAGAGTGTTGACGCTGCCGGAATCACGCACGTGACTTTGGATAACGTATCACCAAATGCACAGATTGACTATTTGACTGGACGTGCAACCAATATGGTTGATAAGGAAAGTCATACAGTTAGCTCCTCAAAGTCTAAAAAGAAGAGTAGTAAGAAGTCTTCTGAGAAGAAATCGGAACCTGCTCAGCAAGCCGCTGCTGTTGAACAACCAGCTCAAAACGAAAATGCTGGTTCCAGTCGAACGGTCTATGTAACGGGTGGTGGTAAGTCTAACGTTTACTGGTATGACACTAGTAACATGCCTGCTCGAACGAATAAGGCAAACATTATCACGATGACGGAAGCAGATGCCATTGCGCAGGGAAAGCGATTGTCGAATCGATAAGACACGATAGTAGTTGAATAAATTTAAGCTTTAAAAGAACTGATTTTCACCAATTAAAAGAAGAAATGAGAAAATTATGTTCGTTAGAAAGAGTTTGTTATCATTTGTATTGTTGACTTTGTTAATAACAAGTGGAATTGTGCATCTTGGAGTGAATGTTTCAGCTAGTAGTACGACGAAGAGCAAGAAGGCTACTATTAAAAACTTAAATAAGTGGTTCGAATTAGAAGAAAAACCTCGTTTTGAAAAAGATAAGCAAAATAATCCTGGTGAATTTTACACTGCTCAAACAGCTGACCAAGCTAGTCATGTTAAAAAATATGAATTGAAAAAAGGAAACTTAGTTATTGTTTTGTCTAAAGCTGATAAAAAGAATCTTTCTTCAAAAGAGGTGTTAAAAATTGCGCAACAAGCTATTTATGCATGGACTAGTGATTATCCAAAATACGATAAATTAGCATCAATGGTGAAAAATATTGAGGTAGATGGTTATTCTACAAAGTATGTTAAAAAGGCTAATAAGTATGTGATTTATAAGTAGTCAGTACTTTATTGATGACATGAATTTTTTATTTACTGATATATATGATAAAAAAGCAGCTACCTAATCGATTCGGTAGTTGTTTTTTTTATGACAATCATTCATGAAAATGATGGTTTTTCAATGTTATGATTCTTTTGGAATAAGCTTAAAGCTTTACTGTTGATTTTAAAGTATCTGTTAAACGATACTTTTTTAAGCGTACGAATAGTCTGGGGAGCCGAGGCGTATGTGATTAATTATCTCTTCTGAAACTTTAACCACTTATTCAACTGAGCTAATAGTAACTAAGTAGTAAATTTTTTTCTAATTTATTTACAGAAAATTTTTGCTTAGTTTCTTAAAAAAGTCAGCATTCCATCACGGTTTGCTGGCTCTTTTTTATGTATTTAGAAGGATATCACGATTTCTGTTGTTTAGAGGATTTCTGAGACATTGTATTTATAAATCATAATGCTAGAATGAAGGTGTATTCAGATGAACGACTTTTTTAGCCGCACGCGTAAAAAGGAGATTGATGATGCATTACAGTTCAGGAAATTATGAAGCTTTCGCACATCCCCGCAAGCCCGAGGGTGTTGATCAAAAGAGCGCCTACATTGTTGGTGGGGGACTAGCTGGATTATCAGCTGCCGTCTTCTTAATTCGTGATGGTCAGATGGCCGGAAACAGGATTCATATCTTGGAAGAATTAAAAGTCAACGGTGGTTCTTTGGATGGAACGGAACGTCCTGACGTGGGTTATGTTACCCGTGGTGGCCGTGAGATGGAGAACCATTTCGAGTGCCTTTGGGATATGTACCGGTCAATTCCATCTTTGGAAGTTCCCGGGGCATCTTACTTGGATGAGTACTACTGGTTGGATAAGGATGATCCAAACACTTCAAATTGCCGTATGATTGAGAAACGCGGAAACGAAGTGCCAACTGATGGTCAATACACCCTTGGTAAGGCCTCGAAGGAATTGATGAAGTTAATCATGATTCCTGAAGAGAAGTTGGGTAATCAAACGATTGAAGACTTCTTCTCCGATGACTTCTTCAAGTCTAATTTCTGGACTTACTGGGCAACGATGTTTGCCTTTGAAAAGTGGCACTCACTAGCTGAGATGCGCCGTTACATGATGCGTTTCATTCACCACATTGATGGCTTGCCTGACTTTTCAGCCCTTAAATTTAATAAGTATAACCAGTACACCTCAATGGTCATGCCACTGTTGAAGTACTTGGAGGACCACGGTGTGGACTTCCAGTTGGGTACGAAAGTACAAAACGTTGAAGTCGATACGTTCAATGGTCAAAAAGTCGCCAAGAAGATTGATATGACGGTTGATGGTGAAGCAAAGTCCATTGAGTTGACCAAGGATGACTTAGTCTTCGTTACGAACGGTTCTATCACTGAAAGTTCAACTTACGGTGATCAAAACACGCCTGCTGAAAAGACGGACGCGCCTGGTGGTTCTTGGAAGCTTTGGGAAAACTTGGCCGCCCAGTCGGATGACTTTGGCCACCCAGGTGTCTTCTATAAGAACTTGCCTAAGAAGTCCTGGTTTATCTCTGCTACGGCGACAATCAAAAACACCGAGTTGGACCCATACATTGAGCGTTTGACGAAGCGTTCCTTGCATGACCACAAGGTTAACACCGGTGGAATCATCACAATTACCGATTCGAACTGGATGATGAGTTTCGCCGTTCACCGTCAACCTCACTTTAAGAGCCAAAAGGAAAACGAGACCATCGTTTGGATTTATGGTTTGTACTCTGACGTTGAAGGAAATTACATTCATAAGAAGATTGAAGATTGCTCTGGTCAAGAAATTGCCAAAGAATTGCTCTACCACTTAGGTGTGCCTGAGAGCGAAATCGACCGCTTGTCATCAGAAGATTCGATGAACACGGTGCCTGTTTACATGCCATTCATCACCTCTTACTTCATGCCACGTGTAAAGGGTGATCGTCCTGATGTTATCCCTGAAGGTTCACAGAATTTGGCCTTCATTGGTAACTTCGCGGAGTCACCAACCCGTGACACGGTCTTTACGACTGAGTATTCAGTCCGTACGTCAATGGAAGCGGTCTACAGCCTCTTGAACGTTGAGCGTGCTGTACCTGAGGTCTTCAACTCAACCTACGATATCCGCTACTTGCTCCGTGCCATGTACTACATGAACGACAAGAAAGGTGTCTTGGAAGCCGATTTGCCAATTCCGAAGTTGGTGGCCAAAGTTGGTTTGAACAAAATCAAGGGTACCTGGATTGAACAATTAATGAAGGAGCAGCATTTGATGTAAAAGTCGGAGACGACTTTTCCTAGATTTAATACTGAGCTGTTTTGAAACTACAATAGATTTAGATAAAAGAAGAAAGGGGCACGTAGATATGTCATTTGAAGATAAAATGGATGCGGCAAAGGATAAGTTTGAAGGCGACGCCAAGAAGGCGGAAGGCAAGTCAAAGGAATTTGCTGCCGATGCTAAAGATGGCGCTAAAAAGTTTGCTGATAAAGCAAAGGGTGCCTTTAAAAAGTAATGTTGATTAAACGAGAGTTTAAATGACGACAATATAAAAAAAGGAAACGACTCGGGTTGAGTGGCTTCCTTTTTGTTTTGTAATGACAGTTTATACGTTGTTAAACTTCTTGTATTCTTCTTTCATTCTTTCGATAAGCCCAAAACAATACTAGCTGTCCTATCAATAAGAACGCCAACAGAACAGCAACATCTGAACTAACGTTTAAATTATTCAGTGAGATTAATTTTTTAAAGCCGTTGATACTATAAGTCATTGGCAAATAGCTGTTAATGGTTTGGAAGAAAGATCCTGATAGTTGAATGGCGTAGGTTCCACCTGATGAAGAGGTTTGAAGCATGGTGATTAGTAATACAAGAAGTGACCCAATGCCCGGAATCAACTTGTTTAGACCAACGATAATGCTAGTAAAACTTGCCGAAACTAAGACGAAGAAGGGGATGACCGCTAGCGGTTGGTCCATGTGAATTTTCAATAGAGAGGAACCAATAACGAAGAGCAGGATTGCTTGAATCATACCGATTAGCAGTGGAATACCAAACTCAATCAGCCAGTACTTTTTTAACGAAAGGTTTTTACGACTGAAAACGCGCATGACAAATTGCGAAACGAAGATGCCACCGACAAAGAGCGTTAGTGAAAAGATGTAGGGGGCCATGGCTGTTCCATTATTGGGAACGGCATGAGTTTCGATATTTTTGAGCTGGAGAACCTCTGGGTCAAGTGGTTGGATACTGTTTATTTTTGACGACTGAAGGTACTGTTGGTAGATGCTTTGATTCATTTTAGTAATGAATGCGAACATGGTATTCTTTAAAATTTTTGTTGTCGTATAACCCAGGCCTTCGGAGGTGATTAGTTTAACTTCTGGGTGCTTTTTTGTGAGAGGGTAATGGGTCAAATCTTGGTTGAAGTCCTTGTCGAATTCAATGATGGCGTAGACTTTACCATTCTTTAAAGCGTTCTGTGCTTGCTGAGGCGTTTCGACTTTGCTATCAAAGAGTGATTGCGAATGGATTGCTGATTGTACGGGATTGTTAGTGGTCGAAACTACGGCTACGGGTAATTTAGAGACTTTTCCGTAGGGATCCATCAGGGCGCCTAAAAAGAGGCTGGAGTAGATCACGGGGATGAGTGCCATACAAAGGATGACAAATAAAAATGTGATTTTACGTTTTTTCATTTTGTTCTTCCTGATTTTCTATGAATTTTTGGTGTTTTCTAGAAAAGAAGATATAATTATCTGTGGATAATTAATATCTACGGTAACCATATACATAGTATATCCATGGATAAATAAAGTCAACAGAAAAAAGGTCGGAAATGAAATACAGTAAAGCTTATTTTGAATCAATCGCCGTCGTTGTGATGCTGGCCGAACTACCAGCCGGACGTTCTTTAAAATCAAAAGAAATTAGCGAATCAATGGAAGTTTCACATTCCTATTTGCAAAAGATTGCCAATAAGTTGAATAAGGCTGGAATTATTGAGTCGACGGCATCGAAAAACGGGGGCTTTGCGATGAAGGCAAACATTCACAGCTTGACCCTGTATGATTTATTTGTAGCGATTGAAGGGGATGAACCCTTCGGGACTGGCTATAACCGGGAAGAAATCGAAAAGATGTTCATCACGTCAAAGAACATCGAGTCGTCAATTTCAAAAACTAGTCAGATGTTAATTACTGCGGAAGAGGCTATGAAGAATTCGCTTAAAGAGCAGCGGGTAGCAGAAATCATTCCCCGCGATGAAGAGGGGAACCTGTTAGAAATTGATTGGCAGACCCTGATTGGTAAATAAAAAAGCTACTCAACCGAGTAGCCTTTTTGATTGAATTTTAAGCTAGCAACCAGGTGTAGCCCACCATGCATAGTACTGCAAGAATGCAGACCAGGATAAACCAAGGTTTCTTATACAAATAAAAGGTTGGCTGGCTGTTTTCTTTTTGATCGTTTTTCATTGCAGCTACTCCTTTTTACTTTCTCTCTGCATCGAATATAGACCGCTTGGTCATAAAATGCAAAGAGCGCTATAATAGAATTATTCTTAATAACTGGAGGGTTCTATGAAATTCGGAATGCGAACACCATCGTTGAAAAAGTCGTTTAGTGCACGAACGAAGGGACGCGCAACACGTGCCTGGAAGTCAGCTGTGATTCCTGGCTATGGAAAGAAGGGCATGGGGATGATTAAGAACCCTCGTAAGTCACTACACAATCGGATTTACCACCGTACGACTTTTTCACTGACAGATTTGTTGAAATAGGATAAAAGAAAAGCAGGCCATAACGGTCTGCTTTTTTTGTGCTTAAATTAAACGGCAACGGGTGCCTTGATGGCTGGTTCTGATTCATAGTCAACTAACTTGATATCGTCCATCGTGTAGTCAAAGATGGACTTCACTTCTGGGTTTAACCAGATTTTTGGTAACTTGTGCATTGGACGGGAAAGTTGTTCCTTCACTTGATCCACGTGGTTCTTGTAGATGTGGGTATCGCCGATGGTGTGGACAAAGTCACCAACTTCCAAGCCAGTTTGTGCCGCAATCATGTGAATGAGCAGTGAGTAGGAGGCAATGTTAAATGGTACGCCGAGGAAGAAGTCACCGGAGCGCTGGTACAGTTGCGCAGATAATTTACCGTCTGCTACGTAGAATTGAGAAAGCACGTGGCAGGAAGGAAGTGGTGCTTGTGGGGTTGTTTCAGGGTTCCAGGCAGTAAGAATGAGGCGACGTGAATTTGGATTTGTCTTAATCTGTTCGATTAGGTTTGAAATTTGGTCGGTCTCTTGGCCACCAGGAAGAACGGAAGCCCATGAACGCCAAAGCTTACCGTATACTTCACCAATGTAGCCAAACTTTTCCATGAAGTCATCGTCTTCTAGAATGAGTTGAACGAAGCGGTTCTTCTGCTTCAAGTATTCTTCCTTGAATTCTGGGTCTTGTTCAGAACGGAGACCAAAGTCGGTCATGTCAGGCCCATCGTAGTCTTCTGATTCCACCCATTGCTGGAATGCCCATTCGTCCCAAATGTGGTTATTGTGTTGGAGCAAGAAACGGATGTTGTTATCACCGCGCAAGAACCAGAGTAGTTCGGACTTGATGAGCTTGAAGAAGACTTTTTTAGTCGTTAGCAATGGGAAGCCTTCGGAAAGGTCGAAACGCATTTGCGTCCCAAAGATGGAGTAGGTTCCGGTACCAGTACGGTCGCCCTTCTCGTGTCCTTCGTCCAAAATCTTTTGGGCTAAGTTCAAATATTGTTCTTCATTCTTGCTCATCTGACATCCTCGATTTCTTGAAAATTCTTCTATTAAGTATGAGCAATTCGGCGCTTATTTGCAAGACTTTTAATTTAGCTTGAGTCTAAATAAAAAGTCCAGCCTTAGGCTGGACGGGTTTCGTATCTTATTTAATAAATTGTCCCAAATCAATTTGTTCTGCCGTTTCCTTTTCGAAAGGCACTTGAACGAGTGGCACATGCTTTTGCTTGAGCAATTCTTCCGCAAAGGGGTCGTTGCGGTAGTCACGCATAAACTTAATGTTTTTGATGCCGGCTTGTAAGAGCAACTTGGTACAGAAAACGCAGGGAGCATCGGTCACGTAAAGCGTTGAGTCTTCAACGGGAATTCCCATTGAAGCGGCTTGCATGAGGGCGTTCTGCTCAGCGTGAACGGCACGGATGCAGTGGCCGTCAACGATGTAATCACCAACTTCGGTACAGTGGGGTGTGCCTGAAACGGCGCCATTATAGCCAGAGGCGATGATTCGGTGATCCTTTACAAGGATGGCCCCAACGTGTCGTCGTGTACAAGTCGAACGAGTCGATAGGATTGCAGATTGCGCGATGAAATACTGGTCCCATGAAATGCGTTGATCGGCCATTTTGTCTCCTTTAGTTGCAAACATTTGTTAAAATAACAGTAATATTATTTTACAACAGTTCCGCCGAATGGGCGAGTAAAGAGGCAATGATGGCTCAAATTTTAGATGGTAAAGCAGTAGCGAAAGAATTACGGGAAAAGCTAGCAATTGAAATTGGTGAATCTGGTTTGCACCCAACACTAGCAGTTGTTTATGATCCAAATGACGGCGGTTCCAAGCTCTACGTTGGGATGAAGCAACGCGCTGCCGCCAAGGTGGGCATCAAGACGCAGGACATTGCGGTCCCAGCGGGCTCAACGACGGAAGCAGTTCAGCAAATTGTTCGCGAACTGAACCTTGACCCTGATGTGACGGGGATTTTGATTCAAGCCCCATTGCCAGCCGGCGTTGATGATGCAAAGGTTTTTGCAACGGTTGCTCCTGAAAAGGACGTGGACGGTTTGGGTGTAACCAACCAGGGTCGACTTTTTGCAAAGGAAGAAGGTCAGTATCCCGTGGCAGCAACGCCAAAGGGTGTGATGACCTTGCTTGCCCATTACGGCATTGATCCAGTTGGAAAGCGTGCTGTCGTTGTTGGCCGTTCACAATTGTTTGGCCGTCCAATGGCTGCTTTACTTTTGAACGCTGATGCCACGGTAACGATTGCACACCGTTATACGGACGAGGCGACTTTGACAGCCGCTTTGCAGCAGGCGGATATTGTGGCTGTTGGGGTCGGGATTCCCGGCTTTATCACAGTGGACCAAATTAAAGAAGGTGCTGTGGTAGTTGATGTGGGGATGAACGTTGTTGATGGTAAGGCCGTTGGTGATGTGGACCCACTGGTGGAAGAGAAGGCTGGCTGGTTGACGCCGGTTCCTGGTGGGGTTGGTCCAATGACCATTGCGACTTTGCTAGAATCAACTTTTGAAGCGGCTAAAGAACAGGCCAAGTAAGTAAATATTTTGAAGTAAAAAGTCTAATCCGAGTGATTGGGCTTTTTTTCTATGTCTTTTTCAAACCTCCTTCGTGTAATGGTGGTGAAAGGGGAAAGAAATGAATAAAGAAAGAGCATGGCCTCAGGAAGGGGCGGAATCGGTCAGAAACTATTTGGAAAAATTACTGAAAGTTGCTTTTGAACTTGATTTTTCCGATCTGTATTTTCTACCAAAGGGAGGTGAATATTTAATATCGGGTCAACGATTAGACCGTTTAAAACAGGTATCGATTGTTTCGACTGACTTTGCCAGGTCATTGCTGTCGTTGATGAAGTATTGGGCTAATTTGAATTTGGCAGAGGAACGAAGACCACAGTTAGGCAGGTTCGACTTTGCAAAGGGTTTTGTCCGCCTATCGTCGGTTGGAGATTTCTTGGACCGGGAAACGGTTGTTTTGCGGTTAATTGCTGGCTTGAGTAAAGAGCTACGTTTCCAATCCTGGTCGGACTGGCAACAGTTGCTGTCTGATCAGCCGGTAAGTGGACTCTATTTACTCGCGGGGCCGACGGGTTCCGGTAAGACGACCATGATGTACGAACTGTTAAAGCACTGGTCTAAGGGCCGAGTTGTACTGACGGTCGAAGACCCAGTTGAAGCCGAGCAAAAGGATTTTTTGCAGTTGCAGGTGAATGAGCAGGCCGGGGTTAGCTATCAGGAGCTTATTAAAGTGGCGCTTCGTCACCGACCGGATATTCTCGTTATTGGCGAAATCCGTGATACAAAGACGGCCGAGGCTGCTTTACAAGCGGCTTTATCTGGTCATTTAGTGGTAGCGACTATTCATGCAAACTCTGCCGAATTGGTTTTAGAACGTTTAGTTGATTTGGGCTTGGATGAGAGCTTATTGCGGGAAGCCTTAGTGCAGTCATTGTACTTGCGTTTAACTCCAAATGAAGCAGGCGAGTTAGTAGCTTCTTTTAGCAAAGTCGACTGGCGGGTAAAAAAACGGTTGCGACAACGTTTGAAACATCCATTAGATATAGGAGGTGAGGAAGTTGAAAATATTTAAGAAGCGTTCAACTTCTCGACTTAAGGGTTCCAATCAGGCGGCTTTCTTGTCTGAACTTGCAGAACTGAGTCAAGCGGGCTATCCGCTCAGCCTTTCTTTGGATGTATTGAAGACTGGACATCCAGCTTGGGAAACGAGCTTATCTGACGTTCAGAAGAATTTAGCAAGCGGTGTGAATCTGAGTCGGGCCTTACAGCGGGTGCTGAGCCCGACGTTGGCGACCTATTTAGACCTAGCCCAGCAGCATGGACAGTTTGATGAGACTTTGGCCTTGCTGGCAGAAAAAGTGCGGCAGTTACTGAGTTACCAGCGGCAGTTGAAGCAGGCGCTTACCTACCCAGCCTTACTAATTTTTGTTTTAATCGGTCTTGTTTTTACGCTGGAAAACACGCTTTATCCTGTTTTTGCTGAGTTGGCAGGGAACATGGGGGATGGAGGCGGTAGTACTTGGCCCCTGGTATTTTTACACGGCCTATTGGCTGTAGTACTTGGGTCAGCCGCCTTACTCTTTGCTTTTTATGTCTACCTTTTGAAACGGCGGCCCTTGAAAAGACTCTTAATTTTAGGAAGGGTACCAATTTTGTCTGCGATGACAAAGGATTTAGTCACTGCTCTTTTGGCCGAACACCTGGGCATCTTTTTAGGTGCGGGTTTGACTTTGCCAGCCATTATTGAACATTTTAATCAAGAAGAGGGCCAGTCGGCCTCACTCAGCCAGGAAATGGCAAGGAAGGCAAAGGGTGCCCTTACTCAAGGCAAGGAGCTTAGCGAATGGTTACGACTGCAAAGTTATTTGCGCCCAGGATTATCGGCTTATTTGACGCGGGGATATAATTCGAAAACACTCTCGGCCTACTTATCATATTATGCTAAGCGTGAGTACGAACGTTTTGACCAACAGATGAAGGCCTTCTTTAACCTATTGCAGCCGATATTATTTTCGATTATCGGCGGAACGATTGTTTTACTTTATTTAGCAATGTTACTACCACTTTATCAAAACCTAGGAGGTTATCAGTTATGAGAAGAGAAGTCATGAAAAGCCATTCAAGGAACGTAGTCAGAAAAAAAGGAAGGTCTGCTTTTACATTGATTGAAGCAACGGTTGTTTTATTTATTATCGCCTTGCTGCTATTGCTGATTCTGCCAAACTTGAATCGGCAGCGTGAACGAGCGGAAGCGACTCACCGAGAGGCGATGGTGGGGAGAGTACAGACACAGGTGGATTTGTATTTAAATGACCATCCAGACCAAAAGTCAGTTAGTTATGAAGATTTAAGAAGAGGGGATTACTTGACAAAGCAACAGTTAGAGAAGGCCCAGAAACTAAAGATTGTGATTAATGGTCACGATGTTAAAGGTTAGAAAAAAGCAGGCTTTTACATTAGTCGAGACCTTGGTAGTTATGTCGACTACAGCCTTAATTGTGATGCTCGCAATTACTTATCGGCCCCGTGACGGTGGGGTGAAACCCCAACAATTTGAGGAGGCCTTCGCCAGTGTTTATGCCAGTGCTAAAACGAGGGCGCAATCAAAGGAGCAGGAACAGGTCATTAACTTTAATCAGGATGGCATGGTCGACCAGGGCCAAATCTTGCCTTATCCTAATGGCTACCAAATTATAAAAACTAAAAAAATACGAATCAGTCCTTCTGGTTTTGTTTCGCCGCAGACAATTAGCTGGCAAACGGGCAAAGTAATCTGGAAGTTGATTATACAGTTTGGAGGTGGTTCCTATCGTTTTACAAAATAGTGGTCGCTCGGCCTTTGTGGTTGTTGAAAGCTTGCTGGCGCTTGCTATTATCGTGTTGGCAGTCATTGTGGAAAGTGATGCCATCCATCAGCATTACATCAGGATGGAGGAAGTGCGAAGAGTTTTAATCCAAAGGATGCTTGAAAAAGAATCAGCTTTATCGGAATGGCAGCAGGTAGTCAATGAGAAGAAACAAGAAGAGCATCATGATGAAAGAAATTAGTCGTCCAGCTTTTACCCTTTTAGAGAGCCTATTAGCTCTTATGGTGATGGGGATGGTGTTCATGGGCTTATCTTACTTAATTAAAAGCAGAGTATTTGCACAGCCGACCGTTAGTAATGAAAAGTTGATAGTTGTTTGTCAGCAGTTACAGCGACAAGGATACGTACTGGAAAAAGCTGAAGATCGGCAATTAACCCTAACAAAGGAAGGAGAAGAGGAAGTAAAAAAAGTAAGAGTGGTTAAAAATCAACTGATTTTACAGGGAGACAGACGTGGACGAATGGTATTGCTCGACCGAGTAAAGGAGGTTCGTATTCAGAATTTTGGCCTTTATCAAAAAGTAAAGGTGAAAGGAGATAAACAGGCTGAAGCTGAAGCAACGCTTTTCTTGAATAGAAAAAAGGAGGCCCATGATGAAAAGTAGTGGTCGACCAGGCTACGTATTAGTACCTACGCTTTTAATTTTATCGGCCCTTTCAATTGGCTATATTCTTCAAAGTCGCACCCTTAGCCAACAGCTTCAGACTAGCAAGGCGGTAAGCAAGCAGGAACTGATTGACACTATCCAGGTAGAAGGTGCGACCGCCTACCATCGTAACGGACAGAGAGCGGGGGCCAACAAAAAAGAAGGAGCCTCCTATCGAGTGTTGCCAGAAAAGGATTGCATTCAAATTACAATTGAAGGTGATCAAATTGAGCGCCCGCTTCTTCAGCCGTAACCTTGCCGGGCCCTGCAAAAAAGGCTAAAATAAAGGCATGACAAAAGTAAATATTCCAGAACAATTTCAAACGATTGATTCCGTTGTACAACGGGTCAAAGCAAGTGAACAAGTTAGTTCACGACAAGCTTTAGTACAAACTTTAGCAACCTTACATGAGCAAGAGTTATCGGCTGAAGACAAGGAAATTTTCTCAGCTGATAGTCAACTTGCTTTAAAAGAGCTATTTTCTATTAATTGGGCATCTTTTTCATTTCAAGAACGGCGCCATATTTTGCAGTTGTTAATTTTGAAGGCGGATAAAGAAGATAAGGTTCCAGCAAATGAGCAATTGACACCAGACGGTATCGGTTACTTACTTGGTGACCTTGTTGCGAAGACTGCAAACCTTGAGAAGCCAGAACACGAAGCGGCAACCGTTACTGATATGGCCGTCGGTTCTGCTAACCTTCTTTGGACAGTGCAAGAAGTGTTACAGGCTAAGAACGATTCAGTTAAGACGGTTGGAATTGACACCGTTGATTCTCAATTGGCACTGGCCTCGGTGACAGCGGATTTACTAAATGATAATCAGGCGGACTTCTTCTTAGGCGATGTTGTTGATTTACCTAAAGATGAATTGATTCCAGCCGACGTTGTTATTGGCGACCTGCCAATTGGTTATTATCCAAAGGAAGCGCCTGCAGGCTTTGTCACAGCGTTTAAAGAAGACAAGTCCTATGCGCACTTCTTAATGATTGAAAAAGCTTTGGATTTAATTAAACAAGACGGTTGGGCATATCTCGTTGTACCAGCTGATATCCTATCAGGTGCCCATCACGAAAGTATCTTGAAATTATTTGCTCAGAAGGCCCAGTTAAAGGCGTTCTTGACTTTGCCACAGGCTTACTTCCAAAAGAAGGAGCAACAAAAGGCAATCTTGGTTATCCGTCATTCGGATGCCAAGCCAAAGAGTGAAGTAATGCTTGGTCAATACCCCTCTGTAAAGGAAAGTAAGGCGCTTGAAGAATTTTTGCAAGATTTAGGCGACTGGGGTAAACTGAATAAAGAAAAAGAGCTAGATTAGATTAAGGATAAGGTGGAAAATTTCATGGCAAAGATTATGGCCGTTAACGCTGGATCATCTTCATTAAAGTTCCAATTGTTGGAGATGCCGGCTGAAGAAGTAATTGCCCAAGGATTGGTTGAACGAATTGGGATGGAAGATGCCATCTTTACAATTAAGTTTGCTGCCAATGCAAAGGCAGAAGCGAATGACCAAGTAGAAGTAAAGGGTCAAAAGGCCAAGTTTAAGACAGTAACTCCTATTAAGGACCACTCTGTTGCCATCAACATGATGCTGGAAGAATTGTCAAACTTGGATATTATCTCAGACTTCAACGAAATCGTTGGTGTTGGACACCGTGTTGTTGCCGGTGGGGAATACTTCGACAAGTCCGTTTTGATTAACGATGATGTTTTGGCAAAGATCGATGAACTGGCTGATTACGCACCATTGCACAACCCAGCCAATGCCATGGGAATCCGCGTATTCCAAAAGCTTTTGCCAGAAGCAACGGAAGTGGCAGTTTTTGATACTTCCTTCCACCAAACAATGCCTAAGGTAAACTATCTCTACTCACTACCATACAAGTACTATGAAAAGTACGGTGCACGTAAGTATGGTGCCCACGGAACTTCACACCGTTACGTTGCGTCAAAGGCTGCTGAACTTTTGGGTAAGCCACTTGAAGAATTGAAGTTGATTACTCTTCATTTGGGTGCTGGTGCTTCAATTACCGCCGTTAAGAATGGTAAGTCCTTTGATACATCAATGGGATTCACTCCATTGGCTGGTGTAACGATGGCTACTCGTTCTGGGGATGTTGATGCTTCATTAGTTTCCTTTATCCAAGGTAAGGAAAACTTGTCAAATGATGAAATGTTGACAGTTTTGAATAAGCAATCTGGTTTGCAAGGAATTTCAGAATTGTCATCTGACATGCGTGATCTCCGTGCTGCTCGTAAGGATAATGAAAAGGCTGAATTGGCCATCAACATCTTCGTTGACCGTGTTGTTTCTTACATTGGACAATATGTTGCCAAGATGGATGGTGCTGACGCCATTGTCTTCACTGCTGGAATTGGTGAAAATGCTGATTGGGTACGTGAAGAAGTTGTGGAACGCCTCGGTTACTTTGGCATTAAGATTGATGCTAAGAAGAACGAAGGCTGCACTGATGAAGCTGATATTTCAGCTGCAGATGCTAAGATTAAGACCTTGGTTATCCCAACTGATGAAGAATTGATGATTGCTCGTGACGTTCAGTCATTGATGAAGTAATAAATACATTTAATAAATAAATTTATAATTAAGAGACACCGCCCGTGAGTATGGTGGTGTCTTTTCATGATTATAGATAGAAAGCAATCCGATATGGAACTTGAATTTAAGAAACGTCTCAAAAAAAATAAGAAGAAGCATCCCGTCCGCAATCTTATTCTAATTATTTTAGCTTTGTTAATTGTGGGAGGGGCCTCCGCCCTTTATATTAACCATCGTGGATATTCTGCCAAAAACCCTAATGACATGTCTTTGACAGAAGTTAAGGTTTCTTCATCAGATTCAATCTCACAGGTTGGTAAGAAACTGCAGAAAAAGGGCTTGATTCGTAATGAACGCTATTTAACTCGTTATGCAAAGCGTTACGGTGCTAAGTCAATTAAATCTGGTACTTATCTCTTTTCTCCAGTTCAAAGCATTGACAATGTTTATGAAGAATTAGCTCAAGGGCCTGCGGAAACGCCGGTCTTAGATTCTGGCTACACTTACATTGATGGGAACAAAACCGCGGCACAGACAGCTGGTACGATGGCTGATGCTGCGAATGTTTCGAAGACGGATCTGTTAAAGGCTTACTCTGACAAAGACCTCATCAAAGAGATGAAAGAAAAGTATCCAAAGCTCTTCTTAAATGCTAAGTCTGATTTGACTTTGTATGACCTGGTTATGCCTGGTATTTATAAGTTAAAGGATGAAAAGTCCGCTGATGCTCTTGTTCGTGATTTGATTAAGCGGACTGATAAGGAAATGAAGGCTTACTATCCAGAATTAAAGAGTAACGGTATTCCTGTTTCAACTGCTGTACTTTTGGCCGAAAATGGGGGTAAGACGGAGTTCGACCGTCGCTTAGCCTTTATTAAGAAGATTGCTTCTTATGCTCAACAATTGAAGAAAGACTACGGTATTCTTCCTTCCATCTCGATTGCGCAAGCTATCCATGAGTCGAACTGGGATGATTCCGACCTTTCTTCTAAGTACAATAATTTCTATGGTGTTAAAACTGACGACACGACCTCTGGTAAGTCCGTTGTTTTGGAGACACAGGAAGTTGAGAACGGCGTCACTGTGACGAAGAAAGCACGCTTTGCGGTTTATGCTTCATATAAGGATTCCATGAAGGCCCATGCTAAGACTTTGGTCAACGGTAATACTTGGAATGCCAACCAGTTTAAGGATGTCATTGCAGCAACGAATTATAAGGATGCTGCTCAGGCCTTGTATGATGATTCTTATGCGACGGATCCAAATTATCCGGCAGCCATTATTCGAATTATTCAAAATTGGAATTTAGCTCAATATGATAAGTAATAAAAAAGCCTAGTTATCTAGGCTTTTTTTATATTTGTAAGTAATTCGATAATTTTTTGTTATAAAAATGTAAAAAAAGTATTGTGTAAGCGGTTACATTACTATATAATAATATTTGTAATCAAGTGAAAGGAGTCCACTAAGATGGATTTTGCAATTATTATGGCCTTGCTCCCTGCCTTGTTCTGGGGGTCTGTTGGTATCGTTACCACAAAGATGGGTGGTACCGCCGCTCAACAAACAATGGGAATTTCATTTGGAAGTTTGATCTTCGGATTACTTCTGATGTTCGCCTACGTTATTCCAAATGGTTTCTACTTGGGACCTGAAATCTGGGTGACTGGATTACTTTCAGGGTTGGTTTGGGCGATGGGGATCGCTTTCCAATTCATGTTGTTCAAGCAGATGGGGGTTTCACTTGGTGTGCCACTTTCAACTGCTGGTCAAATCATCATGAACGCCTTGCTTGCCGCTACAATCTTGGGTGAGTGGACAACGGTTGCCATGTGGGTTGTTGGTATTATTTCAATTGCGCTAGTTGTAACTGGTGCGGTCTTTATTTCAAAGCCTGATAAGAAGGCGGCTGTTACATCAAAGATTGATTCTAAATCAATTTTGTACCTTATCTTGTCAACTGCTGGCTTCATGATGTACTTTGTTTTGCCTAACTTCTTGGCAAAAATTGGTTATGTTTCCGAAGAAGTACGTTCAGCTGGAAATGGTTTGCAGTACATGACTGCCATCATCGGCCCACAGTCAGTTGGTCAAGCTTTGGGTGCTGTCTTGATTGTTATCTTTATTTTCCACGAACAAAAGCAAATGTTTGCTAAGCCATCATGGAAGAACCTCTTGACTGGACTTGTTCAGGCCTTGGGTAACTTGTTCATGTTCTTGGCTGCCGCAAACCCACACGTTGGTCAGACAATTGCTACGACTTTGTCACAGTTGAACATCGTTGTTGGAACGTTTGGTGGTATTTACATTTTGCACGAAAAGAAGACGCCAACCCAAATGAAGACGATTATCATTGGAACTGTCCTGGTTTTGATTGGTGCAATGATTATCGGAAATATTCACTCATTTAGCTAAAATTTAAAATAAATTCTAAATAAAGTATTAAGAAAGTGCTCGTCACTTTCTTTTTTTATAAAAAAACTTGTGTAAGCGTTTACATTGAGTTACAATAATATATGTAATCAAGTGAAAGGAGTCCACTAAGATGGATTTTGCAATTATTATGGCTTTGCTCCCTGCCTTGTTCTGGGGGTCAGTTGGTCTTGTATCAACTAAGATGGGCGGTTCAGCCGCTCAACAAACACTAGGTATGTCATCAGGTGCTTTGATCTTTGGATTGATCACAATGTTTGGCTACGTTATTCCAAATGGTTTCTACATGGGAACTGAAGTTTGGGTAGTTGGTCTTTTGTCTGGTTTGGTTTGGGCAATGGGAATGGCCTTCCAGTTCTTGCTCTTCAAGCAAATGGGTGTCTCACTTGGTGTGCCACTTTCAACTGCTGGTCAGATTATTATGAACGCCTTGTTGGCTGCTACATTGCTTGGTGAATGGACTTCAGTGGCAATGTGGGTAGTTGGTATCATCTCAATCGGATTGGTTGTAACGGGTGCTATCTTCATTTCAAAGCCTGACAAGTCTGCAGCAGAACCATCAAAGATTGATTCTAAGTCAATCTTCTACTTGATCATGTCAACTGTTGGTTTCATGTTGTACTTCGTCTTCCCTAACTTCTTGGCTAAGGTAGGATACGTATCAGAAGAAGTACGCTCAGCTGGAAACGGTTTGAACTACATGACTGCCATCGTTGGGCCACAGGCTATCGGTCAGGTTATCGGTGCTTTGATCATCGCCGTCTTCGTTCTTGGAGAGGGTAAGACAATGTTTGCAAAGCCAACTGCAAAGAACTTGGTAACTGGTTTGGTTTGGGCTTTGGGTAACATTTTCATGTTTGCCTCAGCTGCTAACCCACATGTTGGTCAGACAATTGCCACGACGCTTTCACAATTGTGTATCGTTGTCGGAACGTTCGGTGGAATTTACATCTTGGGTGAGAAGAAGTCTTCTACTCAGATGAAGGCCATTATCCTTGGTACGATTCTTGTTGTAGTTGGTGCCATGATTATTGGTAACATTCACTCATTCGCTTGATATTGATAATTTGTTAACAATATAAATAAACAAAAAGGAAGTGCTTAGCACTTCCTTTTTTTATCTGGATTCGATTCTAAAAGCACTGATTTTAAGGCGCTTATAGCTGATTCATTTATTTCTCTTATGCTGTTTGTGAATATTTAACAAATAAAACTTGTGTATTATTTCACAGTATGTATAATTGGTCTTGTACGAAAGTAAAAGGGGAAAGAAAATGGACATTGCCATTGTACTTGCTTTACTGCCAGCCTTATTTTGGGGTTCGGTAGGAATCGTCGCCACTAAGATTGGTGGATCTGCTTCGCAACAAACTTTAGGTATCTCAGCAGGGGCTCTTTTGTTTGGCCTTGTTGTTATGTTCGGTTATGTTATTCCGAATGGCTTTTATTTAGGGGCGGAAGTTTGGGTTGTTGGAATTTTATCTGGTCTTGTTTGGGCCGTCGGGACAGCCTACCAGTTGTTAACTTATAAGCGCCTGGGCGTCGCTTTAGGGCTCGCACTTTCGACTGCTGGTCAAATCATCATGAATGCCTTATTAGCCGCTACAATCCTTGGAGAATGGTCGTCATTAGCAATGTGGGCTGTTGGGATTATTTCGATTGCCCTCGTCGTTACTGGAGCATTCTTCATTTCAACGCCAGATAAGTCTGATGCTAGCAAACCAAAGGTTGATTTTAAGTCAATGCTTTATTTGACCATTTCAACGGCCGGCTTCATGATTTACTTTGTTCTACCTAACTTCTTAGCCAAAGTCGGTTACATCTCATCATCAGTTCGAACGGCTGGAAACGGCTTGAACTACATGACCGCCTTACTTGGGCTAGGTAGTTGGAGCGATTTCAATTGTTATCTTTGTTTTCCATGAAAAGGATTCCATGTTGAAAGCACCCTCCTGGAAGAACATGTTGACGGGGGTTGTTTGGGCTTAGGGTAACATCTTCATGTTTATCTCCGCTGCTAACCCAGCAGTTGGGCAAACGATTGCAACAACACTTTCTCAGTTGAACTTAGTTGTAGGAACTTTCTCTGGAATTTATATTCTTCATGAGAAGAAATCGTCACATCAAATGAAGGCGATTATTCTTGGTACCATTCTAATTGTTGTCGGTGCGATGATTATTGGTAATATTCATTCTTTCGCATAAAAAAATAAAAAAGCAGGGGAGCTTTTAGTTTCTCTGCTTTTTTTATTCGGACAATAAAAAAAGACCGCTTAGCGGTCTTTTTGATTACTTAGCACTTTCAACTTTAAGAATCTTAACTTCAATCATTACATCGTTTGGAAGTGGCACACGTACTGTGTCGCCTTGGTGCTTTTCAAGCAAGGCGGCAGCCATTGGTGATTCGTTTGAAATCTTACCAGCCAATGGATCAGCTTCAACGGAACCAACGATTGTGTATGTTTCAGGTTCTTCGTCAGGTAATTCTTGGAAGGTAACCGTCTTACCCATTGCTACTTGGTCAGCATCTGAATCGTCAGCTGAAATGATTTCAGCGTTTTCAATCATCTTACGAAGAGTAACGATACGTCCTTCGACGAAGGCTTGTTCATCCTTGGCTGATTGGTATTCAGAGTTTTCTGAAAGGTCACCATATGAACGAGCGATTTGGATTCGCTTCGTAATTTCTGGACGCTGACGTGTAATTAAGTCCTCCACCTCAGCTTGTAATTTATCGCGGCCTTCGGCCGTCATTGGAAATGTTTTTTCTTCCGCCATGGAACTTCATCCTTTCAATGCTTTAGGCATAAAAAATACAGCAAACTGACTATATCACGGGCGCCTGCTCCGTGCAAGTGAGAAGAAACGTTTGTATCCGTAAATTAATAGAACTAGGAAAGCAAAGGTGGAGCTAATTGCGATACCCGCTAATAAATAAGGTGGTGTATATGTGAGAATGACATGGTGCTTACCAGGTGTGGTTGGTACTGCTAAAAGTCCACCTGCAACGGTTTTAGTTGCAACGGATTTACCATCGACTTTTGCCGACCAGCCAGGTGCTGATAGGGTAGAAGTCATAATCAGTGGTTGTTCCTTCGTTGTCGAGATGCTTCCTTCAATTGTTCTTGAATTTGATTTCGTAATTTTTAATGGGTGAGTGCGCAATTTTGCTAAGTCGCTCTGAACCTTTTTCTTATCGAAGGCATAAAGAGCAAAATCGTCGAGGTAGCGCTGGCTCGTGCCCTTTTGAAGAACGATGGCTAGGGTCTGTTCTTTGCCCTTGGCATCGTTTGCTAAGTTTAATGCGACGGTATGGTTATAGCCACTTTCTTGCTTAATCTGGTGGCCGTTCAAGGTCAAGATAACCCCTGACAGATCGAATGCACCGCCTAGGTTTAAGTAGTAGGCGCCATCGGTCGTTGGCGTAAAGGTTAAGAGTAGGCTAGCGGGTTCGCGCTTATTGACTGCTTGAATAACCCCGCCGGTAATGTTTTGAGACTTAGCCAGGTTGTAAGAACCTGAAATAGTTAGTGGTTGTTGTGTAAGAAGAATTTCATCTTTTTTACCCGCTAGGTAAGTGAGCAAGCGTTCCTGGTTGGCTAGAGGATAGCGAATGTTAATTGGTGTGTTCAACGCTTGATTGGAGGCAGCATAGGCGACTGGAAGGACGGTTTGATTTTCCTTCAGTGCCCAGCCGTTACCGGAGGCGACAACCGGTGCCTTTTGATAATCCGGCCGGTTGGATTTTCTTAGAGCCGTTGTACTTTTAGCTGAGCTATCGTTGCTTTGGTCCAGGTAGTATTTGAAAGACAGCAGCGAATCTAAAACGGTTGTACCGTTATTATAAGAAACCTTTGAATCACCTGAAATTTGTCCCATATTGCGATAAAAAGTGGCTGAATTAGCAGGCAATAGGGATGAAAAGTGTGATCCTGCTTTGAAATTACCTAAAAAGCCATCATTATAGGTCCGACCCAGTCCTTCAGCCACACGATACCAGGAGTGGTCCTGCTTTAATGATTGATCCACCAGGCTGACTTGCTTAGCTCCTGACTGGTATTCTTTGTTTGTTAGGTAGGAGATATGGTTCAGGGTCATGGCCAAGTTGGCAATCAAGAAGAAAGAGGTCAAAATGCCAAGCGCCCAAAGGCGTGGAAGGTGCTGGTTTAAGAAAAGAAGGGTCAGAATGGTTAATAGGTAAACAAAAAGAAAAGCAAGTAACTCTGGTTTATCAAGATAGGAGAGCTTATTTAGCTGTAGAGAACCAAAAATCGTGACGGCTAGGGTACCAGTTAGGAAGAAGATACGGGCGGGGATGCTGGGTAGCCAGCCGGTTTTGTAGCCACGTGCTGCTAAGATGATAATTAATAGGGAAATGAAGAATGAAAAACGGGCTGGATACCAGACAGGGTACTGACCACCGTGGAAGAGCAAAATAAGGGGTGTCCAACAGGTTGCCAGAATGAGGATTGATAATGCTAGAAGTGAGAAGAGTTTTTCAAGCCAACTAATCGACTTTTTAGAAAAGAAGGGCCAAATGAAAAATAAGATGATTGGTGCAACTAAGAAATTGGCCTGTCCACTTTGCATTTGGTTGAAATCAAAGGAACCAGGAATTAATTTAAAGAAGAGGAAGGCTGGGTTATTTTCGAAGCCGAGTGTCCATTTTGCTGAATGGGTGGTTTTTCCTAATCGAAGCTGTGCCAGCGTTGGTAACCAAAGCCAAGCGGTTACTAGGACGGCTGACAGGCTAGCAAGGGTTGTCTTGAACAGAAGAATTAAGGAATGTTTGGGCTGTTCGTTGGCCCAGGCAATTGGAAGATACAGCACTAAGAAAAGGGCTAACATCCAGGCCATGTAGTAGTTGGATAGGATGGCGAGAGCCAGTGAAAGTGTGAAGGGCCAAACTTTTCCATTGCGGAGGGCTTTGTGTAAGGTGAGAAGGACGATTGGCACAAGAATTGCCGTATCAAGCCAGAGTAAGTTTAAGTCATTGGCGATAAACCAGGCGGATAAGGGGTAATTGATGGCAAAAATCGTAATGATGTAGCCCTTTAAGTGCATGGCCTTGTTTAAGAAAAGCGCCATGGTTAATCCAGCAAAGGCGACTTTTAAGAGTGTAACCAGTAAAATCCAGTCAGGTAAAGTTGTGGGATTAGCCAGTAAAAAAATAAAATTGAAGGGGGACATCAAATAGTAAGACCATTCAGCCACCATGTCGCCGCCTAGACCGGATGAAAAAGAATAGAAAAAGGCGGATGGGTCATGGAGAACTGTATGCTTGAACTGGGCAAAGTAGTCCAGGTATTGTTGTCCTAAATCGACAGTCAGAATGGTTGATGAGCCGAAGGGGGCCATGTGTCGATAAATAAAATAAATTAATAGGAAAAAGAATGGCAACCAAAAGGAGAGTGCCACTGGACTATAAATTGAATTTGGTATTATTTTTTTCATTCTTGCCATGTTTTAAGAATACCAAAAAATAGCGGAATTTTAGCGGAAATTTCGGTCGATATGGTAAAGTAGAAGAGATTGAAAATGAGTGGATTCACTCGAACTTTTCTTGGAAAGATGAATTGTAATTATGAATCGTAATCGTTACTTAGAAGATGGTAATAAAAACGACGCTCAGGCAAATTTGCCGGGGCGCCTAAAGTTGTTATTGGGCCTTGTTGTGGCTTTAATTGCGGCTCTATTAATTCAACTAGCCTTTCTAACCCTAAAACAGGGTACGGGCTATTTGGCGGAAGTGAATAAGTCCGATCAGACAATTGAAAAGGGAAACGCTCCCCGTGGTTTAATCTATGATTCTACCGGTAAAGTGATTACGGGAAATCAGTCTTCACTGGCTATTACTTATACCCGTGGTTCGACAACAACGACCAACCAAATCGCAGCGGTTGCAAAGAAGTTGTCCAAGTACATTACCATTGATTCATCTCGACTAACGCCACGTTCAACGGCCGATTATTACTTGGTGACGGATTCAAAAGCTGCAACCAAGGTTCAGGCAGCTGTGAAAAAGGAAAATCCAAAGACGGCTTCTTCCTGGTCAACAACCCAGTTGAACACTGCAATGGCGAACTACGTGATGAATCATAATTTGGATAAGAACGTCGATAAGAACGTGGCCATGATTTTCCAAAAGATGTCTGGTGCTTCTGCTTTATCAACTACCTATATTAAGGAAAGTGATATTTCAGATGATGCACAGGCTAAGATTGCGGAACGTTTGTCTGAGATGCCTGGTGTCAAAATTGGTGAGGCTTGGTCACGTAACTATCCAGAAGGAACGGACTTTCAATCATTGACAGGAACGGTTAGTGATGAATCGGCTGGATTACCCGCTGATCGTCTGCACCGCTTGTTGGCACAGGGATATTCACAAAACGAACCCGTTGGAACTTCGGCTTTGGAAAAGCAGTATGAATCACTGTTAAAGGGTTCACCATCGCAAACCTTAGTTTCAACGTTGGGCAATTTGAAGACTTCTTCGATTAAGTATGAAGGTCAATCTGGGGATTCACTAAAGTTGACGATTAACGCTGAGTACCAGAAGAAGGTTCAGAAAATTTTGGAAGATAACATTCCTGGTGGAAATGTTCAGGGTGCCTATTCAACAGTCATTAATCCATACACTGGTGGTATTTATGCCATGGCTGGGGTTAGCCGTGATTCTTCAACTGGGAAGAAGACAGCCAACCAGCTAGGTAATATTAACCAGGCCATTGTCATGGGGTCTGTTGTTAAGCCAGCAATTCTGGCCACAGGCTTCCAAAAGGGTGTTGTGACAGCTTCATCAAACACGATGAACGATCAGGCGATTAAGATTGCGGGAACGCCAGAAATCACCTCTTACTGGAATAAGACGGGAACGCCAACGCCAATTGATGCCCGAACGGCCTTGGAAACTTCTTCTAACACTTACTTTGTTCAGTTGGGAATGAAGATTGGTGGACAAACTTATTCATCTGGTTCTTCACTTCACTTGAATTCTAACGCCTTCCAGACGCTTCGGAATGGTTTGGCACAGTTTGGACTGGGAACGAAGACTGGAATTGATGTGGAAGGTGAGACAGCCGGATACAAGGGACTGACAACAGGGGCTAACCTTGGTAAGTACTTGTACGAGTCCTTTGGCCAGTATGATTCATACACAACAATACAGTTGGCGCGCTATGTTTCAGCTATTGCTAACGGTGGCTATCTGGTTCAACCACACTTGGTTGGATCTGTTCTTCAAACTGACAAGGATGCCAAGTATCAGAAAACTGTCTGGACATCCGAGCCAACGCTTCAATCTCAGGTTTCTTTGAAGGACGACGAATGGAAAGTCATAAAGGACGGTATGTACCAAGTTGCCAACGGATCATCATCCCATAACACGGGTACAGCTCTGCACAACATGAATCCAAAGGTCTATGCTAAGACTGGTACTGCGGAAACGACAACGAATGGTCATACAACCTTTACGGAATCAATGGTTGTCTACGTTCCAGGTACTCCATTTGCCATGTCACTGGCTATTCCAGGAATGGATTCTTACTTGGATGGAACGAACGGTCGTATTGCTAAGCAGATTATCCAGGCCTTCTGGGAAACTGTTGTTGCTAATACAAATAAATAAAATGCTTTAAATGAGCATAATAAAAAGCCCCTTGATTTTATATCAAGGGGCTTTTATTTGTTTTAAGAATGTACTTCGTTAGTGTTTGGCTCAACACCGTAAAGATCAATACGGTATTCAGTAATCTTCAATCCTGTAGCAGCCTGTGCCGCTTTGATTAATGGAGCGGGATCAAAGTTAGCCGCATCAATAATTTCGTTTGTTTTCGTATTAATAACGTGGTAATGAGGGTGGTCAGCGGCATCGTAGTGTCGTTTTCCATCTGAAATGCCATCGATAATCACGACCAACTTTTTCTCAACAAACTTTTCAAGTGTGTTGTAAACGGTGGCCAGCGAGATGTCCGGTAACTCATTGTGAATCATCTCTGCTGTTGGGTGATTGTCGTGCGTCATCATATATTCAAGCAGGGTCAAGCGCTGTGTTGTCGCTTTTAAACCATGTTCTTGTAAAACGTTCTTTAATGGATTCAGCATGTTAACCTCCTAGTTACTATTACGTTCATGTCAATTATAACATTAGAATGATACAAAACAAATAGTTGACATAAGCTTTCGTTCTTAGTATAATAGTTTAGAACCATTCTAATATTATAGGAGAATTCTTATGGAAAAGCAATCACTTATGGCCCACAATAACCTGGTCCGGGCTGGGGTCATGGGCGGTAACGACGGAATCCTGTCAGTTGCCGGAATTATTGTCGGTGTGGCTGGAGCCGGGCAAAGCCTTGGAGCAATTATGTTGTCAGGTTTTGCCGGGACGCTAGCCGGTATGGTATCGATGGCGATGGGCGAGTTTGTTTCAGTTCGATCATCTCACGATGCCCAAGAAAAGGCTCGTATTGGCCAAGAAAAGGCACTGAAAGAAAACTACGATGGTGAATTTAACTTCGTTAAAGAGAAGTATCAAGCAGATGGTATTTCAGAAGAACTTGCGACACAAGCCACTGAAGAAATGATGAAGAAGGATCCGCTGGAAACAACGGTCCGTGAACGTCATGGTTTTTCTTTGAAGTCTCAAGTTTCAGCTGGTGGGGCTGCATTGGTGTCCTTTGTGACTTTTCCAACCGGTGCGGCCTTGCCAATGGCCTTCATGGCCTTTGCTCCAAAGGACTTGCGTATTGCCGCAACTTTCCTAGCCGTCTTAATCGCCTTGCTCTTTACAGGGTACATGGCTGCCGTTGTTAACGGTGCTAACCGTACAAAGGGTGCCATCCGAAACCTTTTGGCTGGTATTTTAACAATGATTGTGACCTACTCAATTGGGTTGCTCTTTAAGTAAGGGAAAGGTGTGAAAAATGACTGCGCTATTTAAAAATTGGCACTCAAAGCGTGCCGAAAAGAAGTCCGGCCAAACGATGGAAGAACGTTTGAACACCATCCGTGCTGGAATTTTGGGTTCTAATGATGGAATCTTGACGGTTGTCGGGGTTGTTTTCTCCGTGGCTGCCGCTACGTCAAATCGTTTGGTGATTGTCCTTGCCGGTTTGTCTGATTTGTTTGCCTGTGCCCTTTCAATGGGTTCTGGTGAATTTGCTGCCGTGTCTTCACAGGCCGATTCCGAAAAAGTCGCTGTGGCGCTTGAAAAGGCCCGCTTGAAGACGGAATTTGATCAGCAAATGGAAGAAGTTGCTGCTTTCTATACTGACCGTGGGGTTAGTCCTGAAACGGCCAAGGCCATTGCTGCTGAATTGTTAGCAGAAAAGCCTTTGGAAACCGTTTTGTCAGTTAAGTACGATATGACTTTGGGACACTACGTGTCCCCAATTTCTGCTGCGGTTTCATCAACTTTTTCAGCTGCCTTGGGTGGGGTATTCCCATTGGTCGCCTTGTTGATTTTCCCAGTTCACTACCAGTATCTAGCTGCTATTTTGGCAACGGTTGTGGCTTCTGCCTTGACTGGTTTGTTGTCAGCCCTATTCTCTCAGGGAATGGTTGGCCGTGCCGTTTGGCGTAACATCTGGGTTGGATTGGTTACGATTGCCATTCACTACGGTATTGGTTTGTTGTTCTAATTACGTTAAAAAGTCTGGATATTATTTCAGACTTTTTTTAGTCCAATTAAGGACTATAATTAGTTTGTTAAGAAGTAAGCAAAGAATATTTTTGGAGGTTACTTATGAAAGTTGTCATTATTGGTGCATCACACGGTGGACATGAATCAGCACATGAATTGTTGACTCGCTACGATGATATGGATGTCACGGTTTATGAAGCCGGTGATTTCATTTCCTTTATGTCATGTGGAATGGAACTCTTCTTGCAGGGAAAGGTGACGAACCGCGACGATGTTCGAAACTTTAAGCCATCAGATATTGAACAATATGGTGGGGAAGTCTTAGCCAACCACTTGGTTGAATCGGTTGATACTGACAAGCAAGAAGTGACAGTCTTGAACAAAGAGTCTGGTAAGACTTTTACGGATTCATACGACAAGTTGATTATTTCTTCAGGTGTGACGCCTGGTACCATTCCAGTACCTGGAATGGACTTGGATAACGTCTTCTTGATGCGTGGTCGTGACTGGGCGATGAAGCTTGATGAAAAGTTGCATGACGATGCGGTTCAAAACGTGGTCGTTGTTGGTTCTGGTTACATTGGCATTGAAGCAGCGCAGGTCTTTTCTGAAGCTGGCAAAAAAGTCACGGTAGTTGATATGATTGACCGTCCTTTGGGTAATTACCTTGACCCAGAATTGGCCGATGTAATGGCTGATGAATTGAAAGAAAAGGGCGTTACCCTTCATTTGAGCCACGGGGTTTCGGCCTTTGAGGGTCAGGGAAAGGTGACCGCCGTGAAGGATGATGCTGGGCAGGCCTTACCTGCTGATTTAGTTGTTGTCGCAGCCGGTGTGAAGCCCGCTACAGAATACCTAAAGGGTGCCGTGGAATTAGATGACCGTGGCTTCATCAAGACGGATGAATACTTGCATACATCGGCTAAGAACGTCTTCGCGATTGGGGATGCGATCAAACCACTCTTTGCTCCAGCAGGACAGTCAGCCCCAATTGCTTTGGCGACGACTGCTCGCAAGGAAGCGCGTTATGTTGTTGAAAACATTGCCATTGAAAAGCCAGCTCGAGCCTTTGCTGGGGTGAACGGTTCATCTGCCCTAACTGTCTTTGACTATAAGTTAGCGACAACGGGTATGAACGCTAATAATGCAGCAAAGATGCATTTGAACGTGGCAAGTGCACTTTACAAGGGAAAGGTTCGTCCTGACTTTGTTACGGATGGCAATGCCGATGCCTTTGTAAAGCTTACCTACAACCCTGATAGCCATGCCATTCTCGGTGGTCAGTTACTATCAAAGGCTGATTTAACAGCCCACGCTAATACGATTGCCTTAGCGATTAAGGGAAGGATGACCCTGGAAGACTTAGCGGAAGCGGACTTCTTCTTCCAGCCAGGTTTTGATAAGCAGTGGTCACTTTTGAACGTCGCTGCCCAGGTTGCACTTGGTCAAACACCATCTGTTTAAAGTCTTTAATAAAAAAGGACGTCGTGAAGACGTCTTTTTTTATATAATAGGATTACTATGACGAAATCATTCAAAAACACATGGGATTTTCTGGATCGGAAATTCCATATCAACGACCTAGTCACTTATTTTTCTAGGTCGCAAATCACAATGGTGGGGCCGACCTTTGCATATTATGTTTTATTAACGCTTTTTCCACTGTTAATCACCTTGGTCTTGCTTATTTCGGCAATGGACATTTCGGCGATGCGACTAAACCACATGATGGCTGATTTCTTACCAGCTTCCATTCATGACTTCTTATCGCCAGTGCTGACATCCGTTGCCCATTCGAATACCCAATCCTATTGGTCATTATCCATTCTCTTTATCTTTTGGTCACTATCACGTGTAACCTCGGTTTTGCGTGACTGCTTTAACCGAATCACAGATACGGAAGAGACTGGATTACCAATTTTGACTCGCTTTTGGTCCTTCCTTTGGCTCTTGTTGATGGTGATGGCTTTTACTGCCATGGCCTTTGCGGGAAACATCCTAGCGGTTTATTTGCATAAGATTCCGGGCTTGGCTGTTTGGGTGGCACCAACACGCATTTTGTTATTGCTAGGAATGTGGTTAGTGCTCCTTTGGATGAACTATCAATTGCCAGCTAAGGCCGCCCGCCCACCGTTTTTAGCCTCTTTGGCTGGTTCATTGTTGGACTTGCTCTTGCTAAACGGTTTGAATAAAGTTTTTGCGCTATTAGCTTCTTTTCAGGTGGGAAAGTATAGTTTTTATCAGTCGCTGACATCAATCACGATTTTCTTACTGTGGTTGAATTTGGTCGCTGATATTTTGGTGATTGGGTTTGTCGTGATGACCTGGCTCGCTGGTTTCCGAGGAATACGAGGAGAAAAGAATGTTTCAGAAGAGTGATTTTGATATTTTTAACGACCAGACTTTAGATGGCCGAATGGATAAAGTCCGGAAGGTAATTGATCCAAAGTTTGAGGCCTTTGCGGCTGCGGCCATGCCAATTTTAATGGCGGATGGGCGCCCCTGGGTAGCCCATGTGGCCAAGCATAAGATGCGTAAGGTTAATCCGCCTGAGAACACCTGGGTGGCCTTTGCACCGAACAAGCGTGGTTATAAAATGGAAGCCCACTTTGAATTAGGACTCTGGGATGACCACTTGTACTTCTACTTGGCCATCGAAGAAAATATGAAGAAGACGAAGGCAGATGGGCCGGTTTTGGCTGAAAAGTTACGTGGCATTGCTAACATGGTGGCGGACCTTCCTGATGACTATGTCTTGTCGCAAGATCACATGGCCAATAACCGTCATGCATTGGATGAATATGACGCCATCGTTGACCGTTATGGCAAAGTCAAGGCTTCTGAAGTGTTGATTGGACGTCAGATTCCAAAGGATTCGCCCTTGTTAAATGATGATACAGATCAGCTGGAGAACTTCTTACTCGAAACACTGAAAGAGTTGTTGCCACTGTACGAAAAGTTGGCAGACTAATGATTATTTCAGATATAAAAAAAGGCAGACGTTTTAATGTCTGCCTTTTCTATTGGAATGATGTTATTCTTCTTCACCAGTGCCTTGTTCCATTAGAAGTAAGGTTTGGGCCTGGTTGATTTCGGTGTACAATTCGTCTGCTACAGCAGCCTTCACGTGACCTGCAGCCAATTCGGCTGACAGGTGGCTGTATTCATCTGCGAAGGCTTGAATGTATTCAGCCGTTGGTACCGAAATGGCTTCCTTACGGTAGTCGTGGGCAACGATTCGGAAGAAACGGTCGAGAAGCTGACGAACTGCGTCGACGTTTTCCGTATCCTTGTGCTCGTCTAGTTCCTTTTGAAGGGCCTCTGTCAGGAGACGGTCGGCTTCTTTTTGAAGGTCTTCGTTCAAAGAAAGCATGGCTTGACGGCCGTCTTTCCACTGGGCGACTTTGGCAGCAACCTTTGGATTGCGTTCCATCAGTTCCTGCTGATAACGGAGACGCTGCCCCTTTGTAAACGTCTTTGTCTTCCAGTGCCAGGCAATCTCGTGTTTGTAGTGATGAATCTTCTGACTAAAACGGGCCATTGGGTGGCGGGAGTTCGCAGGTGACAGCAAGCCACGTTGTAGGAAACGGCTGTAGCGTTCCACGCTGTCTTGGTCGTATCCCTGCGTGATAAGGTCATCTAGATAAAGTTGAAGGTTATCTGAAATTTGATTTAACAAAGCCAAAGAGGCTTGTTCGTTGTGGCTCTTGGGGTGACCGGTCGTTAGCTTCTGTGTTTGCAATACCTGAGCAATCGCTGCCTTCGTGTCGTGATTAGTCAGACGTTGCTCCATTTTAATAATGGCGGCGTCAATCATGTCGGCCCGGGCCTGGTTTAATTCCTTTTCACTATAGGCCTGTTCTTCCTTCTCTAGGATTCGTGGCAAAATGATAGCTGCCACAATTAGTGAAATTAAAATCACCATGGTTGAAACCAGGAGAATTTCATTTAGGAAGGGAAGTGGCTGACCATGAACGGTTGTTGGTAAGGACATGGCCAAGGCTAGTGTCACGGCCCCGTGGACGCCGGCAACGCCGAAGATTTGTGCACGGTGCAAGCGGTCCTTTGTTTGGTGTTTTCCGAAGAATCCGACTAAGCGGTCCTGCTTTTGGAAGGAAACCCAGAGAAAACGGGCAGCAAACATGGCGAGGTAGATGAGCAAAGCTAGCCAGAAGAGCCCGAGGGACTTTTCAAAGCCAAAGGTACCAATTAGATTCAAAATCTTTGGTAGGGATAGTCCTAAAATAACGAAGACGATTCCATTTAACAGCGTTGTGATTGTTTCCCAGATGGTTCCGGAGACAACTCGTGATTCAGTGGCAATCAGCTGCATGCGGGATTGCTCGTAATTGTGGAGGATTCCAGCGGCGACAACGGCTAAAATACCAGAAACGCCCAGGTGTTCTGCTAAAAGATAAATGACAAAAGGTGTCAAAATGTTCAGTGGAATAGTTGTTGCTTGCGCTGATGAAGCGTGGAAGGAGAGGTAGAGGCGTAGGGCAATAATTAGACTGGATGCAATGGCGCCGACGATTAAGCCGCCAAGTGCTACAAGTAGGAACTGGCCAATACCATCGACTAGGTTAAAGGAACCCTTGGTATAGACGGAAAGAGCCAAATCCAGCAAGACGATACCGGTTGCGTCGTTAAAGAGTGATTCCAGTTCAAGGGATTGGTTGAGGCCCTTTGGCATTTTTAGTCCGGTCGTCATCGACTTGACGGCAACGGCATCGGTTGGCACGACGATGGCGGCCAGCGCAATGGCCAGCGTTAGTGGCCAGGCCGATTGGATTTGGTCGGTGATAACAGCGACCACTGCCACAATAAAGAGCGCCAAAATAACCGAAAGTTGAAAAATAGCATTAGCGTGTTTCTTAATCGTAGCAAACGAGACTCCCTGTCCCTCTTGGAACATCAGGGGCGCGATGATTAAGAATAGAAAAAATTCTGGATCCAAGGCGAAGTTCTTAAAGATGGGGATGTAGGTGAATAATCCTCCAACCACAATTAGAACCAAGGCCTCAGGGACCCGGGGAATAAAGGGTTTTACGATGTTAGCGGCGATGACCGCAATTAATAATAGGGCGATGAGATAGAGTATTTGCATAGTCTTTCCTTTATAAGTAGGCGAATGTCTGCTTGCTTCTATTATAAATGTGACAAAGATTTCATACAAGAGTGGTAGGAATTCTACCAGAATTCTTTCATTTTGTATGGCCTTTCGCTATAATAAATTTAAGATTCATATTTTCATATTTTTTTAATAAAGGAAGGTATTTTGATGGCATCCATTCAACGTCTTTACGACATTTTTCAACCAGAACACTACGATTTGTTCATTGAGGTTTCTCGAGAGAAAAAGCTCATTTCCGGAAAAACAGTCGTAACCGGAGTTGCCAAGCAGACCAAGATGGCCTTGCACCAGCACGATTTAAAGGTCGAATCCGTAAAAGTCAACGGCCAAGCCGTTGATTTCAAAACGGTTGATGCAGAAGACCAAATTCAATTTGAGCTTTCTGAAGCTGGGGAGCAAACAATTGAAGTTGTTTATGAGGCACCTTTGACTGATAACATGAATGGTATCTATCCTTCATATTACCAAGTTGATGGCGAGGATAAGCAAGTGGTTTCAACACAGTTCGAAACGTACTTTGCTCGTCAGGCCTTCCCAGGAATTGACGAACCAGAAGCCAAGGCGACTTTCTCACTTGCTTTGAAGTTTGATGAACAGCCTGGTGAAGTGGCCATCGCTAACATGCCTGAAGCACGCGTTGAAGACGGCGTGCACTACTTCGAAAAGACGGTGAAGATGTCAACCTATTTGGTTGCCTTCGCCTTCGGAGACTTCCAATCAGTTGAGACTAAGACAAAGTCCGGTATCAAGATTGGTGTTTATGCCACAAAGGCACACCCAGCCAAGGATTTGGATTTTGCCTTGGATATTTCAAAGCGTTCAATTGAATTCTACGAAGACTTCTACCAAACGCCATACCCATTGGCACAATCTTTGCAAGTTGCCTTGCCTGACTTCTCAGCCGGAGCCATGGAAAACTGGGGAATGGTAACCTACCGTGAAGCCTACTTGCTAGTTGATCCTGACAACACGGAATTGGCCATGAAGCAAACGGTTGCCACAGTGATTGCCCACGAATTGGCTCACCAATGGTTCGGTGACCTCGTTACAATGAAGTGGTGGGATGAATTGTGGTTGAACGAATCCTTTGCCAACATGATGGAATTCGTGGCTATTGATGCCATCGAACCTGACTGGCATATTTGGGAAACCTTCAACGCCAACGATGCACAAGCGGCCTTCCGTCGTGATGCCGTGCCAGGTGTTCAACCTGTCCACGTTGAAGTGCACCACCCAGAAGAAATCGATGCGCTCTTCGATCCAGCCATCGTTTATGCCAAGGGTGCCCACTTGCTCGTAATGGTTCGCTCATTAATTGGTGATGACGCCTTGCGTAAGGGCTTGAAGGCTTACTTCGAAAAGAAGTCCTATGGAAACGCAACTGGGGATGACCTTTGGGATGCCTTGGGTGCAGCCTCAGGTCAAGACATTGGTGCCGTTATGAAGACTTGGTTGGACCAACCAGGATACCCATTGTTGACGGTGTCAATCGAAGACGGTCGCGTTAAGGTGCGTCAGGCACCATTCGTCTTGGGTGAAAAGCCAGAAAACGACAAGCGACTTTGGCAAGTGCCTTTGAAGGCTTCTGCTGAAGGATTGCCAGCCTTGTTGACGGAAGAAGAAGCCGACTTGGGTGACTGGGCTGAAATTAAGGCCGCTTCAAAGGGACCATTCCGTTTGAACGTTGGTAACGCCGGTCACTACATCGTGCAATATGATGATGAAATTTTGGCAGAACAAGTGGAAGGTTTGAAGGCAATGTCAGCCATCGACCAAGCCCAGTTCATCCAAAATGCCCTCTTGTTGGCTCAGGCCAACAAGGTTGGCTATGCCGACATCTTGCCAGTCTTGCCAGCACTTGCTGACTCTGAATCAGCCCTCGTTCAAGACTTTGTCTACCAAGCCATTGCTGCCGTGAAGGTCTTTGCAAAGGCTGGATCAGACCTTGAAAAGAACTTGAAGTCCTTCACTGAAGAATTATCAGAAAAGAGCTACGCCCGTCTTGGCTTGGCTAAGAAGGCTAGCGACTCCGTTTCTGATGAATTGGCTCGTCCACAAGTTGTGGCAGCCGCTCTTTACGGGCAGAATAAGGCAATGTTGGAAGAAGCACACGCTGTCTTTGAAAAGGCCGGTAGCGCTCAAGCATTGCCAGCTGATGGTCGTACACAAATCTTGAAGAACGAATTGGTCAACTACAACAGCCAAGAGACTTTTGCCGCTTTGTTGTCAGCCTACCAAGAAACTTCAAACGCTTCCTTGAAGCGTGATTTGTCAGCCGCTTTGGCTGCAACGCCAAATGATTTGCAGGTCAAGGAATTGATTGCTTCATTCCAAGACCCAGCTATCATTAAGCCACAGGACTTGCGTAACTGGTTTGCCGGTGTATTGGCTAACCCAGTTGGTCAAGACCAGGCCTGGGATTGGGTGCAAGCTAACTGGGGATGGTTGGAAGACCGCCTCGGTGGCGACATGTCATTCTCTTCATACATCACCGTTATCTCACGTATCTTTAAGACTCGCGAGAAGTTGGATTCATTTAAGAACTTCTTCGATGGTAAGAAGGACCAACCAGGTATCGCACGTGAAATCGTGATTGATACGGAAGTCATTGAAAACCGCGTCAACCTTGTTGAAAAGCAAGAAGCTGCAGTTGAAAAGGCTTTGGCCGGTTTGGTTAAGTAAACGAATTGATTGAAAAAGGACGTCCGTGTTCGGGCGTCCTTTTCTATTGTTATGTTAAACTATCCAATGGCATTAGTGAGACAGTATGTAGGGAGAGTGGACCATGAAGAAATTTGTTGAAAAAATCTTTTTTGGTTATTGATTATTATTATCATTCTTAATGGTATTAATATGTTTATGCCAGGTAACAAAGGGACTTTGACTGGATTAGCGGTTGATATCGCACTATTGATTTGCTCGGCTTTATTGTTCTTTGTAGCCTATACTAAAAAGGATTAAGAAGATGGCTAAGGAATTGAAAGAGTGATTATTCAATAAAAAAGACTTCCAATTGGAAGTCTTTTTTTGTTTTACTGTCCGTCAGGTGTAAAACTGTCGTTTTTAATAAAGGATTTAAAGTCTGCATGAACCTCAGTAAAGAGGTCATCTGGACCGTTATAAAGCATTTCGCGTGGGAAGAAGAAGCGCTGGTCGAGCGATGCGCGTCCCTTGATAGCTGCGACCAATGTTGAGAGTTCGGAGAGCTCACGTTGGCTGCCATCTGGGAGAACGATTTCAATTTGTGTCCGTGGCTTTTTAGCCGTTGGCTTGTAATCGTCGTAAGGGAGGTCGTAAGCATCATTTCGGGCCGTGTAATAACGAGGATCGAAGCCGGCTTCCTTGACAATCTTTTCCAAGCGGTCCAAGTGTGGAGCGCTTTGTTCGTTAATCTGGATGGACTTCAATGGCTTGCGTCCCAAGAAACGGCGGGAAAGGTCAGACAAAATCGTATCGTCTGAATCCTGCCAGCCGTTGATAGCGGCCAAGAAGACGTTGTCATCCAAACGAAGGTATTCAGAAACGGTGAGGTCGTGGTCAGGCTGGAAGGCTGGCGCTAAGAGTGGGCCGACTAAGCTTTTGTCTTCCTTACCACTTGCCAGCAGTTCCTTCACGCGGTACAAGATGTGCTCCAAGAGAATTTCCATCCCACGAGAAACAGGGTGGAAGTATACCTGAAGATACATTTGATAGCGAGCAACTAGGTAAGATTCCACGGCATGCATACCGCCAATGTTGACGGCAATCCCGTTCTTGTATGGACGGAGCATGCGGACAATACGGGAAAGATCGAATTCGCCGTATGAAGCGCCGGTGTAGTAGGCGTCGCGGAGCAAGTAATCCATCCGGTCCACGTCGAGCTGTGACGAGATGAGCTGGACAACTTGTGGGTTGGGATAGGTTTTGGCGATGACGGATGCGACTTTGTTAGGAAAGTCAGGACCTTCCTGAAGCAAAACTTCGTGAACTTCAGTGTCGCCCATGATGATTTGCTGGGTCATGGCCTCGTGATCCGTATCAAAGAGGTGTTCGAAGGTGTGGGAGAAAGCACCGTGGCCAACATCGTGAAGAAGAGCGGCTGCAAGAGGTACCATTCGTTCTTCAGGGTTCCAAAGGCCGTCGCCTTCTTCCTTGGTGGCGTAGTACTCGTCGAAGTAGTCAGTTACACGACGAGCTAGTTCGTAGGCACCAGCACAGTGGCCAAAACGGTCGTGTGTGGCACCGTGGAAAATGGAGTTGGAGACGCCAAGTTGCTGCACACGGCGCAAACGTTGGAATTCCTTTGTGTTAATCAAATCCAAAATTAGTTTATCTTGAATGTGGATGAAGTCGTGAATAGGGTCTCGTAGGACTTTTTCTTGTGCTAATTTTTCCAAAACTTTCACCTTTCCCTTCGTCAATATACCTATTATAATAGAAAGAAGCAAAACTTGCGAAAAATGAGGGTAAATCAACATGGCTGGACAAGCTGTCAAGGTGACTTTTGAATCAAAAATTGTACAAGAAGAGGGCGACGAGTCCTATACAATTGAGGCTGACGGCCGTTTAGTGCAAAAGGGTGCGGCCTGGTATTTAACCTATGAGGAACTGTTGGAAGGGCAGCCTGCCACTAAGGTTTTGGTGAAGATTGAGCCAGACCATGTGGCCATTACCCGAACGAACGTGACGAAAACGCGCCTGGTCTTTGAACGAGGGGTGGTTGACCATCAGCCTTACCAAACCGCAGCCGGAGTCATGATGCTTGGTACCAATACCAGCGAGTTGCTAATTGATATTGATGAGGAAGAACTGCTTGGTAAAGTCGCGCTGGCTTACAGCCTTTCTGCGAATGGCGAAGTCGTCGGCCGATACCAGGTTTCCTTGCAATTTGCTCAATAATTCAGTATTATTAACTAGTTAGAAGTGCGAAAGGATATAAGCCATGTCACAAATTGAAAACGGTCAACTAAAAGAAGAAATGGCCCTGGTGGAAATCGCCACGGCAATCCTATCCGAGCAAAAGCAGGCCATGGCCTTTGCTGATTTAGTACAAGCCATTGAGAACTTCCTGGGAGTTGATGATGAAAGCTTCAAGTCCCGTTTGTCACAGTTCTACACGGACTTGAACACGGATGGTTCATTTATTTCCCTTGGAAACAACGAATGGGCTTTGCGTGCATGGTACCCAGTCGATGCCATCGATGAATCAATTCACGAAATTGATGACGAAGAAGAAAAGCCAAAGAAGAAAAAGAAGGCTTCAAAGAAGGTCAACGTCTTTGCGGATAACGCAAACGATGACGATGTTATCGATTACAACGATGATGATCCTGAAGACGACGACTTTGACGATGTTCCTGATGATGAAAAGACGGACGACGATGATGACGCCGACGAACAAGACCAAAAGGACGAATCAATCGACGAACATTTGACAGAATTGGCCGGTTCTGATGACTTGGACGACCTTTCTGACGGTGATACGGAGAACTAATTTTTTGTAAAAAAATTGCTTGTAGAGGCTTGCTTTTTTTAGGGCCCTTCTGTAATATATATTAATGTGCTAAGCACTGATTGCTTCCGTAACTCAGTTGGTTAGAGTAGGGGATTTTTAATCCCAAGGTCCTCGGTTCGAATCCGAGCGGAAGCACTGATATTCATATCAGGAGACCTTGGGAGATTTCCAGAAAAACGTTCGGCAGAAATGTCGAACGTTTTTTGTTTTATTTTGCTAATCATTGTTCTGTAAGTTAGTAAATATAGTTGTATTTCAGTTCAAAATTATTATTTTATTGAACTAGTCATGACGGGGATGTAAGCGCTTGTTTTTCATTTTTCTTTCATAATTCTTGAAAAAAGTCTTGCATTTGCTAGATGCATCCTTTATGATAGATTCAACGTAAAGAGGACGAGTAAGTTCGATACAGCATACAGCGACGTCATGGTTGGTGAGAATGGCGGGTGTACGGATTGAAGACTACCTCTTATAAACGACATACGAGTAGCGCGTGAAAGTATGCCCGGTTTGACCAACCGTTACATCGGTCAGATTAAGGTTACGTGTGTTAACGTAGCAAATTTGGGTGGTACCACGCGACGGCGTCCCTAGCTTTAAGCTAGGGACGCCTTTTTTTGTTAACACAAACCCGATTAGGAGTGTCTATCATGGCAGAAAAAAATAATGAATTAAATCGATCCCTTTCATCATTCCAAATGGAAATGATTGCATTGGGCGGCACCATTGGTGTCGGCCTCTTCATGGGGGCGGCCTCGACCATCCAATGGACCGGGCCATCTGTTATCTTGGCCTACCTATTGTCAGGTTTGGTCTTGTACATTGTGATGCGTGCTTTGGGTGAGATGTTGTACATCGACCCTGAAGTTGGATCCTTTGCAAATTACGCTAAACACTACATTCATCCAGCTGCTGGTTACTTAACGGTATGGGCCAACGTAATTCAGTGGTTGATGGTTGGTATTTCTGAAACGATTGCCGTTGGAATGTATCTTGACTACTGGTGGCCAGGTATCCCAACTTGGGTAACGGGGGTTGTTGTTTTGGCAACGTTGACGGCCGCCAACCTGGTAACGGTTAAGGCCTACGGTTCCATGGAAGCCTGGTTCTCATTGATCAAGGTGTTGACGATTGTCTTCATGATTATCCTTGGTTTCATGGTGATCTTGCTTGGTGTTGGTAACCACGGTCACCCACTTGGTTTCTCAAACCTTTGGACACACGGTGCATTCTTCGCCGGTGGCTTCAAGGGCTTCATGTTCGCCTTGTCAATCGTTATGACGTCATACCAAGCCATTGAATTGATTGGAATCACGGCTGGTGAAGCCAAGGATCCACAAACGGCCATCGTGAAATCAATCAAGTCCATTGTGGCTCGTATCTTGATTTTCTACGTTGGTTCAATCTTCGTAATTATCACGATTTACCCTTGGAACCAGTTGGACCAAGTTGGTTCACCATTCGTTGAGACTTTCTCACGTGTTGGAATTACGGCAGCCGCTGGTATCATTAACTTCGTTATGATGACGGCCGCTATCTCAGCATTGAACTCAGGTTTGTTCTCATCATCTCGTATGCTTTACACGCTTGCTATGAACAAGGAAATTTCTCCTAAGTTCTTGAAGTTGTCAAAGCGCCGCGTTCCAGAAGTTGCCGTTTTGGCCATGTCAGCCGGTATCTTTCTTGGTATTGTTTTGAACGCCTTGTTGCCACTCATCTGGCACGACTCATCAAAGGTCTTCGTCATGGTTTATTCCGCTTCAACTTTGCCAGGAATGGTGCCATGGTTTGTTATTCTTTGGAGTCAAATCAAGTTCCGTAAGGAACACCCAGAGTACTTGGAAGGACATCCATTTAAGTTGGCCATGTCACCAATTTCAAACTACTTTGCAATGTTCATGCTCTTGATTACTTTGGTCTTCATGACAATCAACCCTGATACGCAGATTCCATTGTTGATTGGATTCTCACTGTTGGCCTTGGTTTTGGTGGTTTACTTTGTTCGTCACCGCAACGATGCTAAATAAGATTTCTTAAAAGAAGCCTTCGGGCTTCTTTTTTTGATGGCTAAAGTCGGGCAGTTCACGTTATAATGAACAGAGAAAATCATTTATGGAGGTCGAAATGACTAGAAAAGAAGTACGCCAACAATTAAAGGCGGACGCACGGGAGAAGATGTCTGGGAACTGGTTATACTTAGTCCTTGTGACCTTGCCAGCGGTGATGTTTTCTTGGATTGGCGACCGAGCCTTTAACCGATTCGACGCACTTTCAGCTGTTAACAACGTATCATCAATGGATGTTCATGAATTCTCAAATACTTTTGGGGATGGGAGCTTGTTTAACCTAACGACGCCATCCATGATGTCCTTTGGTGATGGAACAGCAATGGGCATTTTGGCATTCTTTGCGGCTACTGCAGCTACTTACTCTTTGTTGGATTACAGTCGTGCTGAGAAGAAGTTGCCACATCCATTCTTGCAAGCGATTGAAGCTTACAAGACAAAGGGGCTCTTTGTTGGAACCATTGCCGTTGCTGTTTTGCAATTGATTAGGACGGTTCTATGGACCTTTGTCTTTATTATTCCAGGAATTATCAAGTCTTTCTCATACTCACAGGCCTTTTATGTTTTGAAAGATGCCAAGGCAAACGGGGAAGATATCCGCTACCGTGATGCCATTACTCGCTCCCGTGAGTTGATGGACGGTCACAAGTGGGAATACTTCGTTTTGCAGTTGTCCTTCCTTGGTTGGTCTATCTTGGCCTACCTCGTTTTGGGACTTGGAATGATTATCTTGCTACCATACATGTATCTCACTTATGCTGGTTACTATGACTACTTGAAGAAGGATTTGGCAGAAAAGAATGCTGCTGAAAGCGTAACTGAATAAGAATTAAAAGTTCTAGTTTTCTAGAATTTTTTTTGTATTCTTATTTTAAAATTATCGAATGTTTTGATTTTGTATAAATTAAACGGTTGTTTTGATTAAAGCTCGGTAAATTCCGAATGCTTTTTAACAAGCTCTTTCTAATCTTTGCTTGTGTAAATAAAATGGAAGTGATATGCTAGAAAAAATCGAATCACACCTTTAAAGTTGATCAGAGAATCACCAAGGTATGCGATTGCGGTTGTTTGCCCTCCCTGTAAAGGGACGAGTGCCACCTTCGGTGGAAACAAGTGAAGCTTTTTTAGCAAAACAAAAAAACTCGGTTCGGCGAAGAATCCAATACTATATCTGAAATGACAAAGCTCTGATCAATTGATCAGGGCTTTTTTTGTCGGGTATTTGGAGGAAATGATGAACCAGAATGTGCATAACTTAGTGGACTTGGAAGATTTATCCAAGGAAGAACTAAAGCAACTTTTAGATACCGCCATTGCTTATCAAGAGGGGGCGGCGGTTCCAAAGTTAAAGCGGGATGTTAAGGTAGCTAATCTTTTCTTTGAAAATTCAACACGAACGGTGACCTCCTTTCAGACGGCGGAGCACCGCTTGGGCTTGAGCCGATTTGATGTCAACATTAACGGCTCTTCGGTGAAGAAGGGCGAAAGCCTAGCCGACACGGTTAAAACGGTGCAGGCCATCGGCATGGACCTGACGGTCATCCGCCATAGCGAAACTGGTTGGTATAAGGCGCTGGAAGGTGATTCAAACATTCATCTGTCTTTGGTGAATGCGGGCGACGGCGCAGGCGTGCATCCCTCACAAACACTGTTGGATTTGATGACAATCCAAAAGGAGTTCGGCGACTTTTCCGGTTTGAAAATTGCCATTGTTGGTGACCTTTCCCACTCACGGGTGGCAAAGTCCGATGCCAAGATTTTTAAAGAGTTGGGGATGCAGGTCTACTTTGCTGGGCCAAAAGAATGGTGGAGTGAAGAGCTAGCAGAGTATGGCCAGTTCGAAGAAATCGACAATTTGCTTGATCAAGTTGACGTGCTGATGTGCTTGCGAGTCCAGCTAGAGCGACTAGAGGAAAGTGGTCGGGATAACTTCACGGCGGACGCTTACCACGAGGACTATGGACTGACAAAGGCCCGGGCGAAGCGGATGAAGGATACGGCCATTATCATGCATCCGGCTCCGGTGAACCGGGGTGTTGAAATTGACTCAGAATTGGTGGACGGTGCACAGTCGCGCATCTTTAATCAGATGGCAAACGGGGTCTACGCCCGAATGGCCATTCTGACGCGTGTATTACAAGAGCAAGGGTTGATGGAGGAAAAGTAATGGACAAAATCATTAAGAACGTAGTTATTGACGGTCAGAAGTCAGCCATTGTCATTTCCGATGGCAAGATTGCTGGTCTTGGTCGGGCTTTTGCAGCCAAGCCGGGTTCTGAAATTATCGATGGAAAGGGGATGACTGCCATCCCCGGCCTCGTCGACGTACACGTTCACTTCCGCGACCCTGGTTTAACCGAGAAGGAAACGATTCGAACGGGTTCTGAGGCAGCAGCGGCCGGCGGTTTCACAACGGTCTTGACTATGCCAAACGTATTGCCCGTCGTTGACCAGGTGGACACCTTGAAAAAGCAAATCGCTCTGAATAAAGAAAAGGGCCTGGTGAAAGTCGGACAGATTGCGGCCATTACGGACGAACTAACAACGAACCGGGTGACGGATATCGGGAACTTAAAGCAAGTCGGTGCCAAGGCTTTCTCAAACGATGGGCACGGTGTGCAAGAAGCTAAAACGATGTTGGAAGCGATGAAGGCCATGGCGAAAGCCGGCGGCATCATGACGGTTCACCTGGAAGACAACGGACTGGCTGATGGAGGAGTCGTTGACCCAGCGGCCAGCGAACGCCTTGGACTACCTGGCTTAACCGCACTGTCGGAAAACACGCAGCTAGCTCGAGACATCGAACTGGTTCGAGCAACGGGTTGCCGCTACCATGTGGCCCACGTTTCAAGTAAGCAGTCAGTGGAATTGATTCGCCAAGCCAAGAAAGAGGGCTTGCCCATCACGGCCGAAGTCAGTCCTCACCACTTGTTCTTAGATGAAAGCATGATTGAAGGTGACAATACGAATTTCAAGATGAACCCACCGTTGCGAACAAAGGAAGACCGTTACGCTTTGATTGCCGGTTTGCTTGACGGCACCATCGACATGATTGCTTCCGACCATGCACCGCATACGGAAAAAGATAAGGCCGGTTCGATTGCCGATTGCGCCTTCGGCATTGTCGGCTTGGAAACGACTTTGCCATTGGTTTACGAACACTTTGTGGCCTCGGGATTAGTCGATTTGAAGACGGCGGTTTCCTGGTTGAATAAGAAACCGATTGAAGGGTTTGAGTTGGACGAAGCCGGTCAGTTGCGAGCGGGGGATGCCGCTGACATCGTCTTGTTGGACGTTGACCAGGCATTTTGGATTAATCCGGCAAGCTTCCACTCCAAGGGTAAGAACACGCCCTTTGCAGGAGAAGAAGTACACGGATTAGTGATGAAAACCTTTGTGGACGGCCAACTGGTCTTTTCAAAAGAATAAGGAGAATGGGATGGAACGCTATTTAGTTTTAGAGAACGGTTCGATTTATCAGGGACAGGCCTTCGGGGCTGAAGGAGAGTTGTTGACGGAGGCGGTTTTCTCGACGGGGATGACCGGCTACCAGGAAACCATGACGGATCCATCTTATTACGGCCAGAGCATGGTCTTTACTTACCCATTGATTGGGAACTACGGCATTAACCTCGATGATAACGAAGCGGATGCACCAGCGGTGGATGCGATTATCGTGAAAGAGTTAGCGCGCCGACCCTCGAACTTTCGCTCAGTGATGTCAGTCGGTGACTACGCCAAGGAAAACGGCGTGGTTGGGATTCAGGGAGTCGACACCCGTAAGTTGGCAAAAGAAATTCGCCAGCAGGGTTCTATGAAAGCGGTTATCGTCAACTCCTTGGATCAAAGTCGCATCGATGCGCTCTTTGCTCAGGATTACGACCAATTGTTGCAAGAGAAGCGAGCACAACAGGTTGTAGCGTTACCACGGTTGAGCAAGGAAGAGGCGGAACTACATGTGGCCTTGATTGACTTTGGAATGAAGGATTCGATTTTAAAGGCGCTGGAAAAGCGGGGGATTGCGGTAACGGTCTTCCCGGCGAACAGCGACTTTGATACAGTAGCGGCCAGTCATCCGAACGGGGTGCTCTTGTCGAATGGACCGGGGAACCCAACGGATTGTGACTTCGCTTATCCGTTGATTCGCCAGTTGCAGGAACATTATCCATTGCTCGGTATCTGCCTGGGCCACCAGCTCTTCGCTTTGGCCAATGGTGCGGAAACCTACAAGATGAAGTTTGGCTACCGCGGCTTTAACCACGCGGTTTGGGATGTGAATCAGCAGGCCAAGCACTTTACCTCGCAGAACCATGGCTACGCGGTTGATGCCCAGTCGTTGGTCGATACGGACCTCGAGGTGACTCACGAGGAAATTAATTCCCGTTCGGTTGAGGGTGTGCGCCTGAAGAACCGGCCGGCCTTCTCCGTTCAGTTTCACCCGGATGCCTGCCCTGGCCCCCACGATTCAGAGTATATTTTCGACCAATTTGTCTCATTAATGACAACAAAGGAGCTCGTCAATGCCTAAACGAAATGATCTTCATAAAATTTTGGTAATCGGTTCTGGTCCAATTGTGATTGGACAGGCCGCGGAGTTTGATTATTCAGGTTCACAGGCCTGCTTAGCCCTGAAGGAAGAGGGCTATGAAGTGGTTTTGGTAAATTCTAACCCAGCCACCATCATGACCGATGAAGAGGTCGCGGACAAAGTTTACATGGAACCACTGACCAAGGAATTTTTAAAGAAGATTATTTTGGAGGAAGAACCCGATGCGATTCTACCAACTTTAGGTGGGCAGACCGGGCTGAACTTGGCCAAAGAACTGGCCGACTCTTCGCTCTTAAAGGAAAAAGGAATTGAGTTACTCGGAACCAAGTTAAAAGCCATTGAACAGGCCGAAGACCGACAGCTTTTTAAGGACCTCATGTACGAATTGGAAGAACCCGTTCCAGCATCGGCTATCGCAACAACGGTGGAAGAGGCTCAGGCTATCGCAGCAAAGATTGGTTTCCCATTAGTTGTTCGACCAGCCTATACGCTGGGTGGTTCCGGTGGGGGATTTGTCGACAACGAGGAAGAGTTACAGAGCATTGCAACCCATGGCTTGGATCTTTCTCCGGTGAACCAAGTGTTGATTGAACAGTCGATTGCCGGTTTTAAGGAAATCGAGTTCGAAGTGATGCGAGATTCTTCCGACAACGCCTTGATTGTTGCCAGCATGGAAAATGTGGATCCTGTCGGAATTCACACTGGGGACTCAATTGTTGTATCGCCAACCCAAACCCTAGCGGATCGAGAGTACCAGATGATGCGGGATGCGGCCTTGAAGATTATCCGTGCCCTAAAAATTGAGGGTGGCGTGAATATCCAAATGGCGCTGGACCCCAACTCCTTTAACTACTACATCATCGAAGTGAACCCCCGGGTTTCCCGGTCATCGGCTTTGGCTTCCAAGGCAACTGGGTATCCGATTGCCAAGATGGCGGCAAAGATTGCGACCGGTTTGACTTTGGATGAGATTAAAAATCCGATTACACAGACGACTTGGGCGGTTTTCGAACCAGCCTTGGATTACGTGGTAACTAAAATTCCGCGTTTCCCATTCGATAAATTTAAGGAAGCGAACCGAGACCTGGGTACTCAGATGAAGGCGACTGGAGAAGTCATGGCCATTGGTCGAACCTTTGAGGAATCCCTGCAAAAGGCCGTCCGTTCGCTGGAAGTTGACCAAAAGGATTTGACTGGGGAAGGCTATCATGACCGTTCGGTTGAAGAGATGTTAGCCGACTTGATGCCAGGAAAAGAAGACCGAATTTTTGTCCTAGCGGAGTTAATCCGACGGGGTGTCACGCTAGAAGAAATCCATGATATTACTAAAATCGATTTCTTCTATCTGGATAAGATTCAGCACATTGTTGAAATCGAGCAGGCCTTTCAAAAGAATCCAGCCGATGCCAAAGTCTTGAAGAAGGCGAAGGTGTACGGCTTCTCAGATGCAACGCTGGCAGCCTTATCCGGAACAAATGAAATGGCAGTCCGGTCCGAACGCTTGGCCGACGATATTCGTCCGGTTTATAAGATGGTGGATACAGCTGCCGGGGAGTTTGAGTCCAAGACGCCTTACTACTACGGAACCTATGAGGACGAAAACGAGTCAATCCGAACGAAGCGACCATCGGTTTTGGTTCTAGGATCAGGACCAATTCGAATCGGCCAGGGAGTCGAGTTCGACTACGCCACGGTGCACGCAGTGAAGGCTTTACAGGCCGCCGGCTACGAAGCGATTATCCAGAACTCTAATCCGGAAACGGTCTCAACCGACTTTGCCATCTCGGACAAGCTCTACTTTGAGCCATTGACGCTTGAAGACGTGTTAAACGTGGTGGACCTGGAACAACCTCTGGGTGTTTTGGTCCAGTTCGGTGGCCAAACCGCCATTAACTTGGCAGAAGGCTTGGTTAAGGCCGGGGTTCGATTGCTTGGTACCAATCTTGAAACCATTGATGAAGCCGAAGACCGGGACAAGTTTAATAAAGTTATGGACGAGTTAAATTTGATTCAGGCCGATGGGGCGTCGGCGACAACGGAAGAAGAGGCGGAAGAAACTGCCAAACAAATTGGTTATCCACTCTTAATTCGACCATCCTATGTGATCGGTGGGCGAGGGATGGAAGTCCTCGACAATTCGATGGAATTAAAACGTTATATGAAAGAGGCCGTGAAAGTCTCCCGGGACCATCCCGTTCTGCTTGATTCCTACCTGACAGGGCAAGAAGCAGAGCTGGACCTTATTTCGGATGGAAAAGACGTGGTGATCCCCGGCATCATGGAGCACGTCGAGCGGGCCGGCATTCACTCCGGTGATTCCATGTCGGTCTATCCACCACAGCGCCTCTCATTGGATGTTCAGGAGCAAATGATTCTAGCTGCTACAAAGTTGGCCCGTCGTTTGAAAGTCGTCGGTTTGATGAACGTACAGTTCGTCATTCACAACAAGAAGGCCTATGTGATTGAGGTGAACCCACGAGCTTCACGAACTGTGCCTTTCTTATCGAAGGTAACGAAGGTGCCGATGGCCCAGTTAGCAACTTTGGTTTCATTGGGGCACTCACTGAAGGACTTGGGCTATAGTTCTGGTTTGGCCGAGCAGTCCAAGCGGGTGCACGTCAAAGCACCAGTCTTCTCCTTCGAGAAGTTGCCAGACGTTAACCAAACGCTGGGCCCTGAAATGAAGTCGACAGGGGAGGCGATTGGTTCGGCCGCTACCTACCCAGAAGCCTTGAAGAAGGCCTTTCTATCAGCTAAGTTGCCTGACTTAGCGGTAGATGCCAAAGTCTACCTGAGCTTTTCTGCAAAGGAAGAGGACGAGGCGTTGCCACTAGTTGAGCAGTTGGTCGAATCCGGAAAACAGCTCTTGGCCTCTGGCCAGACGGCGGACTTCTTGGAAAAGTCGAACTTCACCATCCAGCGAATTGAGAGCGACCGGGAACTGGTGGAACATTTTGCTTCGGCGGATATTGACCTGGTGGTCGATACCATCGATTTGTTGGAAGAGGAAGCGCCACTGCAGGCCCGGATTCGTGAATTAGCGACGGATGACGGTCGACCAATCTTGACCGCCATTGATACCTTTGCCGCCTTCTGCCAGGCCATGGCAGTTGAAAGTGAGACTTTATCAGTACAAGCATTAGGAGATGAATAAAATGACAGAAAAGAATTTGAAAACTGAACTTGCCAACGTCGCCTTTGATAGTCCTTTGTTGAATGCCTCCGGTATTCACTGCCAAACGGCTGATGAGTTAGCGGACCTTGCCGCAACGGCCAACTTGGGCGGAATCGTGACCAAGTCAGCGACCCTTCTTCCTCGTCAGGGAAATGAGAATCCACGCTACTATGACTTGGCTTACGGTTCGATTAACTCAATGGGCTTACCAAACTTGGGCTATCCCTTCTACTTGGACTACGTGCAAAAGGAAGAGGCCAAGCCAACCATCCTTTCAGTAGCCGGTTTGTCAGCTGACGATGTGATTGAAGTACTCCGGGACGTCCAAAATTCCGATTACCAAGGACTAACGGAATTGAACCTCTCTTGCCCAAACGTGATTGGTAAGCCCCAAACAGCCTACGACTTTGTCGCCACTCGCAAGGTTTTGGAACGTGTCTTTGAATTCTTCACGAAGCCAATCGGTGTGAAGTTGCCACCTTACTTCGATTTGGTTCACTTTGATCAAATTGCGGCGGTTCTAAATGACTTTCCACTGACGCACGTTAACACGGTTAACTCGGTTGGAAATGGTTTAGTGGTCGATATCGAGAAGGAGCAGGTGGTGACCAAGGCCAAGGGTGGCTTTGGGGGCCTTGGCGGTGCCATGATTTTGCCAACGGCGCTTGCCAACGTTCGCGCTCTTCGTCAGCGCTTGAATGACAGTATTGCCATTATCGGAACCGGGGGTGTCACGACCGGTGCTGATGTCTTCGCTCACATTCTCTGTGGGGCCGATATGGTTTCAGTTGGAACGCAGGTGATTAAAGAAGGCTTGGAGGTCTATGACCGTTTGACCCAAGAATTGCAAGAGATTATGGATGAAAAGGGCTATACAAGTTTGGCGGACTTCCGTGGTAAGTTGCAGGAGCTATAAGGGGAGAAAAGATGAGCCAATCACTGATGGTGGCCTTTGATGTGCCAGATAAAAAAGCAGCCTTAAAACTGGCTGAAGAACTGGGTGGCGGCCAAGGTAAGACTGCCAAAGTCGGAATGGAACTCTACTATAAGGAAGGGGCTGCGGTTGTGCAGACTTTGCAGGAAGAGGGCTTTGCCATTTTCTTGGACTTGAAGCTCTTTGACATCCCCCACACCGTTGAAATGGCCATGCTGCAGTTAGCCCGACTCGGCGTTGACTTCGTGACTGTTCACGCCTTGGGTGGTAAAAAGATGTTGCAGGCGGCTAAGCGTGGGTTGGAAGATGGTGCTGCTGAAAGCGGTTTGCCCGCACCAAAGTTGCTTGCGGTAACGGAATTGACGTCCATTTCTGAAGCAATTTTGAGGGATGAGCAAAATTGCCGATTAGGGCTGACTAAACAGGTTGAACAGCTAGCCTTACTGGCCAAGGACGCTGGTTGTGACGGTGTGGTCTGCTCGGCTTTGGAGGTAGCGGATTTGCATCGAGTAGTCGGGGATGATTTCTTCTACTTGGTTCCTGGTATTCGGATGGCTGACGACCAGGCAGGCGACCAGGTACGTGTGGCAACGCCGTCTAAGGCAAGATCCTGGGGAGCTTCGGCCATCGTCGTTGGTCGGCCAATCAATCAGAGTCCGGACGCCAAGACAGCCTATCAGACATACTTAGCCGACTGGCAAGGTTTCGAGCAAGAAAAGTAAGAAGGGGAGCGGACGATGACTTTACAAACAGAAATTATAAAGCAGTTGATTGACGAGCAAATTGTGAAATTCAAGGAAGAGGGTCATTTTACCTTTGCTTCCGGTATTCACTCACCAATTTACACGGATTTGCGCCAGACAATTTCCTATCCGAAGACGCGTAAGGACATCACGAAAGCCTTAGTAGAATTGGTTAAGGCCTACTACCCTGAAACAACGGTGATTGCCGGGGTGGCAACGGCAGGGATTCCTCAAGCAGCCTTGGTAGCCGATGAGCTAAACATGCCAATGGTTTACGTTCGTTCCAAGCCCAAGGACCATGGTACGAAAAGTCAAATTGAAGGCGTGATTCGAGAAAAGGACCATGTTCTCTTGATTGATGATTTGATTTCAACGGGTGGTTCCGTTTTGAAGGCCGCCGAAGCGGTAAAGCGTGCTGGCTACCAGGTTAACGGTGTGCTCAGTATTTTCTCCTACGGCTTCCCGGATGCTAAGCAGAACTTTGAGGATGCTGGTCTGACTTTTCAACCAGTTATCACTTACTCAGATTTGTTAGCCCGTTATCAGGAACGGGTGGGGATGCCGGCTGATAAAGTTGCTTCCTACCAATCCTGGCATGAAGATCCATGGCATTGGGCCAAGTGAAATGTAGTAAACAAAGTACAAATTAATTGTATAGAAAAGGCTCTGCGTCGCTTGCAGAGCCTTTTTATTGAACATTTTTATGTTGACTTTTCTGTTATAATTTCGGCATAGAAACAAGTGAGATGGTGGCTATCCTTTCTACTGTAAAGGAGGTGATGTATATGGTTGTAAAAACCAATACTCAAATCCGAAGAAAGGAGATGCCTAGGTGCCGGTGACGGATGCCTTACAGCTGATGCTAGTTTTTGGAATTCTTATTCTGAATCTACTAGCACTCGTTGTTGAGCTTATTAAATTAAGCAATAAAAAATAACTATCTTTCGCTTTGGCGGCCTTAGATAGTTATTAATACACTACAGGGTAGTTACCGTTTGACGGGTTTCTAGGAGCAATCGAGTTGCTGCTCGGTTGCTCTTCTTTATGTCTTCATTATATTCTCACGATGATATTGCTGCAAGTATTTCAATCGTTCAGTTATGAATTGTTGTAATAGTTGATTTTACTTTGTAGTCTGATTCTGAATCTACTAGCACTCGTTGTTGAGCTTATTAAATTAGGCCAAAAAAAATAACTATCTTTCGCTTCGCCGCCTGAGATAGTTATTTATAACTAATAAAGGATAGCCGCCGTTTGACGGGTTTCTAGGAGCAATCGAGTTGCTGCTCGATTGCGCGCTTCTTTATGTCTATATTATATCTCCGTTGGAGGACATATTAATAGTTCAAGACATGAATGATTGTCATAATTCACTGAATTATAGATACAAATATGTGGTCCAGCTTAAATTTAAAAAAATCTTGACATCCCCCATGGCAATCAGTAATATATATTAGGGCTCACATTTAATGTGAATACGTTTAATAGCTCCCAAGCATTGGCTTGGGAGTTTTTCTATTTTATATATGCCTGGTTGACCGAAACCCATCGGAAAGACACCAGCAGTTTTGGCAAAGCTACAGGAGGCAGTATGGCTAAGAAACAAACCAAGTATATTTTCGTTACCGGTGGAGTTGTATCTTCACTTGGTAAGGGAATCGTGGCAGCATCATTGGGACGCTTGTTGAAGAACCGCGGACTCAAGTTGGCTATCCAAAAGTTGGATCCATATATCAACATCGATCCAGGTACCATGTCACCATACCAACACGGTGAAACATACGTGACGGGTGATGGTTTGGAAACTGATTTGGACATGGGACACTACGAGCGTTTCATTGATATCAACACGAACATGTACTCAAACGTGACGACTGGTCGAATCTACTCAGAAGTTTTGGCTAAGGAACGTCGTGGTGACTACAACGGTGCCACTGTTCAGGTTATTCCTCACATCACAAACGCCATCAAGGACAAGATTGTCAAGGCCGGTGAATCAAAGGATGCCGACGTTGTTATCGTCGAAGTTGGTGGAACTGTTGGTGATATCGAATCATTGCCATTTATCGAAGCTTTGCGTCAGATGAAGTCTGACTTTGGTAACGATAACGTCTTCTACATCCACACGTCATTGATTGTTTACTTGCGTGCGGCTGGTGAAGCCAAGACGAAGCCAACACAACACTCAGTGACACAGCTACGTTCAATGGGTATCCAACCTGATATGTTGGTTTTGCGTACTGAAAAGCCATTGACTGATTCATTGATTGAAAAGTTAGCAACCTTTACGGATGTTAACCCAGACGCCGTTGTGGAATCACGCGACGTTGAGACTTTGTACGAAATTCCTTTGAACTTGCAAGCACAACACATGGATGACGTTGTTTTGAACAAGTTGAAGTTGGATGCACCTGAAGCGGACATGACGGAATGGAAGCAAATGGTTGAAACCATCAAGCATCCTAAGAACACTGTCAAAGTCGCAGTGGTTGGAAAGTATACTGACCTTCCTGATGCTTACATCTCTGTTAACGAATCATTGAAGCACGGTGGTTACAGCGAACAAACGGATGTTCAAATCGACCACATCAAGTCTGAAACGGTAACGCCTGAAAACGTTGCTGAAAAGTTGAAGGACTACGATGGAATCATGGTTCCTGGTGGATTCGGTGCCCGTGGAACTGAAGGTAAGATTCAAGCTATCAAGTATGCTCGTGAAAACAACGTGCCATTCTTGGGTGTCTGCTTGGGTATGCAATTGGCTTCTGTTGAATTCGCCCGTGATGTATTGGGATATGCCGATGCCAACTCAATCGAGTTGAACCCAGAAACGATACACCCAATCATCTCACTGATGAACGAACAAAACGAAGTGACAAACCTTGGTGGAACACAGCGTTTGGGATTCTACCCAACGTCACTTTTGCCAGGAACGAAGACAGCCGCTGCTTACGGCAACGTTGCCGAAGTTGACGAACGTCACCGTCACCGTTATGAATTCAACACGGAATACCGTCAAGAATTCGAAGATGCTGGTATGATTTTCTCAGCCACATCACCTGACAACAAGTTGATGGAAGTTATCGAATACCCTAAGAACGACTTCTTCATCGCTGCTCAGTACCACCCAGAATTCATCTCACGTCCAAACAAGCCAGAAGGTTTGTACCACGCCTTTATCAAGGCTGCGATTGCTGAAAAGGCATCAAAGTAATCTGGGTAATTTAAATCAAAAAGTATCAAAAAAAGACCGCTGTCCAGGCGGTTTTTTTGATACGAAAAAGGATATAATGGACCTATGCTAGCTAATCCCTCAAAACATATTGAAGATAAACTATCCCTTTTACCAAGTGAGCCTGGTTCTTACCAAATGAAGGACTATACCGGCAAAATTATTTATGTCGGGAAGGCAAAAAATTTAAAGAACCGTGTTCGATCCTACTTTAAGCAGGATCACGACGGGAAGACGGCGGAACTGGTTGCCAACATTGTCGACTTTGACTTCATCGTGACCAACTCCGATAAAGAAGCCTTTTTGCTCGAAAACGAGCTGATTAAAAAGTATAAGCCTTACTACAATATTCGATTGAAGTACGGAACCGGTTATCCCTACATTAAGATTACCCAGGAACGTAATCCTCGACTGGCTTTGGTTTCCGAGGTGAAGAAGGATGGGGCCTTTTACTTTGGACCTTATCCAAACGTCTATGCGGCTCAGGAAACCTTACACTTCTTGGAAAAAAACTATCCGCTGCGCCGTTGTAAGGGCAGGCAGGGGCGCCCCTGTCTCTACTATTCGATGGGACAGTGTTTGGGTGCCTGCTTCAAGTCCGTGCCGATGGCTGAATACGATGCCCAAGTGGATCGAATCAAGCGTTTTTTGTCCGGCGATACCAAAGTCGTGAAGAAGCGTTTGGCAAAGGAGATGGAAGAGGCAGCCGAGAAGATGGAATTCGAACGGGCTGCCGACCTACGTGACCAGCTGAAGTACATCGATGAAACGGTCGAAAGTCAGCGTGTCCTTTCGAAGGATTCAACGCCACGAGACCTCTTTAACTATCACATGGATAAGGGTTGGATGACCGTTTCCGTCTTCTTCCTCCGTCAGGCCCGTTTGATTCGGCAGATGAAGCAGACTTTTGCCGTGGTGTCAGATGGTGTGGACGAGCTGACGACTTTTATTCAGCAATTCTATTTACAAAAGAACATTCAAAAGCCCAAAGAGGTCTTAGTACCCAAGGTGGTGGATGCCGATTTGATGTCACAAGCCTTGGATTTGCCAGTCCGCACACCGGTCCGTGGCGAAAAGAAGGACCTCTTGGACTTGGCTGAAAAGAACGCTCGCATCGCGTTAGAAGAAAAGTTCCGTTTGATGGAGCTAAACGAGCAGAAGACCACTCAGGCGATGAAGGAAGTGACCGATGCCCTCGGTATTTCGATGGGACACCGTATTGAAGCCTTCGATCACTCCCACACGCAGGGGGATGAAATCGTTTCGGCCATGGTCGTTTTTGAAGATGGACGTCCAAACAAGGATTTGTACCGAAAGTATAAGATTCACTCGACTAACCACGCTGATGAGTGGCTGGAAACGCAGGAAGTGATTCGTCGTCGATACTCCCGTTTGCTGAAAGAGCACGAGGATATGCCGGACTTAATCCTAATGGACGGTGGGATTGCCCAGTTGCATGCTGCTAAAGAAGTCTTGGAAGACGAGCTTGGCTTGGATATTCCGATTGCGGGGATGGTGAAGAACGACAAGCACAAGACGGCGGATTTAATTTCTGGTAAAACGGAAGAAATCGTGCCCCTTGATCACCACTCCCAGGGATTCTTCCTGGTGCAACGTGTTCAAGACGAAGTGCACCGCTTCGTTATCACATTTCACCGAAAGTCCCGCTCGAAAAAGTCCTTGGCTTCTCGTTTGGATGCCATTTCTGGTGTTGGACCAAAGACCCGTCAGAAGCTGTTGAGTAACTTTGGATCCCTGACTAAGATTGAAGAGGCTTCACCAGAAGAATTACAAGAATTGGGTCTGTCGAAGAAGACGGCTCAGTTGATTCACTGGACGCTGTCCCAATCGAAGGTCGAAAAGTAAATCATTCAAAAGTCAGTGGGTGAAAGCTTGCTGATTTTTTTATTTGAAAAAATGAAATCTCTCCCTTTTGTTCGGGGTAAAAAGTAAATTTGACAAAGATAAATAGGGTATAATTGGATTAATTTACCTGATGGTAAATGAAAAAACACGAGCGTTGCTTCCGACACGGCTCGTCTAAAAAAACAAGAGGAGGTGAACAGTGATGTTCACAAAAATTAACAAAGCACTGCATATGACCTTTTTTAAGGGAATGGTTGATTTATTTGACCTTCTCGGTGTCGCCATGGTGTTGGCGGTTGCCTGGTACATGCATTTTCTAACAACGCCATTGTCAGCTCTTCATTTCTTTCACGGTGCACAGGGCTATTGGATGACGACTTTTCCAGCAGTTGGAATTATCTCAACACTGTCGGCCGTTGCCTCCATTACGTCCACGCGTTTCATTGCCAAGCAATACAACCTTGGTAACTGGATTTCATGGATTAACGTAATTTTTGCCGGGCTACTTGATTTTGGTTTTGGTAACATGGGGGCTTGGTTAACCTACCCAATTTCGGTTGTAACGAATTACCTACCAACCCGTATGAAGGAATGGACCGAAAATAAAACGCCGAAGAAGGCCAAATGGTACGTGGTATTTCCTTTGATTATCGTGGCATTTGCGCTTTCATTTGGGTTGAATTACTTAGGTTATGAACTATGTCATTGGCCAGTTAATACGGTCTACTACCTGGCTTCCATCACCTTCGGCTTGGCGTTGACGGCTGATGTGTTGAACATTTTCAAGGTGCAAGATCAATGGTACTTCTGGAGTATCTATAATTTTGCTAACTTCGGCAAGGCCTTAACGCAAGGAAACTTTGCCAACGTTGGTAAGTACTCCTATTACATTGTGAATTCGCTCTGGGCAGTGGTTAGCTGGGCGAAGAAGCCAAAGCAGGAACTAGATACCGTCAAGGTAGATAGTAATAAATAAAGAATTGATAAAGTCAGTGGGCGGGAGCTTGCTGACTTTTTTAGTTGGATAAAATGCGTCGCATAGCTGATTTAATATTTAAAATTAGAATATCATTAGAAAAATATAGACTTTACTTGTGCTCCCCCGCTATAATGAAGTATCTTAAAAAGGGGAGACAAAAAATGAGCGATAGAGAGAAGACGCCCATTCTAATGGTTCACAACCTTCATAAAAAATATAAGGATACGCCGGTGTTGAAGGGCTTATCTTTCGATGTTTATCCAGGTGAGATTGTCTCTTTTATTGGTCCTAATGGTGCTGGTAAAACGACTTTATTAAAAATATTAGCTGGCTACTTGACGGCTGATGCTGGCCAGGTAATGGTAAGTGGACGGAATTTAACCAACCATCTGAGCGAACTAAACCAATTGGTTAGTGTTGTATTTGGTGGCAGTAACGGCTTTTACCGCAATGCCACGGTGGAAGAAAACCTTTTCTTTTTTGCCACGTTAATGGGAATCAAACGTCGTGAACGTGCCAATCGTGTGGCTAAAGTCTTGAAACAAGTTGGATTGAGTGAGAAGAAGAGACAGCGCGTTTCGAATTTATCGATGGGGCTCTTGCAACGTTTGCACATTGCACGTGGTTTATTGAAAGAAAGTCCAATTCTACTCTTAGACGAACCGACCAATGCTGTTGATGCAGCAACGGCACAACGGCTGCGGCAGTTAATTACTGAAATTGCAGGAGAAGGCCGTTCGATTATTTTAACTAGCCATATTTTGCACGAGGTGAGTGATTTAGCAGATGATATTCATTTGCTCTACGATGGTCAAATACGCTTTTTTGGTACGGTGGAGGAAATGGCCTCGGCCTCAGGCCTTCAACAAATTGATCGCCCGGCGACTTTGGAAGAATCTTACCTGGCTTTCATGAAGAAGTTGGGAGGCTAGGATGGATTTCTTTAGAATGTATGCTTTTCACTTAAAGCGTTATGGCAGTCAGTCTTATTTTGCTTGGCTTGTGTTGACTAGCACTGTCGGTCTACTGCTTTTAAGGTATTTAGTTGTCTATGCTAATGGCCAATCGTTAACGAGTCACGATGTTTTGATGGCAACGGTTTTAGGTCTGTGGAACAGTGCGATTACGGCAGCGGGCATTTTACATTTTCAACGCTCACAGGGGGTACTCGTTTATCTAGTCAATGCTGCTCAAAATACTTGGCAATCGCTGGCAGCTTTGGTATCGTCTTCAGCAACTTTTGGTTTGATTGCTTTTCCGATTGCAGAAATCACAGCCTTTTTGCTAAATGGTGGGAGTTGGCCAACGATAAGCGGGCATGAATTTCTAGCACTTATTCTCTTTTGGTTAGCGGCTTTACCAATGACCTATGTCTTAGCCGCCTTGTTTTTATTAACGCGTAACGCATTCGTCTATGAAAGCCTCTTTGCAACGCCAGTTTTGATCCTATCAGGCCTTTTCGGGGATGGCTTTTTAAAGGGAAAGGTCTTACAGGCATTATCCGAATTGGTTCCCATTCGTTTTCCAATTCAATTGTTATTTGATGGTAGCAACTGGGAAATGTCTCACTTTATCTACTGGGTATTGGTGATTTTTTGCTGGCTAGCAGTGGCCACAATTGCGGTCCGTAACATCCTTCAACGAGTTCGTGTGAGCGGTGAATTGGAGGTGCTGTAGATGGTGATTCGTACGTTAATCAAAAATCTCTCGATTTTTAGTAACTGGCAAACAATGCTTGTGACCTTCCTGTTGGAACCGGCGTTTACCGTCCTTTTTTATATCTTACTAACGGGACAACATATTAGCGGCCAAGCACTTTGGCCCTATCTGTCACTCATGATGGGAATTCAACTAATTGTAATCCTGGCACAGTTACTCGTTAAGGTTCGAGACAATGGTTTACTATCGGTAATGTTTGCTAACGCCCGTTGTTTGATCATTTACCTCGGATCAATTGCCCTGATTGCTTTTACTTTATCGGTTCTTCAAGGTTGTTTACTCTACATAACCTTTGCCTTGTTCAGTGGAAAAGTCACACTGACATTTCATGTTGTGATGTGGCTGTTCATTTCCGAGTGTTTTACATTACTCTTCGGTTTGTTAGTGACCCTGCCTTTCTTACAAAAGGAGAATCCGTATTTTGGTAGTAATCTTTTGGTCGCTGCTTTACCCATCCTTTCGGCAACCTTGGTACCCATCACATCCTATCCAGAATGGCTAGGTTCGATTAGTCGAATTCTGCCTTTTTGGCTGATGCAAAGTGCCTTAAGGAGAGAGAGCATAGGTGCTCAATGGTTGCGGGTATATGGATTACTAACTGTCTTATTACTCTTTCATTTTTTGAGAAAACGACTGAAAAGTGAATAGAGTGAACTTTATAAAATGTATACCGAATGGTGTACATTTTTTGTCGTTTTGAGACTTTTTATAGATGAAAAGAAAGGTATAATTAAATTTATATTGCACTTTTACCGCTATACAGTCCCGTTGTTCCATGATATACTTAAATGTCTGTTACACGATTGAATAAAAGGAGAGAGACCGGTTCATGGCATTTGTTGATCAAGCACAAGTTGAATTAAAAGCCGGCAAGGGTGGCGATGGAATCGTCTCCTTCCGACATGAAAAGTTCGTCGCCATGGGCGGTCCCTTTGGTGGGGACGGCGGCCATGGTGGTTCGATTATCCTAAAGGTAGACGAAGGTCTACGTACTTTGATGGATTTTCGTTATAACCGTCATTTTAAAGCCCAATCGGGTGGAAAAGGTGGAACCAAGGGGATGACAGGGGCTTCTGCGGAAGACCGTATCATTTCTGTTCCTCAAGGAACCATTGTCACGGACGCTGACACTGGTGAATTCTTGGGTGACATGGTCCACGAAGGGCAAACATTGGTTGTTGCTCGTGGTGGTCGTGGTGGCCGTGGAAACATCCACTTCGCCACACCTGCCAACCCAGCTCCTGAATTGTCTGAAAACGGAGAGCCTGGACAAGTTCGTCACATTAAGTTGGAACTCCGTGTTCTTGCGGATGTTGGATTGGTTGGCTTCCCATCAGCCGGTAAGTCAACTTTGCTTTCCGTTGTTTCAAACGCTAAGCCAAAGATTGCTGCTTACCACTTTACGACGATTAACCCAAACATTGGAATGGTTCGACTTTCAGACGACCGCGACTTTGTTATGGCCGATTTGCCAGGGTTGATTGAAGGTGCTTCTGAAGGTGTTGGACTTGGATTCCAATTCCTCCGTCACGTTGAACGTACCCGTGTTATCTTGCACCTTGTTGATATGTCAGGTATCGAAGGACAAGATCCATACACGCAATATCGTAAGATTTTAACTGAGTTGGAGCAGTACGATGCCACAATCTTAGAACGTCCACAAATCGTTGTGGGTACTAAGATGGACATGCCTGATTCAGAAGAAAACTACGAAAAGTTTGTTTCTGAAGTGAAGGCTGATTCTGGTTTGAAGTTTGAACCGGAAATTATGGCGATTTCAGCTGTTACTCATAAGGGTGTTGATGACTTGCTTCGCGCAACGGCCGACATGCTTGATAAGGCATCAGTTCCTGAATCATATAAGGTTGAGGAAGAAACGGACGCTGAAGCAAAGCTTTACAAGTTTGAAGAAGACCAGGCCGATGTATCTGTCGACTGGAATGATGAACTTGATTGCTGGATTATTTCTGGTCCTGAAGTTGAAAAGTTGGCCGCAATGACTAACTTGCAACGTGAAGCAACGATTATGCGATTTGCTCGTCAATTACGCCACATGGGTGTTGATGATAAGCTCCGCGAAGCGGGTGCTAAGGACGGCGATGACGTTCGTATCAATAACACAAACTTCATTTTTGAATATTCTGATTAAAAAAAGACCTGGGCGACCGGGTCTTTTTCATCAGGATGAGTAGCAATTTTTGCAAAGAAATTTTATGAGCCCAACTGCTATAATAAACATAGATATCTAGTCCGACTAGCGGAGAATTACATGATTTTACCTGAATTACAAGAAGAATTTGATAAGCATTTCCAAGAAAAGACAGCCATTCAAGAAGCGCTTTTTGACCGTTTAGCTGATGGTGAATCCGTTTTTGGTTTAGCGCCAACGGGTTCTGGAAAGACTTTGGCCTTTGCTTTGCCATTACTTTCCCGTCTTGATTTAACAAAGAAGGGCCACCAACTCTTAATCTTGGCTCCTTCTCAGGAACTGGGTGCGCAATTGGCACAGGTTATTCGTCCTTATGCGGCTTTGATTGGTGTCAAAGTCGCGGCCCTGATCGGTGGTGCCAACGGAAAGCGTCAGGCCGACAAGTTGAAGAAGGAGAAGCCAGCCGTTGTTGTTGGTACCTTGGGCCGTATTCAGACCATGATTGATGGGAAGGCCTTGAAGACGAACCACTTCACGATGTTGGTTGTCGATGAGGCGGATGCGACTTTGACAGACGAACACGCGGCGGAGCTGGAAAAGTTAGCTGATAACTTGCCCAACTTACAGCAGGTTTCCTTGTTCTCTGCTACTTCTGGGGTTGATTTGGCTTGGGTTGAACGACTCTTTGGTCAGTCAGTTAAGCCAGTTTCAGTTGGACAACGCTCACCTGAAACGATTGATCATACTTTCTTACACGTTGATGGCCGTGCCAACCATAAAGTTTTGATTGAGTTGGCTCGTCGTCACGTGCAAGCCTTGGTTTTCTTTAACTCCATTAACGCCTTGGTTGCCGCACAGGCTGCTTTGCGTCACGAACACGCCTCCGTGATGTCCGTTGGTAATAACGAGAAGTCCCATTTAAAGCGTGCCGATGCCTTGCAGGCCTTTAAGAAGGGGAAACTGGACTTGCTCTTGGCAACCGATGTTGCTGGCCGTGGTTTGGATATTACGGGCTTGCCATTGGTTGTGAACGCTCAAGTACCACGTAACCTGACGACCTATTTGCACCGTTCCGGTCGTACTGGCCGTGCCGGGCAACGTGGCCAGGTCTTGACACTTGGAAATGACCACGATATTCGAATGTTAAAGCAGTACTTGCCGGATGAATTGGAATTGAAGAAGTTTTCATGGGCATCGGTTGCCGATAAGAAGAAGCCATCAGCGCAGGTGGTTTCTGATGAGCCGGCTGCTGTATCCATCGCATCAACGAAGCGAACAAAGCCAACAGCAGTTAAGACTACTACCGATTCAAACTCTGTTAAGAAGCCCGGACAGGGGTATGCTGCTCGTAAGGCTGCTCAACGGAAGCAAGAAGACCCAAAGACTTTGAAAAAGGCGAAGCAGAAGCACCAAGCTCGTAAAAAGAAGAACAAGGGAAAGCCAAAGTGGGCTCAGAAACGAGATTAATTTGTTCTGATTGTTCATTTGGAGAGACTAATAATGAATAATAAATTACACGATCGTATTAAAAAAGATTATGAAGGCGGCCTCTATAGTCGTAACTATGACTATAAAACGGAATCAAACGTCTATGGTCAAAACACTCTAAAAGAGTTACGTGCCGACTATGCTTCTGGTGCACAGAAGTTTCGTGAAGATTTACGAAATGGACATGTTCGTCGCTGGCATACGTTCCCATTGCTGCGTTTAACGAACCGTTTGCTTGGCGGTCGTATGCAGGAAACCATTGATTTTATTCGTGGCTATAAGGATGAGGCTAAGAAGCCTCGTTAATAAAAAAGCAGCAACCGTTTGGTTGCTGCTTTTTATGTGTATTATTTTTGAGTTTGGCGCTTTGTTAAGAAGTAAAAGGGAACGGCTAGAATTAATGCACCTAATCCCCAAATGAGATTCTTCATTTCCACGTGGAATAACAACCAGAAGGAAGCGAGTAATGCCAAGATTGGAATGATTGGTCCAAATGGAATTCGAAAGACTTTATCAGATTGGGTCATCGTTTTACGAAAGACGAGTACGGCAATGATGGTTGGAATGAATTGGGCAAAACGTGAAACCGCAGAAATTTGTGCCAGTACCGCAAATGATCCGGAGTAAGCAATCAAGAGAGAAATCGACGATGAAACGAGAATGGCTGCAAAGGGAGCATTGCGTCGGTTACGCTTGGCTAAGATGGAAGGCATCATTTTGTTTTCGGCCAGTGCCAGTCCAGAACGTGGTGAAACAAAGGAGGAGGCGAGGCAGATACCACCAATTGAAACGATGGTACCAAAGGAAATAATGTTTGATCCAAAGTTTCCAGCGACGGCTTGGAAGGTGTCCTTTAGGGGAACTGTGGAGGTCGCTAGTTTATCACCAAGCACACCGATAGATGTCACCATGACCAGAATGTAAACAACGACCACAGTACCAAGAGAAATAAGTAGCGCTCGGGGTAGGTTCTTTTGAACGTCCTTCATATCGCCGGCTGTAATCACCACTCGTTCAAAGCCAGAAAAGATGTAGAAGAGGGTGATGGCTGCTGTGGCGAAGTTTGGAATTGTGGTGAGCTTTTCCACAAAGAAGGGATCAAAGTGGGTTGGCTTAATGAAGAATAGGCCGACAATAATGACTAAGAAGATGGGGACGAGCTTACCAACGGTGACCACGTTTGAAATGATGGTGGTCAAACGAACACCTGAGAGATTGAGACTGACCAGACAAAGGTAAAGAATGGTGATGATAATGTTTTTGCTGGTGCTATCTGCTAAAGCGGGGAAGATACCCCCAAGTGCTGTGGCAAAGGCTGTGTACATGGTGGCTTCGGCGATAATCCAGATGGCCCAAGTGACGAATCCGACCTCGTAACCAACAAAGCGGCCGAAGGCTTCAAGTGCATATACATAGGCACCACCAGTTTCTTTGAAGTAGGAGGCACATTCGGCAAAGCACATGGCGATGAAAAAGGCCAAGCAACCGTCAAATAATAGGACTAGGATACTGGCTGGGCCAAAGAGACGCATCCCCGTGGATGGTAGTAAAAAGATACCCGATCCAATAATGGCGTTAATTCCGAAGAGAATGAGGCTGATGAAGCCCATTTTTTGCGTGTTCTTGTTTAATTTAGGCATGGATTGACTGTCCGTTCGTTTTTTAAGGTGTTCACTGAATTAATATATTAGACTTTTCTAATGATACGAGTCGAAAGGCTTACTGTCAATTAAATTTTGGTAATATTTTTATTCTTTTTAAATATTTAAATAAAAAGTCCTGTAAGCGTTTTTACTTACAGGACGAAAATCTAAATTAAGCCTTGCGACTACTCTTTGTAAGGAAGTAGAAAGGTACGGCGATAACAAGTGCGCCAAGACCCCAAGTCAAGCTCTTCATGTCAACGTGCCAGAGAAGCCATCCTGAAACGGCCAGGGCCAAAACAGGAATCACTGGACCGAATGGTACGCGGAAGGAATGTTCAACATCCTTCTTCGTTTTACGGAAGACCAAAACGGCGATGATTGTTGGGATAAATTGGGCGAAACGTGAAACCGCAGAAATCTGTGCTAAAACAGAAAATGAACCGGAGAAAGCGATGATTAAGGAAATTGATGATGAAGCAATGATTGCAACGACCGGTGCATCGTGTTTGTTTTTCTTAGCCAAAATGGCAGGCATCATCTTACTTTCAGCTAAAGCAACACCAGAACGTGGTGTGATAAAGGAAGAGGCCACACAGATTCCACCAATGGAAAGTAGGGTACCGAAGGAAATGAGATTCGTGCCAAAGTTTCCAGCAATCACCTGAAAAGTATCCTTTAATGGGACTGTTGAGATAGCTAGTTTATCGCCTAATACACCGATGGAAACAACCATAACAAGGGCGTAAATGACAACGACGGTTCCAAGAGAAATTAGGAGCGCACGAGGCAGGTTTTTCTTAACATTTTCCATTTCGCCAGCTGTAATCACAATGGCTTCAAAACCAGTAAAAATATAGAAAAGAGTGATGGCAGCGGCAGCAAAGTGTGGCGTTGTTGTTAATTTTTCGACGAAGAATGGATCAAAGTGGGCCGGCTTAATGAAGAAGAGGCCACAAATAATAATTAGAAAAATCGGTACTAACTTTCCAACAGTTACAATGTTGGAAATCAACGTTGTGATACGAACTCCGGCAATGTTTAGGACGGCCAAACTGATAAAGAGAATGGTAATGACAGTGTTTTTAGCAACTGGCGTAGCTAAGGATGGGAAAGTCCCTGCCAAAGCCGTAGCGAATGCGACATACATTGTTGCTTCTGCAATGATACGAATGGCCCAGGTGACAAAGCCAACTTCGTATCCGACGAAGTTACCGAAGGCTTCTTTAGCATAGATATAAGCCCCACCCGTTTGCTTAAAGTAAGAAGCGCATTCAGCAAAACACATCGCAATTAGGAAGGCTAAGGCCCCGTCAAAAAGTAAGACGAGGATACTTGCTGGGCCAAATAGCTTCATACCAGATGAAGGGAGTAGGAAGATTCCAGATCCGATAATGGCGTTAATTCCAAAAAGGATGAGACTGAAGAAACCCATTTTTTGAGCAGTATTTGCTTTATTCTTCATTTATTTTCTCCTGGACAATCTCGAAGAAGTGGGCGAAAAGTTCCTTTTCTTCTGGCATTGATTCCCAGAGATTTTCGGGGTGCCATTGGACGGCGAAGACGCCTTCTTCTGGCTTCTCGATGGCTTCAGGAATGCCGTCCTTTGCCTTGGCAATGACTCGCAAACCTTTCCCAATCTTCTTTAATCCCTGGTGATGGCGGGAGTTGACTTTGGCTTCTTTACCAAAGACTGGACTGAGAAAAGAGTTTTCTTCAATTGCAACCGTGTGGACGGGTAAGAAGCCACGGGCAGCTTGGCTGTGTTGTAATGGTTCCTGCTCATACTGGCTAGCAAGATCTTGATAAACGTTTCCGCCGTAGTAGATATTAATTAACTGGGCACCGCGGCAAATTCCCAATACGGGCTTTCCAGCCTTACGCGCTTCATCGATGATGGCGTATTCGAAGTCGTCACGTGCTGGATAGGTTGTTCCAATCTTTGCGTGGGGTTCTTCTCCATAGAGCAAAGGGGAAACGTCGGGCCCACCAGGGATGATGACGGCATCAACCATCTCAACGTGATTCTTGGCCATTTCCTTTTTGGCAATTGGAAAGGCGACTGGCACGTGGTTAAAGGCCATGACGGCATCCACTAATGGCTTTGGGACAAAGCTGGCCAATTGTAAATTAATAATGTCTATTTCTAGTAGGTTAACGTCACAAGTAATACCGATTTTCATGGGGAATCCTCAACTTTTTTAATTAATTTCGATGGATAAGATGAATCATAAGTATTTTTAGTATAGAGCAAAGTTGATTAATTCTAAATATTTATTAGAAGAAAAAGCGGGATTTTGTTTAGATGCTTGTTGCAGTACAAAAAAATCGCTATTTGTCTTTTTCTAATATGAATTGCTTTTCCTTTCCTATGATAAAATGGAGAAGATGTAGTTACAGTGGTCAATCAAAAGTTTGAGGAGAGACACATGCCAGAGCTACCTGAAGTAGAAACGGTCCGTCGTGGACTGACAAATTTAGTGAAGGGGGCCATCATCCGTAAGGTTGAGGTTCCATATCCAAAGGTGGTTACATCGGATTTGACTGCATTCAAATCCGATTTAGTTGGGCGAACGATTGAAAAGATTGACCGGCGTGGAAAGTACTTACTCTTCCGTTTTTCAAATGACCTTACCATGGTTTCCCACCTTCGGATGGAAGGACAGTATTCGGTTGAACCTGAAGGTGACCCTTTGCGAAAGCATACCGAAGTGGTCTTTCATTTAGAGGATGAGCGGCAGCTCTTTTATAACGATACCCGCCGTTTTGGTCGCATGACGCTTGTTAAAACGGGGGATGAATTAGTCTCTGTTTCGGGCTTGAAGGACTTGGGCCCAGAGCCGACAGAAGAAGATTTAAAGCTTTCCTATATGAAAGAAATCTTCAACCGTAGCCATCGAATGGTGAAGACTTTCTTGTTAGACCAGTCTAATATTGCCGGCCTCGGAAATATTTACTGTGACGAAGTGCTTTGGATGTCAAAGATTCATCCAGAAACGACAACGGATAAACTATCGGATCGTAAGCTGTCCGAATTACGTAAAAACATTATTGCTGAAATTAACCGGGCAACTGCCCATCACGGAACAACCGTCCATTCTTTCTCCAACATTTTTGGTGAAACAGGACAGTTCCAAAATGAACTACAAGTATATGGCCGGGCAAAGTTACCATGTCTACGCTGTGGAACGACTTTGGAAAAAATTAAAGTTGGCCAGCGAGGGACCACTTTCTGCCCGAAGTGCCAGGTGAAAAAAGTATAGATTAAAGGTACTATGACAGAACTACCAGTGATTTCACGCCGTCGTGTTAAAATTACGGCTAAAAAACAATTGAATGAAAGCTTTAAAAAAGTCCTGAAGGGCACCTGGCCCTTGGTCATTCTACAGATTATTCAGACGCTGTTAATATTGGCTACCGCCTATTTGTTATACGCTGGTTATGTCATCACACCGTCAAGCAGCAAGGATGATCTCTATTTATCCCGAACTTTCTTTTCTGCCTTGGGGCTCTTACTGACATGGTCGGCCAAGTGGGCGATTATCGATGTTTTCCAAAAGCCAGAGGTAAAGCGGGGATGGTCATCAGCCCTTCAAGGTTTTGCACCAAAACGTTTTTTCCAAGCCTTTTTGCTAGCCTTTGTCGAAAAGATTTTACTATTTTTCTGGTCATTTATCTTTTTCCTGCCAGCAATTGTGAAGCGCTTTTCTTATTCTCAAACATACTACGCTTACAAGATGGATTTGCTTTTTGATCGTTCGCAAAAGTCTTTGACAGACTACATCACGATTTCACGTCGTGTGATGTCTGGGCGCAAAAGAGAACTATTTCTCTTGGAATTGTCCTTTATTGGCTGGCATTTATTAGGGTTCTTAACAGCAGGCTTAGCTTATATTTTTGTGACACCATACATCAACACTTGTCGAGTGGTATACTCAACACAAGTTTTTGCTCAAGCAATTGAAGGAGTTCAAAAATGAGAGTGATTGCGATTACGGGTGGAATTGCTTCCGGTAAATCCGCCGTGACGAATCAAATTCGTATGGCTGGTTATCCAGTAGTGGATGCTGATTTGGTATCTCGCCAGGTGGTTGAACCGGGCACACACACGCTTGAAGAAATTAAAGAGACTTTTGGCGAGGATATTATTAAAAACGGCGTTCTAGACCGAAAGCGATTGGGCCAAAAAGCCTTTGGTAGTCAAGCGCTATTAAAACGTTTAACAGAAATTACCGCGCCAGAAATTCGATCAGCGATTCAAGACCAGTTGTCCTTTTATAAGATAAAGGGAAAGTCACTGGTCTTTTGTGCTATTCCGCTTTTCTTTGAACAGCACTACGAAGATACCGGCTGGTTCGACCAGGTTGTCGTTATCGCGACGAATGAACGTACACAGCTGGACCGTTTGATGGCACGCGACCACTTAGATGAGTGGGAAGCACAGTCAAGGATTAAGTCCCAACTTCCTTTGAATGTTAAGGAAGATAAAGCGGATGTCGTTATTGAAAACAACGGAACGGCCGAAGAATTACAAGAAAAAGTGGCCGCCTATTTGAAAGAAGTAGAGGAGGGATAGATGGTTGATTCGGTAGAAAATTTCCAGGCTGCAAAGCCGCTTGTTATTGAACAGTCTTCAAGCATTCAGCCGGAAGATTTATCGGTTTTATTTAATCTATACCTACCTTTTTTGGGTCCAAAGGCCTATGCCCTTTATCAGTTTTTCTATGAAGAAAAAAAGGGAGTTGGTCAGGCACCGGCATCTTTTCAAAACCACTACTTGATTTTGGATTCACTGTCTTTGTCGGCTCCAGACTTTGTCCGTGCTCGAAAGGCCTTGGAAGGACTTGGTTTGCTAAAGTCCTATCAGGGACAGCAGATGGGCAAGGAGAAGATGCGTTATCTCTTGCAAAAGCCTTTGTCAGCGGCAGATTTCTTTAAGGAAGACTTGCTTTCGGGCTTGCTTTTTCACTATGTTGGTGAGGAGCGCTATTTGGCTTTAGCCAAGCGTTATCAGCAAACCGCCGGTCCAAGTTTGAACTCTGAACAGGATATCTCAGCATCTTTCCTATCGGTCTTTGATTTACCAGAGCGTTCACAAAAGCCGGGTGTTCAGGTGAATGACCAGGCCGCCAAAAATCCTCAGGCTGACTTTAGCCAGTTGACTTTTGACTTTGACGGAATGGCGGAATTGGTGCACGGGACAACGGTTGATAAAATTCAGAAGGCCCGCGAACTCATTTTGACTCAGCAGGTCCTTTACGGATTAAATGAGGTTGAGATGGCAACGGCTTTAACCCGTTCCATTAATTTGGATGACCACGAAGTAAATAAGGGAAGCTTCTTAGCTTACCTGGCACAGACCTGGGCATCGAAGAAACAAAATCAGCAGTTGGCTGACATTGAAAAGTCGCCTACGGTGGTATCCGAAACACAGTCGACAGCGCAGACTGTGAAGAGGACGGGAAATAAAAAACTCGATGTTCTTTACCGGGCGGCTAATGAACTATCACCAATTGATTTTATTGGACAAATTAAGCAGCAGAATTCTGGTTACGTGACGCAAAACGAGCGGCGAATGCTAAACGATTTGGTTACCAACCGTATCTTGCCGGTACCAGCCATTAACATGTTGACCTACTTGATTTTAGTGGACATGGATGAGGCGGATTTGAAGCGTAACCTGCTTGATACGATTGCTAATTCATGGGCGAAAGCCGGTGTTCGCACTGCAGAAGATGCGTTTGCGGCGATTAAGGCGCATAATAAAAAGAGCAAAGAGCGGACTAATCAACCGAAGAGTAACTGGAATCGGCAACCGGTCAAAAAAGAACCGGCCTTTACTTCAAATGAAGCGGCCAGTCAGCAACAGGTTGATTCAGACGCCGTCAAAGATGCGTTGAAGTTAATGAAGAACTATAAGACAAAGGATTAAGATTTATGCAGGATTTGGCAAGTGTTTTAAAAGAATTTTCGAAGCGCTACCCTGCGATCGGAAATGATAAGGCAGCCGCTGCCTTTGAGGTGGTCCAACAGGATCAAGATATTCGTGATTTCTGGTCGGAAAATCAGGCGAAACTGAAGCCTGATGCCTTGGTCGTTTCGATGACGGACTTGTTCGAATTTGTTCGTGAAAAGAAACGTTCAGCAGATGGCAAGCCAGCCCTTTACCCAGGGTATCGACCAACTTTGGTCGTTGAAAAGGGGTATCCTCACGTGGCCTACGAACCAACTGAGGAAACGAAGAAGAGTTTGCGTCAGGCGGCATTGCTTCGCTCGATTGCGGTACCAAAGTCCGTTGCGAAGGCTGATTTGAATCAAATTGTCGAAGAAGTTGGTCAAGATGAGGGCCGTGCACCCGCTGTGGCTGCGGTTGTTTCGACTTTTTCTGCCCTGGTTAATCAGCATGAAAACGGTGGCCAGGACTTCGTGCCTGGTGTTTACCTATCCGGTGACTTTGGTGTGGGAAAAACCTATCTGATGGGAGCCTTTGCTAACGCGTTGGCCTACAACGGAATTGGCGTCATGATGGTGCACTGGGCGACCTTGATTGAGCGCTTGAAGGGTTCATTTGGAAACAATGGAGACCAGTCGCTCCTAGAACTAATTGATGAAGCGAAGAAGGCGCCGGTTTTGATTTTGGATGACCTTGGTGCTGACACCTTATCATCATGGTCCCGTGACTCCGTTTTGGCTGTGATTCTGGAATACCGGATGCAGCACGAGTTAACGACTTGCTTTACTTCTAACTTTGATTTGACTTCCTTGGAAAAGTACCTGAGTCAGACCAAGGATGGTCAGGAGCCAGGTAAGGCGGCTCGTTTGATGCAACGTGTACTGTACCTCTCAAAACCGGTCGCCATGGCAGGTAAAAACCGCCGTTTGGACCGCTAACTTGAATTTTCTCTCATAAAGAAGGTTTTAAAATGAAACAACATTGGCGAAAAATACTCTTTATTTTTGTGATTACCTTGGCCTGCTTTTTTATTGGCCGATTGGATAGCGTTTGTTACAACCAACCGGTGGGGCAGGTGACATCCGTGAAGACGATTGCATCTGATGATTCAACGGATGAACATGAAAATCAGGATCGTTCTTATACTCAGAAACTGACGGTCAAGCTTTTGAATCGCTCTGGCCAAGTCGTTACGATAAATAACGATTACTACGCTTCCCAAGCGGAGTCTGATCAGTATCATGTTTTTGATCAAATTCTGCTCAAGAAGTCTTCATCGGGTTATCAGATTGATATGCCAAAGCGAGATTCGCTACTCTTTGCTCTCTTAGGGTTCTTATTCTCAGGACTCTATTTCTCAATGAGCCGCCGAAAGTTTTCCTTCTTAGGGCTATCAATTGTCGTTAATGCCGGGCTCTTTATCTTAACGATCATCTGGGACGCTTCGGCTCGTGCACTGCCGGTGTTACCAGTTTTTGCCGTTTTGGCCATGCTGCTTTCTGGCCTGGCACTATACTTTGTTCTAGGACATGGCTTGCAGGCCTGGATTACCTGGTTGGCAACAGTGATTGCCACACTATTGGCACTCTTGGCGATGGCAATTGTGATTGCATTAACCGGTGCGACTGGTGTGCACTTTGAAACCATGTCCTATGTCACCCAGGTGCCACAGCCGGTCTTTTACGCACAGGCTGTTATTGGGGTGCTGGGCGCTGTTATGGATGAGTCTGGTGATATCGTGGCTGGACTATTCGGTCTGCAACGCGAATCTGCGGATCGAATATTCTCAGACTACTGGCAGGCTGGCTTATCCGTTGGACGTGAAATTCTAGGAACATTGACCAACGTCTTGTTTATGATTTTCATTGCCGAAACGATTCCGATGGTGGTGTTGATGCTACGGAATGGTAATAACTGGTCCTATATTCTTGACCAGACAATGAACTTGGGTATTTTGCAGACCGTGGTTTCCGCACTTGGAATTGTTTGGGCGGTACCGGTCACGGCCTTCTTAACCGCTACACTCTTAACACGAAAGGAGACTGCAAAATGAACGCAATTTTTGTTTTGATTCTGCTGCTCTTGATTTCGCTACTTTTCGTGGGCGGTAAGCAGGGCGCATTGACTTTCTTAGGTTTATTCCTAAACTGTATTCTGATTTTCTTGTTGATTACTTTGGTTAACTGGGGCTTTACAGCAATGGTTGTGTTGCCAATTATGTCTGTCTTGATTTTATCGGTGGCTATTTATCTTTCAGCTGGTCGGCAAAAAGTCTTGGCTATCACATGGAAGACCTCGGTTCTGGTTTTGTTGCTCATCATGGTCTTAGCCTGTTTGGCCCAACACTTGGGACACCTACAGGGCTATACCTTGGAGAATTCCGATGAGCTAGAAGGATTGTCCTTAGCGGTCGGGATTGACTTTTCTAACCTGGCCATCATCGTGATGGTCATTTCGGCCCTCGGGGCGATTGCGGAAGCTGCGATGGCGGTGACCGCTGATCTCTTTGAGGTGGTTGAGCGAACTCCTGAAATTAGCCTGGATAATTTGAAAAAACAGGGCACAACAATTGGTTCACAAATTCTTGGAACGGCGATGAATACCCTGTTCTTTGGGATGCTGGGTGCTAATATTCCACTATTAGTGTGGTTCTTCCGCTTGCACTATTCGGCAGCAGAATTCATGAATGGTAAGCTCTTGATCTTTGAAGTAGTCACCATGCTCTTGGGGATGATTGGAATTATGTGTTCAATTAAAGTGGCAATTTTCTTTGTCGAACATGCATTTCATAAAGAAGGAAGAGGTATCTTAAATGAATCAGACCTTTAATCTTATTGAAGAAATTACTCGAAACGACGGTAGCATTTACTACGAGCTCGGTAATGTCACGGAAAACTCCCGTGCCGAGTACGCAGCTGACCACGGCTTTATCAAGATGGTGCGGATTTTGAAGATGAATGTGCCCCGTTCTTCTCACTTGTTGAAGGTGGAGGAATACTTGAACAAAACCTACGAGCAGTTGCCAATTGAAGCGGACCATTTTGACGAATGGGTGAAGCCCGAAGAGATTCAAAAGGAAATGCAGCAGGTATTGCTCGATAACAAGTTGGGATAAGTGAATTCTTTCATTTAATCACTTCTAATTGCTTGAAAAAGTTAGAATTTTTCTTTATAATCATAAGCGTTGTGAAACGCTTCATGGTGGTATAGCCAAGCGGTAAGGCATGGGTCTGCAACACCCTGATCACCGGTTCGATTCCGGTTACCACCTTTTCGGCCATTTTCTGGGATTCCTGGAAGATGGCCTTTTTCTTTACTATTGTTTAGTTGACAAGAAAGGAAGAACTGATGACAATACATGAAACTGATGTTGTTAGATTAAAAGATGGTCGAACACCTAATGTTGCTTCTATCCAAACTGACGGAACATATGTATTTGAATTTGTTTCTGAGGATAATATGTCAACTTTTGAAAAGGGAAACTTGGATGAAGTAGTAGCAGTTATTTTTAAAGCATAAAAGAAAAGCACTAACTATTGTTAGTGCTTTTTGTGTTTCAAGAGAGTGATTTGTCATAAATGGGTATAAGTAGTTTTTGAAGTGCGTTAGCCATGCTATAATTTCGGTAGAAAAAGCAGGAGGCAGTGTATGGCAAAGCAAATAATTAATTCAATTCAAAAAGTTGCAGTCCGTGGGTTTTATGTTGGAATAAGAAAATCAGTTGCTAGTACTCTGTTTCCTTTTCGGTCAATTTTTGCAATGAGGTCGGACAAGAATAATCAGTCGCAGTCCTACCTTGCGTTAAGCGATAATGATAAAAAATATAATGATTGGAATAAGGTTGAAAATGACTTGAGAAAGGTTATTCAGAATTATGGCCAATAAGGATTATATTGTTGCCCAAAAGCAGAAGGGCGATGAGTCACTTAGCGTTTCAAAAGGGCCTATACCTAATCCGGAGGTGTTAGAGAAAATTGAAAAGTTAGCACCTGGTTCAACAGAAAAGATTATTAAAGATACTATAGTTGAGTCAGAACACAGACGTCATTTGGAAATGTTAGAGCAGCAGAAGTACTGGAAGTTTAAAGCTTACGGTCATTTAACAGCTTTATTGATTGCTTTAGCCATGATTGCAGCGACTTTTGGGTTGGTGTATTTAGAGCATCCGGTAGCAGGTTCCATTTTTGGAACAGCAACATTCTTATCAGCTATTGGAATATTTATGGATGGCAGTAGTAAAGGAAAATAAAGTTAAGGAGAAAGTATGAAAGTAGAAGAAAATGATTGTGTTTTGTTGAAAGATGGACGAGTAGTGGCAATAACTATGGTTCTTGATGAAGAAAAAGGGATTTTTATGGCAGAGGACAGCGACGATCGTGGTCAAGCCCTTGATTATCCAACAATCACAATTGCTGATATTGTAAAGGTAACTTATCATCCGGTTTAAGAATGAGGTTTAATCCCAATGTTTTAGAAAAATAAAAAAGAGCGCCTAAGTGCTCTTCCAAAAATAATTATTTCTTTTTATCAATCTCATCCAATTTTTTATCAATTTTATTTAAACGGTTTCGTAGTTCATCGATGGTTTTATCTTCCTGCTGTTGGGTGAAGAAGGAGGTCACCGTAGAGGTGATGGTTCCAATTAATCCGATGCCTACAAACATTAGGATAATGGCAATACCACGTCCGAGGTCAGTTTTCGGTGCGATATCACCATATCCGACCGTGGTGACCGTGACAATTGCCCACCAAAGGGCGTTATCATAGCTGGTGTTTTCAGCGAGTGAATAGATACCAGCTGAAATGAGAATGAGTATCATGGCAAAGGTCATCAAGTAGATGAAGCCGTTTGTGTTGATGAACTTGTCAACGTTTTTCTTGAACTGCACACTGAACCCGATGATGCGGACAAAGCGCAGTAACTTCAAGACTTTGATGGCGCGCGAAATACGGAATAGCGTAAAGAAGGAATCAAATGGAATGATGGCTAAGAAATCAAAGATATTTGATTTGAAAAATTGCCACTTGTTTTTAGATTGTGTGAACCGAACAATGTAGTCTACCCAAAAGAAGAGCAGGATTAGTCGATCGATAAGGAAGAAAGGTTCTTTATTAATGGAGATTAGTCCCGCTATATCTAATCCCGCCAAAGAGACGGAGATTAGTGCAAGTAGTCCAACAATTGCATAATATAACTTTTTCATAACATAGGACCTGTGCGAGGTATTGATTGAGAAGGGGAGGCGATTCTAATGCCTGCCTTTTCTTAATTGTAACTCAATCTTGATGAAGTGAATGGAATAGAAAAAAGAAGACCGTAAGGCCTTCTTTTCATTCGTTATTTTTCTTTGGTAAGAATTAGTCGTTCAAGTGTTCCAAAGTTTGCTTGTAAGCATCGATGTAGGCAAACATTGCGCGTTCACCGTCGATGTTTGTGTCAGTGTTGTTCTTCTTAGCAACGTCGATACGTGCTTGGACGGCTAGCTTCGTAACCATCATGGCAAAGTCGTGTGCTCGTTCTTCATTAGTAATCATAAAAGTTTCTCCTTTTATCAGTTCATACTATCGCTTTCATTACATACAGGATAACAAAAGTAGAGTAATTTGTGATAAATATTTACTTTAAAAGTATCTTTTTCTATCGATATTGAGTGGAAATGGTGCACTTTTTAAGAAATTCAATAGCGTTTGTTTTTTAAATCGGAAATATTTGTATTATTTTAGAAAATCAAATGTTCAAATAAACACAAAGAAGTTAAATGTGTTATTATAATACTTGTTACAGCGACTTTTTAACAAAGTAAAATCTACACAAAAAAGTATTTAACAAAAGTGATTACTGTAATAAGTATGTTATAATATCTTTAAATTATTCAAGCGAATAATAGAATAGGAGAAATAATTCATGGGAATGCGTGTTGATAACTACGTTGATCCAAAAGATAAGAAACCAGTAGACGCTAAGCGAATCAAGATGTTGAAGCTCTTTTCAAAGGTTGCTACAGCAACTTGTATCTTGATGTACGTTTCTTACATTCCACAAATTATGTCAAACTTCTCTGGAAATCCTGTTAACCCTGTGCAGCCAGCTGTTGCCATGATTAACGCGACCCTTTGGACGGGTTATGGTTGGTTGAAGACTTATAAGGATTGGCCAATCATCATTTCAAATATTCCAGGTGTTTTCTTTGGATTAATCACGATTGTGACAATCTACATTCACTAAAATCGTCTTTTTATCAATCAGCAGTGCTTCTTTGCACTGCTTTTTTGTTTGCTTTTGAAATCGTTTCGCCTGGTGGTAAAATAATTCTTATTGAAAGGGAAGGAGAGCGGTATGCCATTAACTTTGACAGATAAAGTCAGCGCCTTGTCAGGTGTCGGGCCGAAGCGGGAACAGGCTTTACAGGAGCTTGGTATTTTCACAATTGACGACCTACTCTCTTATTATCCCTATCGTTATGATGACTTGGGTGAACGACTACCATCCGAAACGCTGGATGGGGAAAAGGTCACCTTTAAGGGTGTGATATCCACGCCGGCCGTTGTTCGTCGATATGGTAAGCGGTCACAGACCGTGATTGGATTGCTGGTCGACCGTGAAAACGTGCGAGTGACTTTTTTCAACCAACCATGGATTGCTAAGAACCTAGAGGTTGGACAAGAGGTGGCGGTGTACGGTACTTATAATGCGGCCAAGGCGGCTTTGACTGCCATCAAATTGGTGCCAGCTTCCATTGATGGCTTAGCACCCATTTACCCAGTGTCAAAGGCCATTAAGGCCAAGACCATTGCTGAGTTAGTGGAGCAGGCCTGGGGGCAGTTGCGTGGGACTTTGCCGAATTTGGTACCCGCCAGTCTGCGTGAAAAGTACCGCTTGCTGGATAAGAACCAGCAGATTGAGTATTCTCACTTTCCCAAGGATAAAGTCGAATCGAAAGCCGGGCGACGTTCCGCAGCTTTTGAAGAATTCTTTCTCTTTCAGATGCGCTTGCAGTTGATTAAGCAGGCGGACCAGCGTTTCCTAGGAGAAGCCTTGGACTATGATAAGGAAAAGGTGGCGGCCTTTATTAAGGCGCTGCCTTTCCAATTAACTGCTGCTCAGCAGCGAGTGGTTGACGAGATTTTGGCTGATCAGGCAGCACCACAGCACATGAACCGTTTGTTGCAAGGGGATGTTGGTTCTGGAAAGACGGTCGTTGCCGCCATCGCCATGTATGCAGCGGTGACTGCCGGAACTCAGGGAGCCATTATGGCGCCAACTGAAATTTTGGCTCAGCAACATGCTAAGGGTCTGGCTAAGTTATTCGAATCGGCTGGAATTCACTTGCGGGTGGAGCTACTAACATCCGGGTTAAAGGCGGCCCAGCGTCGACAAATTTTAGAAGACTTGGAGTCCGGTGATATTGATATTGTTGTTGGAACCCATGCGCTAGTTCAAGATGGGGTTTACTTCCACCATCTTGGCGTAGCAGTGATTGATGAGCAACATCGTTTTGGCGTAAAGCAACGGGCTAAGTTGCGTGAGGGCGGAGTTAACCCCGACATCTTGGCGATGACGGCGACACCAATTCCACGTACCTTAGCTATTACGGCTTATGGTGAAATGGAAGTTTCGATTATTGATGAATTACCAGCGGGTCGTAAACCGATTATTACTAGTCAGCTTTCGAACCGACAGTATGACCAAGCCATTGATCTGTTGAAAGCAGAACTGGCCAAGGGGGCTCAAGCCTACGTGGTCACACCCTTGATTGAAGAATCAGAAACCTTGGACGTTCAAAACGTGACGGCGGTTTATCAGGAATTGCAGGAAGCACTGCCGGACTATACGGTGGGACTTTTACACGGCCGTTTGCCAAAGGAAGACAAGGACGTCTTGATGGCGGGCTTTGCCAATAACGACGTGCAGGTTTTGGTGGCGACCACGGTGATTGAAGTCGGGGTCGATGTGCCAAATGCTTCGATTATGTTAATATTAGATGCTGACCGTTTTGGCCTGGCGCAGCTCCATCAGTTGCGTGGTCGAGTAGGTCGAGGAGACCGGCAGTCCTATACTGTTCTGCTGGCTGATCCGAAGACTGATTACGGGAAGGAACGACTAGCCGCTTTGGTCCAAACAACGGATGGATTCGAACTTGCCCAGCGTGATTTAGAACTTCGTGGCTCTGGTGACATTCTGGGGACCAAGCAGTCGGGGATGCCGGACTTTAAAGTCGGGGATCCGGTCAAAGATTTGACCATGTTGACGATTGCTCAGGAAGAAGCGCTGAAGCTTGTGCGTCAGCCCGACTGGGAGCAAGATGTCGACAACCAAGCGCTAGTTGAAAAGCTATCAACGACGATGGCAGCCTATCGTCATTTCGATTAAGGATTGTTATTTAATTGAAAAGTCCTAGTAAAGCGCTACGGATACAATAATTATTATTTATACAGATATTTTAAGGAGAATTACTGTGATTAAGATTGCGATTGATGCCATGGGTGGCGATTTTGCCCCTGATGAAATTGTGAAGGGTGTTGAAATGGCCCGCGACCGTTATCCTGAGTTGGAATTCCAACTTTACGGAACGGAATCAAAGGTAAAGCCTCTTATCCAAAAGATGGACCGCATTACACTTATTCCAACGACTGAAGAAATCGAAATGGGTGAAGAACCCGTGAAGGCGATGAAGAATAAGCAAGACTCTTCAATGGTTCGCGCAGCAACTGCTGTTAAGAACGGCGAAGCCGACGCATTTTTCTCTGCTGGAAACACTGGGGCTATCTTGGCATCAGCCATCTTTATCGTTGGTCGTATGCGTGGGGTGGAACGTCCTGCCTTGGCATCTGCTTTCCCAAGCTTTGGTGGCCAACACGAAGACTTTGTCTTCATGGACCTTGGTGCCAACGCTGAAAACAAGCCATCTCACTTGTACCAATACGGAATCTTGGGCTCTTTTTATGCGGAATCCGTTCTTGGTATTTCAAACCCACGCGTTCGTTTGTTGAACAACGGTGGTGAAGAAGACAAGGGTGACGAAGTGCATAAGGCCGCTCATCAATTGATGAAAGACACGGATGCCTTTAACTTCTTGGGTAACGTCGAAGCGCGTGAAATCATGGATGGCACGGCGGATGTTGTGGTTGCGGATGGTTTCTCTGGAAACGCAACCTTGAAGGCAATCGAAGGAACAGCATTGACGATGCTGGACCAGTTGAAGAAGTCAATCAAGGGCGCTGGCCTTCGCGGTATCTTGGGTGCCTTGTTGTTGAAGCCAGCCTTCAAGTCATTGAAGAGCAAGTTGGACTTCAATGAAAAGGGTGGTGCTGTTGTGCTTGGTGTTAAGGCACCAGTTGTGAAGACGCACGGTTCAGCTAAGGCTGACGCGGTTGCCAACTCAATGGGCCAGATTCAAACAATGGTTCAAGAAGACCTTGCTGGTAAGACGGCTGCCTTCATTAAGGAAAACGCTGATAAGTTGAAGGTTAAGAAATCTTCAAAATAAAATCCGCAAGCTAGTTTTTTTATGGTAGTATAGATTCGATTTGATTTAGCTTGAGGAGAGAACAATGGCCTTATCGAGGGAACAGATTTACGAGAAATTAGAGTGCGAAATTGCAAAGCGCTTCGAAGTTTCGAAGGACAAAATCGAGGGAGACCGCGACTTTGTTAAAGAAATCGGTGCCGATTCTATCGACGTCGTTGAACTAGTTGTCGAAGTTGAGGATGAATTTGACATTGAAATTCCAGACGAAGAACTGGATTCATTGACAACTCTAAATAAGGTGTCGGATTACGTTTATGAGCATCAGGGTAAGTAACTTTTTTAAAAAGTCTGCTCGGACTGCCAAGACCAATACGACCTGGCAAAAGAAAATAGGGACTCCTGAACAGGTTGCTTTGCAAAAGCGGGTTGAACAGGTGTCCCTTTCTGCCTTTGGCCGTCCTTTTGAACATCAGGCAGTTTTTAACCCTCGTTTACAGACGACGGGTGGTCGCTACCATTTAGCCGACCATCACTTGGACTTTAATCCAAAAATGGCGGATCGGGATGACTTTGATAGCATTATTAAACATGAGCTTTGCCATTACCACTTGCACCGAGCGGGGCGGGGCTATCAGCATGCCAACCAGGACTTCAAACGCTTGTTAGCCCAGGTAGGTGGTAGCCGTTATGCACCAGATATTGGTAACCGGCGGACGGTTGAAAAAAAGTACCACTACCTTTGTGATAACGGCCATGCCTTTGATCGGGTTCGTAGAGTAGATACGAGGCGCTACCGTTGTGGGCGTTGCCGAGGACGTTTGCATTTAGTGAACAATAATAATTAGAAGGATGAAAAGAACATGTCATACACTTGGCTAAAAATTCTCTGGGCCTTTTTAAACTTATTGGCCTTTCCAAGCTTGTTTTTATGGGCTTCACAGGCAGAACTGTCGATCCGAATAACCCTTGTCTTGGCAACGGCACTGTTTATTTTCTCAAATCTCTGCCTCGTTGCCATCCTATACTTGCAGTATAAGAAAAGAAATCAACCAGCTGTTGAAGAGGACTGAGCATCCTTGCAATTTAATAAAAGATTGATAAGACCTAGTCGTTTGCGACTGGGCCTTTTTTTGTGCTATGATAAATGGCAGTATTAAGCGCTTACAAAAGAGGTTTTAAGATGGTCGAAGAAAAGAAAAACGCCACAATTTATGATGTCGCAGCAGCAGTTGGCGTTTCTTTAGCGACTGTTTCACGAGTGGTGAACGGGTCTGAAAACGTTCGCCCAGCAACACGTGATAAAGTCTTAGCAGCTATTAAGGATTTGGGCTACCGCCCAAACGCCGTTGCTTGTGGACTAGCCTCAAAGAAAACAACGACGGTTGGTGTGGTGATGCCCGACATGACCAATCTTTTCTTCTCGGAATTAACCCGAGGAATCGACGATGTGGCTCACATGTACCAGTACGATGTTTTGTTAACGAATACGGATGATGACCCAGAACGTGCATTGACTGCCATCCGTAACTTGGCTGATAAGCAAATCGATGGATTGATTTTCATGGGGAGTCAATTGTCCGATAAGGTATTGGCTGCCATTCGTGCGACCGGCATTCCAGTGGTATTGGCTGGTTCTGTTGATAAGGATCGACAACTACCATCTGTTAACATCGATTACAAGATGGCTTTCTCAGAAGTGACCGAACGTTTTCTAAAGTCGGGTTATGACCGCGTAGCTTTAGTTACAGGGTCTGCCGACCGTGCCATTGATGTTGATTACCGTCGCGCAGGATATGAGGCAGCCCTTTTGGAGGCAGGAAAGAAATTAGACGAAGAGCTAGTCTTCTCTGGTGCTCGTTCCTACGAGGATGGCTTAACCCTTGCAAAAGTCATTCGTGACGCCGGTGCTAATGCGGCATTGGTTTACGATGACGAGGTGGCTCTGGGTGTCTTGAACGGCTTGCAGGATGAAGGATTAAAGGTGCCGGACGACTTTGAAATCGTATCGGCCAACAACACGACCTTTACGCTCGTTGCTCGTCCAGAACTCTCATCCATCGATCAACCAAAGTATGACATCGGGGCTGTTGCCATGCGAATGTTAACGAAGCTGATGGATAAGCAGGACCTTGGGGAAGAGCAGATTTTGCTGCCTTACACAATGGTGAACCGTTCATCAACAAAATAAATCGTAATTAAAGGGCTGAATCCAATTCAGTCCTTTTTGTTTAGAATGATAACAATTTAATTGCCTTTTGGCACTTTGTCGCTTAAAATATTTAAAGGATTAATTTGGAGGGAAGTATTTTGAAAAATATTCGTTCACTATCACCATTCTCCTTGATGCTTTTGTTGACGTCATTTACGATGTCGATTTCACAATCGACAATGACGACGGCTTACCCAATTTTGATGAAGCAGTTTGGTATTGATGCCGCTGCCGTTCAGTGGGTGACATCAGGATTTATGGTGGCTATGACTCTGGTCATGCCAGTTTCACCATGGTTGTTAGACAATCTTCATATGAAGACCTTGTTGAATTTGATTATTGCTGTTTTCCTAGTTGGAACTGCGATTGCCATGGTGACGCCAAACTTTTTGGGTGTTGTCGTTGGTCGTTTGTTAGAGGGGGTAGCTGTTGGGGCACTCTTCCCAACTTATCAGGCAGTCATCATGGAAAACACGCCTGAGGAACGACGTGGTATTGCCATGGGGGCTGTTGGTTTGGTCATGTCTTCTGCTTTGGCAGTGGGACCAATCGTTTCTGGAATTGTTTTGCAATTTGGAACTTGGCGTGTGCTTTTTGCCTTCTTCTTTATCGTGCTCCTTGTCTTGAGTATCTTCATGCAAGGACAAATTGAAAACACCCACCCAATGAACAAGCGTGACTTTGACTTCCTGTCATCATTCTTGTTGATTGGTTTCGCTGGTATCTTGTACACGGTTTCAATTTTGCCAGCAAAGGGTTGGTCGGTTGGTTTGGCCGTGACTTTGGCGGTATCTGTGATTTTACTGGTCATCTTTGTGATTCGACAGTTGAAGCAGGATAACCCATTCTTGGATTTGCGTGTCTTTGAGCACCAAGGTTATTTACCAGCCATGCTGTTGACTGGAATGTCATACTCAGGTTTGATCACTGCCACGGTTATCATGCCTTTGTACTTCCAAAAGGTCTTCGGATTGGCACCATTGTGGTCAGGACTTTTGATGATTCCTGCCGCTGCCTTCCTATCATATTTGAACCCTAAGTCAGGCCGTTTGCTTGGTCAAATCGGTTTGCGTCCATTGGTTTTGATTGGTTCCACCATGATGTTGGCCGGTTACTTGACCTTAGCCATCTTTGGAACGAAGTTCTTAATTTTGGCCATCGCAGGGGCGATGTTGCTTGAAGGTGGAAACGCCTTCATCATGATGCCTGCCGTAACGGCCGCCTCAAATGCCTTACCAAAGCAACTGATTTCGCACGGTACTGCCATTATCACGACCATGCGTCAGTTGATTGGGGCCTTGTCAATTCTTGTTGCTGGTATCTTAATTGGATTCTTCCATGCTGATCATAGTTATGGTCATTCATTGAACTTAACAGCAGCTTGGTTCGTCTTGGTACCATTGACTGGTTACCTCCTGGCAAGCCGAATTAAGACAACAAAAGAATAAATACAAAAGTCGGTTATTGACCGACTTTTTTACTAGCTTTTGTATAATAACTCTCGTAAAATAGTTGGGATAAGAAAAAACAGGCAGGATGCATATATTTAGTTCATTGTGGAGGCTATTTTGGCAAAGAAACCTTTTTTAATTGGAATTACAGGTGGTTCTGGTTCGGGAAAAACCACTGTTTCCAAGGCTTTGATTACTCGTTTGGCGGATAATAACCCAATTTTGCTTCAGCAGGATGTGTATTATAAGGATCAATCCGAAAAACCAATGGAAGAACGGATGAAGACGAATTATGACCATCCAGATTCAATCGAAACAGATCTTTTTGTTTCGGACTTGAAGAAGTTGATTCGTCACCAATCTATTGATACGCCGGTTTATGACTATGCAGAACACACACGTTCAAAGGAAACCACACACGTGGAGCCAGGTGATGTGATTATTGTTGATGGTGTTTTGCTTTTCAACGATGAGCGTGTCCGCGATTTGATGGACTTAAAAGTCTACGTTGACACTGACGATGACATTCGTTTTATTCGTCGTTTGCAACGTGATACACACGAACGTGGTCGTACCGTTGAAGGCGTCATTGAGCAATATACGGCGACGGTTAAGCCAATGCATAACCAATTCGTTGAACCAACAAAGCGTTATGCTGATATCATCGTGCCAGAAGGTGGCGGTAACTACGTGGCTATCGACATGTTGATGAACCAGGCGATTGCCATGGTTAAAAAAGAAGATTAATGGGAAATGACTTTCCCAGAAAAAGCAGCCGATTCGGGTTGCTTTTTTATTTAGAATGACTCTTGAATTATGTATGGCAAGTGTTAGTATGTAGTTGAAAAGAAGGGGGTTTATCAATGACAAGCAAACGCGATGGACTAAAAGAAGATCGTCAATCATTTGAAAATGCCCAGCAGAAAGCTGCGTTGAATCATGTGGCTGAAGAGCATGAAAGACACAGTGAAACGCTTGAGCATGCCAAGCACAAGGATGCCCGTTATGATAACGAGGCCTTCGAATCAGAAAAGAAAGAATACGAGGGGTAAGAATTATGGCAAAGAAGGATGAATTTGAAGCAGTTGATGCCAACCAAGTAGAAGGTGAGAAGCGTCAAGAAGAACGTTTGGAAAAGCAGTCTGAATTTAATCTTTCTTCACACGAATCACGTGAAAAGAAGGCAGAAGATAAGATTTAATTATCTGTTAGTTTAAATAAAAAAGCACACTCGCTTGAGCGTGCTTTTTTATTTTGAAATTAAGACTGGCGTCTTGTTCCTTCGATGACGTTACGCATTGTATCCACGACAGACTGGGTGGCTTTTGGTAACTTTGAACCGGCTAAGGTGAAAAGCGTATCGACAATGGTTAATTGAGCAATTAATGAAGACATTGATTCGGAGCGATAATTCACTTCTTCGGCTAGTGAGAAGAGGGCGATGTCGGCCATTTTAGCAAGTGGCGAATCGGGGAAAGAGGTGATAGCAATGAAGGGGACGTTGTTTTCCTTTAACTTTTGCGCCAGGAAAAGCGTGTCATCGTTTCGTCCGGAGTGGGAGATAACAACGGCGGTATCCTGTGGTGTTAGTTTGACTGCCTGCATCAACTGAATGTCATAGTCTTGATGGGAAATAACATCAATTGGCGTACGTAAAAACTTGTGATAGGCGTTAAAGGCGACGATGGACGAACCACCAATTCCGAAAAATCCAACGCGTTTGGCAGAAATTAACCAATCGAGTGCTTGATCGAGTTTGTCAACGGACAGTGAATCGAGTGTCATGGTCAAAGCGTTTTGGGCACCTGAAAAGACTTTACGGGTGATTTCTTTTGTATTGTCATCGTCGGTAATTTCACCAAACAGGTCGACTGGGGGTTTGCTTCGCTGGTAAGAGGCTAGGTTAACAGAAAAGTCACGGTAAGAGTTGAAACCGATTTTTTTTACGAAACGGGAAATGGAGGCGGTTGAGACAGAGGACTTTTCAGCCATCGACTGAATGGTATCCTGTGCTGCCGCAGACATGTTGTTAATAATGTAGGAAACGAGCTTTTGCTCGGTTTGGTTATAACTGTTTGGCTCTTGCCCCAAACGGGCGAAGATCGCCTGTGCTTTGCTTTCTTTCATAATATACGGTCCTTTGTTAAACTAACTATACCGAATATGAAAGTTATTTTCAATTATTGCTTGTATTCTGAAAAATATTTTCATATAATATACTTGTAGTATAAAAGATGAAATTATAAAAGAGGTAATACACATGAAGTTTGCCATGATTGGTCTTGGAAAGATGGGTCTTAACTTGGTTAAGAACGCTGTCGACAACGGCCACGAAGTTGTTGCATTTGACTTGAACAAGGACTTTGTTGCAGAAGCTGATGCTTACTCTGACAAGGTTGAAGGTGTTAACTCACTTGACGACATGCTTTCAAAGTTGCCATCACCTAAGGTTGTTTGGGTTATGGTTCCTGCTGGAAAGCCAACGAACTCAACCATCGATACTTTGATTGAAAAGATGGACAAGAACGACATCATCATCGATGGTGGAAACTCAAACTACAAGGACAACCTTGAACAAAACAAGCGTACCACTGCTGCTGGTATCAACTTGTTCGATGCTGGTACGTCTGGTGGTATGGCCGGTGCACGTAACGGTGGAAACTTCATGATCGGTGGAGACAGCGAAGCCGCATGGAAGGAAATCGAACCATTGTTCAAGTCAATCGCCCAAGAAGACGGTTACTTGTACACAGGTCGTTTGGGATCAGGTCACTACTTGAAGATGGTCCACAACGGTATCGAATACGGTATGATGCAAGCCATCGCCGAAGGTTTCGAAGTTTTGGAAGCCTCACAATTCGATTACGATTACGAAGCTGTTGCTAAGCTTTGGAACCACGGTTCAGTTGTTCGTTCATGGTTGATGGAATTGATCGAAGAACAATTTGCTAAGGATCCTAAGTTGTCAGCAATTTCTGGTCGTATGCACTCATCTGGTGAAGGTAAGTGGACTGTTGAAGAATCACTTGATTTGGAAGTTCCAGCACCAGTTATTTACTTGTCACTTGCTATGCGTTACCGTTCATTGCAAGAAGATACTTTCTCAGGAAAGGTTGTTTCTGCTTTGCGTAACGGCTTCGGTGGTCACGCAATGGACTCTGCTAAGTAAGCATTCGAAGAAACCTGCACTAAGCTC
>NZ_JACOFN010000006.1 GCF_028764065.1 Fructobacillus sp. CRL 2054
GTTTTGCTGGTGATTATCAAGCAAAACTTGATAACCGCTTGTCCCTCGCAAGGAACAATAATTAGTATACCGGCATTGACCCGTTCGGTCAATGCTTTTTTCGAAGAAAATTAACGAATATTCTAAATACGAATGAGACAAAAACTCCCTGAATAAACGTTTGTTTATTCAGGGAGTTTTTCTATATTGAGGCAGTTATTTAATACTCTTATTCGTCGAAAGACGTAAAGGTTGATGGCTGAATAGTCGTCAATAGGTTGCGAATCTCATCACCAGACTTAAAAACCAGTCCTCCCGGAAGCTTTCGATGAACGTCTTCGAAATCAACTACGTGAAAAGAATACAGTGGTGCTTGCTCATTATCGTCCAGTTGAATTGTGGCAAGCTCACCTAAACGCCAAGAATCGAAATCTTTTACCCCTAAATCAGCAAAAGACTTCAAAATCATCCCCAACGACGTTTGTTCATGGTGCTGGTGAACTTTCACAACCAAAAATTCGTCATGATCATTCTTTTCCTCTACTAAGAAGTATGGAAGATTATCTTGATAAGCAATTACTGTTGCTGCTACAGTTGTCATTTTATCTTCTCTCCCTTTTGTTGGTCATCTAGATGCAAGCGTTTTGAAGCCTCAGCCATCCAGCCCGGCATTGCTAAAGCAATTGGTTCGAAACCAAAGTCCAAATGGTAGTTTGTCCAAAAGCGTCGCTTAACATTATTATTTTTGATAATTGGCGTGTGTGCCAAACTCATCAATGGTAACTGACGAACCGAAAGTGAGATTTTTTGACTATATTGATCGATATCCAATACAATCGCTGAGACTTTTTGACCAACAGACAATTCATCCGATAAATTCTTAACAACGCCCGATTTCAATTCGGAGATGTGAATTAATCCCTGCGTATCCTCGTCTAACTTAACAAAGGCGCCATAAGGTTGAATTCCAGTTACGGTACCCGTAACCTTTTGTCCAATTTTATAGTTCATCAGGTTAACCCTTCCATGTTTTTTGTAGTAAAAAAGTCCCCACCAAAAGGTTAGAGGACTACTTTTTCAATCACAATGTCCTCTAAAGGACGATCAGCTCGGTCTGCTTTCGCAGAAGCAATCTTATCAACGACATCCATGCCATCAACAACTTGACCAAATACTGTATGCTTTCCGTCAAGCCAAGGTGTACCACCTTGTTCTTGATAGACTTTAGCAATTTCTTCCGCATAACGGCCAAGGTATGGCTTCATTTGCTTTGGAAAATGCTTGTTTTGAACAATAAAGAACTGTGACCCGTTTGTTGCTGGTCCAGCATTCGCCATGGATAATGCGCCACGAATGTTAAAGAGTTCTTTTGAGAATTCGTCCTTAAATGGCTTACCCCAAATACTCTCGCCGCCACGACCGGTTCCTTCCGGATCGCCAGTTTGAATCATAAAATCGTTGATTACACGATGAAAAAGAACATTATCGTAGTAGCCGTTCTTAGCATGGGTCAAGAAGTTTTCAACAGCTTTAGGAGCCTGATCAGGGAACAAAGCCAAGGCAATGTCACCATAATTCGTCTTCAAAGTTGCTCGAACATCGTTTGGCCCTACATTGAGCTGTGGAAAATCTGTCATTTTAATCCTCTGAGTCTTGAACAACGGGGTTGATAACCACGTCGCCTTCTTCGATTTCTTCAAGTGCTTGTCCAACTGACTTAACAGAGTTGAACTTTACTTGGGTAGCTGGCATACCAGCATCCAATTCACGGGCACGCTTTGATGCCAAAGCAATCAACTTGTAACGTGAGTCAACCTTTTCGAGCAACTTATCAACTGATGGATAAAGTAACATTGTGTTCTCCTTTTACTGTTCCGCAATTTGTTCCAAGACACGTGACACCCGAAGGCGTTCGGCTGTAATAATTGCTTTAATTCGATCAACTGCATGGGCTACTACGTCGTTTTCAACAGCATAGTTATAGTTAATCATCTTCTTTAATTCATCTCGAGCTGCAGCAACACGCTTTTCGATTACTTCAGCAGAGTCAGTACCACGACCAATTAATCGTTGACGCAGGTTCTTAATATCAGGTGGAGTCAAGAAGATGTATACACCTTCCGGCATCTTGGCTTTCACTTGCAAGGCACCTTGCACATCAATTTCAAGGAAAACATCTCGCCCAGAAGCGAGCGTTTCTTCAATGAACGACCGTGGCGTTCCGTAGTAGTTTCCTACGTACTCCGCATATTCTAGCATGTCTCCAGCTTGAATCTTGTCTTCGAACTCTTCACGAGAAACAAAGAAATAATCCTTACCGTTTTCTTCCCCAGGGCGGGGCTTACGAGTTGTTGCAGAAATGGAATAACGAAAATCTACTGCATCGTCTTCAAAAATTGCCTTTCGAACTGTTCCTTTACCAACACCAGAAGGCCCTGATAAGACAATTAACAAGCCACGTTCAGTCATTGTGCTTCCTCTTTATCGTATTTAGTATCTAATAGTAGTAGTTTACCAGGAAAAAGGTTGAAATTCAACGAAAGAAGTACGGGCGAACCACTTTGACTGAACAGTGATTTCTGCTATTAATTTTTGCTATGCGAATAAAAAGGGAACAGAAAGAAAGTTTGTTTCCTTTTTAAAAACGTTGAATTATAGGCCTTCAAGACGTTTTTTCTCGTCTTATACAAAATTTAACCATTCTTTCTCCTTGATTTTACGAACAGTTGTTCGTATACTTAAGTCACAGAGATAAAGAGGAGGCGTCTGATGCAAGCTAAGCTTTCAGCCCAACCACAATTCAATCGATTCAACCAGATTAAACAAGCCTGGAATAAAATGAAGGAGCACTTCGCCCTTGTTCCCTTAAAAGAACAACAATCAACGACCGTCTTGATTAATCGACTGGAAGATGCCATTAACGCTGGCACTCCAACCGCTGTTCAAATGAACTATGGTTTTGAACAAGAAGACATTCAAGACTTCTACGGCGTTCTTTTTCAAGATCGTGCCGGTTCTCTATTAATTGAAGATGTCCATACAAACCAGTGCCACCACCTTTCACCTGAACTTCTTCGCCACATCGGGTAAGTTCAGAATTAAATTAAAAAGACCAGTTACATGACGTAACTGGTCTTTTTACATTTAACAAACTATTCTGCACGCTTTGGCTCAGTTAGAAGTGCTTCCACTTCCTTCATTGGCATTGCAGCTAATAATGTATTAACAGCCTTAATATCAACGTAATGGTCTAATCCACAAGACTCAAGCGCAGCGATACGAATCGTATCAACCGCCTTCTTCTTATCCAAGAACTTGATGTACTGAGCAATTTCACCACCCAATCCATCGAGTGAATCCCATTCAGGCTGCCAATAATCCATCAAATCCTTCTTTGCAAAGGTCGTCAACAAATCGTTGGTCCATTCACGGTGAGTCACGTTGTACTTTTCAGCCAATCCCTTGTGGAAGGCAAGTAACATTTGAACTTCTTGTTCAGAAACAACATCCTTAATGGCTGTCTTCTGGAAAGTCTCAACCATTCGCTTACCAAAGGAAACTTCTTCGTCGATTGCTTCAGCAGATAACTTCTCACCCTTTGGTTCGGCATCTTTGCCATCCAACTTAGGCTCCGTTACCTTCAAGCCCTTGTAGACTTCTGCAATCGTTTCGAGGTCAAAATTATCGTCCTTTTCGTCTTGACTCAAGAACTTGAATTGCAAGTCATCAATGGCATTGCCGTCTGACATGACTTTAGCAACGTCTTGACCTTGAAAGCGGAAGTAGTTCACGGCCAAAACCGTACGAACAATCATCCGCCAGAAGTTTGGATCGAATGATGTTGTTTGTACAGAGAAACGGTCCGAAACAGAAGCTTCCTTAGCTAAGAAGGCCTGGATATCGTACAAAACAGGCGTTAACAAGATGAAGTAACGCCAGTCACGGTCAGCTGACTGTACCAATGCTGCTTGCATCACTTCGTTCATCTTCACAATCACGTGCTTATCGGATGTGAAGTCTGAGAAATTCTGCTGAACCATCGTGGCAATCAAATCATCCAAGAAGAAGGAAGCCACTTCAAAGGTTGCCTTCTGATAGCTGTGCTGCTTGGTCAAGAAGAAGCGGGCGCGTAGAAATCCAGCAAATTCGTTGTAATCGAATGGGGATAACTTTGTTTTTTGTTGGAACTTTTGCAAGCTCTTTTGCTTCTTAACCTTCTTAATTTGTGCTGATTTTCCCTGCTTCATAGAAACTCCTCCTTAAATACTTAAGTCTAGCAAATACTTGCCGTGGCCAAATTCCTTGAGCTTAAACTGGAAAATTTGATCTTCGCGTGTCAAATCAGGTGTTTTCACTGTTGCCTGACGGTCGCCCTCTAATTCGGCAATCTCGATTGCTTGGTTAATCGCTGATAGCACTGGAGCAAAGGCCTTAGGCTCAGCTGATGAATAGAACAAATCAGCATTTCCATAGGTATTGGAACGGCGCTGCAATGAAACCGACACCTTAAAGCGGTTCACTTCAAAAACCAAGTGGTTGTAGTTAAAGTCGCGAGCGTATCCGAACAAAGCGGATAGGTATTGTCCGGCTGGATATTTCTTCTCTGCCATCGTTCTCCTTTTGGGGCGTAGGCCCTCAAATTTATTTCATGAATTATCTATTATCTAAGACAACTATAGTTCAATTATTTCATAAAGTCATTAGCGCAAGGTTACAATCGTAGCCCCATCCCCACCGGCGTTTGCCGATGCAAAGTGGAACTCCTTGACACGTCGGTCAGAACGTAAGAACTGAGTGACTCCTTGACGAAGTGCACCTGAACCCTTTCCATGAATGATTTCCACGGAAGAAAGGTTTCCTAAAACAACGGAATCTAGGTAACGGTCCAACTCGTGCAAGGCTGCTTCATAACGAACGCCACGCAAGTCCAACTTCGCCTGCACCCGACCAGTATGACCGGCCGTAGCCGTCGTGCTAACCTTCTGACGTTTCTTCTGCTTCTTTTCCTGCTGAGCCTTAGCGGTTGCTTCCGTCTTCTTCAAATCATCTTCATCAACCAACATCTTCAAGATGCCCATTTGAACTTCCCATTGGTCATTCTTATGCTTCTTAACCAATGTTCCCTGCTGGTTGTAGGACGAAACAACGACCTCATCACCAGGCTTCAACTCTTTGACGCGCTTTGCCTTCTGAAGAACCTTGTTCTTCTCCAACTTGTCAGATTGCTGCAAAGCCGCGATGGCCTGCTTCTGTTTCTGCAAATCCTGTTCAGACAACTTAGCCTGCTGTCCACCGGCCAAACGTTCGGAACGAATTTCTTTAATCAACTTTTCCGCTTCATGCTTAGTCTTTGAAACAAGCTCGTTGGCCTGCTTCTTAGCGTCCATCATGACTCGGGCCTGGTCCTTTTCAAGCTTGAGCGTCTTTTCATCCAACTCATTTTTAGCTTGTTCAAAGTCCTTCCGCTCAGTAGCCAGCTGTGCGCGTTCTTCCTTGGCTTCCTGTCGTTGGTCAACCAAGTCTTTGATCATATCGTTTAGCTGTTGGTCCTCGGGGTTGACCATCGTTTTGGCATCCGCCAAAATCTCCTGGTCAAAGCCGAGACGGGCAGCAATCGCCAAAGCGTTTGACTGTCCTGGAACGCCAATTAACAACTGGTAAGTTGGTTGAAGCGTCTGCACATCAAAGACCATCGAAGCATTCTCGGTACCAGAACGCTCGTTCCCATATAACTTCAGCTCTGGGTAGTGGGTCGTAGCAATCGTCCGTGCACCCAAGGCTTTTGTCCGGTCCAAGATGGCCATGGCCAATGCCGCACCTTCGGCAGGATCAGTTCCCGCACCCAATTCATCGAAGATGACCAAGGAGTTTTCATCTGTTCGAGACAAAATTCCCTTAATGTTTTCCATGTGGGAGGAGAATGTGGATAAGTTCTGCTCAATCGACTGTTCATCCCCAATATCGGCAAAGATATCATCAAAAACCGTCACCGTTGAGGGACGACCGACTGTGATAAAGAGTCCAGACTGCGCTAACAATTGCAACAAGCCCAGCGTCTTAATGGTAATGGTTTTACCACCGGTGTTTGGTCCGGTGATAATCAAGGTTTCATAGTCCTGGCCAAGCGAGATATCGTTCTTTACCGACTTCTTCTCACCAATCAAAGGGTGCCAAGCCTGGTTCAAAGCCACGACCTTTTTCTTTGAAAGCTCGGGCGCCATGGCGTTTTGTGCCTTAGCCAAACGGGCCTTGGCGTTGATAAAGTCTAACTGGCCCAAAACATTAGCATTCTGCGTCAGATCTTCTAAATGCTCAGAAAGCAGAACGGATAATTCGGCCAATACACGGTCTTCTTCAGCTAGCGCCAAGACGCGCACCTCGGAGAGCTCGTTTGCCAATTCTACAACGGCTTGTGGCTCAATGTAATAAGTCTGGCCAGATTGACTTTGGTCATGAACGATACCCGGAATCTGATGGCGGTACTCGACTTTGACCGGTAATACATAGCGGTCAGCACGCTTTGTCACAATGGTCTCAGACAAGTAACGTGCGGACTTACCACGGGTGTAGTTCGCCAAACGTTGCTTAATGGCATCTTCCTTCCCCGCCATTTGGCGACGGAAGGAGGCTAAAGCAGAGGATGCAGAGTCCAAGACACGGCCGTTATCATCGACGGTCTCTTGGACCTTCTTCGTCAATTCAGGAAGCAAAACCAACTGATCAACCTTGCCCTGCAAACGTGGGACTGAGTCCTGCATGTCATCGGCCTGAATTCGCTCAAAAAAATGGGCAATGGCAGCGGTCGCCTTCAAGACTTTGGCTAAAGCAACGATTTCAGCTCCATTCAAGGATGCCTGAATTTGCAAACGTCGCACTTGTTCCTGAATATCAGTCAAGTCAGGGAGTGCCATCCCCCCGTGCAAACGTTCCACCATGGCAGCTTCGGCTGTTTCTTGTAACCATTCAGCGACTTGGTCATAGTCAGACGATGGCTGTAAAGCTTCAACCGTCTTCTTTCCCTGTGCCGTCTGAATGAATGGTAAAAGTTCATCCTTTACCTTGTTATATTCGAGTGTTTGTAATACTTTTTGATTCATGATACCTCGTTAAGTTTATAACCACCACTGATAAATCTGATTTGAAATAATTGGGAACTGGTCCAGGTAATCACTCAAGTAGTGATTTTCCGTAAACTGTCCTTGTAACCAAGCGTTTGGAATGACTGACAAGACTTGTAAGCAGAAAAAAGTCAAAACCAAGCCAAAGGCCAATTCCAGCAAAGCACCCAGTAAGCCATCGACTTTACCTAGGAATGGTAAACGGCGGACAAAGTGAATGGAACGCAATAGGAAATGTCCAATAAAGGATCCAATAATCATAATCACCACGAAGGCCAAGCCTGAGGCCAGGAAGCTTGATCCGTCGTTAGCCCAGGCAGTTGGAACAGATGGTCGGGCAAACTGACCCGAAATCCAACCGGAGAAAACCGTCGACAGCGGCTTTGACAACACCGTGGCAACGTAGAGAATCAATCCCCAGAGAACAACGCGGGTTAGGGTCATAACAAAGCCAGTGCGATAGCCCGAGTGTGTCATGACAATTAAGAATAAAATGGCAATCGACATAAGTACCATGGGCTTGTCCTCCTCAAAAGCAGGCAGACTAAATAGCCTGCCTTGAATAAGGTCAATTATACCATTAAAACTGCTATAATTAAGGCATGCAAACTGTGATTTTATTGACAAAAGAAGGCCTTAAGCAAGCAAAATCAACCTATGCGGATCAGCTGCTTAAAAAGGCCCCACCATACAGTCTCTTTCAGGCTAAAAAAAACGGTGTCACGATTACCGCCTATAAGTCGGGTAAAGTTCTCTTCCAAGGACAGGAACCTGAAAGAGAAGCCGTTCACTTTAAGCAATACGAAAGCAAAAAAACTGTCAGTTCTTCAAAAAAGGAAAGTAAACCAGTGCTCTCAACTAAAACAACCTCACATAGCAAAAAGCCCCGCACGAAACTGCCGGCCGGCTTTGCCGACTGGGGTGTTATCGGTTCCGATGAAGTCGGTGCCGGTGCCTACTTTGGTCCTTTGACCACTGCGGCTGTATACGTTCCCCGCGATAAAGTAGCAGAACTCCGAAAACTAGGCTTTGCGGATTCAAAAACTTTAACAGACGATAAGATTAAAGAACTCGCGCCCTATATCATCGAAAACCTGCCCTACCACATCGTGAACCTAACACCCGACTTTTATAACCAAAAGCAGCAAAGTGGCCAAAACGTCGTCGCCATGAAGGCCCTTTCCCATAACTTCACACACAATCAAGTACTAGCAAAGTTAGCACCCAGTGATCAACCAGATGCTATCCTGGTTGATCAATTTGTGCAAGGCTCCTCCTATTACCGTTACTTGGATAAAAACCGTCAGAAAAAACCAACGGTTCCCACCTACTTCATTACAAAGGGTGAGTCCGAACACGTTGCCGTGGCGGCAGCCTCCGTCCTCGCTCGCTACGTTGAGCTACAAACGATGAAGGAACTTAGCCAGGAGGCCGGTATGACTTTACCAATTGGTGCGGGAAAAGAAGCCGACCGTAAGGCAGCGCAGCTAATGAATCAGGGTAAGGACCTCAGCCACTTTGCAAAACTACACTTTGCGAATACAAAAAAAGCGGAAGCCCTTCGTTAAGTAAAACTTCAACTAATCAAAAAAGCATTGAACAACCAATCAGCTGTTCAATGCTTTTTTATGTTTACTTTTGCAAATCAAGATCTTTTTCTTCAATCTCGATGTCAGGTTGTGCTGCTTCATCTTGGGCTGAAACCGAATCAGTCAAAGCATCACGTGATTCTTGATAGGAAACCTTAGCCTTTTCAACGTATGGTGAGACAGCTTCCGTTGCCTTTTCCACCATGTCTTGAACCTGACCCTGCACGTGATTCAACTTATTCTTTAATTCTTCTTGTTTTTGTTCGGACTTGGCAACCTTGTATGCTGCTGATGCCCCCATTGCAAACAAGAATCCAGCGAGAAACTTTGTTGTTGCTTTCATGTCTAATCCCCTTACTTTGCCTTCTTAGAAGACTTCTTGCCAAATAGCTTTGATAATACTAGAGTCAAACCAGTCTTTGTGGCTGTTCCAAACCCTGATACTGATGATGAGGTATTACGTACTGAACGGTTCAAGTCTGAAATTGTTTCAGATAAATCGGCAGCAGCCTGTACCGTAACGTTCAACGTTGCCATCTTATCGTTGATATCATCAACAAGTAAGTTCGTATTGGCCACCAATTCATTTGATGAACGAGCAATCGTATCCAAATCAGTCGTTAGAATTGAAACGGTACGAGTCAAACGGAGTAAGAAAACCGTAATTGCGACGACCAAAAGCAAAAAGGCCAAAGCAAAGATTAGTAGTGATATTTGTCCAACAGTCATAATCTCTCCTATCTGTACTTAAATTACTAAGTATTAATCATTTCTATTGTAACAAATTAAAATATCTTTAACAGTGGTAATCAAAGTCAAAGAAAAAAGCCCCCGAGGGGGACTTTTTTATCGAGCATAATCAACGGCTCGTGTTTCACGAACAACGGTCACCTTGACGTGTCCCGGATATTCGAGTCGGTCTTCGACTTCCGCCTTAATATCGTGGGCCAAGACAGTTGCTTGAATGTCAGAAACCTGATCAGGTTCAACAATCACACGAACTTCTCGTCCCGCTTGAATAGCGTAAGCAGATTTAACACCGCTGTAATCACTGGCAATGTGCTCCAAATCTGTTAATCGTTGAACGTAGTTTTCAAGCGATTCAGAACGGGCACCAGGTCGAGCAGCAGAAATAGCATCCGCTGCCGTGACCAATTCAGCCAATGGTGAGGTTGGTTCGATATCGCCGTGGTGGGCAGCGATAGCATTAATAACATTTGGCTTTTCATGATACTTTTCAGCAAGACGAACACCGAGTTCAACGTGAGATCCTTCAACTTCGGCATCGACTGCTTTTCCAATATCGTGTAAGAGGCCGGCACGCTTTGCTTGTGCGACATCCATTTTAAACTCAGAAGCCATTAAGCCGGTTAGCTTAGCAACTTCAATTGAGTGTTGTAGTACGTTTTGACCATAAGACGTACGGTAATTCATTCGACCAATTAACTTAATTAGATCTGGATGAAGCCCGCGAATTCCTAATTCAAAGACCGCGGATTCACCCTTTTGGCGAATGTTTTCATCCATCTGACGACGGGCCTTTTCGACTGCTTCTTCAATCTTCGCAGGATTAATCCGTCCATCGGAAATCAAAGCTTCCAGTGCGTTTTTAGCAATCTGTCGGCGAAGTGGATCAAAACCAGAAAGAACGACAGATTCAGGGGTATCATCGATAATCAAATCAATCCCTGTCAAGGATTCAATTGTACGGATATTACGACCCTCACGGCCGATGATACGGCCCTTCATGTCTTCGCTAGGCAAGTTTACAACAGAAACCGTCACATCAGAAACGGAATCGGCTGCAGAACGCTGGATGGCTTCCACAATCATGTTGCGGGCACGCTTTTCACCCTCATTCTTAGCATCTTGTTCATATTCCTGAATCAAGTTAGCACGTTCTTTTTCAAGTTGTGCCTTTGCCGTATTAAGAATGATTTCCTGCGCTTGGTCCTTGTTCAGCTGACCAATTTCTTCCAGCTTGGCTTCTTGTTCAGCCAACTTTTGGTCGGCCTCTTGGTCTTTTTTAGTAGCAGCATCCAAACGAGCCTGTAACTTTCCTTCCTTCTTAATCAAGGAAGCATCACGTTCGTTCAATGTTGCATCTTTTTTATCCAAAGTATCAATGCGATCCTGAACACGGGTTTCTTGGTCTTCCACCCGCTTTTGTCGATTAGACAAGGAATCTTCTACCTGACGGCGGTACTCTTGGGCATAGCCCTTAGCATCCACTTCGGCAGATTTTTTAATACTTTTGGCTTCGTCATTTGCTTGTTTTAAAATGTTTGTTGCAATCTGCTTAGCGTTATTGACACGAACTTGATCAACAATCTTCTTCGTGACATAACCACCAGCTAAGCCGATTAAAAGAGCAAAGAGTGCTGAGATAATAATCGTCAGCATATTCTTTTCCTTTCAGTTGTAAATTGTTTTCAATTCACATGTCTAGTATAGACAAATTTTTACCTTGGGTCAATTAGACTAGAATTAAAAATAGCACAGATAATTCCAACTGAAAGCCGTTCTTATCCCCTTTTCAATTCAATTCTGACAAGTAAAAACTTTTTAATAAAGTCAATTCAGCTCGTTCTACTTTAGAAAAAAGAGCCCACTACTGGGCTCTTTTTTATCGCTTAAATTGTCGGTTCAAATCACGTTCAATATCACGTTTCTTAATGGACTGACGCTTGTCGTATTGTTTCTTACCACGGCCGACACCAATCAAGACTTTGGCAAAGCCCTTCTTCATGTAAACCTTCAAAGGTACCACCGTTACACCGGATTCTTTTACCAATGCAGACAAGTGTTGAATCTGCTTCTTATGTAAAAGCAGAACACGCGAACGCAGCGGGTCAACGTTGAACTGGTTCCCCTGCTCGTAATTCGCAATGTGAACATTGGTTAAATAGGCTTGCCCATCATGAATGGTCACAAAACCATCCCCAATCGTGATTTGCCCTGCTCGAACAGACTTAATCTCAGTTCCGGTTAACACCATCCCCGCTTCAAAAGTCTCTTCGATGGCATAGTTAAATCGAGCCTTTCGGTTCGTCGCCAAGGCATCGTTTTGTTGTACTTTTTTCTTTGCCATTGGCCACACCTTTCAAAAACTTAACTTACTTCTGCTTCATGGAAAAGGGATGCTTGTGATTAGCACCAGACTTCGCCTGGTTAGCCTTCTGCTGTGGTCGTCCCTGGTTGTTGTTAGAGCGGCCGTTTAATTGACCATTTCCACGCTTTTGTCCATCACGACCTTGTCCTGGCTTCCCATTACCATGGTTGGAACGACCGCCATGGCCGTTTCCACCGTGTCGGTTACCATTGCCCTTGTTGTCACGACCGCGCTTATTATCTCGTCCAAACTTACCACGGTTTGGTTGTGGCACTTTAATATCAGTTGTTGGTGCCTCTTCAGGGTTAACCAACATGAAGTCCACCGTTGAATCCTTCTTAGAAGCACGGATAACCTTAATCTTGAACTTCTGACCGATTTGGAAGATGTGGTGCTTTGAGCGACCAATTAAGGCGGCATGCTTTTCATCGTAATCATAGTGATCATCAGTCAAGTTTGAAATGTGAACCAAACCTTCAACCGTGTTGTCCAATGAAATAAAGAGTCCAAACTTCAAGGCGGCGTTCACAACACCTTCGTATTCGTTACCAACCTTGTCTTCCATGTATTCGGCCTTCTTCATGGCGTCAACAAGGCGTTCCGTATCGATGGCGCGACGCTCACGGGTTGAGGTATCAACACCAATTTGGCCAAGGGAAGAAGCATACTTTTCCTGTGCTTCAACACCGTAGCCGTGTTCCGTATACCAACGAATCAAACGGTGAACCGTCAAATCGGGGTAACGACGAATTGGTGACGTAAAGTGGGTATAGTACTTAGCACCCAAGCCAAAGTGTCCCAGTGGTTCTGGTGAATACTTGGCCTGCTTCATCGCACGGAGCATCATCGTTGAAATCATCTGCTCGGCTGGATCGTCCTTGACCTTCTTCATCAAAGTCTGCAACATGATTGGTGTTACATTGGCGGGGTCACCCTTGACTGGGTAACCCAAAGCACTGGCAAATTCAAAGAAGGACTTGGCACGTTCTTCATCTGGCGTTTCGTGAATACGGTAAAGGAAAGGTACTTTCTTTGTGTCAAAGTGCTCAGCCACTGTTTCGTTGGCTGACAACATGAAGGACTCAATCATTCGTTCAGCGGTTCCACGTTCACGGACCACGACATCAATGGCCTTACCATTTTCATCCACCACGATGGATGCTTCTGGCGTATCAAATTCGATAGCTCCACGCTTTTCACGCTTCTTAGCTAAGATTTGGTGCAACTCACCCATCATGTCGAACATATCGGCTAAGCCGGAATATTCTTCACGGGCAGCTGGGTCACCGGCAAGGATTTCATTGACTTTATCATAAGTCATACGGGCGTGTGACTCGATGACAGACTGTGCCAAACGGTGCTTCACCACCTCACCCTGCTGATTAATTTCCATTTCAACCGACATGGCCAAACGGGTTACACCAGGATTCAAGGAAGCAATTCCGTTTGAAAGCTTCTGTGGCAGCATTGGAATAACACGGTCCGTCAAGTAAACAGAAGTTCCGCGGTTATAGGCTTCGGTATCAATGGCTGAACCAGGCTTCACGTAGTGGGATACATCGGCAATGTGAACACCCAAGTGGTAGTTACCATTGTCTAACTTCCAAACAACAACGGCATCATCGATATCCTTCGTATCAGCACCATCAATGGTAACCAATGGCTGGTCCGTAATATCCTGACGGCCTTCCCATTCGGATGGCAATACTTCGTTTGGAATAGCATCCGCTTCAGCCATAACATCGGCTGGGAAGTGGTTGGGTACCTTCTTGTTTTCAACGATTTGCATAATGTCCATGCCGGGTTCGTTTTCGTAACCCAATACCTGAGTCACCGTGGCAACCAGTTGCTTAGGATGGATGGCATCAGCATATGACTGAACTTCGGCAACAACCACTTGTCCATCGTGCAAATCTTCTTCAGCCGTTGACGAATCAATCACAACTTGGAAAGACGCGGCCTTCTTATCAGACAAGCGAATTTGACCAAGCATTCCCTGGTAGGTTGAACCAGATGTATAAACACCGACTAAACGCGTATAGGCGTGTTCCAGGATTTCTTCGACTTTTCCTTCGGGTCCACGGTCAGCAGACTGGGCTGGTTTCACCATTGAAACGCGAACCGTGTCCCCCTGCATGGCCTGCATGGTGTTATCTGGACCAACGAAGTAATCAGGTAGGTTTTCATCGTAACGAACAAAGCCAAAGCCCTTGTCGTTTGCTTTAAACTCACCGACAATGTCACCCTTTTGCCCTTGGAACTGGTAGCTGTCCTTGTCGATCTTTTTGATAATTTGGTTATCTGCCAAGTTTTCTAGTACTCCCAGTACCTGACGATATCCAGAAGCACCTTCTAAACGCAATCCATCGGCCAAGTTTTGGACAGAAAAGGCCTGCTTAGGATTGGCTTTTAAGAATCCCTGTAGTTGTTCTTTTAATTGTTTTGTTTCCATAAATCTATGAATCTTTCTAAAAAATGCTAATAAAAAATCAGTCTACAAAAAAGTAAACTGACCTTTATTAATTAATGAGCGGCTAAGTACATCAAGATTAATGCGATGATGAACCAAATTGTGCCAAGTACCGCCGTAACACGACGCATGACAGCTTCGAAGCCGCGAGACTTTCGTTCTGTAAATAAGTCGGTTGCCCCACCAGACAAAGCTGATAGTGCATCCTGTTGTTTGCTAGGCTGCATCATTACTGACACAATCAGTAAGAAACCAACAACTAACAAGAGAATGGTTAAAAAATTAGTCACAAAGACGCCTCCACTCGCAATTCATATTACCTAGTATAGCAAATTTCGTCTTAGTTTCCAAGAGAAAGGCGGAACATCAAAACACCACCGGCAACGGCAACGTTCAATGATTCAGCAGAACCAAGCAAAGGAATGTAAAGGTTAGCTGTTGTCTTCTTGGCTAATTCAGGATCAAGACCCTGTCCTTCGTTTCCAACAATTAAGGCACCGGCTGACAAACCGTGAATATCTTGATATGGCTTGGCTTCTTCGTTTAATTCAGAACCATAAACTGGCAAGTCATTATCTTCGAAGGCATCAATCCATTCGTTCAAATCACCTTGCAAGACTTCCAAGTGGAAGTTTGAACCTTGCATGGCACGAACGACTTTGGGAGCATACAAATCAGCCGTTCCAGTTCCAAGGACAACACCCTTGAAGCCAGCTGCATCGGCAGTACGAACCAAAGTTCCAACGTTACCTGGATCTTGGATAGCATCCAAGAACAACCAGAGACCATCGTGAACATAGGTTGGGTCAAAGGTTTTTTCTGGCAAAGTCACTTCCGCAAAGATACCTTGTGGTGTCTTTGAACCAGCGATATGTGCGGCCACTTCCTTTGAAATTTCAAAGGCTGGGACACCGTGAGGAACATCAGCCAAGTGGGCTTCCATTTGTTCTTCAGTCGCCATGATGGCGTGGAACTTTGCCTTGGCATTGATGGCTTCTTGAACCAAGTGCCAGCCGTCAAGCAAATAAGTCTTTTGCTCAAGGCGGCCCTTCTTTGTGGCTAACTTAGCCCAGGCTTTCACCTTGTTATTTTGCTTTGATAAAATGCGTTCCATAATACTTCCTTCTTTAATTCGACCTAATTAGTCGTTTGAACGATGCTGCTTACCGGCGTTACGCCCTGCAGATTCGTTACTTTCTTCCGTTACATCACGTGGACGGAGATCTTCTGGACGAACACGGTTCGTGTTTTGCGCCGTTTGCGCTGGTCCAGCAGTTGGCATCGTCTGCTTCAATAGTTCATCAGCCGTCTTCTTGATGACAAAGTCCTTATCCACCTGCGCCTTAAGCTTATCATAGTAGAGGTGGTTAATCAGTGATTGAATCAAAACAAAGATTCCACCGACCATGAAGTAAAGTCCCAAGGCACCTGAAGAAACGAAGGTGAATCCAGCAATCATGATGGGCATCATCCACATCAACATGCCCATCTGCTTCTTTTGAGCTTCAGGTACGTGGAGTTGTGACAGGTAAGCTTGACCAACATAGATAATCAAAACAATGGCTGAGAAGAGAATCTGTGGTGATGATAATTCAAAACCAAAGAAGGTTGCCGTCTTCAAACCGTTGGCATGCATGATGGCCAAATACAAACCTGAAAAGATTGGCATTTGAAGGGCCATCGTCAACCATGAAACACCACCCGTAATAGAAACACCGTTTTCACGGTACAAAGCCATGGAAGCCATTGATGCTGCTTGCTGTTCCTGCTGTGTCTTGGCAGCCTTTGTAGCGGCTTGAACCTTTTCGAATTCAGGACGTAACTTTTGCATCTTCAACTGTGAGATGGTCGTGTTCTTTGACTGGTTAACCATGATTGGCAACAAAATCAAACGGAAAATAACCGTCAAAAGGATAATCGCCCAACCAATGGCATTCACACCGCCAATGGCATTTGAAAGGTCTAACAAAAGGTTGGCAATTGGCTTAGCAACCAACTTGTAAATTCGGCCGTGAACTCCATAACCACCTGTGAAAAGGTAAATGTCAAATAGTACCACTAACACTGTGGCATAGCGTTTCAACTGTTTCATTTTTGCTCCTAAAAGCTCTTTAATTCTTAGTAATTTTTTGCAATCTGTACTATTATAGCAAGATTCGCCTTATTCTTCCGCACTTTTCTCTTCGTCTTCTTGCTCATTTTCAGCAATCGTTAATTTTTTAACCATTGGGAAACGCAAACGGAAAGAAGAACCAGATCCAAGAGCAGATTCCACTTGAACCTGACCGCCGTAGGCCGCAACCATCTTTTTAACGATTGATAATCCTAGTCCATTTCCACCTGGCTGGTGAACACGAGCCTTATCAACCCGATAGAAGCGGTCAAAGACGCGGTCCAAATCTTCGGCCGCAATTCCCTGGCCAAAGTCCTGCACGCCAATTTCAATCCAAGCCCCCGCCTGCGCCAAAGCCAAGTGAACTTCCTTACGGTCAGTTGAATACTTCAAAGCGTTATCAATTAAAATAATTAGCATTTGTTCCAGGTGGTCTGGACGAATGGCCACCTCGGACTCTTTACTCAAGCTGTTATCAAAGGACCAAGTGAAATCTGGGTGTAGAATTTGGAAATCGTGGTAAACACGGTCAACCACTGGCCAAACTGCGGTACGGTCCTGTTCCGAATTAACCGTCAGCTTTTCAGCACGGGTCAACTGGAGCATCTCATTTACCAACACTTCCATTCGTTTGATTTCAGCCAGCGATGAAGAAAGTGAATCATCCAAAACCTCAGGGTCATCTTTTCCCCAACGCTCCAGTAAATTCAAATGGCCTTTTACAATGGCAACGGGTGTTCGCAATTCATGGGAAACATCCGACACGAAATCTTGCTGTGACTGAATTAAGTTCTGCACCTGAGTCATCGTGTCATTTAAGACAATACCCAAATCGTTTAACTCTTGGTTATAGCCAACTGGCTCTACTCGTTCCTTCGTTAAGGGATCTTCTTCAAAAGTCCGCATCACTTTGGCTAATTTTTTCATTGGCCACACAAAGAGTTGAGCCAGCAAAAAGGCCAGCAGTAAAATACCGACCAGTGAAAAAATCAAGAAGGACCACCACCAGTGGCCAACAGCAGCAAAAACCGTCTTAGTTAATTCCGGTCCCTGCACCACCATTAAGCCAAGGAAGATTCCACAGGCAATGAGCAAAAAACCCACCGTTAACCCAAAGGTCAAGATGGCCTGGCTTGTTTTAAACGGTGAGTTTTTTTGATTGTTTTCGTTCTTTTTAACCATCTCAGCTCCGCATAACGTAGCCCGTACCACGGACTGTTTGAATATAAGAAGTCTTTGATTCAGGATCGTCTAACTTGTTACGTAGGTAACGGATGTAGACATCAACAACGTTTGTTTCAATCTTTGTTTCCTGACCCCAAACCTTCTTTAGTAGCTTTTCACGAGGTTGAACAACATCAATGTTTTCAAGCAAGATGAGCAAAAGGTCGTACTCACGCTTCGTCAATGAGATGATTTCATCATCACGACGAACCGTACGGTTTTCCTTTTCCAACTTCAAATTCTTGAATGAAATAACGTTCAAAGCAGATGAAGCAGGTTCCTTCTCGATGTCAATACGACGCATCAATGAACGAACACGTGCCAAAAGTTCTTCAATGGCGAATGGCTTCACCACGTAATCATCAGCACCGTAGTCCAAACCTGAAACACGGTCAATGACTGAATCACGGGCTGTCATCATAATGATTGGTGTCTTCTTGACTTCACGCAAACGACGGGCCACTTCGAAACCGTTCAATTCAGGCAACATCAAGTCCAAAAGAATCAAATCAAAATCTTCTTCCAAAGCCTTATCCAGACCTTCACGACCGTTTAATACCGTGTCAACCTGGTAACCTTCGTGTTCCAACTCTAATTTGACGAACTTTGCCAAATTTTCTTCATCTTCTACAATTAAAATACGACTCATAATCTTCTCCATTGGCTTTTTAAGCTAACTGCGGATTTACAGTTAGTCACCATATATAAATGAAATTTATTTTAATCCTATTCTACCATAGGATTGTTAATTATCTCATTTTTTAAAAAATTCATCTAATTTTGCAAGGCGTGGGTCTAATTTTGCATCCTTCTCGGCTGCTTGATCACCCTCCGCTGCTTCTTCTGGATGTTCTTGCATGAACTCTGCTTCAGAAATCACTTGCCAGTCTTTTCCCTCTGGCAAAGGCGCACCTGCTGCTTCCTCTTCGGTCAAAACCTGAGAAGGAAGGGCTGCCACTAAGTTATCCAAAACGGCAGCATCTAAATCAACGGCATTGTTGACAAGTGGGAAAACCGGTTCGTCTTCGTCAAACTTTTCAATTCGCTTAGGGTCTTCCACATAGGTTTCTTGAATCGCCATATCCGTTGACCATGGAACGGGTTCCAATGAACGGGAAGATGGCAAAATCAAATCAGCATGGAAAGAAGCAATCAACAAATAATCGTCCTGATCATCCATTTGAACGGTTCCTGTCACCTTGACTGGCTTAGCCGAAATAATTAAATCAGAAAAACGTTCTTTAATTAGCTCGTTCAAATCGAGCGTTTCCTCAAACTTCAACGCTTCGTTTCGGTACTTTTGTAACTGTTGCTTAGGAAACTTCATGAATTACTCCTTTTCCTTGATGTAGTGAATGGGACGACGAGCTAAATCCTGTCCCTCTTGGCTAGCGGACTGATCAGCTAAGAGCTGCCAAATCATTCCCGCCTTATAATCTAAACGAAGGTTGGCCTTTGCCAAACCCTGATCGACACGGGAAATAATTGGCAAACGAGCCTTGCGCTTTACTTCAGATAAGTAAGCCTGACCTTCATCAGTAAATCCGAGCAAGCGAATGTAGGAATCCGCCATCGCCGCCTGCATCTGATCGACTTTTATGTTTAACAACGTATACAACATTGTGCGCTGCATACGAGCAAAGGTATAACGCTTTGACTTCACGGCCCGAATAAAGGACTGGTAGGACTGTGGTGCCTCTTTGGCAGAAGCGACACCAGCTAAACGGTACTCCAATCCCTCGGCCATCTGGTAAACCTGACCCAATTGTCCCACCGTATCGGTTAACAATCGGTAACGCAATAGCTCAAAGAATGGCTTTTCAAAGCCAAGCGAATTCGGTTTTTCCTGCAAGGCCTTCAAGGTGTCTGCTGGGACTACCTTTTCAACCTTATCCCACTTACCCTTATGAAGGGCTAAGCGAATCGATGAAGCCGAGGCAATATCTTGGTCCTCATCAATCGTTTGGTCATGGTAAGCCGCTTGCAAACGTCCGATTGGATGCAAATCCATTTCAACATCTAGGCTCAAAACAGCCTTTGCATATGAAAAGGCCAAAATATCGTTGGGGTCTTCCAACTTGAAACCAGTCTTTTCCTCTAGCTCGGCTGCATAGGCTGAAGCGTATGTCTGCGTCCGGTCGGTGTACTTTCCTTCCGACTGAATCTCTTCGGCCTGCTTTGCCAAAGTCATGAAGTCCACGTCCGGATGTTCCGACCCAAAGACAAGGTCTTTAACACCCAGCGCCGACAAAATACGCACGGCACCTTGGGCAAAGAGATGACCGGGTTGAACCGCATCAAAGACAGGCAACTCAATGACAACATCAGCCCCATGGTGTAGCGCTAACTTTGTTCGTTCCCACTTATCCAAAATAGCTGGTTCGCCACGCTGCACAAAATTACCAGACATAACAACAACAGCTACGTCTGCCCCAGTCACACGTTTTGCTTCCTGCAAATGGTAGGCATGCCCGTTGTGAAAGGGATTATATTCAGCAATTATACCAACGGCTTTCATCACTTTTCTCCTTTTTGGCAGCTAAAGAACCAGCGGGTATCTTCTTCGTCTGCTTGTTTACGGCCAAAGTCCGCTGAAACCTGAATGTTCTTGAAACCAACCCGCTCTAATACGGCCAAATACTCAGCCATCGGATAGGTCTGTTCATGATGCACTTCCCGGACCATCTTAAATGCGTCCAGCTTTTCATCGTATAAGAAGAACTTCAAATCGTGATCGACTGAATTCTCCTCTTCCCCATAGAAAGAGGTCCACATGAAAATCTTTTCAGGGTCTTCATCGTTATTGTAACAAAAGTTATCATAGTCAACATTAACCATCTTTGGCGTGATGACGTCAAAGAGAAAGGTTCCGCCAGCTTCCAAGTGTTCGTAAGCTTGTCGAATACCAGCTTCAAAGTCCACTGGCCCAGGAAGGTAATTCAAGGTATCCGCAAAGGAAACAATGGTCGGATAGCGTTCTTCCCAATCCGAGAAATCACGAATATCTGCTTGCAAGAGACGCAAATCAACATCGGCTTCCTGCGCGTGCTCCTGTGCTAAGGAAAGCATTGGAGCTGAAATATCCAGCAAGTCGACTCGATAGCCTTCTTTGGCCAGTAAAACAGCTAAACGGCCAGCTCCGCCACCAAGGTCCAAGACTTTTCCAGCTGGAATATTTGCTTTTACAAAGTCAGCCCAGTCGAGGTAGAGTTCACCATCAAAGAGCTCATCGTAAAGTGAGGCAAAGGTTTGATAAGGTTGTTCTTCTTCGGCCATGCTGACCTCCCTTTCCATAGAAAGGGCCACCTGGAAATCACTTCCAAATGGCCCCATTGCATTTATTCGTTTAAGAATGATTCAACATCCAATGACTTGGCGTCAAACCAGAGCTTATCGAGGTGGTAAAAGTCACGGGACTCTTCATCAAAAATGTGAACGATAACGTCACCAAGATCCAAAACAACCCAGTGTGCTTGCTCCAAACCTTCGATATGTCCGATTTCAAAACCAGCCTTTACAACGTCTTCCTTCACTTCGTTAGCGATGGCTTGAACCTGTCGGGTTGAGCCAGCTGACGCCAAAACAAAGTAATCAGCCAAGAGTGAGACACCTTGCATATCCAAAGCTGAGATGTTTTCGCCACGCTTATTATCAATGGCATTCAACACCGTCTTCAACAGTGCTGTATTTGTTTGTTCAACCATAAATTCTCCTTTTAATCCTTCAAGTACATTGCCCAATCGTTGTAGGCCTCAAATGTCTTGGGATAAATCACTTTTTCTTTTGCTGCTAAGAATAAAAGCGTGTGTGCTAACTGGTAGAAGACACCTTGGTCCAAGGACTTATCCGTAATTTGACGTGCTTCTTCGACACCTGGAAAGTCCCGACCTTTTTCAAGATAATCGGCCATAAAGACCACCTTATCTAAGCCCGTCATTTCTTTGTGAGTACCACCAGTTGTGTGCAAACGAACCGCTTGCAAAATCGTGGGATCATCAATACCCAACTCATCCTTAATGAATTCGGCGCCAACGACACCGTGCCATACGGCGTTGCCCCAGTTTTTCAAATCAGGATTCAAGCCAGACTTTTCAATCTTCTTTAAGAAATCCTTCTTTGACACTTCCTTGGCATAGTCGTGAACTAATCCGGCAATTGCCGCCTGATTCACATCGACCCCATTTTGCTTTGCTAACTTGACTGCATAGTCTGAAACTCGTAAGCAGTGTTCAAAACGATGCTTGGACAAATTCTTGCCAACCTGCTTTGATAGTGCTGCCAATTCTTTTTCATTCACCGCTGTCATGTTCATCACTCCTTAAGCTAATTTGCTTACTTCAAGTGAGTACTTCATGTACTTCGCTTCCTTTGCTTCTTGATACAAAAGAACTGTCTTTCCAATTACCTGTGCAACAGTAATGGATGAGTTGTCTTCGATGAAGGCAGCCAGCTCCTTGGCTGATACTTCAGCCCCCTGTTGAAGGTTGACCTTCATCAACTCACGCTTGGCCAAAGCCTTTTCGACTTCCAAGAGCCAATCTTCTGAAACCCCGGCCTTTCCGATTGAAAAGACTGGTGTCATTTTGTTTGCTTGTGAACGCAAGTAGCGCTTTTGCTTTCCAGTTAATTGCATTAAATCATTGCCTTTCTTAAGAACACTGAAACTGCCGCTGGCGCATAAGCCTTAACGGTCACACCCGCTGGGATGGTAATGAAGCCAAGACCAGCAAAGACCAAATCGGCCGTCGTCTTCGTCCTAAATTCATGACCAACAAGGCCAGCTTCTGTATTCTTTGGTACGGGTGCCAAAAGGCCACCCTGGTGTTTTTCATAAAAGTCGTCTGCGCCAATCATCTTAGTTCGGTGCAAATTCAAATTATTTTCAAAGTAAAATGTTGCGGATGTCTTAGAATCCTTCAAGCCGGATACCAAGTCAAAGCGGGCAAGCCCACCAATAAAAATAGTCTGTTCATCGTTCAACTGGTAAGTACGGGCCTTAATCTCATTCTTTGGCAAAACGTACTTCAAGTCCTTATCCGAAACTTGATGAGCATATTGATCCGCCTTAATAATTCCTGGCGTATCAATCAAAGATTGACCGTCATCCAAAGGAATGGCGATTTGGTCCAAAGTTGTTCCTGGGAATCGAGAGGTCGTAATCAACTCCTGGACCCCTGTCTTCGACTTGATGATTTGGTTAATCAAAGTTGACTTACCAACGTTTGTTGTACCGACAACGTAAACGTCGCGACCTTCACGAAGGTCATCAATCTTATCCAAAATCATGTCCAGGTTGGCTGGATGGGCCGCTGATGTCAAATCCACGTCAACCGGCTTAATCCCCTGTTCCTTCAATTGGCCACGAACCCAATCCTTAATCTTATGTTCCTTCAAAGACTTGGGAAGGAGGTCAACCTTGTTTCCTACCACGTAAATGGGGTTATCTTGTCCAACGAAACGTGGCAATCCAGGAATCGTAGAACCTGAAAAATCAAATAGGTCCAACACGTAGACAATCAGTGCCTTAGCTTCCGAAACTTGGTGCAAGAGCTTAATGAAATCATCATCGGTTAATGAAACCGGTTGAATTTCATTGTAGTGACGCAGACGGAAGCAACGCTGGCAGAGCAATTGCTCTGACTCCAACTGCTTCTGTAAGGCAGACATTGGTAGATAACCAGCTTCTTCTTTATCAGTTACCTGCATTAAAGCACCACAACCGATACAGTAGAGACCCTCTTGCAAGGCTTCTTCTACTTCTTCCTTTGTTGCGATAACTTGCTTCTTTTCTTCTTCCATGAAGACCTTAATCTTTCTTTGCTTCAACAGCCTTCGTTAATGAATCATAAAAAACGAGGCCTTTTTTTCTATAGATAATTTTTTTGGCCTGATTTTCAATAAAACGGTTGACCCATGTTTGCCACATGTCAGACTCAATTAAACGTTCTACCAATACTGATTTTACACCGGCTAAGTGAGAAGCCCAAACGTCGGTCAACATTTGATCGCCAACCATCAGAACTTCATCTTTCTTTAGGCCACGTTCATGCATCACCTTCAAGATACCGCGGGGCAGTGGCTTTAATGACCAAGCCGTATAATCAACGTCTAAATCCCCAACCGCCTTCTTGACACGGTCCCAGGTATTGTTTGACACCACAATCACGTCGATACCCGCTGCCTTTGTTTCCTTCAGCCACTCGTGCAATTCCGGTGTACCCTTTGGATTATTCCAGGCTAAAAGCGTGTTATCCAGATCGGTTAACACAGCTTTAATATGGTGTTTTTTTAATTCATTAACTGATAAATCGTAAACAGATTGTACACAGTATGTGGGTTTTAAGAAGTTCAGGACCATTTTTCTACTCACTTTATGATTTAAGCCCTATTATACACGAAAACAGGCTTCTTCTGGGACAAAAAAAGACCCCCGAAAGGGGTCTTTTAAATCATTCAAACCTTTGGATTAGTACCAACCGTTTGATTGGAAATGTGCAATGGCATTTGCAACTGAACCATAACGGCCTGCAATATAACCTTGCATTGCCTGTAATTGAACAGCGTAGTTACCATGGTAGTCTTGACCAGGAGCATAAGTAGCATATGCTGATGGAGACAATTGTCCGATTCCGTAGAAAGAACCGTTTTGAGCGTTAACATTTCCGCCAGATTCACGTTGGATCAACCAGTTAATATCACCGGAAGCATCAGAAGAAGTTGACGTTGAAGTCGTTGTAGCGGCTGGTGTAGCCGTTGAAGTCGTTGTAGTGCTTGATTGGGTGCTTACCGCAGTCGTAGTAGCTTGGCTTGATGACGCAGAAGACGTATCAGCTGCTGCTTGGCTGGAAGTATCTGTCGTCTGATCTGATGTATCTTGGGAAGATGTATCAGTATCAGCAGCTACTTCTTGACCGGCTGCCGTAGTTTCTAAGCTCTTAATGTTATCCAATGATGAAACAGCAGTTTTAACTGTCTTACCATTGACAGAGCCAGATACCTTAACGGCTTGGTCGGTCGTGGATTTAGAACTATTAAATTGTTGGTTGACAGCTGTCAATGCAAGACCGGCAACCGCAATACTTGTAAGTAAAATTTTATTAAACATCATGTCTTACAGTATCCCTGATAAATATTATCTGAAGATTAAACTCGGAATTTCACCCGTTTAACCAAGGGATAAAGTAATCAAACCTCCGTTGTATATCCGTTCAACAACCGCGAGTAGCGGGTGCTTGTGTGGTGTTCTTTATCTATTTTTCTTATTCAACCAGTAATATACTGGCCAACCCAATAATACGATTATAACGGAAACCAACACTCCATGCAAATCGTTGGTTAATTCTGACACTTCAACGTAGATAGAACCAAGGATGGCAATGATTGGAATCACTGGGTAGAGAGGCATTGAGAAGTCTCGGTGCTTCCCTTCTGGATCTTCTTTACGAAGCTTGAAAGCGCCAATGAATGCCAAAATATAAAACAAGAAAGTAATGAAAACAGCGTAATCAGTCAATTGGTTTGGATCAGTCAACCACATCATGGCGTAACCAATCAAAATCAAGAACCAGATAGCATTGTTTGGCGTCTTTGACTTAGGGTTCAACTTTGCAAAAGTCTTAGCGAATGGGAAGTCACCCTTACGTGCCATAGCAAAAAGCACACGTGGGAATGAAACGACTTTTCCATTCAATGTACCAAGCAATGAAATCAAGATGGCAACCGAAAGAATTCGACCACCCCAAAGCCCAAAGGCTTGTTCAGCAACGTGGACAGTAGCTGATGAACCAAGTGACACAATCTTGTCGGCTGGCAAAGCACGGTAAGTACCGTATGACACACCAACAAAGGCCACAATAACAATCAAGATTCCATAAACAATTGCCTTTGGCATCGTCTTTTGTGGATTGCGAATTTCACCAGAAATGTTGGCCAAAGTAACCCAACCATCATAGGCAAAGAGTGTTGACAAAACAGCAACTCCGAAGCCGCCACCAGTTGTTTGCATGGCAGTTGAAACAGTTTGTGACAAGGCGTCTTCCTTACCAAAGAATAAACCGTAAATGATCAAAGCAACAATTGGCAACAACTTAATGGTTGTGGTCAAAACCTGGAAGGATGCTGAGTTCTTGTTTGGCAATGAGTTAATCAAGCCAATGAAGCCTAATCCAACCATTCCCATTGGTACTGACCACATCTTGTCAATTCCAAACAATGAGGCACAAAGCAAACCAAGGTAAGCTGAAATTGCACCCATCATAGCAGGTCCATAGAAGATAACCTGCATCCAGCCAGCCAAGTAACCGACTGTCTTTCCATAAAGCTTTGTCAGGTAGATGTAAATACCACCCGTTTCGGCCATTTGTGACCCAACTTCAGCAACGGTCATCCCCGCCGTCAAAGTCAAAACACCACCAGCCAACCAAGCAAGTAAGGCCGAGGATGTTGAACCAGCCGTTTGTAACACTGATCCTTGCTTAAAGAAAATTCCGGATCCAATAATGGTCCCAATTACTAACGCGAGTGAGGACCAGAGACCGAACCCCCGGTTTAATTCTTCTTTTTCCATTCTGCGACCTCCTTTTTCTGCACAGATTTCAATAGATTTCATTTTAACATGATTTTAATGTTAATGTGTAGAAAGCTTTTGTATAAGAATTTGTGAGCAAAGTAAAAGATTGTTTCACTCAATAAAAATTGCTTTTTCATGTCAAAATCACTTAAATATTTTTATTTTTCACATTCTAAAATTTGAATAGAAACAACAATAAAAAGTATTTTACAAAGAGTGATTTCAAAACAATGAATTTATTTTCCAATTAAAAAGAGGCGCTAACTTAATCGTTAGTGCCTCTTTATTTATCAAAGTTACGAAAAACTTCAATAAAAAATTAATTAATCTTTGTGTGATTCACGGATTGCATCAGTAATCGTTTGAGCGTTTGATTCGCTGTGCTTACGTACATTACGATCATCTTGGAATGCTGCAATACGACTTACAACTTCTTCTTCAAATTCTTCAGCGTGATTAGCTTCGAAGAAAGGCAATTCAATACGCTTTTCAACACCTGAACGTTCATAAGCGAATACGGTCTTAATTCCGCTTCCCATCAATAGAACACCAATCACAAGTAAGATGATAGCTGTTCCAGCATCTGAACCAAATGATGAGAATCCAAAAATGACAAGTAGAAGTCCAATAATAATATTGAGCAACTTGTATGAACGTGAAGTGTAAACGTTTGATACGTTTGCCAATGGTGAATTATCCTTTGTTTGTCCTGCAGGAATCAAACCAAAGAAAACAGTGTTAGGCATCTTAATTTTAAGAAAATCATCTTGCCCAACAAACATTTCCCCTTTAATCCAAGGTGTTACCAAACTTACCGCAAAGGCATCGTTATTTGACTTATCAACTGATTGAACCATTATTAATACTCCTCTTTCTATAAAAGATCGTTTTTAGCATAACACCACAATCAAAAATATACAATTTATATATTTAAAAACATTACTTTGCTAGATATAAAGTTTAAATTTATACAAAAAAAGCAAAATTATAAAATAATATCATTCGTTTTATCATTATTTTTCAGGGGTATTTTATTTTTTCCACACATTGTTACTCAATGCATTTTAAGGACTCTTAATTTATCTATTTTGAATTTATATAAAAAAACTAACCAGATGGTTAGTTTTTCCTTTATTTCTTCTCCGCCTTCGCCCGTGCAATATCACGTTCCATGATTTGCTTTAGGTACTTAGCAGTGTAAGAGTCCTTACTCTTAGCGACTTTTTCAGGCGTTCCAGTGGCGATAATTTGGCCACCACCGGCACCACCTTCAGGACCAAGATCAATGATCCAGTCGGCGGACTTAATCACATCCAGGTTATGTTCAATGACAACAATCGTGTTACCAGAATCAACCAAACGGTTCAGCACAACAAGCAAACGTTCAATGTCATCGGTGTGCAAACCAGTCGTTGGCTCGTCCAGGATGTAAATGGTCTTACCGTTGGTACGACGGTGCAATTCAGAAGCCAACTTCATACGCTGGGCTTCACCACCAGACAAAGTCGTGGCAGACTGCCCCAACTTCACGTAACCCAAACCGACATCCACAATCGTCTGCAAACGGCGTGCAATCTTTGGAATTGGTGCAAAGAAGTCCAAGGCTTCTTCAGCGGTCATGTTCAAGACATCTGAAATGGTCTTACCCTTATAGGTAACCTCCAGCGTTTCGGAGTTATAACGGGTACCATGACAAACCTCACAGGCCACGTAAACGTCAGGTAGGAAGTTCATCTCAATCTTGATGACCCCATCCCCACGACAGTTTTCACAACGACCACCCTTTGTGTTAAAGGAGAAGCGGCCCTTGGCGTAACCACGGAGCTTAGCTTCGTTGGTTTCAGCAAAGAGTGCACGGATATCATCGAAGACACCCGTGTAAGTAGCCGGGTTCGAACGTGGCGTACGACCGATTGGTGACTGGTCGATGTCGACCACTTGTTCGACGTTTTCAACACCCTCAATCTTACGGTAGGCACCAGGCTTATTAGAATTCTTGTTCAGCTTCTGCTTCAAGGCCCGCTTCAAGATCATGTTGACCAAAGTCGACTTTCCAGAACCCGAAACACCGGTTACGGCGACGAATTCAGCCAGTGGGAATTTGGCTGTGACGTTCTTCAAGTTATTTTCCTTGGCACCGCGGATGACAATTTCTTCGCCATTTCCCTTACGTCGTGAATCAGGAACCGGAATGAACTTCTTACCGGATAGATACTGTCCGGTCAAAGACTTCGGATTCTTCTTCACATCTTCCGGGGTTCCAGCGGCCATAATTTGACCACCAAGGCTTCCAGCACCGGGGCCGACATCGATTAAGTAATCGGCGGCGTTCATCGTATCTTCGTCGTGTTCAACGACAACCAAGGTATTACCCAAGTCACGCATGGCCTGCATGGAAGCTAATAACTTATCGTTATCACGCTGATGCAACCCAATGGAAGGCTCATCCAAAACATAGAGGACACCAGACAAGTTGGCCCCAATCTGGGTGGCCAAACGAATACGCTGGGATTCCCCACCGGAAAGTGTGGCCGCTGACCGTGACAAAGTCAGGTAGTCCAGACCAACGGATTGCAAGAAACCGAGACGGTCCTTGATTTCCTTCAGAATTGGCTTGGCAATCTCTTCGTCTTGCTGACCCAAAGTAATGCCGTTAAAGTAATCAATTTCATCGTTAACGGGTAGGTTCGCCACGTCACCAATGTTCTTACCTGCGACTTTAATTGAAAGGGCCGCCTTGTTCAAACGGTAGCCGTGACAGGCTGGACAAGTCAGTTTGGTCATGTATTGGGCCATGACGTCACGGGTGAAGTCCGAATTGGTTTCCTTAAAACGTCGGGCAATGTTGTTCATGACCCCTTCAAAAGGTTGGTCCACGTCACGGACCCCACCAAAGTCAGAATTAAAGTGGAAGTGGAAGTTCTTCTGACCAGAACCATAGAGCACCATCTCCTGGTCCTTCTTTGGCAAATCCTTGAATGGCACATTCATATCAATGCCGAACTGGTCACAGAACTGTTCCAACAAGGCAGGATAGTAGTTTGATGAGATTGGGTTCCAAGGGGCAATGGCGCCGTCCTTCAAGGAAAGCGTATCGTCTGGAATCACCAAATCAATATCAACTTCCTGGTTAGCACCTAGTCCCTGACAAACCGGACAAGCACCATCAGGAGCATTAAATGAAAAGAGACGTGGTTCCAAACGGCCAGGACGAAAGTCCTTTAACTCACCCAAGTAGTGGTCGGACATGCGGATTGGCTCCTGCACCTCTTCATCACCACGGGCGACCGGTTCCAAAACAACCAAGCCGTTTGCCAAGCCAGTGGCCGCTTCGATTGAATCAAAGAGACGTGAACGAGAACCCTCTCGCATCACCACACGGTCAACCAAAACCGAAATATCGTGAAACTTGTTCCGGTCCAAGGCGAGGTCATCCTGCTGATCTAACTCGATGATTTCACCATCGACTTTGGCACGGAGGTAACCCTGCTTTTGCATCTTCTCAAAAGTCTTCTGGTGGGTCCCCTTCTTATGCTCGATGATTGGCGCAAAGACCTGTAAACGGGTCCCCTCATCCAAAGTTTTCTGCACGTAATCCACCATCTGGTCGATGGTTTGCATAATTTTCGTGCCATCCTTGGGGTCGTCAGGCTTTCCCACACGGGCAAAGAGCAAACGGAAGTAATCCGCAATCTCTGTGACCGTTCCCACCGTTGAACGAGGGTTGTTCGAGGTCGTCTTCTGATCAATCGAAATGGCAGGAGATAATCCATCAATGGAATCCACGTCCGGCTTATCCATCTGTCCTAAGAACTGACGGGCGTAAGCTGACAGTGATTCAACGTAACGACGCTGACCTTCGGCATACAAAGTATCGAAGGCCAAGGAGGACTTTCCAGAACCAGAGAGTCCGGTTACGACCGTTAACGCATCCTTTGGAATATCAACGTCGATGTTCTTTAAATTGTGGGCACGAGCACCACGAATTTCAATTTTATTCTTTGCCATCTTTTCCTCTACTTGTTAAAAAGCCCATACTGGGCTTTTTCTTTCGATTCAGGCCAACGAATTAACGTCCAGCCTGCTTTTTTAGTTTCATAATATTATCGCGAACCTTAGCGGCCGTTTCAAAGTCGAGCTCCTTAGCGGCAGCCTTCATCTGGTTAGCCAGGTTCTCTAGGATATCGGTCTGATCCGACTTTGGTAAGTCTGCAAAGTCGACTTCGGTCATATCAACCGACTCAGCCACTTCGGCTGGCTTATCAGCCCGAATCAAGTCGCGAATATCCTTCTTGATTGTCTGTGGCGTAATCCCATGTTCCTTATTGTAGGCCATCTGGATTTCACGACGGCGGGCCGTTTCATCCATGGCTTCCTTCATGGAACGAGTGACCTTGTCCGCGTACATAATAACATGTCCGTGGGCGTTACGGGCAGCACGTCCAATGGTTTGAATCAAGGAACGGGGGTTACGCAAGAACCCTTCCTTGTCGGCATCCAAAATGGCCACCAAGGAGGTTTCAGGAACATCAATTCCCTCACGCAACAGGTTAATCCCAACTAAAACATCGTATTTACCTAAACGCAATTCTCGAATAATCTTGGTTCGCTCCAAGGTCTTAATGTCCGAGTGCAGGTAGGCGACTTTAATTCCAACGTCTTTTAAGTAGTCGGTCAAATCTTCCGACATACGCTTGGTCAAAGTCGTGATGAAAACACGTTCGTCCAACTCGACACGCTTATTAATTTCACCAACCAGGTCATCGATTTGTCCCATGACTGGGCGAACTTCCACCTCTGGATCGAGCAAACCAGTTGGTCGGATAATCTGTTCGACAACGTCCTTCTTAGGAACACGCTCTAATTCATAGTCACCCGGTGTGGCTGACATGTAGATAATTTGGTTCACGTGCTTTTCAAACTCAGGCAGCTTCAAGGGACGGTTGTCCAAAGCCGATGGTAAACGGAAACCGTAATCGACCAAGGTCTGCTTACGGGCCTTATCCCCGTTGTACATACCGCGAACCTGTGGCATGGTCACGTGACTTTCATCCACGACAATCAAAAAGTCATCGGGGAAGAAATCCAAGAGCGTGTATGGTGCTTCACCCTTTTCACGGCCGTCCATCCAACGTGAGTAGTTTTCGATCCCCGGCGTGAAGCCCATTTCCTGCAACATAGCTAAGTCGTACTCGGTCCGCTGACGAAGGCGTTGCGCTTCCAAAAGCTTGCCTTCTTTTTCGAATTCCTTGAGTCGTTCATCCATTTCTTCACGGATACCGACCAGGGCTTGCTTCATCCGCTCGTCGTCAGTCATGAAGTGCTTAGCAGGATAAACCGCCACGTAATCCTTTTCCGAAACAATTTGTCCAGTTAAGGCGTTAATCTGGCGAATCCGATCAATTTCATCGCCAAAGAATTCAATTCGCAAAGCCAACTCATCCTGTGATGATGGGAAAATTTCAATCACATCACCACGAACTCGGAAAGTTCCACGCTGGAAGTCAATGTCGTTACGAGTAAACTGCACGTCAATCAAATCGTGCATTAACTGGTTACGGCCATATTCATTCCCGACACGGAGCGAAATCACGTGATTCTTATACTGGTGGGGATCACCCAAACCGAAGATGGAAGAGACCGAGGCAACAACAATGGTATCGTTTCGTTCAAACAGCGAAGCCGTCGCCGAGTTACGTAATTGGTCGATTTCATCGTTAATTGCTGAATCCTTTTCGATGAAGGTATCAGAGGAAGGCACATAGGCTTCTGGCTGATAGTAATCATAGTAGGAAACGAAGTATTCCACTGCATTGTGGGGGAAGAACTCCTTCAACTCCGAGTAAAGCTGTCCGGCCAGTGTCTTGTTATGTGACAAAACCAAGGTTGGCTTATTATTCTGGGCAATGACGTTTGAAATTGTAAAAGTCTTTCCGGTACCAGTGGCACCGAGCAAGATTTGCTCCTTTTCACCATTTTTTAAACCCTGTACTAATTTGTTGATGGCCTTTGGCTGGTCACCGGTTGGCTGATACTTTGATACGACGTCAAAGTGCGCATCTGTTCGCTTTGGTTCTACCATTGAGCCCTCCAAAAAGTTTAAATCTTAATTTTTAGTATAACAAAAAACGAACAAATGTTCTATATCACACATTTGCTCGTTTTTTCTAATTTATAGAGTCAATTACTTCAACTCTGGCGCATCCGTTTCGTAATCCGACGTTGTCGACTTACCACCGTTCTTTGCCAATACAGAAGTTGGGTTTGACTTTTGATTCTGCTTCAACAGCTTCAAAGCCGCTGCCTTTTGATAGTCATAGGAAGACTTGTTAACCGTGTAGGCGTTCATACGGGACTTATCGAAGCGCAGAAGATCTCCGGTAATCACTTCATCAGAATATGACAGAGACTTATCCGCGTAGTTCTGCACTCGTTTAGCCGTCGCCTTCAAGGCTGGGTTACCAGTCATGGATAACTGCTGACCAGTCTGGGTATTGTAGTACTCATTCCGGTACTTCGTGTAGGTTGGTGTTACCCAATCACCGTTTCGGAAGACCACAATCTGCTGGTTCTGAGGAGAAAGTAGGTCGTGTCCAAAGAGTGTCATACCATCCGTTGAAACCCCCAAAAGGTGCAACAAGGTTGGCATCATATCGATTTCACCACCGTAGGTATGGTTAATACCACCCTGCAAGCCAGTGCCATGAATCATGAATGGCACCTTCTGGAAGTTAGCCAAATCATAATTATCGACGGACTTCTTACCTAAGAGCTGTGCAATGGCTGGCTTATGGTTTTCGGAAATACCATAGTGATCACCATAGAGAACAAAGGTTGAGTTATCGTACAGACCAGCCTTCTTCAGGTAGTTCATCAGCTCGCCGAATGACTGGTCAAGATAATGGGCAGTCTGCACATAACCATCAACGGTTGAATCACCAGTTTGGGTAGCTGGGAAGGTAATGTTTTCCTTATCCAATGAGTATGGATAGTGGTTCGTCACCGTAATCAACTTTGCATAGAATGGCTGAGGTAACTGTTCGATATACTGAGCGGAATCCTTCAAGAAGATTTTATCCTTCAAACCATATCCAACGGAGTAGTTTGCCTTCTCTGAATTTGGATAGTAGTTCTTTGAGAAGAAGTAGTTATAACCAAAGGACTTGTAGGTGTTGTTACGGTTCCAGAAGCTTGGCACATCGCCGTGGAAGGCAGCAGAAGTATAGCCCTGCTGACCTAAGATGGCTGGCATGGCTTCAAAGGTATTCGCCGTTCCATACTTGGTCATGGCTGAACCCGTTGATAATCCGTAAAGGGAGTTTTCCTGCATCATTTCAGCATCAGAAGTCTTTCCCTGACCAACTTGGTTATAGAAGTTATCAAATGAAAGCGTGTTTTGATCGTGGTAGAAAGCGTTTAGGTTTGGCGTTACTTCCTGACCATCCACCTTATAGTCAATCAAGAACTGCTGGAAAGACTCCAGGTGAATCACGAAGACGTTCTTCCCCTTCTGCGTGCCATAGTAAGAAGCGTTAGCCGGAATATTATTCTGATTAATAAAGGCCTGTACCTTCTTCAAATCACTAGCAGAAGCTTCCTTACGAGAATCAGACTGTTTCTTCGTCTGGAAAGCGTTAAAGGCTGCGTATTCATTCAAACCAAGGTACTTAACAATGTAATTGTTATCAAAGGAACGGGTCAACAAACCGGAACGGTCCACTGAGGCAATTCCAAAGTCAACAAACATCAAAGCAATTCCAAAGCAGGTTGTTAAGAAGGCATAACGCTTAGTGATTCCCTTCTTACTAATCGGCCAGAACTTGAAGAGCAAGCAAACGGCCAAAATAATCAAATCCAGGTAAACCAAGAAATCAGTTGGCTTAATGATGGCTGCAATGGACTTACTTAGGTTGTTTCCTGTCGATGATCCAGAACCAATAATTCCAAAGGACAGGAAGTCCGAGAATTCCCGGTAGTAAAGCATGTTAGCAAAGAGCCAAATACTCTGAATCAAGTTGAAGAGCCAAACTAAGAAGTAGGCAACCTTCCCCCTGAAGTAAAGAGCGATTCCTAGCAAAATAATTGCCGTTGGAATTGGGTTCAAGGCCAACAAGAAGAGTTGGACCGGACCTGATGCGCCCAAAGAAAAGTTAAAGAAGTAATTAACGTATGTTTTCAGCCATACTAAGAATAAGTTTAAAAGGAAAAATCCGGTTAGACCAGACCACCAAGCAGTAGACTTCGTCTGTTTTTGATCAGCATCCTTTTTCTTTAGCATCGATTTATTAAACATCTTTCATTCCTCATAAAAAGAGACCTTAAAAGGTCAACTGTACATCTCGCAGTAGATCGTAGATTTCAATCGCTACCAAATCAATATCATCGAAGTGGTAATGTTTTTTCAATCGATGGTCTAAAACATCCCATTCCTGATTCTCCTGGTCATAGGTTACCTGAAGTAACTCCAAACCGTACAAATCAAAACGGCGTTTTTGATAACGGCCATCCTTTGACTTTTTCATGGCAAATAGTCGCTTTAAAATGTCCTGCAACTGACTGGTTTCTTCAGGCATGATTTCCTTCTTTTTGTTTCTTTGTTGGAATTACATAAGCTAAAATACCAGCAAATAAACCAAAGTAGTAAGTGATCAGTCGCCAAATCAAGATAACCAAAACCAAAGTGGCCGGATTCTTAACAAATGGCGTAAAGAGCAATTGGAAGGAGATTTCGGCTCCCCCAACTCCTCCAGGAATTGGGAAGAGTGAAATCACCATCACAATCATAATGTTCATGGCAATGATCATCCAAGGATTAGCGGAAGAGTATCCAAAGGCTCGAATAACGAAGTAAGGCACAACGTACAAGGCAATCAACTGCAAGCCCGTGTAGATTGTGGCAACCGTCAACGAACGCGTGGATTTAATCACACGCTTGGATTCTTCGTGGAAAGAGCGAATCTTTTCCTTGGAGTTTTCCTTAATGTTATGAAGGGATTTCCCCTTGTATAACACTGAAACTAATTTAGCACTCAGGTCCACGACTTTCAAGGAAAGTGCTGGCCAAAACATCACCAATAAAATACCAACAATCACAATGGCGTGAATGGCAATGGCAAAGGGAATAAAGGTGGCAAAGGCCGGGTTAACATTCTCATAAATAAATTGTTCAGCGGCAAAATAGCCGACGATAAAGAAGAGAACAACCACAATTTGGTATACCAAGAACTTCATCAAAATCACTGAAAGTGCACGAGAAGCTGGCATATTTCCACGGGTTAAACCATAAAGCTGCGCAGGCTGTCCACCCGTTGCAAAAGGGGTTAAGCCAACGCCCAACTGGTTCATCAGCGGCACACGGATTAACGTTCCCCAAGAAGTTTCTTCCCGGTCCTGCTTCGAAAGCAAAGCATGGGTCGCAAAAGCCTCTAAAAGAAGAGACAGAACCATCATGAAGAAGGCAGCAAGGAGATAGCGCCAGTCCAAGACTTTCAAAGCCGCTTCTAACTGCTTCCCACGACCGGAAAGTTCGTTAACTAAGTAGTAAATAACAAGCCCAGTCATCAAAAGAACGACAAGGGCGGATATCTGATTTCGACGTGACATAGTGTAAGGAACTCCTTAGACTTTTTGATCGGCCAAACGGACGGCAACCGTTCCGTTCTCATTGAGTGGAAGTTTCTTATTCTCAAGGGTTGCACGGTAAACATCGTCTAAGATGTGACCAACTTGATGAAGATCCCGTTCTTGAACGACTCGGTACCCTTCTTCGGTCAAATCCGGACGGTCTCCAGCTAAAATTGATTCCATCTGTTGATCAAAGTCGTCCAAGTCCTTCGCCTTATAGCAGTTCTCTTGGTCAACTAACCAACCATCATAAACTGGGATATCACGTACCAGCAGTTTTTGCTTCGAGGCCAGGGCCTCCAAAACAACGATTCCCTCTGTTTCTTCATAGGATGGGTACAAGAACAAATCAGCGCCAGCGTAGGCACCACGGATAATATCACCCGTAATGTATCCTGGGAAAATGAGGTTATCTGGATGGTGCTCAATCACGTAGCGGACCTTACCAGGTACGATGAAAAGATTCGTATTTCCAAACCAAATAAAGGTGATTTCAGGATGACGCTTTGCCAGCTCAACAAAGTCGAAGAGCCCCTTGCGTTCAAAAAACAATCCAACGGACATGACCACCTTTTGCCCGGGTTTGATATCAAAGTATTCTTTATATGCCTGAATTTTTTCTTCATCCGGCTGGTACTTCTTCAAATCAATCCCGTTGGAAACTGGATAAATCGGCTGTGTTAAACCATAGTTTTCGAGCAGTGACTTGGAATAAGGCGTGGGCGTTACTAAGGTATCCGCCTGTCTATACAAAGCGACCAGGTACTTTTTATAAGCCGGCGCTAATAAGTTTGAACCAAAGAAGGAGTTACGAAAATCCTCGTAGGTTGAGTGGGCGTGGTAGACCACCTTTTTACCCATCTTATGCGCTTTTTTCACCATGTGCATGGATTTTACACCATAGGTGTTAATGTGCAAAACATCATAGTCGTCACACTTGGGATCCGTTGTGACCGTGACATCTGCGATTGGACCGAGGGCCGCCTGTTGCAGGCGCAATGCCCGGCCAATCCCAGATTGGGCAATCATTTTTTGGTTTTCAAAGTATAACAGAACTTTCAACTCAGTCTCTCCTAAAGGGGTTTCGCAAGAGTCGCTTAATATAACCGATTTCATCATCATTTAGCTGATCTGAATCATCATGGTCATCATTCTTTTTATAGTCGTGAATCACTTCTTCATAGAAGGCATGAACGCGTGTCGCAAAAGTTGAAGCGTCAACGTTCTTGACCGCTGCCTTACGAATTGCTTCGTCTTCTTCAGTCATTGGGCCCTTCAAGTATGATACGACGGCTTCCATGAATTCATCATAATCGTTCACTAATTTTCCAATGGCTGGATTTGTGACCAATTGGTCCAAATAAGGTGAATGGATGGCAACAAAGGGACGGTTTGAAGCCAAGGCCTCAATAAAAGTCAGTCCCTGTGTCTCAGAATCAGATGATGAAACAAAGACCGTTGCCAAGCGGTAGTAATCCGCAACCTGGTCGTGATCCACCATCCCCACAAAGGTAATGGAATCTTGCAGACCAAGGTCCTCGACTTGTTCTTGTAGGGACTTACGGGCAGGACCATCCCCTGCAATAATCAAACGGGCTTCTGGAATTTGTTCGAGAATTTCTGAAAAGGCAGAAATCGTCATGGTAATGTTTTTCTCAAAAGCCAAACGGCCAAGGGACAAAACAACCGGAGTTCCCGGCTTAATCCCATACTTTGCGTGTAGGTCTTCCTTACCATCACCCAGTTCCTTTACCGCTACCCCGGTTGGAATAACAGGAATTGGAATATCATCAACGCCGTAAGAAAGGAGGCTTTGCTTCACACGTTCAGATGGCGCAATGCAGCCATCCATTGACTTCAAGTAGGCCTTTACCAAATGGGAAACAGCAGAGGGCTTTAAAAGCATGCCCTTCGCAACGTAGTGCGTGTAGTCTTCGTACATCGTGTGGTAAGTATGAATGGCCGGAATCTTCAAACGACGGGCAACATACTTTCCGATCAATCCCAATGAGAATTCGGTTTGTGTATGCACAATATCAAGGTCTAATTCACGGGCAATATCAACCGCTTGAATTAAGCCACGAAAAGTCAAACGACGGTCCTTAAAACCAAAGTAAGGCATGGAAGAAAAACGGTAGATATGTTCTTCCTTTGCGTGCTTATCCACCTTCGGATCGGTCGTTGTAAAAATGTAGACCTGGTGTCCCTGCTCCTCAAGAGCATCCTTTAAGGTTTGAATTGATGTTGCCACTCCAGAAACCTGTGGAAAATAGGTATCTGTAAATAAGCCAATCTTCATGATTTGCTCCCATTTTGTTCAAGCGCTAAGCGTAATGCCAATATTATACCATTTTTAAAGAATGCAGCCAAAACGCACCCGTTTTACTCAAAGACCATTTGGTTGTAGTAAAGTTCTGAATAAAAGCCTTTTTCAGCCAGCAATTCTTCATGTGAACCCTTTTCAATCACTCGACCGTCTTTCAAGACCACAATGACATCAGCTGACAGAATTGTCTTTAAACGGTGGGCAATGACAAAGGAAGTTCGATTTGCCATGACGTTTTCCATGGCCTTCTGAATTTTAGCTTCGGTCACCGTATCAACGTTGGCCGTTGCCTCATCCAAAATCAGCAAGGATGGGTTCGTCAAGATTGTACGGGCAATCGATAGCAATTGCTTTTGCCCAGTTGAAAAGAGGTTGTCTGCCCCAGTGACTTTCGTATCATAACCATCTGGCAGGCTCATGATAAAGTCATGGATGTTAGCTTGCTTGGCGGCTGACTCAACCTCTTCCTGGCTGGCATCCGGCTTTCCATAGGCAATGTTATCTCGAATAGACTTAGAGAAAACCACGGATTCTTGCAAGACAATCCCTACGCGACTACGTAACGATTCCAAATCATAGTCTTTGAGTGGTACCCCGTCATAGGTAATTTCACCCCCATTTAAATCATAGAAGCGATTCAATAGGTTCATCACCGTCGTCTTTCCAGAACCAGTTGGCCCGACCAGGGCAACCATCTGTCCCTTCTTCACATCAATTGATACGTCCTTCAAAATTGGACGATCAGGTTGATATGCAAAATCCACGTGCTTCAAGGAAACACCTTCTGTCAATGGACCGGCCATTTTCTTACCGGTATTCACTTCATTCGGCTTTGCTTCAACCTCTGTGATTCGGTTGGCTCCTGTAATGGCCAACTGCAGCGGATTATAAATGGCCGTCAACTGTGAGATTGGCTGGAAGTACTGCTGTGAATAAGTCACGAAAACAACAATTAAAGCCAATCCCGATGCTTTATCCATCCCATTGTGTAGGACTAACCAAGAACCAAAGAAAATCACGATTGCTAGGTTCAAAAGTGAGAAACCTTGCATCAAAGGTGAAAGTAATCCTGAATAAAACTGTCCCCTTTGTGTAGCGTGACGAACACGTTCGTTAATTGGTTCAAAATCTTTAATGGATTCTTGCTGACGACCTTCCGCTAGCAAAACCGCCTGACCGGACAACTGCTCGTTAATGTAACCATTCAAGTCGCCGGTAGCAGCCTGTTGCTTTTCAATTTGCTTGCGCGCCTTATTGACGATGAGCAGTGCCACGATAATGGCCACTGGAGAAAGCGCCATCGTTACTAAGGCCATTGTCAAAGACTTGGATAACATCATCCAGATGATTCCAAGGAAGAGCACCCCCTGTGAGAACACCTGAAAAACCGCTTGGTTCATCGCGTTGAAGACGTTATCCAAATCAGAAGTGAAGAGCGACAAAATCTTACCGTCCTGATGGGAATCAAAGTAACGAATTGCCTTTTTTTGCAGGTTTGAAAAAAGGCCCATTCGCATTTGCCCAACGGAATCCGATGAGACCCGGGAAGTAATCAGACCGGAAATCACGAAACCGGCTTCCGAGAGCAAGTAGAAAAATACCATGGCAAGAATTGCCTGATAAAAGTCAGCCAAGGAGGCATGGCCACCGGGGGTAAAGGAGGCGGTCAAATACTTTGTTAACCCAGAAATTGCATTTCCCAGGTAAAGAGGGGCCTTAATCTGCGCATAGGTTCCAATCAATACGAAAGTGATTGCAACAATCAGCCCCTTCCAATAAGGTTTCAAATAGTTTGTAAAATAGCTTACCGCTACTCTTAGCTTATTCATGGTCGCCCTCCTTTCCCTTCTGGCTTTGGTAAATTTCTTGGTAAAAGTCACTGTTCTCTAGGAGCTCTTCGTGCGAACCAACGCCGACGACTTTTCCTTCATCCAAAACAATGATTTGGTCAGCGCGAATAATCGAAGCAATTTTTTCGGCGATAATCACCTTGGTCGTCTTGGCAAACTCGTTCGCAAGCACTTCCTGCACCTGCTTTTCAGAACGAGCATCCAAAGCCGAAGTAGCATCATCTAAGATTAACAAGCGTGGCTTCTTTACCAGCGCACGAGCCAAGGACAAACGCTGCTTTTGTCCACCAGAAAGATTAGCTGAACGTTCTGAAATTTCGTGATTCAATCCATCCGGATAGGCATTCACGAATTCAGCCGCCTGCGCAGCTTCAATCGCTTCCTGCATTTCGGATTCACTAGCATCTGCCTTTCCCATCTTCAAGTTCGAAGCAATGCTTCCTGAAAAGAGAACTGGCTTTTGCATGACGATTGAAACGGCCTGGCGCCAACTTTCTTCGTCAATGCTGTTGATATCTTGTCCGTCCACCTGGACTTTTCCACCATCACCTTGATAAAGTCGCGCTAGCAATAAGGCCAAAGTCGACTTTCCGGAACCAGTCGAACCGACGATTCCTAAGGTTTGACCAGCGCGCAGCTTAAAGGAGATATCAGACAAAACGGCGGATTTCGCATTTGGGTAAGTAAATGACAGATTTTCCACCTTCAAATCCTGCTTCAAGAAATCATCTTTGCCCACCTTAGATTGCTCGTCGACCGAATGTTCGACCGTCTCTTCCGCCATCACCGCAGAAATTCGTTTCAAAGAAACGAATCCACGGGAAGCAAAAGTCGAAATCATCCCCATCATCAACAGTGCCATCAAGATTTGATTCAAATAAGTAATAAATGGTGTAATCTTCGCCAACTGATCTGGATGAGAAATAATCGATGTTGAAATAAAGAGTAGGGCTGCAACAATGGCGGCGTAGGAAAGCAACATGAAAATTGGGAACATCATGTTAAAAAGATAGCCTATCCGGCGGTTAACTTCCGTCAACTCCTGCGTGTTATCTGAAAAAGAGGCTTCTTCCTGTCCCTGCTGATTAAAGGACTTCACAACGCGAACGCCGGCCAAGTTTTCCTGAGCTAAGGTATTGTTTTTATCAATTAACTTTTGAATCTTAGCAAAGCTGCCCCCCATCATGGCAAAAATACGTTGCGAAGAAAGCACAATTAGAACAATCATCAAAACGACAACCCACCAAAGCGATGGGATGGTGTAAATGGACAGGATAACGGCCCCAATCAGAAGAATCGGAACCCGCAACACCATCTGCAGCAACTGCATCACTAGCTGTTGAACCTGGTTAATGTCATTAGTTAAACGAACCACCAAGTTGGCGGAACTATAGGATTGGACCTGCTGTAAAGAAAAGTTCTGAATCTTTTCGTATTCAGCACGTCGAATATCAGCAGCCACCCCTTGTGAAACCTGCGAGGCAAAGTAAGTCCCAGTAATGCCGGCCACAATTCCAACCAAAGCTAGGCCCAGCAAATAAGCACCGTTCTTCAGAACCAAATCACTCTGGTCCTTAATAATGGCAGTCATCATTTTTTCTAAGAACTGTGGTTGCGTCAAGGTAGCCAAGGCCATCAGCGTAACCGATATCACCGCCACAGCAATCTTTTTCCCGTATGGCTTTGCATATGTTAAAAGTAATTCCATCCGTTTTTCACACTTTCCATTTTTCAAAAAAGGACCCTTCCGCTAGAAGAGTCCCTTGAACAGGTGCATCTCCCGTTCCCTTTTCGGGTATTAACACCCAGTGCCGTATATCTTTGCTATTAGTTTACCATTACTTTGAATAAAGTTAAACGAATTGAACGAGACAGGCAAATAGAGCGGCCCGTCCTAATCGTCAATTAAAAAAGAAAAAGTCCCACACCTAAGTGGGACAAGTTAAGGTTGACCTTAGTCTTCCTTCTTTTCGTCAGATTCTTCGACCTTTGGTTCTTCTGGCTTTGCTTCAACAGCTGACTTTTCAGTTTCCGCATTCTTAACGGAACGGATAGCTGTCAATTCAAAAGTCAAGATAACGCCTTCACAGTCCAAATCAACAGTCTTGGCTTCTTCGTTCACACGGTCAACCTTGGCGTGCAAACCACCAATAGTCACAACGTCTGAACCTTTCTTCATTTCGTTCTTCATTTGAGCTTGCTTAGCTGCTTGCTTCTTTTGGGTGCGTTGCATCCAAAAGACCATCACAACAACAAGAATAAGTGGCAAGATAAGGTTTTGCATAATTACTTTCCTTTATGATTGATTTGTTACATTGTACCAGATTTTAAAATAATCTGGCGTTCTTTTTGTTATATCCGTACTCTTCCAAAACCTGCTCACGGAATTCAAGCAAGCGGTCTTCTTCAATCGCCTTACGCATTTCTTCCATTAAATGAAGGAGGTAACGTAAGTTATGTTCCGAAGCAATTTGCTCACCCAAACGTTCATGAGCGTTGAAGAGGTGGTGCAAGTATGATCGAGATAGGTTTTGATAAGGTGAGTAGTTTGGCAAATCGTATTGGGCCAAGTTACCAAACTGGTTCTTGCGAATTGGGTTATCTGAATAATAGGTCAAATCCGGATCAATTGGTGAAAAGTCATCCTTGTAGCGGGAATTCTTAATCACCACACGCCCCTTCGAGGTCATCAAAGTTCCCTTACGACCAATTCGTGTTGGCAAAACACAGTCAAACATGTCAACGCCGCGAATCACACCATCAATCAATGAATCCGGTGCGGCAACCCCCATCAAGTAACGAGGCTTGTCTTCGGGAAGTAGTGGCATGGTGAAGTCCAAGACACGGTTCATTTCCTTCTTTGACTCTCCAACGGAAAGACCACCAATGGCATAACCAGGCAAGTCCATCTTCACCAATTCATTGGCTGATTCGGTACGCAAATCGCGGAATCCGGCACCCTGGACAATTCCAAACAGTGCTTGAGTATCCGTCTTCTTATGATACTGTTGTGCACGGTCAGCCCAGCGCAAGGAACGCTGCATAGATTCTTTCACATAGTCATATGTTTCAAAGTATGGAATGGCTTCATCCAACTGCATCATCACGTCAGAACCCAAGTTGTTCTGAATGCGCATGGCCACTTCAGGTGACAAGAACATCTTGTCCCCGTTCACGTGGTTTTGAAAAGTCACCCCCTCTTCCTTCAGCTTACGTGCATCAGAAAGTGAGAAGACTTGGAAGCCCCCAGAATCAGTCAAAATGGCCTGATCCCAGCCCATGTACTTATGAAGGCCACCGGCCTGAGCAATCAGCTCATCGCCTGGGCGCACCCAAAGGTGGTAAGTATTGGCTAAAATAAATTGTGAACCAATTTCCTTTAGCGTTCGTGTGTTAACACCCTTGACTGCCCCCTGGGTTCCAACGGGCATAAACATTGGTGTTTCATAAACACCGTGAGGAGTGTGCAAACGGCCACGACGAGCACCCGTATGCTTTTCTGTATGAAGATGTTCGTACCAAACGGCCGGTTTCTTATCAGTCATCATTCACCTACTTGTTAGATTTACTTCTTTCATTGTAACACGGACCCTGAAAGGACTTTATGCTCTCAGTTGTTTCTTATAAAAATCCGCGTTATGATACTGGAAGATTAAAAATTGTACCATTGAAAGGACAAAACCATGGAACAAAATTATATCGCTCGTATGCGTGCCAAAGTCGGACACGAAGGCATGATTTTCAACTCCGCTTTCGGCGTGCTCTGGAACGAAGCACACGATGCCATTCTCTTAGAAAAGCGTGGCGATTCAGCAGTTGGATATGGATTCCCCGGTGGCTTCCTCGAATATGGTGACTCACCAATGCAAGCCGTTGTCCGTGAATTCAAGGAAGAAACGAACCTGGACGTTGAAGTTGTCCGAATGCTTGGAATGGCAACCCACGTCAACCCAAAGAACTCTTGGGGTGATGCTCAGGAAACCATCTCAATGGGCTTTGAAGTCAAGCTTGTTGAAGGCGCAACTGCCGACCACTTAAAGGCCGACGGTACCGAAACCTTGTCCGTTGAATTCGTTCCCGTTAACCCCCGTCCAAAGATGTTTGTGCCCGCCGCACAAGATACCTTGGAGCGTGTGCTAACTATTAATGAAGAAAACGAACAGCCTTGGTTACGTGAAGCAGCGAAGAATGATGATTAAAAATGGAAAGCCAGCTTTTGCTGGTTTTTTCTATTTAAACTTAAACTTTTCATACATTTTTTGATATTATGTATAATATTTAAAATAATTAATAATATTTTAAAATATGTGCTACAATAACCTTGCTAGAGCCTGTGATAGAAACTCCAAGTGTTACTGTCTTAAATTCCTATTCTATTTTCATTCGATTACAAATAATAGTGAGCTAACTCGTTTAGTCCCATTCGAGATTTTAAGATTATTCATCATCGTTTGCTTAAAATTTCTTCCTTAAAATTTCACATTTTATCAAATTAAGTCATGTTTCAAATGCTTTGATTTTCCAACTATCACACTAGCTAAGAAGAGACCGTTTTCTGGTCTCTTCTTTTTAATTCCAGATAGTTTTTCATTAAATTTATCAGAATTTTTTCCAGACAAAATATATAATGAAAACATTGCGTTAAATATTCGATAATCACCCTTTCTTTTTAAATATTTAACAAATCATTATCAATAAAAGGAAATCATCATGCTCATCGTTCTTTACGGATTCATCATTGGTTGCTTTGTCACCTTAATTGGTGGTGGCGGCGCGACTTTTTACCTTGGTGTCTTAACCTCATCAATGGCCATGTCAACTGAAATGGCCGTGCCAACCTCACTCTTTATTGCGGTTTTCGCCCTCCTTTCTGGCTTCCTAACCCAACTCAAATTAAAAAACGTGGAGGTTCGAATCGGTAACCGCTTGATTTTGGCAGCCATCCCCGGTATCTTGATTGGAACCTATCTCTCCCGCTTCATCCCCGCTCACATTTACCAACGAGCTGTTGGAATCCTACTAACCGTGATGGGCTGCATCGTTTTGTACAAGAACGTCTTTGCGAAGAAGAAAAAGAAGGAACCTTCCAAGAATTCAAAGGTTGCCCTCATCTTTGGTTTCATTTCTGGTATAATGGTTGGGTTCGGTGGCCTTTCCGGAGGATCTGCCACCGTTGCCGGTCTTTCCATTATTGGACTGCCAGCTGTTAAGGCAACCGGTACCACAACCTACATTCTTTGGGTATTGGCCGTTGTTGGTTTAATCAGCCATTTGGTTGCCGGTTCCCCAATTTCTTGGACTGCCGGTCTCTTCTTAATGATTGGTGGTATCATTGGATCGATTTTGACCCCACTCGTTCTCCGACTTTTCGATCAAAAGAAACTAAACAAGTTCCTATCCCCACTACTAGGAATTGTCATTATCTACTTTGGATTGAACTTAATCTTCTAAAAAAAAGCGCTCAAGCTAATTAACTTGAGCGCTTTTCCTTTTACTTTGTCACCCGAACTTCGACGTCTGAGAAGCCATGGTTAAAGCTGGCCTTCCAAGTACCTTCCGTCAACTTTGGAGGAAGTAAGAAAGTTCCGGCAGAGACGCGTTGTCCGGCTTTCAAAGTCTTGCCCTGACTCGCCAACTTCTTGACCAACCACTGCAAAGAATTCAATGGGTTACCAAGTACTTCGCTTGAAGCACCGGTCGCCACTTCTTCGCCGTCGTGTTCAAGAGTCGTTGTCACCTGGGCAAGGTCGTCCAACTTGAAGCTGGCCGTTTCCTTTTCTTCACCGTAGACGACGAAGCCACCAACGGCAGCATCCGCCATCACCAAGTACTTAGGCAAAGTTGGGAACCAGTCCAAGAAACGGCAGTCAGGCACTTCGACACCTGAAGCAACCGTCGTCTTCTTGGCCAAGTCCTCCAATGAATCATCAGTGCTCAAATCTTCCTTGGCCTTGAAGACCAATTCCACTTCGGCCAAAGGATCCATCAAATCCTTTGACAAACTCAAAGTCGCTGGTGACTTCACAAAGTGTGAACCAGTTTGGGCACCATAGAGGGGTTCGTTTGAATCAAACATATTTTGCGTTTCTTCACTAGTCAAGGAAACCTTGTAACCGGCCACGTCTTCATTCTTCAAGCGCAACAATTCATCTTGAACCAAGTATGAACGGTCGTCTTCTTTGACGACGTCTTGCCACTCAGCAACATCCAGGGCCTTGCCTGTCTTGAATGCTTCGTAAAGGGCGTTAGCCAAGTTCTTTTCTGCTGCTGTCAATTCTGTCTTTGTCATGGTAATTCTCCTTTTGATTGTTAGTCTGTATTATTCAAATAAAAAAGACGCCATCACTGGCGTCTAATCGAAAAAGATTGAAGAAATCCGCCAGTAATATCTTAACTACTGGCATTGTAAAAAGTAGCCAGCATTATCAAGTGATAATAATGGCTGCAATAATGTTCAATTGACGGTTCGTCTGCTTCACATTTGATTTCAACATAATCTTTCTCCTTTGTTTTTTTATTAGTATAAGACCGTTAAATGAGATAGTCAATAGAAAATTATCATTTATTTTTAATAATCAGTTATTCCCACTTCTTTTACCCACGGATAGCAGCTACCATTTCCTTGGCATAGGCTTCCAAATGTGGCGCAGCTTCCTTACCATACTGCTCACAGATGGCGACACATGCTGAACCAACAATGACACCATCGGCAATCGCTGCCATCTCCTTGGCTTGTTCAGGACTATGAATTCCAAAACCAATAAAGACGGGCAATTCCGTATTCCGCTTCACATCCCTCACAACTTCCTTCAAGTTCTTTGCAAAAGTCGTACGTTCTCCAGTGACACCAAGCGATGAAACCAAGTAAACAAATCCCTGGGCCTTTTCGACAATCATTGGAATTCTTTCACCTGAATTAGTGGTCACCAGTGAAATCAAATCAATGTTTTCTTCGTCCGTGTATGGTCGCAGTTCTCCCTGCTCTTCCGTTGGCAAATCCGGAATAATTAAGCCATCAATGCCGTACTTAGCACAATCGGCGGCAAAGCGTTCGTAGCCGTACTGAACAATAATATTGAAGTAAACCAGGAAAGCCAAGGGCACATCGGTTTTCTCACGGACTTTTCCAACCGCTTCAAAGATTCTTTCAATTGGCAAATCTGGATCTTTCAAAGCACGCACATCGGCGGCCTGAATCACCGGCCCGTCGGCAACCGGATCCGAAAAAGGAATGCCGATTTCAACTAAATCCGCGCCACCCTTTGCCAAGGCAACCACGTTCTCAACCGTTGCCTCCAAATCGGGGTCATTAGCCGTCACGAAGGCCACAAAGTTTTTCTTACCCATGAGGGCGTCTTGTATTTTACTCATTGATTTCAACTCCTTGATACTTAGCAACCGCGGCAACGTCCTTGTCACCTCGACCAGAAACCGTACAGATAATTACTTGGTCCTTGGACATGGTTGGCGCCAACTTTTGCACGTAGGCAATGGCGTGGCAACTTTCCATGGCAGCAACGATTCCCTCTTGCTTGGCAATGTATTCAAAGGCCGCAACGGCTTCATCGTCAGTAATGCCGACGTACTCTGCTCGCTTAGTTTCAGCCAGGGCCGCGTGTTCTGGTCCAACACCAGGGTAGTCCAAACCGGCAGAAATTGAATAAACCGGATTAATCTGTCCCGACTTGTTTTGTAAGAAGACAGACTTCATACCGTGGAAGACACCGACTTGTCCCAATTCCAAAGTCGCGGCCGTATCCTGACTGTGCAAGCCCTTTCCAGCCGCTTCCACACCAATCAGCTGCACGCCTTCATCGTCGATAAAGTTAGCAAAGGAGCCAATAGCATTAGATCCACCACCAACACAGGCAACAATCGTATCAGGTAACTTTCCCGTTTTCTTCAGGATTTGCGCTTTCGATTCTTCTGAGATGATTGATTGGAAATCACGGACCATCATTGGATATGGGTGAGGGCCAGTGGCCGATCCCATGACGTAGAAAGTTTCTTCTGGATGGGCTGCAAAATCCTGCAAGGCCGCGTTCACTGCGTCTTTCAGAGTCATTGTTCCGGATGTCACGGGGTGGACTTTGGCACCAAGTAACTCCATACGGTAAACGTTCAGCTGCTGGCGGTCTGTATCTTCCTTTCCCATGAAGACTTCACATTCTAGGCCGAAGAGCGCCGCAATCGTTGCTGTCGCCACACCGTGTTGTCCGGCGCCGGTTTCGGCAATTAAGCGCTTCTTCCCCATGCGCTTAGCCAAGAGCACCTGACCAATTACGTTGTTAATCTTGTGGGCACCGGTATGGTTTAAGTCTTCACGCTTCAGATAAACTTGAGCACCGCCCAGGTCTTCGGTCATGTTCTTTGCGTAGTAAAGAATCGATGGACGATTCGCATAGTTAGCCAACAAATCGGCGTATTCCTTTTGGAATTCTGGATCCTTCTTCGCTTCTTCATAAGCAGCTGCCATCTTATTCAATTCAGGCATCAAGGTTTCGGGAACGTACTGTCCACCGAAGCGGCCAAAACGGCCCTTCGCGTTTTCATTTGTCATCATATACTCCTTTTTGGTGAGCAATGGCCACCAATTGCTTTATCTTTTCTAAATCTTTTTTCCCGTTCGTCTCACTACCCGAACTAATGTCAACGGCGTAGGGCTGAACGGTTTCAATCGCTTCTTTTAGGTTATCTCTTCTTAAACCTCCGGCTAAGAAGATTGGTTCTTCAAAATTCTTCGGGAGCATCTGCCAGTCGAGAGTCTTTCCAGAACCTTTTCCAGAATCGACCATCAGGTATCCAACCCCTGTATAAGCCGCTAGTTGTTCTTCCAGGTCATCCCCCAGGGCAACGCCAATCGTTGGAATTCCTACTTCCTTCAAAGTGGAAACTTCTTCTTGATTTCTTGGACCGTGCAACTGGGCAATCTGAATGATTTCTTTCTTATATAAATCAATGATTTCTTCCACCGGACTATCCGTGAATACACCAACTAAGGGAATCTCATCTGACAGTTCCCGTCGAATCAATTTCGCAGCTGCCTCATCAACCTGGTGCCGTCCTTCTGCAAAGACTACACCAGCATAATCAACGCCAGCCTGGCTAACCAATTGAGCATCAGCTGAAGTCATCAAGCCACAAATTTTAATCTTGGTCATTGGCCTTTCCGCCCTTCGTTCGTTCAATAAAGTCCTTCTTATTAGTCGACTTCATTAAGGCCTCGCCAATTAAAACACCGTTCACACCCAGTTCAGCCAGTCGCTGTACCTCTTCGGGTTCTGAAACACCGCTTTCAGCGATGAACGCAACATTTTCAGGAACTAGGTGACGAAGGTTCTTCGCGTTATCAAAGGAAACCGTGAAGTTCTTCAAGTTTCGATTGTTAACACCAATCATTCGGGCACCAGCAGCCAAAGCCCGTTCAATTTCTTCTTCATCATGTGCTTCGACTAAAACAGCCAGTCCTAAGGAATGGGCAAGTTGCAGATAAGATTCCAATTCTTCTTGATTAAGAATGGCCACAATCAAGAGCACCATCCCCGCCCCAGCGACTTTGGCCTGGTAAATCATGTAGGGGTCGACCACGAAGTCCTTCCGTAAGATGGGACGGGAATTCTTTGCTGCAATTTCGTTCAAGTAGGAAAGCTGCCCCAAGAAGTAATCGGGTTCAGTCAAAACAGAAATGGCCGTCGCTCCAGCCTCTTCGTAGCTCTTGGCAATCGCCTGGTAGTCAAAGTTCTGGGCGATCAAACCCTTTGATGGTGAAGCCTTCTTCACTTCAGCAATGATATGAGCGCCTGGCTGCAAAAACTGTTGATAAATGGCTTCCGGTGCATTCTTATCCACAGGACCGATGGCTGCCTTCATCTCTTCTTCGGACTTTTCCAGCTTTTCTTTTGCAATCCGCTTCTTCGTTGCGGCTACTAAATCGTCTAAAATCATCAGCTTAGTTTCCTTCTGCAATCCGCTTCAGCAATTCCAAAGTCTCGCCGGAATCAATGGCTTCTTCTGCCTGGCGAATTCCTTCTTCAATTGAATACTCTGGATTAGCTGCGTTCACCGCAATTCCGGCGTTCAAGACAACAATATCGCGACGGGCTCCACGCTCACCGTTCAAAATCGATAACGTAATATCGGCGTTTTCTGCAGCGGTACCACCAATAATTTCTTCCTTATCGGCTCGTTCTAATCCAAAGTCTTCCGGTTGAATCGTTTGCTCGTCAATCTGACCGTCTCGCACCGTCAACAACTTTGTTGGCGCTGAGATGGAGGATTCATCCAAGCCGTCCGTTCCAAAGATAACGTTGGCCCGCTGCATCCCCAACTCCTTCAACACTTCAGCCAGAGGGCGGAGGAGCTTTTCGTCCGCTACACCGAGAACCATGCTGTCTGGTCGAGCTGGGTTAGCTAGAGGTCCCAGCAAGTTAAAGATTGTTCGGCGTTCTAAGCTGGATCGAACCGGTGCCACCACTTTCATGACAGGATGGTAATCCTGTGCAAAAAGGAAGGTAAAGTGGTGCTTTTTCAACATGGCTTCACTGGCTGATTGGTCTTGATGAATATTAATTCCCAAGGCTTCCAATACATCAGCGGCACCGGACTTAGACGTTGCCGCCCGGTTACCGTGCTTGACCACGTTGTAACCTAGGCTAGCCAATACGAGAGAAGTTGTCGATGAGATGTTGAAGGAATTCGAGTGGTCACCACCCGTCCCAACGATATCAACAGCGCCTTCCACCTTAGTAAAAGGCTTCGCCATCTTTCGCATGGCATTAGCTGCCCCGGCGATTTCAACCGGCTGTTCACCCTTTTCGGCTAAAGCCGTTAGAAAAGTCGCCATATCGACTTCGCTTTCCTGGCCAGACATAATGGCCTGAATCGCCTGTTCGCTTTCTTCAAAGGACAGGTCCTGCCCCTTTTGTAGTTTTTCATTGAGTGTTGTAATCATTTTGTACGCTCCGTCATTTGAATAAAGTTTTCAAAAATTTGTTTTGCAACGACCTGGTCGGTCATGATGGATTCGGGGTGGAACTCTAGTCCGTACACCCGGTTTTCTTCATCTGCGACAGCTTGAATGGTCCCGTCCGCTGCAGTAGCAGTCACCGCTAAATTATCTGGTAAAGTCTCTGGGTCAATCATTAATGAATGGTAACGCCCGACGACAAACTCCTCCGGGCAGTCTGCAAAAATACCGCTTGTCTGCCCATCCTTCGATTCGACTGTAACCATCGACGTCCGGCCATGCATCAAAGGTGCCAAGCTTATCTTGCCGCCATAGACCTGGCCGATGGCCTGGTGTCCTAGGCAAATCCCAAGGACTGGCATCTGGCCAATAGCCTTTTCCAGCATCTCGTTCATGCGACCAGCCTTTTCAGGACTCCCTGGCCCAGGCGATAGAATCAATCCCGTTACTTCAGGATTATTCAAATCAGCTTCCGTTACCTGATCGTTTTTCACGACACGAATTTCTTGCTCGGTTAACTTCCCGATTTCTTGATAGAGGTTATAGGTAAACGAATCGTAGTTATCAATCAACAGCAACATCGGCCTCTCCCTTCAACAAATTCATCAACAAGGCACCCTTGTTGGTAAATTCCTGATATTCTTCTTTCGCATCGGAATCGGCCACAATGCCGGCACCCGAATGCAAAACTAATTGGTCTTTCTTCTGATAGGCTGTTCGAATGCCGATACAGAGATCAAAGTCGCCGTCGAAGCCAACCATTCCGATTCCGCCCCCGTACAAACCGCGCTTGCGCCCTTCCAACTCATTAATAATAGTCATGGCTGAAATCTTAGGTGCACCAGACAAGGTTCCAGCTGGCAAAGTTGCCAAGATGGCATCGATTGGATTTAAGTCCGGCAAAGCCTGACTTTCCACAACGGAACCAAGGTGCATCACGTTTGGAAACTTCAATAAGTTCTGATAGGCCGTGACTTCGACTGTCCCAAACTTGGAAATCCGCCCCAAATCATTTCGGCCAAGGTCAATCAACATGTTGTGTTCGGCCTGTTCCTTCACGCTCGTTCGGAGTTCCTTTTCAAAACGCGCTTCTTCTTCGGCATCTTTCCCACGCCTGCGCGTACCGGCCAATGGATAGGAGAAGAGTTGCTCACCGGTTTTCTTAATTAGCGTTTCCGGAGAGGCTGATAGAAAGGCGAAGTCGCCATCTTGGAAGTAAGCGTGGTAAGGACTCTTTGCTTGCAACCGTGAATTTTCAACCTGATTCAGTAATAAGTCTTGCTTCTCATTCTTCGCCGTTAATGGATTCGATAGAATCAACTGGAAGATATCACCCTGCACAATGTGTTCCTGGGCTTTTTTCACCCGTTGGTCAAATTCAGAAACGATAAATTGGTGAGTAAAATTCAACTTTTCCTTTTCTTGATGATTCTGTTTGAAACCTTCGGATGAAATTCTTTGAAGTTGCTGGCCATAAGCTAACAATTCTGCTTGCTGATTTTCCTGTTCTTTGGAGTCCGTTGATTTAACCTCCTGGCTAACGTATAAGGTTCCTTGATTTCGATCAAAGTTCACCACGATGTCCGTCAAGAAGAGATCGAAGTCCTCCAACCCTAACTGGTCGTCTACTTCCTTCAACCGAACTTCATCAGCGTAACGGGCGAAGTCATAGGAGAAGTAACCGATTAATCCGGTTTGAAAGTCTGGCTGACCATTTGTCTTATCAAAGCTTTGCTGATTTTCTTGGTAAATCTTTTTTAGATACTCAACTGGCTGGCTAACCTCTTCGATTAACTCACCGGCTGTATTCTTTCTGATTAGCCTGCCCTGTCGAGCAGTCAGAATTTCTTTTGGCTTTAATACTAGTGTTGAAACGTTCTCCTTTTCAAAGACCATGGCTGGCTGCCCTTCTGGCGCCAACTGCTGAATAATGACATCAGGCTGATAGACAGCCCCTTCGATTTTTACAAGAAGGATGGGATTGGGATTCTCTTGGCTTTCTTGCTTTAGATTAATTTGGTTATTGTCCACTAAGTTCACCTCGCGTAATTTTTTAGAAATTAAAAAATCCGTCCAAAACAAAACAGTTCATGCTTTGTTAAGGACGGATTTTCTCCGCGGTGCCACCTTAATTGATTCGAAAAAGAGCCTAGCTAAAAAAAGCTTGGTTGAATTCGAAATCCTCCTTAGCGAGATACCAACATATCCCCGGCAACTGACGTATGCCCGACGTTTCGCGTACTTGATTACTCTTTCAGCAGAACCCTCCGTGGTCCATTTAACTGCCTGCGTTCGGTTACCTTCTCAGCATCGGTAACTCTCTTTGCGTGCACAACAATCTTGATCTCCACATCCTTGGTTTGTTTGGACGAATATTTAATTGCTCTAAGCTTAACTGGGATTTATGAACCTGTCAAGAAAAAGATGAGAATATTTTAATTAAGATTACTTCTAAAAATACTTCGAAAATCTAAAAGTATCTTTTCTACATATAAAGTCCGAAAAAAATTGAAATAATAAAACAACATTCGCTATCAAAATGAGATATTCTCTAATTTTTTCTTGCAATCTTTTCATTTCCATGTTTTAATAGAATCAACTTAAGGAAAGGGATTCCGGACATGAAATCAATCAACGTTAACACGATTAACCGTTACTACGGCTTTTATTACTTTAGATAGCACGTCCGGATGAGATGCGGACGTGCCGACACGTTCGCATCTAGGTAGTAAAGGTCATATTTAACTTGGCTGACTAGGTGCATCACCTAGTCAGCGATTGATAAATGTTATTTCGGAATTCTTTCCAACTCGTTTATTAGCCGGCTAGGTCAATCCTAGTCGGCTTTTTTATTTGAGAAATTACGAGGGAGATAAAATGACAAGAATCGATGGACACACAATTTTAATTGGCTTGATGGCATACCCCATTCGCCACTCCATGTCACCAACCATGCACAACACAGCTTTTGAAGCGTTGAACTTAAACTACGCTTACTTAGCCTTTGACATTGACGGTGACCAACTAGCCGATGGCGTCAAAGCCATTCGTACTTTGGACATGCGCGGATCAAACGTCTCCATGCCAAACAAGCAGGCCATCATCCCCCACCTCGATAAGTTAGACATTTCAGCAAAGATGACTGGTGCCGTCAACACGGTGGTCAACGACGACGGCGTCTTAACCGGATATACAACCGACGGTGTCGGTTTCGTCAACGACCTTAAAAAGAAGGGGCACGATGTTGCTGGTAAAAAGATGTTGGTTGTTGGTGCCGGTGGCGCCGGCATTCCAATCGCTGCTCAGTCAGCCATTGAAGGTGCCAGCGAGATTCGCATCGCTAACCGTAAGGACGGCCACTTCGAAAACGCCGAGGACATTGCCAAAAGCATTAACGAAAACTCTGGTGCAGTCGCTTCGACTTTTGCATTAGAAGACGAAGATGCTTTCAAGGAAGCACTGAATTGGGCGGACATTTACGTCGATGCCACTGGTGTTGGAATGAAGCCTTTGGAAGGTAAGTCACTGGTTGAAGACCCAAGCTGGTTGAAAGAAGACCTCGTGATTTACGACACGGTTTACGCACCACGCACAACAAAGTTAATGGAAGTTGCCAAGGATGCCGGCGTTAAAAACGTTTACAACGGGCTCGGCATGATGATTGAACAAGGAGCGGCCGCCTTCAAACTCTGGACGGGACAAGATATGCCCATCGATTTAGTTGAACAAGCCATGGCAGAAAAGGATAAGGAAAAATGACAGAAGCAGTTTATACACGAAACATTGCAGTTGGACGCGGAGCAGCCAAGGTTGCCCTACCCATTACGGTGGTCACACCAGATGAACTCACAAAGTTACTTCCTACTATTCAAAAAGCCAACCCCGACATCGTTGAATGGCGCTTGGACTTCTTGGAAAAGTGGCAAGACGATGCAACCCTAGTGGAAATCTCTTCTAGCATTCGCCAAGCATTCCCTGAAACACCAATTATCGGAACCTATCGAACAAAGGAAGAGGGTGGCAAACAAACGATTCGCCCTGCCGACTACGAACGTATCTTGAAGCGCTTGGCCGAACTCCCCGTCGACATGGTCGACGTTGAAATCAACCGCGATGCAAGCATCGTGGAAGAAGCAGTCAAAGCCATCCATCAACTCGACAAAATTGTCATCGCATCCTTCCACGACTTTAACAACACACCAAGTACTGAACAGCTAGAGAACACCTTCAATAAGATGCAGGCAGCCAAGGCCGATGTTTTAAAAGTCGCCGTGATGCCTCACACCACAGAAGATGTTCTTCAGCTCATGACCTTTAGTCAGCAGGCCGCACGCAAGTACAAAGAACCAATCGTTACTATGGCCATGGGCCAACTTGGTTCTGTCACCCGCGTGGCTACTCACATCACTCACTCAGCCATTACCTTTGCTTGCCTAACCAAGGAACAAGCATCAGCGCCAGGTCAAATTGAAATCAATAACCTGCGCGGTATTCAACACACCTTAGAAGGAGACAGCTAATGAACGCACTAGCCACTAACCGGCTTCGAGCCGGGTTATACGCCAACTACCTGGTTCACGGTTTTGGCATGATTATTCTGACCCAGAACTTACTTCAACTGGCTCAGAACTGGTCCAGCACTTTAACTGCTGCTTCCTTCGTCCTATCGGGAATTGGAATCGGTCGCTTAGTTGCCTACCTTTTAATGGGTTTCATCTCCGACCACTTTGGCCGTAAGACTTCCCTTCTAATCGGGATTACCACTTACTTCCTGTTCTTGGTCTTAACGCCAATTAACACTTCGGTGACTTTGGCATACGGCTTAACGATTCTGGCCGGTATTGCCAACTCCGCCATGGATTCGGCAACCTACCCACTGCTAGAGGAAATCTCCAAGAAGAGTACCTCGAACACGGTTTTGCTAAAGGCCTTCATCTCAACCGGTGAGTTCATCCTGCCAATGATTGTTCTCTACCTATCTGATAACAATCTCTGGTTCGGTCTTTCTTTCATGGTGCCTGCCGCCATCCTGGCTCTAAACTTCATTAACATTTGGACCTTACCAATCAAGAAGATTCAACAGGCCAAAGTCGAAACGAAAGCCCACCAATCAGTTGCCCTCCATGGAATTCGCAAAGCCGTCTTAATGACATCCTTGCTCCTCTACGGTTTCTCATCAATGGCTGTGATGATCTGGTTCACGCAGTGGATTACCATTTACGCAACGGGCGTTGGCTTCTCCAAGTCAGTGGCCCACTTCCTACTCTCCCTTTACAGTATCGGATCGGTCACGGGAGTGCTGACAGTCGTGACGCTCCTGCGCCGATTCAACATTAAAAAAGAACTCTTCCTATTGTTGAACACCCTGTCACTCCTATCCATTGTGACTTTGTCAGTAAGTTCAAACGAAACAGTGGCTAACACCTCCGCCCTTGTCTTCGGTTTCTCAGCTGCCGGCGGTTTGATGCAAATCGCTTTGAACAGCTTGCTTTCATTAACTGCTAAGAACAAGGGGTTGATGACCGGAACCTTCTTCATCTTCGGTTCCCTGGCTTCCTTCACGGTGCCAATCATTACCGGACTTTTGATTAAAAATCCAAACATCAACATTAACCTAGCCGACTCTTCCATGGCCCTCATGTCCTTAGCCATCGCCCTTGTCGTCTACACTCTCCTTCCAAAGGAAGCACAGTCACTAAAGGACGCCCGCAAGGAAATCGACCGGATTGATAAGCAGTTGCTTCGCTTATCTGAGCAACGCTTCAACGCGGTCGAAGATGTCATCCGCTTCAAGAAGCAAGACGACATCGCGGTCGAAGATTTATCCCGAGAACAAAAGGTGCTCGACAAGGTTGCCAAGAACAGCCAGAACAAAGCACTTGTCCCATACAACCAAGCCATTTGGCAGGCCATGATGAACGAATCAAAGGCCTACCAAGCATCCAAACAAAAGAACTAATCAAACTAAAAAGAGGAAACATTATGATCAATTACTACACAGCAGGTGAATCACACGGTCCTGAGCTTTCAGGAATTCTGACTGGCATCCCCGCCGGCCTTCACCTTGACATCGATGAAATTAACGACGCCTTGGCGGCCCGTCAGGGTGGCTACGGTCGTGGTAACCGTCAAAAGATTGAAAAGGACCAAGTCATCATCACCGGTGGTGTTCGCCACGGTGTAACCTTGGGCTCACCAATCGCTTTGACCATTAGGAACCGTGACCATGCCCAATGGTCAAAGATCATGAACCCGGTCACACCAGCCAACGCTGAAAATACCTTGCGTTCCGTTTCACGTCCCCGTCCTGGTCACGCCGACCTCGTCGGTGGTATGAAGTACGGTCACCGCGACATGCGTAACGTCTTAGAACGTTCATCAGCCCGTGAAACAGCCATGCGTGTGGCCATTGGAAACATCTGTAAGCAAGTCTTGGAAGCCTTGGACGTCAAGATTGTCGGACACGTTGAATCAATCGGTGGTATCCAAGCTGCTGGTGACCTTTCAACAAACGTTGACACCATCGAAGCGGGTATCCAAGAAAACGACCTTCGCATCTTGGACCAAAACAAGGTGGAAGAAATACACGCCCGTATCGACCAAGCCAAGCGCGATGGTGACACCCTCGGTGGTGTCATCCGTGTCGTTGCAACCAACTTGCCAGCCGGCCTTGGTTCCTACACATCTTGGGACACTAAGTTGGATGCCAAAGTCGCTGGCTCTGTCGTCGGCGTGAACGCCATGAAGGGCTGCGAAATCGGTGACGGTTTCGAAAACGCCGTTCGTCCTGGTTCCCAAGTCATGGATGAAATCGACTGGGAAGAAGGCAAGGGCTTCACTCGTAACTCCGACCACTTGGGTGGTTTCGAAGGGGGTATGACAAACGGTATGCCCGTTATTGTTAAGGCAGCCATGAAGCCAATTCCAACCCTCTACAAGCCATTGCAATCCGCTGACATTAACAGCAAGGAAATCAAGAAAGCAACGGTTGAACGTTCTGATACAACCGCTATCGTCCCTGCTTCAATCGTTATCGAATCCGTTGTGGCCATTGAATTGGCCAAGGCCATTACCGAAACCTTCGACGGTTCACAAATCGACCGTTTGAAGAAGCAGGTTGCTGAATACCGCGAAGAATTGAAGAACTTCTAAGGAGTACGCTATGTCGAATCCAAGTTTACAAGGTAGCATTCAAGTTCCTGGTGACAAGTCCGTTTCCCACCGCTCCATCATCTTCGGCGCCATTGCTGAAGGTGATACCCATGTTAAGAACTTTCTCCGCTCTAACGATTGTTTAGCCACCCTCCAGGCCTTCCGCCAAATGGGTGTCACAGTTGACGAAAAGGATGGCGAATTAATCGTGCACGGTGTTGGCCTAAACGGTTTGTCAGCCAGTTCAGCAGATCTCGACATGCAAAACTCTGGAACTTCAACCCGCTTGCTAGCCGGTCTTTTGGCCGGACAGGACTTTACTAGCCATATGGTTGGCGATGCTTCACTTTCAAAGCGTCCAATGGGGCGTGTCATCACACCCTTAACTGAAATGGGAGCAGAGTTATCTGCCACCGAAGGCCACCTACCAATGACGGTTAAAGGACAGGCCCTCCACGGGATTAACTACCGCTTGCCTGTGGCTTCGGCCCAGGTTAAATCAGCCATTCTATTAGCTGCCTTAACAGCTAAGGGGGAAACGGTCATCGAAGAACCCCTTCCTTCCCGTGATCATAGCGAACGAATGTTGGCACTTTTCTCACCAGAAAGTATCGAACGGACTGGGGATAAAATCCACATTCGTCCAGGTTATCCACTAAAGGGACAGGAGGTAATCGTCCCTTCTGATATCTCATCAGCCGCCTTCTTCCTGGTAGCCGGTGCCATCGTTCCTGGTTCAAAGATTACCATCGAATCCGTTGGGATGAATCCTACCCGTACCGGGATCATCAAGGTGCTAGAAGAAATGGGAGCAGACCTCACGATTGACGCCATCGAAACAGCCGGGGAACCAATGGCCAACTTGACCATTCAAGCCGGTCCATTGAAGCCATTCAACATTACAGAAGAAGACATCCCCGCACTAGTCGATGAAGTACCAATCTTGGCCCTCCTAGCAGCCCGTGCCAACGGTATTTCTACCATCTCTGGTGCCGCTGAATTACGCGTTAAGGAATCCGACCGCTTGGCCGCGATTGCAACCGAATTCAAGAAGCTCGGGATTCAAATTGAAGAAAAGCCGGACGGCCTCATCATCACTGGTTCGACAAAGCCATTGGAAGTGGCCGACAAGCAACTCGAATCATACGGTGATCACCGCATCGCCATGACGTTAAAAGTCGCTAGTCTCTTAACTGACCAAGCAGTCAACATTCAAGATGAGGACTGCATGGCGGTATCCTACCCCGACTTTACGAAGGACCTAAACCAACTACTAAGGAAGTAAGAACATGACCACAGTCTTTATCGACGGCTTGGGCTTTATCGGCGCTAGCCTTGCAGAATTAATGAAAGAGAGTCAGCCCGATGTTCAAATCATCGCCCATGACCCCAACCCTGAAAACCTTCAGGTAATGATGCAGTCTGGCACCGTTGAAGCATCTGTTGATTTCGATGAAGGTGCCAAACAGGCCGACTGGATTTTCTTAGCCAGCCCAGTGGCGGTCATCTGCCAACGTTTAGAAGAGCTTGCTAAGCTCGATTTAAAGTCCGGTGCCGTCGTCACCGACGTTGGCTCTTCCAAAGTTCAAATTGAAAAGAGTGCCCAGGCATTGATGACAAAGGGTGTCGCCTTCTTGGCTGGGCACCCCATGGCCGGTTCCCACCTCTCTGGTGCGGCAAATGCCAACCCAGGCCGATTGGTTGATCACACCTACTTCCTGATTCAAGAAAACACGAGTCAGCAAGAGGTCCAAACTTTTGAGGACTTACTTTCGGCAGCACGGTTCGACTTTCGAATGGTTGACGCCAAGAGCCACGACCACATCGTGGCCAGCTCTTCCCACCTACCCCATCTACTCGCCTTTGCCCTCGCCGAAACAGTCGCAAAGGACCAGCGGGAATCCGATGTTAACTGGGGAAAGCCAGCGGCTGGCTTCTTAGATGCCAGCCGAATCGCCAAGGCAGACCCCACCATGTGGACTAGTATCTTCTTATCAAATCCGAACCAGGTCCTAGCCGAAATTACTGACTTTGAACAAGAAGTACAAAAGTTGAAAAAGTATATCGAGAACGGTCAGGAAAAAGAACTTTTTGACCAACTAAGTGCAACACAAAAAGATCGCATTCAAATGGAGAAAGAACATGAATAATCCAATTTTAATCGGCTTCATGGGCTCCGGTAAAACAACCGTTGGCCGTGAACTTGCCAAACAATTGAACATCCCTTTCTCCGATCTAGACCTTGTCATCGAAGAACGGATCGGTCATACTATCCCCGAATTCTTTTCTAGCCAGGGTGAAGCTGCCTTTCGAAAGATTGAGGCAGACCAATTGATTGCTGAACTTGATAGCGAAAACATTTTAGCTACCGGCGGTGGGACAGCCTGCCAGGCCGTTAACCAAGAAATCTTAATCAACCACGACCGTCCGGTTATTTGGTTACAGCCATCCGATGAAACCACCATCGCCAACCTCTCTGGCGAAGACTGGGATAAGCGGCCCATCTTAGCCGATAAAAGCGTCGATGACCTGATTGCCTTAAAGGAATCTCGTCAGGAAAAGTACGGTAAGACAGCCGATTTAATTATCAAAGTCGACCAGAAAACCCCGGAAGAAATTGCCAAAGAAATTATTGAAGCACTCAAAAACGTCTGATTAAACAGAAAGGAATCGTTTATGCCTCTTATCCATACCCTTGGTCCAAAGGAAACCGACTCCAATCTTGCTGCACAAAACCTTCAAGATGGAGACCCTCACTATCAGTCTTATGGAATTAAGCTCCACCCAGACTTTGCCTCCATTTACGAAAATCTTGACCAGTATTCAGGCGACTATTTCTTAGTTCCGGTTGGCTACCAAGGACCAGACGGCGATACCTGGACTAGCCAACACTACGCCCACTGGCAACAACTTAGTATTCAAAAGACCTGGGCAACGCCGACAATGGAAATGCTCCTCGTCGAAAATACTGCTCAGCCAAACGGCCGTGCGGTTAGCCATAAAACAACTAAAACCCTTCTCGAAGATTTCGAAAAAGAGAATACCTTAGAACTCGATATCGACTTCGTCCCGGCAAAACCATTAGCAGCCGATGCCTTTCTAACTGGTGACTATCAGTACGCCATCTTTAGCCAAAACGCCGAAGAACAGCTACAAGAGAATCAACGTGTCATCGGTCGTTTCCAACCGGAAATGATTTGGTGTCTATATAAAATTCAATAGCAAAAAAGAGCGGACACAAATGTGTTCGCTCTTTTTTATTTACCGTCTTCTTCTCGCTAGCCAAACCACGACGATGATAATCAGAATCAAACCTGAAAAGCCAAAGAAAGAAGCCAGCTGAGAACCAATGTGCCAACCGATACTCCAAAAAATGGCACGGGAAATCCAACGCCCAATACTGCTTCCAAAGCCGGAAGAGCGACGGCCGTATGATGAACGGTTCGAGCGTCCTGACGAACGCACTGGACGTACTCTAGATACACGTCCGGAACGAAGTAATAGTGTTTGCATGGATGAGAACATTCTTTCTCCAATCAATAAGCTCTGTTTGTATTACTATAACAAAAAAGTCCGCTCAGTGAGCGGACTTTTCTTAATTGATTCATTATAGTTCTTGCTTGAAATCTGATGGTTGATACAACTTCAACCATTTTGAGAAGACCAACTGTGCCAAAATTCCGGCAACGATTGGAACAATGACCCAAACAATCAAAGCAACGAATGGTGATACAAAGTTATCCATTACAGATGATGGAATAGCAGCATCTTTAATCATTGATTGCAATGGTGAAACCATTCCGATGTATCCGAATCCGGCTGTAATGGCCGTTCCTTGCACGTTGAAGAGCGCAACTGGAATACCAGCAATGGCAGCAGCAAACATGAATGGGAGAAGCGTTACAGGCTTCTTAAAGACAGATGGCATCATTCCCTTCATAGCACCCAAGAAGATGGCGATTGTCGTTCCCTTCTTATTCACTGACCATGAATTAATGAGCAAAACAATGGTTGTTGCCACAACACCCATGGCGGCGGCACCAGAACCAATACCAGTCAAGTTAATGGCCAAGGCAATTCCAACCGTTGAAATTGGCGTCACGATAATCACAGCGAAGGCCATGGCAATCAAGATGGCCATTGGTACAGGAGCTAACTTGGTAAATGATTCAACCAAGTCACCAATCCAAGTCGTAAACTTTCCGACTGTTGGGGCGATTTCCTTACCAATTAAACCAACACCACCACCAACTAAGATTGGTGACAAGATAATGGCAACTGATCCAAACCCACCAAGGTAACGAGCAACCAACCAAGTAACAAAGACAGCCAATGCCGCCACAATCATGGCGTTAATCACATCACCGGCACCGGCAGCCATGTACATACGCGTTGGCGCTGCAACGACCTTGTGGGTAACAGGATTGACCGTTCCGGCCTTAACCATACCCCAGACAACAGACTTTGACGCAACCATTGTTGCCAAGGCAACGACACCTGTATCCAAGACCTTCATCTTGAAGTTCATGGCAACTGACATACCAATTAAGAATGGAATCATTGACGTAAAGAGCGTCAAGATGGCTGAGAAATCAGCTCCCCAAGCCGTATCACCCATTCCAGAATACTGGATGATGTACTTCATAACAGCTGATGGTAGCACACCAATCAAAATTCCCATGGCTGAACCAGAAAGCACCTTAAAGAAAAAATCCTTAATGTGCAAATTTTCTTGTCCAGAGAAAATTTCTAATGGCTGACTTGTTTCTTTTTTAACTTCAGACATTTTTCTCTCCCTCAGAAAAGTCCGAGATGGACTTTCTTCAAATCATTAATACTTAACAGCGATAGCTGGTGTTTCACCCTTGGCAAATGATACAGCTGCATCAAATGATTGGTGAACCATTTCTGAAACGGCCTTCGTTGTGTAGAAGGCGATGTGTGGCGTTACCAAGACGTTATCGCGTGAAATCAAATCAGCGATCTTTGGATCAGGGAATTCCTTACCTGACCAGTCCTTGTTAAACAAACCAACTTCGTTTTCGTAAACATCCATTGCGAAGTCAGAAATCTTACCTGAGTTCAATCCATCGATAACGGCATCGATATCCATCAAGTTTCCACGAGCAACGTTAACAATCACAACGCCATCCTTCATCTTGGCAATTGAGTCCTTGTTAATCATGTGGTCGTTTTCAGGAACACCTGGCACGTACAATGAGATAGCATCAGCTTGGGCGTACAACTCGTCCAAAGTATCAACGTACAAGCCTTCCTTTTGCAATTCAGGGTTAGGGAACTTATCGTAAGCGATAACCTTAGCACCGAATCCCTTCAAGATGTTAATAGCTACACGACCGATGTGACCAGTACCAATGATACCAACCGTTTGCATGCGCATTTCACGCCCAATAGTTGGTGCCCAACGCAAGTCATGCTTGGCAACCTTGTTGTCCATTGGCTTTGTACGACGAAGCAAACGTGACAATTGAATCATTGAGTGTTCAGCGATAGCGTTTGGTGAGTAAACGGGAACGTTTGAGATGTTGAATCCCAATTCCTTAGCAGCATCGAAATCGATGTTATCAGTCCCAACGTTTCGGAGTGACATGTTCTTAACACCGGCGTCAGCCAATGCTTGCAACGTTTCCTTCGTGTAATCCAATTGTTGGTAAACAACAGCTGAATCGGCACCCTTTGCCATCTTGGCAGTTTCAGGCGTCAACAATTGATCAGTGTATTCAACTTCAATATCTGGGTTCTTTGATTCCCAATCCTTCAAAGCTGGCTTTTCATCTTCACGAATTCCGTAAGCAAAAACTTTCATTAATTCGTCCTCCAAATTTCTTTCTGTAAACATATTGTAACACAGTTTGTTCTAAATAAACCATACTTTGTGTTATTTTTATCAAACTTTTACATCCAAAACATCCGATTTAATTCTACTTAAATTAACACATTGCCCTTTAAATAGGCATTTATGAACAAAGTGAATAAAATTAAATTCTAAGTAAAATTAAATTCACAAATATTATGATAACTTTTATACAAATTACTTATTACAAAAAGTTCTAACTAACTATTTTGCTTAATAAAAAGCCCCAAGTCTAAGACTCGGAGCTTTTTATTATGATTAATACTTAACAGCGATAGCTGGTGTTTCACCCTTGGCAAATGATACAGCTGCATCAAATGATTGGTGAACCATTTCTGAAACGGCCTTCGTTGTGTAGAAGGCGATGTGTGGCGTTACCAAGACGTTATCGCGTGAAATCAAATCAGCGATCTTTGGATCAGGGAATTCCTTACCTGACCAGTCCTTGTTAAACAAACCAACTTCGTTTTCGTAAACATCCATTGCGAAGTCAGAAATCTTACCTGAGTTCAATCCATCGATAACGGCATCGATATCCATCAAGTTTCCACGAGCAACGTTAACAATCACAACGCCATCCTTCATCTTGGCAATTGAGTCCTTGTTAATCATGTGGTCGTTTTCAGGAACACCTGGCACGTACAATGAGATAGCATCAGCTTGGGCGTACAACTCGTCCAAAGTATCAACGTACAAGCCTTCCTTTTGCAATTCAGGGTTAGGGAACTTATCGTAAGCGATAACCTTAGCACCGAATCCCTTCAAGATGTTAATAGCTACACGACCGATGTGACCAGTACCAATGATACCAACCGTTTGCATGCGCATTTCACGCCCAATAGTTGGTGCCCAACGCAAGTCATGCTTGGCAACCTTGTTGTCCATTGGCTTTGTACGACGAAGCAAACGTGACAATTGAATCATTGAGTGTTCAGCGATAGCGTTTGGTGAGTAAACGGGAACGTTTGAGATGTTGAATCCCAATTCCTTAGCAGCATCGAAATCGATGTTATCAGTCCCAACGTTTCGGAGTGACATGTTCTTAACACCGGCGTCAGCCAATGCTTGCAACGTTTCCTTCGTGTAATCCAATTGTTGGTAAACAACAGCTGAATCGGCACCCTTTGCCATCTTGGCAGTTTCAGGCGTCAACAATTGATCAGTGTATTCAACTTCAATATCTGGGTTCTTTGATTCCCAATCCTTCAAAGCTGGCTTTTCATCTTCACGAATTCCGTAAGCAAAAACTTTCATTAATTCGTCCTCCAATTTTTTCTGTCTGTATGTTCATTATACTTCAAACTTTTGAAGTAAGCTAGATTAGAACCTTACTTTTTTAAAGTAATTGGCTTTTCCCCGGCCTTTTCCATGATTCCATCAATCAGTCCGTACTTTAGTGTTTCTTCTGCTGACATCCAGTAATCACGTTCGGTATCTCGGGCAATCGTCTTCAAATCTTTACCAGAGTTATCTGACAAGATTTGGTTCAACTTTTGACGAGTCTTCGTCAATTGCTCAGCGATAATGGCCATGTCTGACTGTTGCGTACCACCAGCAGCACCACCCATTGGTTGGTGAATCAGGTATTCAGCGTTTGGCAACATGAAACGGTGCCCCTTTTCACCAGAAGAAGCAATGATGGTTCCCATTGACGCAGCCAACCCCATCACAATGGTTGTAACCGGTGCCTTGATAAAGTTCATCGTATCGGTGATTGATAGTCCTGCAGTCACTGAACCACCAGGTGAATTGATGTACATGGAAATTTCTTTATCTGGGTCTTGTGCTTCCAAGAAGAGCAATTGGGCAACGATAGAAGTTGCCATGCTATCTTCCACTTCACCTTGAACCAAAATAATTCGGTCCTTCAAAAGTCGTGATGGCAAGTCGTAGGACTCACGCCCATTTGCAGTTTGTTCAATAACTCCAGGCCACATAGTAATCTCCTTTATTCTTCTTTAGTGTTCTATTGTAACGCATAAAAGACTTTTTCTAAACAAAAAAGGGCTCCCCCCCCTTTTTATCATAGTTTATCGGCATCAAAAGTACCGTCTTCAATTTGCTTGGCCAATTCCTTTAGCTTGCGCATTCGGTGATTAGCCCCGGACTTGGAAATCTCCAAATAATTACCAACTTCGGTCAATGAAGCATCCGGATGTTCCAAGCGTACTCTGGCAAAGTCGGCCAGCTTCGCTGGCAGTTCATCCAAATCGCCGATTTCCGACTGGATAGTTAAAATCACCTGTACCTGCGCATTAGCGGCATCTGCCACCTTTTGCAGGTTCGCCATATCGGCATTCATCATCCGATTGGCAGAATTACGCATATCCTTCGCCAAACGAATATCTTCAAAGCGGAGCATCGTTTCCGTCGCGCCAATTAACTTCAAGAACTCGACAATCTTGTCTGAACGCTTAATATACAAAACGTAGTGCTTTGAGCGAGCAATCATCTTGACCGGCATCAAAAAGTCATTAATCAGGCCTAGTAACTGCTCGGCCAGCCCCTCCTGACCAGTCGAAATCTCCAAATGGTAGTTGGACTTTTCAGGTGAGTTCACAGATCCAGCTGCTAGAAAAGCCCCTCGTAAAAAGGCGGCACGCTTGTCTTCAGTATTTAAAAGCCAGGCTGGAACAGACTGGTCAATTCCAAAGGGATCAACGCCCAAATCATCCAATATCTCTTGCACTTCAGTGTGTAAAATAACCGTCAACACTTTGTGCTCCGATAAAGCAAATTGTTGCTTAACCGCAACATCCACTTCCGCCTTTGGATAGGACTGGCGAATCAAAGTATAGATTCGACGGGCAATGGCTGGATTGTCAGTTTGCACGCGAACTTCTTGTTCAAATCCTAGCGTCGTAACACCATTCATTTGTAAAAGTGCAGCTAGTTCAGGCTTAGCAGCGTCATCTGAAACAATGCGTCCAGTCAATTCTTTTTTTACTTCTGCAGCAAAGGACATTTTCAATCCTCCAACAATGACAGCAAGACTTTTGCAACCTTTTCACCATCGTGGAAAGCACCAGCATCACGCAGTAATAGGAAGTCCCGTGAAACAACCTGGGCATTCAACTTTTCAATTGCCTCTGGGTCCTGCTTAACCTGTGTGGAAATTTCGCCCCAGCGTTGGTAATCAACAAAATCATCAGGAACTTCTGTTTGATTAGTCAAAACCGCATCAACCAGGTTTTTCCCAAGGTGACGGTCCAAGACTTCTAGGTGTTCGGCATCCGTATAGGCGTCCGTTTCACCCTTTTGGGTCATGATGTTTGCAATGTAAACCTGCTTAGCTGGTGTTACTTGCAAAGCTTCTTTAACACCTGGTACAACGATGTTTGGAAGGATTGAGGTAAAGAGTGATCCTGGTCCATAGACAATCATATCCGCCGATAAGATGGCATCAATGGCCTCTGGATTCGCCTCAATTTTTTGATTGTCCTTTGAAGCAGATACCCAAACCGTATCCAAAGCTTGGTGGGCAGCCGTAATCGCTGCTTCACCAGACAAATGTTCACCTGATAATGTCTTCGCATTCAAAATCAATGGTTCCTTAGCAACTGGATAAACCTGCCCTTTAATTTTAAGGTAGTGTGACAGCTCACGAATTGCTTCTGAAACATCCCCTGTCATTTCCGTCAAAGCGGCAATCAATAGGTTCCCAACAGCGTGCTTAGCTAAAAAGTCATCGTGTGTTTGGAAACGGTATTGAAAGAGGTCCAATAACTTCTGATCAGCACTGGACATGGCAACAAGAATGTTTCGAATATCCCCAGGTGGAATAATGTTAACGTAATCGCGTAGGAGACCAGACGAACCGCCGTCATCAGCTACTGTTACAATGGCCGTTAAATCAACGTCCGCCTTAACCAGTGGCTTAATGATCACAGGTAACCCTGACCCACCACCAATCATTACGATTTTTGCAGGCATACTGTAGCCCCTTTCCAATCTTTCTCTTCCCTTAGTTTACCATTTTTATTGTTCACTCACTGCTTAGGAATTCCATTTTAAAGATTATTTTTTTAAATTAATCCCCCTCCTCTTCAACAAAGGACCAATAGGAGGACTTCGTGATAATAAAGGAATCAATTAGCGGTAGTCCCAACTGTTTACCCAAGGACTTTAACCGTTTTGTAAAATACCGGTCCGCTTCCGAAGGCAGGACGTTCCCAGAGGGATGATTGTGAGCCAACATAATTCCATAAGCATTTGCAAGCAAGGCCCGTTGAAAAATTTCACGAGGGGAGGCCGATACTTCAGTTAAAGTACCAACGAAAACCACCTCCCATCCAATCATATCCAACTGCGTGTTTAAGAGTGCTAAACAAACCTGCTCCTGTTTCAAGTGACCCATCTCTGCTTGTGCAAAACGGCCGAAACTTTCAGAATGCTTAGCAGAAATCAAGCGGTGTCTTGCATATTGATTCATCTTCTGCCCAGCAAATAGAGCGTGTAATAGCGCCTTATTTACCCTTGGATTCTCTGAGATAAAATCCTCCTTAGTATCCTGATCCATCTCCAGAAAGTCATAGCCACTGGGAAAGTATAATTCAAAAATATCCGTCTGCTGCCTGGCATCTTCTCCCAGACTTTCATAAAAAGAAAAAACCTGATTCTTCATCACCATCCTCCTTAGAGAATAGTACGAAAATCAGGTCTTTTTCTTTTAAGCTTCGTCTTTTTCTGCCTTCAATGCATCCGTCATCTTCATGATACGGAGTGACATGGCAGCAGCAATAATCGTTAGAATCAAATCCATGATATAGGTCCAACGGATTCCAAGGGCAGTTCCATGTGACAAAGAACTGGCATTGTTCTGGAAAACCGAAACGATTGAAGCAGCCAAAGCAATTCCAACGGCGGCAGAATAATTATTTACCGCAGCAAAGATGGAATTACCAGCATTGTGGTACTTCCGGTCCATGTTTGAAATGGCATTGGTCATGTTGTTTCCGTTCCAGAAACCAACGCCTAACTGCATGAGTGAAAAGCCCACGGTTGCAGTCAATACGGTGAGTGGGAGAACGGCCATAAAGGCAACTCCGGAAGTAATTAAGGCTAAGCCAATGTTATTTGGCAAACGCACCCCAAACCGGTCATACAGATTTCCAGAAATCACCGCCATGAATGCTAATCCAAGAGCACCTGGGAACAAAACTAAACCAGCTACGGATGAACTTTGGTGCAAAATCAACTGCAAGCCCATTGGAATAGCATAGTTAAAGGTCAAGTTAACCATCTGCAGAATAAAGGCTGCAAAAACAGAGAGCCGAAACATTGGCTTTGCAAACATACTTGGTGAAAGTAATGGTTCCTTCTCGTTTCGAGCGTATAGGTAATAGCCTAACAGTCCAAAGACAAAGGCTGCTAAAGCAATCATGCTTGGTACATTCCAAAGGCCATCTGCAGAGAAACGGTCAATGGTAATCAAGCCACCGATGAAAAAGGTTGACAAGAGCAACCAACCAATCAGGTCAAACTTGACCTTCTTAGTAGGTACCGTTTGCTGAATGGTTGCCCAACCTAGCCCGAGGGCTAGCAATTGCAAAGGAATCACTACCCAAAAGACCATGTGCCAACCAAAGGCATCCGTTAAAAATCCTCCGAAGGCAGGGCCTAAGGCAGGTGAGAAAGAAACAATCAAAGAGGCTAATCCAACCATCGTTCCACGTCGGTTGGCTGGTACCTGTTCGAAAATCACGTTGTTCATCAAAGGAAGACCAACACCGGCTCCAACACCTTGCAGGAGTCGTCCAAGAAGAACCATGGGGAACTGATTCGATACCGCATCAATTAAAATTCCAACCAGTGAAATGATTCCAGCAGCCATGAACTGGGAACGGTTGTGAAAGCGATCCTTCAGCCAAGATGACATGATAATCACCATCGAAGTCAGCAAAATAACGCCAGATGTCAGCCACTGAACGGTCGCTGCATCCACGTGCAACTCTTTCATCAACACTGGAAAAGACACGTTCAAGGCCGTTTCCAACATGATGTCTGTAAAAGCAATAAGTGCAATTGATAAAATACTTAGAATCAATTTTGGACTAAGTGTTTTTTCTTCTGGCATAAATGCCTCCTTACATCTGAGATAAAGTAAAGTGAACCAGTAAATACTAGCGGTCGATGACTGTTATGAGCAAGTTCTACTGCCTCATCAACTGAGCAAAGCCGCTGATTAGTTAGAAAGTCAGGCACCTTCATACCCGCTCTTCCTGGCAGCCCTTCATAATCAAAGAAAAACAAGTCAATCTTAGAGTCATCTGAAAGCGTTCTTAAGGATGTCTCAATATGCTTATCAGCTAAAGCCCCAATAACAAAGAGGACCGGTTGATCAAACTTTTTATCAATCGTTTTTCTTAATGCGCTTAAGCCAGCGGGGTTATGCGCCCCATCAAGATAAACATCCGGCAATACCTCTTCAAAGCGTCCAGGAATAAAGGCTGTTGATAAACCTTCTTGAAGAACCTTTTCTTCCACATTTGGTCGAAATACTCGATAGGCCGTAACAGCTGTCGCTTTATTTTCCTCCTGAAATTCACCGTGCAAATTCGACTTCAAGAATGTCCGTTCGGCTAAAACGAGAGAGCTTTCCTTTTTCAGGCACTCCTTCTTAATCACGGATAGCGCCTCTTTCGGAATGTTGGGTCCAATGACTGTTGGCTGTTTTTCTAAGATAATGCCAGCCTTTTGTTTGGCAATCTCAGCCAAAGTATCCCCAAGCATCGCCTGGTGATCAAGGGCAACGGAGGTAATTACTGCGACTTCCTTTTGGGGCATCAAATTTGTTGAATCATAGAGGCCGCCAATGCCAACTTCAATGACGGCTAAATCCAGTGCTGACTCAGAAAAATAACAAAACATAATGGCCGTGACCACTTCAAATTCAGTGGGACGCAACTCTCCATCCGAATCTTTTTCAACTTGATCAGCGGCTGATTTCACTCGACCGGTTATCTTAGTCAATTCATCATCTGAAATATCCTGACCATTAATCTGAAAACGGTCGTTAAATGCAATGATATAGGGCGAGGTAAAGAGCCCGACTTTTAAGCCATCAGCCTGTCCGATGGCGGAGAGCATCGTGGCCACCGACCCCTTACCATTTGTTCCCGTGACGTGAATAACGGCTGGTAAATGTTTTTCTGGATGTTTCAAGGCTGAAAGAAGGGCAGCCATACGAGCCTGACTATCCTTTTTCCCAGACTTTGGCCGGGAATGAATATAAGCCAATGTTTCTTCAAAAGTCATGGCGCCCTCCCTTCATATCTAGTTCCATTATAAACACAAAAACCGTCTGATAACAGACGGTTTTATAAGTTTTATTCGTTAAATTATAATGGCTTAGCCCTTTTCACGAACAGTGAAGTCACGCTTGCGGCCTTGACCATTTCCACGGCGTTCGCCGCCATGGTTGTTACCCTTGTAACCACCACCGTTACCACGACGTTCACCATTTCCACGGCGTTCGCCATCGCGACGGCCACGGTAGCCTCCGCCACCATTTCCGCGACGTTCACCATCACGGTGTCCACGGTATCCACCACCGTTGCCACGACGGTTTCCACCACGGTAGCCTCCGCGTGAGCCGCCCTTACCACCCTTACGGCGTGGCAATGGACGTTCGCGTGACAATGTCACAGGGGCGTTTTGCTTTTCCAAGCCGGCAACGGATGCCAACAAACCAGCAGCCAATTGTTCTGGTGTGAACTGGCTCATCAATGCTGCAACCTGTGCTTGCATTTCTTCTGGCTTAACCTTGCCCATCAAAGCAGCTGCTTCGTCAAGTGAGCCGTTAATACGTCCCAGACGAGCTTCCTGCAAAGTAGCAGGTTGCAATGGCGTCATGCGCTTCTTCGTCAAATCTTCGATGGCACGCAAGTAGTCCATTTCATTTGGCGCAACCAAAGTAACAGAAGTACCTGTGGCACCGGCACGACCAGTACGTCCAATACGGTGAACGTATGATTCTGGATCTTGAGGAATATCAAAGTTATAAACGTGAGAAACGTCCTTAACATCCAATCCACGGGCAGCCACATCAGTGGCAACCAACAAGTTGATTTCGTGCTTCTTAAACTGATCCAAGACACGTGAACGCATTTGCTGTGTCAAATCACCGTGCAAACCAGCAGCACGGTAACCACGCGCTTCCAATCCACGGGCCAATTCTTCAACACGACGCTTTGTACGTCCGAAAACAATTCCCAAGAATGGTTCTTGAATATCAATCGTACGAGTCAAAGCATCAAACTTTTCTTCGTGACGGCAACGGATGAAGAATTGTTCAACCAAGTCAGTCGTCAATTGCTTTGCTTCAATTTTAACCATCTCAGGGTTCGTCATGAACTTCACCCCGATACGACGAATTGATTCAGGCATAGTGGCTGAGAAGAGCAACGTCTGGCGTTCAGGGTTTACCTTAGCAATGATTGCTTCGATGTCATCCAAGAATCCCATGTTCAACATTTCGTCGGCTTCATCCAAGACCAAAGTCTGAACCTTATCCAACTTAGCAGTCTTACGGTTGATGTGGTCAAGCAAACGACCAGGAGTTCCAACCAAGATTTGTGGCTTTGACTTCAAGCCTTGAATCTGACGGCGAATGTCTGATCCACCGAAGACAACTTGCACGTTAACGTGCTTGTCTGATCCCAACTTCTTCAATTCATCGGCAGTTTGAATTGCCAATTCACGAGTTGGGGAAATGATAACCGCTTGAATGTTAGGGTTATCCAAATCAATGTGTTCCAAAATTGGCAAACCAAAGGCAGCTGTCTTACCAGTTCCCGTTTGTGCTTGCCCGATAACGTCCTTGCCGGCCAAAGTCAAAGGAATAGTCTTTTCCTGAATTGGCGTTGCTTCCACGTATCCGTGGGCGGCGATGGACTGCAAAATGGCTTGTGACAAGCCGAGTTCTTCAAACTTCAAAATTTTCTCCTTTAAAAGCACAAAAAGCGCGCTCTAAGACCAAAATTGGTCTACATCTATGATAACGCGCTTCCTGCGCGTTTAAAAGGCCGAGCGGTTTATAGTCTAGCTGGGCTGACTCAATTGGTACCGACCAAAATCGGTACTTATGCGGCATTAAGGGGCCGCTTCCCCGGTCAACTCCGTGAAGAATTGCTGACCAATCTTTTGAACTGAATGTTCATTATCATACTGGTTAGAAAGTAAAATAACAGCGTTCTTTCCATGGTTTGAAACAACTACATTCGATTCATATCCAGAAAAGATACCGTGTCCCTCATAAACGTCACCATAACCATACAAACCTGAAGCATAATGTGCCGGAAGGTGTTGCTTGAGCAGGTCTTTATGATTCTTTACAAACTTATTATCAAAGAAATCACGATATAACTGATAAAGTTGGCCGGTCGTCATTGAAACGTTTCCCGTACCTGTTTCACGTTGGTATTCAACCGTAGTGACATCTCGCTCGCTCTCAGTTCCTACTTGGTAAGCATTGGCGAGATTATCCGCCTTCTTAAAGGCTGGATAGTATAAAATCCCTAGTTTCGCCTTCTTATTGAAGGTCTGCTCTGCTAATTCCTGGTAGGATTTACCAGTCACCTTCATCAAAATACCCGCAAGCAAACGATAGTTAATTGGCTGGTAAGACCAACCAGCCCCAGTTCCAATCACCCCACCAGAACTTTCAGCGTTAGCTGCCGAGAAGTCCACGTTTGCCATATCATCAGTATAGCTATCCGGTTGCTTACTCTGTTTCAAGCCAGAAGTCATGGTCAAAAGGTCTCGAACCGTAATTTGGTCCGCATTTTGTACCCCAGGATAAAAGTCAGAAAGCTTCGTGTCATACTTGAGCTTTCCAGCATCAACCTGTTGTCCAATTAAAATGGCAGTTAAGATTTTAGCCGTCGAAGCTACCGGAAAAGTCGTTGTCGGACCATTCCATTTTTCCTTTTGAACGTTTGCCTTACCATAGCCCTTATGAAGAAGGACTTTCCCGTTTTTAACGACTAAGGCTGTTCCAGAAAAATGAGCGCCAGTTAAAGACTGATCAAGTTTAGTCGCAACCTTTTCCTTTGGATTCACCTTTTTTTCAAGGTTAATCGAGGTAGCGGCTGTGGCCTTGTTAACGATGTGCTTATCCTCTTTTTTAGAAGAAATCATCACAAGAACAATCAATAAAATAATCAGCGCTAAAATGGCAAAAACATAAAACAAGGGTTGCTTCGTCCAGCTAACCTTTACCCTCGCGGGAAATAGGTCAGTTCGTTTCAGCATGCTCTTCCTACTTTCCAGTTAAAGTCGCCAGGACTTTTTCCAAGTGAATTCCGTGGGAAGCCTTTAAAAACACAAGGTCATCCTCTGTTAATTCATTTTGTAAATCTCGGCTCAGCTGGTCCAGTTGGTCAGCCTGGTAAGTACGTAAATCCAATTGCTGATCAGCCTTTTGAAGAGCTGGTGCCAAGTTTTCAACCATGAGTGGTCCAACTAAATCAACCTGCTTTGGCCGAGCTTTCAAAACAGCTTCGTCTAAACCAGCGTGTAAAGCAGGCCCTTGCTCGCCCAATTCCAACATGTCGCCTAACACGAGAACAGGCCTTGTCGCACTATCCTTTGCCAAAGAAGCTAACACTTCCTTGGTGGCCGTTGGGTTTGCATTATAAACATCTGAGATTAACTGAGCGCCAGACGTAGCCGTCAATATCTCTGTTCGATTCTTCGTTAAATCAAAATGTGCCAAAGCACTTGCCATGGTCTTGAGGTCTAAGCCAAGTGCTTGACCAACCATAATCGCTGCTTCTGCATTCTTAACATTATAACGACCAAGCATTGGAATTGCAAATACTTGCCCCTGTTCCGTCCATGACGTTTCATGCAAGGATTCTTGAATCTCTGCTGGAACAGGTCCAAAAGTCTTTGTATTCACAGGCAGGTTCTCCGCTTCCGTTAGCAAAGGTTCATCTGCTGGAATTAAGAACAAACCATCTTTCTTCAAGCCGTTTGCAATTTCCAACTTTGCCTTGGCAATGTTGGCACGCGTCTTAAAGAACTCCAAGTGTGCTTCCCCAATCATGGTAATCACAGCAATATCAGGTTTAGCTAAATTTGAAAGAGCGGTTAATTGGCCAGGACGGTCCATTCCCATTTCCAAAACCAACATTTCAGTGTCTGCTGGCATGGACAAAATAGTCACCGGTAATCCGATTTCATTGTTAAAGTTTTCAGGTGTTTTAAAAGTCTTGAACTGACAAGACAAAATAGCCGCCGTCATATCCTTGGTCGTCGTCTTACCATTGGAACCGGTAATGGCAATAACCGTTGGCTTTACCTGATTCAAGTAATACTGGCTCAGTTCTTGTAAGCCACTTAAGGTATCAGGCACAATTACCGCAGATACATCGCCAGGCACTACGTGGCCCTCTTGGGCTAGCACTGCCGTTGCACCCTTATCCATCGCCATTTGGATGTAGTCATGGCCGTCGTTTTCACCAACAAGGGCAATAAAGAGGTCCCCCTCTTTTACCTGCCGGGAGTCAAAAGAAACACCAGTGACCACCGTGTTCTCTTGCCCTTGCAAACGACCATTTGTTGCCTTCTGAACCTCTGCTAAAGTTAACTTCATGAAATTATCCTTTGACTTTATAAGTAAAAAAATTCTCTAAACCAATTTGTTATGAAACGTATCCAACAGGCATCACCCCGTTGAAAGCTGTCTTCATTTTACCGCTTTTTTTTAAGGACCGTTACCGTTTCAATATGGGCGGTTTGTGGGAATTGATCAACTGGCACAACTGGACCTTTGATTTCGTAACCGGCCTCTTTAAAGAGCGCACAATCACGCGCAGCCGTGAGCGGATTACATGACACATAGACCACTCGGTCCGGTCCCATTAGGGCTGTCTTCTCAATCAATTTAGGGGTTAAACCACGGCGGGGTGGGTCAACGAAGACAACGTCAGGACGCACGCCTTTTGCTTCCCATTCCACGAATTGCTCCGGCGCATCCTTTAAGATGTAAGTTGCGTTTTTAATACCATTCAGAGCTAAGTTCTTTTGGGCATCGGCGACTGCACCAGGTACCACCTCAACACCAATCACCTGCTTGACCCGGTCTGCCACCGACATACCAATCGTACCGATACCAGCGTAGGCGTCCACCACTAGGTCAGACTCCTTCAAGTTCGCTAAGTCAGCTGCCGTCTGGTAAAGCTTCTCAGTCATTACTGGATTCACTTGGTAGAAAGAGTTCGGCCCAATCAAGAAGCGCTTGCCTAACAAAGAATCTTCAATTTGGCTCTTGCCGTACAAAGTTTCATTATCTGCCGACAATTGAACGTAATCCTTCTTAGGCGCCTTATTCAAAACCAAGGAAGTTAAATCCGGCAAAGCAGCAACAATTTCATCGACCAGTTCATCTCTTTTTGGCAAAGTCGTTTCATTTGAAACCAGAACCACCATCAACTGTTTTGAATAGTAACCCCGGCGCACCATGATGTAACGAATGGCCCCTTTTTCTGTATCGGGGTCATAAGCAGATATCTGCAACTTCTCCAAAATATTTCGGACAATCACAATTACTTCGTCCAGCCGTTTGTTATTAACAAAGTAGTCTTCCATGGGCACAAGTTCGTGTGTGCCCCGCTGGTAGAATCCAGATAGAAGTTTACCGCCCTGCCACTTAACCGGCACAACCGTCTTATTGCGGTAGTAAGAGGGTACATCTTCGTCCATGGTAACTGCTTCTGCCACCTGAACATCCAGTCCAGAAGCAGCAAAATTCTCCTTAACGAGCGACTGCTTCCAAGCCTTTTGTGCTGGGTAAGCCCAGTTCACTAAGGGTGCCGTTCCAGCTTCAAGCAGATAGGCACGGTTGGCATCAATCCGTTCGGGATTTTTTTCAACCCAAGAGACAATGCGACCGTAAGCTGATAGCTTATCGACTTGAATAATTTCCGCCAAAACGGTCTCGCCTAGCATGGCATCCGCCAAATAAACTGGGTACTGCTTCTTATCATCAGCAAAAGCCAAGCCCATCCCGTTCTGACGAATCTTTGAAATGGTCAATTCGACTTTTTCATTTAGCTTTACTGGTGGTGTTGTCTTTGCCATGATTACTCCTAAATAGGGTACTGAGACGAAACTCGAAAAAGAAAAAGCGTCCACCGAGGTGGGCGCTTTTCATTTAAGAACTTACTTGTTCTTGAAACCGAAGTTAGCAAACTTCTTGTTAAACTTGTCAACGGCACCATCAGCCTGAGTAAACTTCTGCTTACCAGTGTAGAATGGGTGTGAGTCTGAAGTGATATCCATACGTACTGATGGGTATTCTTGACCTTCGAATTCTGCAGTTGTTTCAGTTTCAACAGTTGAAGCTGACAAGAACTTCTTACCAGTAGCGGCGTCGATGAAGACAACTGGACGGTAATTTGGGTGGATGTTTGCTTTCATGATTGATCTCCTTAGCGCCCTGACTATTCATAGCCAGAGTCAGTTATTAACTGTATTAGTGTAGCATGTTCGCTACTTTTTGACAAGAACTTATGGCATTAAATTGATTAAATCAACGCCTTCAATGGTTAGGTCAACACCTAGTCCACGAAGCTTTTCAGCCAAGCGGTCGTAACCACGCAAAATGTGAGAAGCGTTATCGATAACCGTTTGCCCATCGGCCATAATGGCTGCAATAACCAAGGCGGCTCCTGCGCGGATTTCAGCGGCTTCAACCGTTGTTCCAACCAAGCGTTCTGAATGGTTAACCTTAATTTCACCTGGGTTCAACGAGGCAACATCAGCCCCCATTCGACGTAATTCAGCAATGTGGCGAATACGCTTTGGGTAAATCGTCTCGATGATTGTTGACTCACCATCTGCTAGAAATAGCAAAGGTGTGATTGGCTGTTGCAAATCAGTGGCGAAACCAGGATAAGGCATCGTCTTAATTTGAACAGGCTTCAAAGCACGGGAAGGACCGATGTAAATCGAGTCCTCACCGATTGTCATATCAACGCCCATTTCAATCAACTTCGAAGTGTATGACTCCAAGTGTTCAGGAATGACGTTTTGCACTGTTACACCGTTTCCATATGCAGCAGCCATTGACATGTACGTTCCGGCTTCAATACGATCCGGAATAACCGTGTGCGTATTCTGGGCCTTCAACGTATCAACACCAGTAATACGGATAGTATCCGTACCGGCCCCACGAATATTAGCACCCATATTGTTCAAAAAGGTTGCAATATCGATAATTTCAGGCTCTTTGGCCACGTTTTCAATAATGGTTTGGCCCTGAGCACGAACCGCAGCCAAAATAATGTTAATCGTGGCTCCAACTGAAACCGTATCAAGAGCAATGCGTGCCCCAACCAATCCGTTTTCAGTCGCATCGATGTTAATCACATCATCTTTTTCAGTGACCTTCGCACCAAGTGCTTCAAAGCCCTTAATGTGCTGGTCAATGGGACGTGAACCTAAGTTATCACCACCCGGGAAAGTCACCGTTGCACGACCAAAGCGTCCAAGCAATGCCCCCATGAAATAGTAGGAGGCACGCAAAGACTTAATGGCCGTTGCTGGCAATGGCGCTTCCTTGATGGTTGTTGGATCAATTTCTAGGTCGCCATCATGAAAGTTTGAATGAACATTCATGGCGGCTAAAATATATTGTAAGTTTTTAACGTCCAAAATTTGTGGAACGTTGTCAAAGTGAACCGCTGTATCAGCTAAAATAGCTGCTGGAATCAGGGCTACTGTTGAGTTTTTAGCACCACCAATAGTCACTTGACCAGAGACTTTGTGGCCACCATTAATAATAATTTTTGCCATGAGGCGAATTCCTACTTAGCTATCGTTTTACCTCGATTATACGGGGTTTACGGTCAGCTTACAAATGATATTAACGAATCTCGGCAGCAAGTTGCTCTTCCAAGGCCTTTGTAACCTTGTCAAAGTCCTTTGCAACGTGCTCTTCAACTAAGGTGTTTTCTTGATCTTGGTAGGTCAATTGATAGGCCAATGACTTCTTGCCTTCAGGCGTTCCCTTTCCAGTGTACAAGTCAAAGAAGGAAACATCCTTCAAATGCTTACCAGCAGTTTCCCAAATGGTATCAAGAACCGCTTGGTTCGTAACGTTCTGGTCAACCAAAATTGCCAAGTCACGGCTAATTTGAGGGTAACGCGAAATTGGTTGGTAAGCATTGTCACGTTTTGCCAAACGAATAATTTCTTCCAAATTCAATTCAAAAGCGAAGATGGCTGGTAACTTTTGCTTAGCAACAAATTCAGGATGTACTTGCCCAACGTAACCAAGATAGATACCACCAGAATAAACATCAGCCGTTTGACCAGGGTGCATGTTCTGCATCTTCTGTGCTTGCTTGAAAGTAACGTGCTCAATACCAATGTTTTCCAGGTAGCTTTCTACCCGTCCCTTCATGGCGTAAAAGTCTACCTCGCGTTCCTTCTCCGTTGCCTGCCAAGTCGATTCAGCAATCGATCCAACAAGAATGCCGGCAATGTGTTCCTCTTCAATTGGCTGAACGGCAGCATTATCATTCAAGAAAACACGGCCCTGTTCGTACAAAGCAATGTTCTTAACGGAACGTGCCACGTTATAAGCGACATCATCAATCAAACCTGAAATCAAATTTTGACGGGCTGTCGTTCGGTCAGAAGACATTGGGTAGTCCAAAGCCAAAACTGGATGTTGTCCAACCATGTTGAAGGCCGTTGCCTTTTCAGGCGTCATCAAGGCGTAAGAAATGGCTTGGTCAAATCCCAAAGCTTGCATTATCTTACGTGAGGCACGAATTTTCTTTTGACGTGCTGTTAAATCACCTGCCGTTGACTGGCCATCAATCAAAGCCGTTGGCAAGTTGTCGTAGCCATAAAGGCGGCCAACTTCTTCAACTAAATCGGCTGGGATAGTCAAATCCGTGCGTCGACCAGGGACCGTCACTGTCAATTGGCCATCCTTGTTCGCAACTGTCAGCGCTAACTTTTCAAGCAGTTCAACCACCGTTTCGTTCGACAAAGTCGTTCCCAAAACCTGGTTAATTCGTGCCACCGTTGTCTTAATCACAACCGGTTCGCTGTTTTCAAAGCCATCAACAGCCTGACCCTTGGCCAATTCTCCCTTAGCGTTCTTAGCAACAGCGTTAGCAGCTGAAGCAAGAGCTTCCTTAGTGTTTGACAAATCAATGCCACGTTCCAAGCGGAAGGATGATTCTGAACGCAAAGCATGACGACGAGCAGCTTGACGAATGGCACTTGGGTTATACTGACCAGCCACAAGCAACACATTCTTTGTCTCTTCATTTACGGCAAAGTCTGGGTCAGCAGCAATCCCTGCTAAGGCGATGATTTGCTTACCAGCCGACAAGACAATGTCTTTACCAGCACGGAGGGCAATCGCTTCTTCGCCATCCCCTTGACCTAGCACTTCGCCTTCTTCCGCCAAGCGCACACGAACGACTTTATCGGCCAGCTTATCCAAGTCAAAGGCTGCCAAAGGTTGTCCAGAAGCCAACAGCCAGTAATGCATCGCGTCCAAGACGTTGTTAACTGGCTTAATGCCAGAAGTCCACAAGCGGCTTTGCATTGCTAATGCACTAGGTGCAACAGAAACGCCATTGACAACAGACATCGCAATTCCAGTGGCCAATTCAGGACTATCGATTGCAGCAGAAATTTGGTCATCCGCTAAGAAGGCCGCTTCTGTGGCACCATTTTCAGTCACTTCCTGAACACCCTGTCCAGTCATGGCAGCTAATTCATAGGCCATCCCACGCATTGATAACAAATCGGCACGGTTCGGTGTCAAATCAGTATCAATCATTGGGTCCTTCAAGCCAAGAACTTCTAGCGCATCATCCCCAGGTTTTACGCCTGAATTTGCATCAAAGACGTAGATACCATCTTCGATTGGTGTTGGACAAACCGCATCGGGTAGGCCAATCTCTTGCAAGGCTGACAGCATTCCGTATGAAACTTCGCCACGCAACTTTGCTTTACGAATCTTAACCAATTCACCAGATTCACGGTCAATAATGTGTGAACCTACGCTAGCCAAGATTACCAATTGGCCTTCGGCAACGTTTGGTGCACCAGTGACGACTTGGAAAGTATCCTTACCGTCAAAGACCTGTGTAATGTGCAAGTGGTCAGAATCAGGGTGATCCTTCACTTCCTCAACACGGACAACAACCAAACCGTCCTGCTTAGCAGCTGCTTGACCGACTTCTTCGACTTCAACAGCCGTTAATTCAATTTGTTGGGTGAGGTCCAAAACGGCCTGTTCGCTCAAATCCAAACCTGGCTTCAAGTATTCATTCAACCATTTCAAATTTGTCTTCATGATTAGTTACCTCGCTCGTTAAACTGCTCTAAGAAACGTGTGTCGTTTAGGTAGAACTGACGGATGTCTTCTACGCCGTACTTCAACATGGCAAAACGGTCAGGTCCCAATCCAAAGGCAAAGGCCGTGTATTCTTCTGGGTCAATGCCGTCCATCTTCAAGACGTTTGGATGGGTCATTCCAGCTCCCAAAACCTCAATCCACTTAATGTCTTCAGGCTTTGTATCAGGAGTTACTTCGTCCCAGGAAACATCAACTTCAACTGATGGCTCCGTAAATGGGAAGTAAGAAGGACGCAAACGAATTTGGTGCTTTTCGCCAAAGAGTTCCTGCATGATTGAAAGCAAAGTTCCCTTCAAATCAGCCATTGTAATGTTCTTTCCAACAACCAAACCTTCCACTTGGTGGAACTGGTGTGAGTGGGTAGCATCGTCGGTATCACGACGGTAGACTTTTCCAGGCGCAATCATCTTCAATGGGCCCCTTGAAAAGTCGTGCTTTTCCATGACACGGGATTGAACTGGTGACGTTTGCGTACGAAGCAAAATTTCAGGTGTGATATAGAAAGTATCCTGCATATCACGTGCTGGGTGATCCTTTGGTAAGTTTTCACGTTCGAAGTTGTATTCGTCCGTCTCCACTTCAGGTGAATCAACTGGATCATCAATAATTTGGTAACCAAGGCCCAAGAAATGTGTCTCGATTTCATCAATAATTTGCTGCAAAACGTGTGGCGTCCCAATCTTTGGCTTTGCACCAGGCAAAGTCACATCAAGGGTTTCGGCTGCTAGCTTTTCTTCCAAAGCCTGAGCAGCTTGTGCAGCCTTCTTTTCTTCAATCTTTTCCTGAATAGCCGTACGGACCTGGTTTCCCACCTGTCCGACTTCCTTTTTTTGATCAACCGCCAAATCCTTCATTGACTTCAAAGCGCCGGTAATCTTTCCCTTCTTACCAAGGAAAGTCACACGAACGGCTTCGACATCAACATCCTTCTTCGCCAATTCGGCTGAGGCTTCCTTTAAGAAGCCTTGTAGTTCTTCAACTAATGTCATCTTGTCCCTCTTTTATCCAAATAAAAAATCCCCTGTCATCTTTCGATGCCAAGGGACGTCACGAATGCCGCGGTACCACCCAATTTCTAGCAAAATGCTAGCTCTTGAAACCGGTATCGGCGGTCACCGTTGACGATTAAGTCAAGTTACTTCAGACTGAAATTCAAATTGTTCAACTGACGGGCTTTCACTATCCCCGCTCGCTAAGCAGCTAATTCAACTCTACTAGGTCCTGTATTTCACATACAGTATACCAAAAATTATGAAGAGAAACTAGGAGACCCTTCTTACAAATAAAAAAGTCCTTCAGCAATTACTGAAAGACTCTTAAATTTAATTCACTTGGTTTTGGCTTCCCTTACCAGTTACAACAGAAAGGATATCCTTTGCTGCCGTTTCACCGATTGTTTGGAAGGCTTCTTGTGAATTACCAGCCACGTGAGGAAGCACATAAGTGTTTTCCAAAGCTAGCAATTCATTATCAGGTGAAATTGGCTCTTGTTCAACAACATCCAATCCCGCTGCTGCAATTTCACCAGCCTTCAAGGCGATAATCAAAGCCTTTTCATCAACAACCGGTCCACGACCAACATTTACCAAAACCGCTGACTGCTTCATCTTCTTAAAGGCTGTTTCACCAACCATCTTAGTGGTTGCTGGCGTTGCTGGCAAAGTTGAGACGACAAAGTCAGACTGCTCAAAGATTTCATCTAGTGAAGCCATGCGACCGTTTGGCACGTCCTTATCATGACGAGCGTAAGCTAAAATGTTAACTCCAAAGCCAACCAATAATTCGGCAATTGTACGACCGATGTGTCCAAATCCTAAGATTCCGACTGTCTTACCTGATACTTCAACACCACGGTGGCTCTTAGCATAAGACTTCGCACGTTCATCTGTAATGCCACGCTTATCAGTATCAAAAAGTCGACCGGCCATCATCATCAAAGTTACCGCGGTTTCAGCAACGGCCGTTGCGTTCGCACCCGGCGTGTTTGACACAACGATGTTTCGTTCCTTGGCTGCTTCCAAATCAACGTTATCATAACCCACACCGTGGCGAGCAATGACTTTCAGGTTTGGATAACGATCCATAATTGCCCCATCAATTGGGTACATCATCAACAAAATTCCAACAATATCATTAGAACCGGCAAAATCCTTATCCGATGCCTGTGGGTTTGAAATGACTTCGTAACCCGCATTTTCCATGATATCAATAGCGTGCTGATCAATACCGTCAAAAACCAAAACTTTTTCTGTCATGATAACTTCCTTTTCTTTTAATTGAATAAAAATTTACTTCTTTAAAAGTTCTTCTAACTGGTTCAAGCGACTCTCGAAGACCTTAAATGCTGAATCCAAGTAATCGCCTTCTTCCATATCAACACCAGCTTTACGCATCACATCGAGTGGATTAGCTGAGGAACCGGCCTTCAAGTAATCCTTATAAGACTCCGCTTGTCCTCTTTCTAAGATGCCCTGTGCCAAAGTCGTTGCCGCTGCTTCTCCAGTTGCATACTGGTAAACATAAAAGTTGTAGTAGAAATGTGGGATACGCGTCCATTCGAAGGCAATCTCAGGGTCTGCCACAACATCAGGGCCGTAGAACTTTTGGTTCAACTGACCATAGAAGTCCGCCATCGCTTCAGCCGTTAAAGGTTGACCTGCTGCATCTTGTTCGTGAATCCAAGCTTCAAATTCGGCAAATTGCGTTTGACGGAAAACCGTTCCCTTGAAGCCGTCCAAATACTGGTTCAAGATGAATGCCTTCACCTTATCATCGTCTGTTTGCTTCAAAAGATAATCCGTCAACAAACCTTCGTTCGTCGTTGAGGCAATTTCAGCCAAAAAGATTGGGTAATCCCCGTAGTGATATGGCTGATTGTGACGGGTCAAATATGAATGAACCGTGTGACCCATTTCGTGTACCAAAGTATAAACATTATCCAAAGTATCCTGCCAATTCAACAGAATGTATGGGTTGGTATCGTAAGCCCCACCAGAGTATGCGCCTGAGCGCTTTCCCTTGTTCTCAACAACATCGATCCAAAGTTCTGAAAAGGCCTTCTTCACAATGGCTAGGTAGTCGTCACCAAGTGGTGCAAGGGCTGCCAATGCAATCTCTTGGGCCTTTTCATAGGTCACGGGGAAGTCCACGTCATCGACAAGTGATACGTACAAATCATAGTTATGGAGTTCTTTTGCCTTCAAAACTTGCTTACGAAGCGCAACGTAGCGGTGCAATAACCCAAGGTTAGCGTCCACCTTTTCTTCCAAAGTCCGGTAAACTGCAACAGGAATTTGGTTTGAAGAAACAGCTGCTTCCTGAGCTGACTGATAGTGACGAATCTTAGCTAAAAAGTTATGCTTTTTAACCGTAGCAGAAAGCGTTGAAGCAAAGGTATTCTGTAACTGCATGTAAGCGTCATACAAAGACTGGAAGGCCTCTTGACGTTGGGCAGGATTCTTAGAACGCAACATAATGGCGTATAATCCATTCGTCAACTCTTGAATTTCACCATCTTCGGTCATCACGTCACCGAAATCAATGTCAGCGTTATCCAAAACTGAGAAAGTCTGTTCAGCAGATGACATTACCGTTGATGCTCCTGCAAGGAGCGCTTCTTGATCAGCTGGTAAAGTATGCGCTTTTTCAGAAAGCAACACCTCAAAGAAGTGCTGATAAGCCTGTAACTCAGGTTTCTTTAAGTATTCTGACAAAGTCTTTTCATCCATCGCCAAAACTTCTGGTTGGAAAAAGGCAGTGACTGCAGACACTTGGGCAAGTAAATCCTGGACTTGTGCATTCATACCCGCATAAGTGGCATTAGCCGTGTCCTGGTCAAACTTTTGGTGAGCGTAAACGAAGAGCTTCTCAAAAGCTCGTTCGATACGTAAATCTTCCTGTAGACCAGCTAATAGAATATCAGCTGAATCAGCTAAGTGGCCTTGGAATTCTGCCAATTTTGGCAGTTCATCCTGCAGTTTATTAAAAGCCGCCTGATATGCTTCGTCTGACTCAAAGACCGTTGAAAGGTCCCAGGTCAACTCTTCTGGTAATTCTTCACGTGTGATTTGTGCCATGTCGACTCCCTTTTCTATTTTCCTCCAGTTTACCATAAGACGTCCTTATTCTTTATATGGAGGAACGGTTTTTATGAAAACTTTCTCACTTTCAATCTGAATAAATCCACCCTTATGTAGTTCCTCCAAAAAATCGTTCATTACTTCTTTTTGATAAAGAAAGTTCAAATAAAAATAACGTGCCATCCTTGTTAATAACTCTTGTCTGCTTCTTCCCTTTTCCCCAGCCTTTTCTAAAAGCAATATGATAATCAATCGGTACTGCCAATTCGGTACCTTCAACCCAAAGGATTGCCCTACTAAACAAATGTCAGGGATTTGGTCGACTCGAAAACCTTTCTCATACAAGTAAGTAACAATCTGCGGATTAATTTGCTCCCGGGCTAATTGCAGCGATAGCTTGGACCGTTGTCGTTTAATATCTAAAACGGGTCGTTTTACGCTTTGGAAAAGTGTATTAGAGTTAAACACAGCCGTCCAATTGGGTAGTGCACTGCTTTTTATGTGAAGCGGGTCCGACAAAAAATTTCTTATCTGGCTACGCTTCTTGAAGTCCGCTTTCGAGTAATCACTATCCCGCACAAAGGTGCTTTTCTCCCCCGGTAAATAAAACCAAAGGCGTCCAGCCAACCAAAAGCGACAAATGGTTGCCATGGATAAACGCTTTTGATAATAGCCAGGTCCCAGTATCCACCAAACACGAATACCGACTTTTTCATATCCCTGGTTACGTCGATTTAAATCAACTTGCGAAATTGGTGAACACTGGTACTCAATTGCGACTTGACTACCCGGACGGCCAACCAATAAATCCGGGCGTTGATCAATTTCTGTCAAAACCGGTTCAATCTGCACGGGGACTTTCCCCTTAAAATAGCGATAAATCGCTAGTTTACCAGCCAAGTGGTCTGCCGATTCGCCTTCTGAAAAGCCTGCACAGGCGACTTTAGAAACATGGGCAAAGTGAGCAACATTTGATTTTCCCTGTTTCAAACGAACCGGTCCCCGGCACCCCGGGCAGAGATAGATTTCGTTTTTCTTAGCATTTTCAGCCAGACAATAGCGATTCGAAATAGTTACTGCAATTAACATAATAAAAACACCTCACTCGATATATGACACGAGTAAGGTGTTTAATTTACTAATTTATTTAGTTAATCTTTTTCTCGACCCAGTTTGAGAACCAAGTTAACAAGGTAATCACAACCAAGTAGATGATGGCAATGATACCCCAAACTCGGAATCCTTGTGAGTTACGAGCAACAATCAACGTTCCAGTTTGCGTCAATTCCAAAATACCGATAGCAGACAAGATTGACGTGTCCTTCAAGGTAATGATGAATTGGTTAACAAATGATGGCACTGTCATCTTCAATCCCTGTGGCACGATAACTTTCCACATCGCTTGTCGGTGTGACAAACCAAGTGAACGGGCCGCTTCCATTTGGCCGACGTTAACAGAATCAAATCCTCCACGAACAAAGGCCCCAGTATAGGCTCCCTCGTTCAAAATCAACGTCAACAAACCAGCTGTGAAGGCAGGAATCTTCATTCCAATAACACCAGGCAACCCGATGTAGATGAAGAAGGCCAAAACCATCAAAGGCAATCCACGGAAAGCGTAGATAATCGTCGTTGACAAGCCACGCCAGAACTTTGACTGAGCGGTTCCCATCAAACCAAGAAGCAATCCCCAGAGGGAAGCCAAAATAATTCCTGTAACTGTCAGCTTAGTTGTTTCAACCAAGCCCTTCCAGAAGGCGGACTTGTTTGACTTCAAGATTCCCCACATAGAGTTATTATCAGAAGCTTCACCGACAAAAGTCTTTTGGGAAGAGTTCAAGTACTTGTCGATAATCTTATCGTAAGTACCGTCCTTCTTCATTTCGGCCAAAGTCGTGTTGAACTGCTGCAAGAGCAAGGCGTTTTCGCCCTTCTTAACGAAGAATCCAACACCACCACCGTTACCCAAGTCCTTTGGGTTACGAACTTCCAACTTCATACCATTTTTGATGGCGTATTGGATAACAGGGTAATCTTCAAAAGTTGCGGCCGTATTACCGTTCACAACATCGTTATACATGGTATCCGTGTCGTTAAAGTACTTTACCTTGAAGCCGTACTTATCCTTCAAAGAAGCGCCGTAGTTAGCAGCAGCAGTTCCAGTCTTCAAAGCAACTGTCTTACCCTTCAAGTCTGACAAGGACTTAATCTTTGAGTTTGGCTTAGTAATCCAAGCCACCCCTGATTGGTAGTAAGGGTCTGATACATCGTAAACCTGCTTACGAGCATCGTTAATCATCATTCCGGCGATGATACCGTCAGCCTGTCCGTTGGCTACCATTTGTGCGGCAGCGTTAAATGACATTGGCTTTAATGTGTAAGTGAAATTATTTCGCTTGGCCACTTCTTTCAGAATGTCCATATCGATTCCAACGTACTGATTATTCTTATCTTGAAAATCAAATGGGGCGTATGCCGCATCCGTTGAAATGATGTAGTTAGGCTTCTGGGCTGCATCGGCGCGAGTTCCAGCCATAAAAATGGCAAGAACAAAAGCAACCATTACAGCCAACAGCGGTTTGTACCGTTTAGTGACCATGGTCTAATTCCTCTCGATTTTCGTATCAGAAGAACTTAGGCATGCATAACCTTCGACAAGAAGGTTTGCAAACGTTCGTTCTTCGGTGCAGTAAAGATCTGTTCTGGTGTGCCAGATTCTTGAATCTTTCCAGATTCAAAGAAGACAACACGGTTGGCAACCTGCTTAGCAAATCCCATTTCGTGGGTAACGATTACCATCGTCATTCCAGTCTTGGCAAGACGCTTCATAACTTCCAAAACATCCCCAACCATTTCTGGATCCAAGGCAGATGTTGGTTCATCAAAAAGCATGATGTCAGGATTCATTGCCAAAGCACGGGCGATGGCAACACGTTGCTTTTGTCCACCAGAAAGCGAATTGACAGAAACATTCGCCTTGTCTGGCAAACCAACAGTTTCAAGCAATTCCTTTGCCTTTTCTTCGGCTTCGGCCTTTGTCATCTTGCCCAATTGAACAGGGGCCAAGGTGATATTTTCAAGAACCGTGTAATTATTGAAGAGATTAAAGTTCTGGAAAACCATTCCGATATTTTCGCGAACCTTATTGATATTCGTCTTTGGATCCAAGATATCATGTCCATCAACATCGATAACACCAGAATCTGGTTTCTCGAGAAGATTGAGCATTCGCAAGAACGTCGACTTACCGGAACCAGAAGGGCCAATCATTACGACCACTTCGTTATCCATGACGTCCAGGGAAATATCGCGTAAGACATGGTTATCACCATATGACTTGTTGACTTTGTCAACGTGTACTTTCACTTTTTTCTCTTCACTCATGCGTTCATCCTTTTTTCAACCCAGTTACTGAACCAAGTCAGCAACGTTATTACAACCAAGTATATCATAGCAACGATTGCCCAAACACGAAAACCTTGTGAGTTACGTGTGACAATCAACGTTCCAGTTTGTGTTAATTCAAGAATTCCGATTGCAGAAAGCAATGACGTATCCTTCAATGTAATAATAAACTGGTTAATAAATGATGGCACCATCAAGCGCAAGCCTTGAGGAATAATGACCTTCCGCATTGCACGGCTGTGTGACATTCCCAGTGAACGAGCAGCTTCCATCTGGCCAGCATCAACGGATTCAAATCCTCCACGGACAAAGGCTCCCGTATAGGCTCCTTCGTTTAAGACCAAAGTCAGAATTCCGGCCGACCAGGCTGAAATCTTCGTTCCAGTCAAAGCTGGAATACCAATATATAGGAAGAAAGCCAAAACCAACATTGGCATTCCACGGAAAATGTAGATAACCGTTGTTGATAATGAGCGGACCCAAAGATGTGTCGAAACACCCATCACACCAAGCAACAATCCCCAAAGGGAAGCAAGGATAATACCAACAACCGTCAAGTACATCGTTTGCTTCAAGCCAGACCAGAAGGCCGAACGGTTTGTCTTCAAGATTCCCCAAACCGTGCTGTTATCCTTAGCAGAACCCGTAAAAGTCTCCGCCTTAGCATCCAAGTACTTGTTAATAATCTTATCGTAAGTACCGTTCTTCTTGATGATTGCTAGGCCCTTATTGAAGTCGGCTAGCAATTCGGCGTTTTGCCCCTTCTTAACGGCGAATCCTAAGTCCCCCGCAGCAAATGGGTCCTTTGGATTTTGAACCTTCAAAGCAGTCCCGTTCTTAATGGTGTACTGCAAAACAGGCATATCCGCAAAGGTTGCAACTGAGTTACCATTAATCACATCGCGGTAAACCGTATCAGAATCAGAGAAGTAAGTAATCTTGAAACCGTACTGGTTCTTGATTGACTCGGCATACTCAGCACCAGCGGTACCAGTCTTCAAAGCAACCGTTTTACCCTTTAAATCAGACAAAGACTTAATCTTTGAATTCTTGGCGGTTGCCCAGGCAATTCCTGTCTTATAATAAGGGTCAGAAAAGTCATAGACAGCCTTACGATCATTAGTAATCGTCGTACCCGCAATCACACCGTCGGCCTGTGATGAAGCAACCGACTGCATGGCTGCGTTAAAGGCCATTGGCTTCACTGTAACTGTAAAGCCTGCAGCCTTTGCGATAGCCTTCAATAAGTCCTGATCAATTCCGATGTATTGATTATTCTTGTCCTGAAAGTCAAACGGAGCATAAGTTGCATCCGACGTAATGGTATAATTTGGCTCACTGGCACTTGCGGTATTCTTAGAAAGTCCGAAAACTGCAAAAAGCGCAGAAAGCGCCACCAAAACTGTTAGTAATCCTTTTTTCATGGTAACCCCTCTTGCATTGTTAACTTCAGTCTAGCAGGCCAACTAGAGGGGATTCTGAATTACGTTAGATATTCTAACATCGTTTTATCAATTGGTCTAGTCCTTACTCGACTTTTATTGGAGAAAAATTAGAGAAACATGCACTATATCACACAGACAATTGAACCTTGGATGCCGGCCGGCGCGCTAAAGGCAAAAGCTGATCTTGCTCAAATAGCAGAAGACCAAAGTTGGCAGCGACTCCCAATCGAACGATATAACGACGTTCGTTTTTCTGACGAAGTACGCAGTAGCAAAATTGACACGATGCTAAAAAGAGTCATGCCCGGGGACATTATCGTTCACCAGTTCCCAACTTACATGTCAGAAAACTTTGAAAAAGAGTTTCAACAGGCTATTCAAAAGCGCGGTGCTAAATACACCTTATTAATCCACGACTTTGAGCCCCTCCGCGTCGAACGAAAAAAAGCCTGGGAGTGGCAACTAGCAGAAAAGGCCGACCTAATTGTTGCCCACAGTCAGCAAATGATTGAACAATTTAAAGCACATGGTATTCACAGTACAGCCATTACTATCAACCTCTTTGATTACCTTGGGATATCCCCAGCTTCTGCCCCAACTTTTGAAAAAGTCATTAACTACGCTGGCACCTGGCAAAAGGCTCCTTGGCTACAAACTTACAACGGCCCAGCACTCCGGCTCTTCGGATCACGCCCTAAAAAGTGGAAAGAAATCGAACTACCCAGCACAGTTGAATGGGTCGGCTCTTTTCCCCCTGACGAAATCACCCTAGCCTTTCAATCCGGATTTGGACTGCTCTGGGACTCCGATTATGACGATAAATATTTTCAAAGCTATACGAAAATCAACGCACCACATAAGGCTTCTCTCTATATAAAGGCTAGTCTTCCAATCATCGTTTGGTCACACTCCTACCTGGCTGATATGGTTAACGAACGGAACATTGGATTTACCATCGATTCATTAGATGAACTAGAAGCTAGTCTACAACAAATTGATCAACAAACATATCGGATGATGCAAGCAAATTTACGTCCTATTCAAAACAGGGTTAACCAGGGCCAGTACACAGCAGAAATGCTAGAAAAAGTGATTGATTTCTTCAAATAAAAAAGCAGCTCCGTTTAGAAGCTGCTTTTTATAATAAGAAAATCAACATTACTTTTTTACTTTGAACAACCAAAACAGTTGATCAACAAAAGGAATCAATATCATTAAAAGGAAATACCACGATTTACTAAAAAAGAATAACAGAACTAAAAGAGCAACCAGAAAATAGTTCATCCATTTAAAATTAAGTTCTGTACCTTCATAATCGCGATACTTACTTACATGAAAAACCTCAAACATAAATTCTTTATAGAATTCTGTTACGTTTGCTATCCATTCCGGCAGACGCATACAAACTAAAAAAACAATCGTTCCTACAAGAAAGACGAGATTTTGAGTTAACAACAATAAGATAAATGAACTATAAGCTAAAACAATTGAACTCTTATTATTCTTTTTTGGCTTCTTCTCCAAAGCGTTTCTCCCCACTAGTCAAAAAAATATAATAATAAGATGCTATCATAGCCTAATTTATATGTAAATATGACAACTTTTCAATATCAAAAATCAAAAACACCCCCACCATTCTTTGGCCGGGGTGCTGTTTTTAATTTGCTAAATGGCCTGCTTCAATACGACTCTGTTCTAAGAACCAATACTGGCTTGGGTCACCAGTTAACTTTGAAAAAGCAATTGGCTTTTTACCCTCAGACAAAAGTTCTTTTTCTAAGAAAATCTTTAAAATCCAAGGTTCCTCAATAAAAGAAGTCTTTAATTGAAGAACGTCTTCCAAGTGTTGTGGACTAGTTTTTAGCGCTTCAGCCACCCGTTCAATCGGCCATCCTAACAATTGGAAGTTTTCATTCAATTCTCGAATGGTATTCACACGTTCTGTTGGATTAAGTGACATATAGAACCTCCTGCCAAAATAAGCACTAAATCATTTGCATCTAGTCTAAACTTCTTTTTTATTAATACAAGTTTTTCTGTACAATTTTACTATTTCTACCTATAATAATTCTTCGGGGAGTCCGTGCGACGGGCTGAGAGGGTAATACATTACCGACCCATTGACCTGATACGGATCATGCCGTCGTAGGAATCACTTCCACGCTTTTAATGCGGACGTCTTTTTCGGGCGTCCTTTTTTTGTGGACAAAACGAAGAAAAGGAGGCTTTTTTCGGCATGATTTGTACAAAAATAATCTATTGTTTTTATACAAAATATACAAAGGAGTTCTCCAATGAACAAAAAACTTTCCAGTAAGAAGCTAATTGTCACTGCTATGCTCGCTGCTCTCGCCTACGTCCTCAACACGATGGTCGTCTTCCCGGCCATGGCCCCCTTCCAACATTTCGTTAACGTCTTGGCAGTCTACCTACTAGGCCCATGGTACGGAATGGCTGCTGCCTTCCTTTGTGGTTCACTTCGTATGCTTTCCGGTCGCACCATCATGGCTGTTACCGGTGGCATCGTTGGTCCACTGCTATCCGGCTACATTTACAAGAAAACACAGAACATCTACCTACTGGCACTTGGCGAAGCCATCGGTTCTGGCGTGTTCGGGGCACTACTGTCCTACCCATTTATGGTCGCTTTTTATGGCATGAAGGGTGGTAATTGGGGACATCTCATCCCCTTCTTTCTTCCATCAGCTGCAATGGGGAGCCTCCTTGGATTAGCTGTATTACTTTTACTTAAAAAGTCGCACCTACTCCATAAACTAAAAAATCAAATCAATAACTAATAAGACTTTTCAAACAAAAAACGTCTCGGTTATCCGAGACGTTTTTTCTATTAATGTGTTGCTCCCCAAAACGCGGAGAAGATACCAAACGCAAAGCCACCAATTGGAAAGATAATCCACCAGTAGCGGGCTGCAAACTGCCAACCATTTTGAATGGGCTCTTGTACATGTCGTTTCAAATCATATCCCACCGTTTTCGGATATTTGCGATCAAGGTGTCGACTCCAAATAATCCGATTAAAGTAAATCAGTAACGCCATCGCTAGGAAGAGACATGCAATCCAAACGCTACCCCAGAATGCTTGCTTACTTTCTCGTAACTGCCCAATTGGATAACCGGTTAACATCAGGACTAAAAACAAAACGGCATAGGTCAGTAATGTCATTGTGCTCTTTTCAGCTCGACGTTCTTTCTTTTGCCGTTCCAATTCCTGTGAAAACTCCATCACTTGTACTTCCTTTTGTTCCTCTTCGATGTCTTCAAATAAATCACTGACCGAGACATGAAGGGCCTTTGCCACAGAACTCAGTGAAGTTAACGAAACGTCTTTCCCCGCTTCCATTCGCTGAATAGTACGAACTGTTAGATAAGACTTTTCTGCCAGTTCTTCTTGTGTCCAACCACGTTCTTTTCTGAATTTTGCTACATTTGTTTTATCCATACTTCAATCCTAATAAAAACTAAGCATTCTGTACACGACAGGCACACGACAATGACCCGACAGCATATCTAAAGACATTATAGAACATTTCTGCAGTAAAGCATTCCATACCCACAATTAAAAAAAGAGACTACTTTCCACTACCATACACTCAAAATTTTAATCTTCTTTTATGTTTTCTTGGCTAGAATAAAGACAACTCATTTCTGTCATAATAATAAAATAATTATGAAATAAATGTTACAATTTAACTTATACAAATTATTCAGTGCATCTTTTCTAAAGTAAGAATCAATTGAAAATTCAGCACTTTTCCTGGAGAAAATACTAATACTAATGAAAAACACGTTTACAACTGTCAGCCAAAAAGAACTGGGTCGTTCTCTCTGTTTCAACGCTGGCACTTCTTGGTGCAGGGTCACTTGTTTCAAACGAAGGCACTCATCTATTACCTAACAGTACGATTTCAGCCAGTGCTGATACCACTACTGGAACATATGGTAGCGTTTCATATCAATATGACAATGCAACAAATACATTGACCTTTACTAGTGGCGGGACACTGCCATCAATCAAAGAAGCATCCCAACGTATCGATGAGATGTTCCCAGAACTCCAGCACATCGTGTTCACACAAACGGTTCAAGCACCGCAAGACTGTACTCAACTATTTGCAATGTTACGACATTTGGAAGACTTCAAGGGACTAAACTACTTAGACACTAGTAACGTCACCTCAATGAACGCCATGTTCAACTACGAAGATACCATCACATCACTTGATCTTTCCGGCTTTGATACCTCCAAAGTAACTGACATGTCCTGGATGTTTACTAACACCCAAAACTTACAATCAGTTAATCTTTCTAGCTTTAATACTAGCAACGTAACCACTTTTGAAGCTACCTTCATGGAATCTGGCCTGCAGTCCTTGAACCTATCAAACTTTGACACTAGCAAGGTTGTCTACCTAAACGACACCTTCAGTCACATGCCAAACATCAAGTCACTTGACCTATCAAATTTCAACACATCAAGTTTGATCGACATGCACAGTCTTTTCAAAGATTCAACAGCTTTGAAATCAATTGATATCAGCAGTTTCACTACTGATAAAATTGTGACTAAAATTATAGTGGGGACGGCACATGTCGTACTCGACAAGACCGGTGTAAGCGACATGTTTGAAAACACTGGTAACGGAACAACACTTGCTATCAAAATGCCAAACGCCTTCTTTTACGATGATGCTGAACTCGGTAACGGTTACTCAGCTTTCATCGCTGCTAATAGTGGAACGCTGACTGACCCTAAGGGATATCTCCTGAATAAGTCTGAATTCCAAAGCATGTTTACAACTGGTACTAAGACTGCTGGCTGGTACGTTTGCTCTTCGGCAACAAAGACTACTGAAAACAAAACACTCACTCGTACGGTCAACTACGTTGATGCAAAAGGCAATGAAATTGCTGGACAAGCACCAACAACGCAGACACTGCACTTCCACCGTACGGTAACGACTTTAGCTGGAACGAACTATAAGACATATTCAGACTGGGAAGCCGATTCAACTGCTGACCAAGCGTTTGACAACATTGATGTACCGCAATCATTGAATGATGGTCAGCTAATCAATCCAACGGTTAACGGAAAGAATGTTAAGACAATTTCCACAAACCTTCCTACTTTGGATGACAATGATACACAAAGCGAAACTGTCAATGTTATTTACAGCGCTAAGTCTGCGGATACACCATCGAATAACAATGATAACGGCGGATCAAGTTCAAACAATAGTGGAAGCAATGCAAGCAACAATGGAACGAATGATTCAAACAACAACCGTTCCTCTCACCACTCATTGAACCTCCCCTCAACGGGAGGTAACGAATCCCTTGCAGCTGCTTTACCTGCCACTGCCAAAGTCGTTTCCGAAAACGCCTTTATCACAGCGCCATTCTTATTTACCGCACTCGCGGCCGGACTTTACTTCACAACAAAGAAACACTAATCGTTCATTAATAAATTATTACAAAAAAGACTTCCGATTTTACTCGGAGGTCTTTTTGCTTTAGAACAGCTATAAATAAAATGAGAATTCCACCTTTTACCGAATAATAAATTTCAAAATTAGTAATATTTTTATAATTTGCCCCTAAGCCGTAATTTATCAGTCATATAGCCGAAATATAAGATTGCTAAACTTACTATTAAATCAATACGCAATACTTTCGGAGGTGCACCATGATTAACTTTACTGTTTCAAATGAGCCAATGAAAAATAATGATACTGTTGAGTTCTACGTTCACTCAGGATACTCTGCCAGTAAACGTTCATGGTTTGTTTGCGTTGAAAACGCAATTCCCTTCTACAAAAAGTGGTATTGTTCATCAGAACAAGCAGCTGATGAGCAAGCAAAAGAACTCTCACAACAAATTCGCTCGGGTCGCTTTCAAAAGAAAATGACTTATCAGTTTTAAATAAAAGGCATGCAGTTATATAACTGCATGCCTTTTAACTATCTTTATTATAAAATAACTTCCATTCTAGCTTGGTAGCAACCTAATTATTTCAAAGAACTAGGTATCATATCGGCTCCCGTTTCAAATCGACTATCTGATTCTCGATTAGCCCCATTGACAATATTTTGATGGATTTGATCTGCTGATTCTTCGTCATGACTTTGGTTAGGTGTGTCGTAAGCAGCATTATCATCATTAGAATCGGTTCCACTGGAAGCAGGAGTATTATTCGTATCTCCCTGGTTGTTAGAAGAACCATCATTAGTTGAACTAGAGCTTGCACTTACCTGACTAGATGACTGACTCATTGCCTGATTGGCAGCCTGCTCTGAATTATTAGATGAACTAGATGACTTAGTTCCCTTCTTTTTTGTTACAGTAACCGAAGTTTGATCGGCCTTACTACTTGTTGATTTAGAACCTTGATTAAAGAAAAATACGATGCCGCATATAGCGATATGCTCGTATGTCAATAAGTTAGACACTTTTTTTACATCACTAGGTTCGATTCATAGGTATGAATCCGTTCATGATTATATCGATGGATATAGCGTGATATTCGCGTAACCAGCTCAAATTTACTCTT
>NZ_JACOFN010000007.1 GCF_028764065.1 Fructobacillus sp. CRL 2054
AATGGCATCTTTGAATTCCTGTGAGTAACGTGGCCTTTTAGTCATGTGCTGATTTCCTTTTTAGTCTTGGGATAATTATACAGTGGACGATGCATAAAATCTGTCCATTTTATCAGCATACGAGCAATCTTAGTGGTTTAGCAAAATTGAATGCGACTACGACTTATCCTTTTCTTTTGAATATGTTAGTCAATCGTGAAAAATATGAGTTATCAGAAGAGCATATTCAAAACATGATTGCGATGATTATTAACTTATTCATTCGTCGTAATTTTGTTTTGATTCCTAAGTCTTCGAACTTACGTAGTTACTTTAATGGGTGGCGTAAAGAAATTGAAGAAGAAAATCTGAAGGGCGATGAGTTATTAGCCTTTTTGGAGCGTAAGATTAATAAGGTTGCTCCAGCTGATGAAGAGTTCATTCGAGCATTGAAGAATGGAATATATGATGTTAACAAACAGACAACCCGATTCATTTTGATTATGTTGCAGCGACAAAATGATAGCAAATTCTTTAACCGTGCTAACCGGGATACATTAGATGATTACGAGGGTAAGAAACTACTTTGGACTATTGAACATATTCTTCCTCAAGGTAATTTACCACAAGCATGGGTAGATGATATTGCTGATGGAAATGCTGATTTAGCTAAGGAATTACAAGAAAAGAACGTGCATCGTTTAGGTAATTTGACATTGACTCCCTATAATTCTGGTCTGGGTCAAAGAACGTTTAAGGAAAAAGTTAATTACCAAGATGGTGAATCACCAGTTGGATTTAATTTGCCGATCTATCTTAATGATTCAATTGATACTAATGCAGATAAGTTTGATGTGGAATCTATTGACGAAAGAGAACAGATTTTGCAACAAAAGTTGATGGACATGGTTCAATTAACCCATAATTATTCATAATATTGAAATAGTATTTAATTGCCGACACTTTGTGTCGGCTTTTTTTATTCCCACCCTTCATAACCCCATCTTCTTAACCATGCTAATTTATGAATTAGAAGTGAGTTTTTAGTATAGTTTTCGTATGACTTTAGCGAAGGAGGAAATAAATGAATAACAATAAAACGATTGCCCTTGTGGCACTGGCAGAAGAGGTTCGGCAAAAGATATTCTGCTTGGAAGACAATCGCGCACTGTTCGAAAAATTGGAAGGGATGGGGGTAGAGCTGTTAGGTTTCTTCGACGAGGAAATCTCAGCTTTACTGAAGTGGGACAACGTTTATCAACATCCGATAATTGCGGTGAATGACCGTGATTCGGAGAAGAAGCAAATCTTTTCACTGGCTCATGAAATCGGACACTTGTTCATCGATTATGGTTGGCTGCCAGAACCCTATAAGAACCAAAATGACTTTAACGACTTAGAAGGGGTTTTAAGCATCACTCATTATCGTCGGCCAGATAACGCTCAGGATGAAAGCGTGCTAGAACAGGAAGCGATGATGGACGACTTTGCCAGAAACTTCTTGATGCCCTATGAAGACGTGAAGAAGCTACTTGCCGACAATGGCTTTCACGCGGAGAGGACGATTGGCCAGCTGGTGGAAAGGTATTACGTAACGGAGCTGACAGCGCGTAAGCAGTTGGCTTTTGTAAAGAATGGAGGTACTTGAGTGGCAGATTTTACTGATCCAGCTTTCAGAAAGCATTTGGAAAATTTGGTTGAGGATTTACGTGTTTTTGAGAAGAAGGACAAGCGTAGGCGGCAAGTGGATTATTCCAATAAGATGGATTTTCATGCTTTGCGTGATGAGCAGAGTATTTCATTTCGAGAGCAAATTATCCTGGCAATTAATGAAGACATTAAAAGTAAGGTAGCGATTCGGAAACGGTTTTCGACTTTTTATATTAGGTTTCTATCAGTCGTGATGACTCTCACCTTTTATGTCATTCTTGATCCAATTAGTATGCTATTGGGTCGACCTAGCTTCTATTCGGATGCTTTGAAGATATTTCTTGTGGGGACGTTCTTTGGAACCTTGTTCACTGCTTTTATGGTGATGCTTAAGTACGGTTTTACAGCTGAAAAGCAGATGCTTGAGTTGTTTGATTTGATTGGGAATGAGAGTGAGAGGGGATGATGGGGTAGCTAATGGTTTCAATCGTTTGAAATTTATGTTGGATAGAAAAATAACCTATTTTGTTTCGGGTTAGGACAAAGAGAATAAGTGATTATCATTTCCAATAAAATGATTTTGAGGCGTTGAAGTTAGACGCCGGGAAAGGAGGTGATATGTATGACTTTCTCAATTTTTGTAATGCAGCTGCTTATTGCCGTATTAGGGCAAGTAATTGCTACCCAAATATTAACTTGGCTGCTAAAGTATTTTGACCGAAAGAGATAAATACATTAGCCTCGGCTGGCAGGCCGGGGCTTCCTTTTGAAAATAAAAAGTCCATCGCTGGCAGGCGACGGACTAGAAAGAAGGTGATATGTCCTTCTCAATTTTTGTACCTTAATTGTAACACCTCTTTTAGTAGGGAGCAAAAGAGGAATACTTTAAAATACATAAGGAGAATAACATGAAGAACTTTAATTGGCGTTTTTACTGGTCCGGTTTGATTACGATTGTTTTATACTTAATAATTAATGATTTTGTCTGGGACTTAAATCATCATTTGTTACTCGGTATTGCGGTTTACGTTGTGATTTATATTCCCGTAACGGTGATTTATGATTATTGCTTTCATCATTTTTACAAAAGAAAGCACCAAGGTTAATCCCTCAGTAGAAAAATGCTCGAGTAGAATATAAAAAAGGAAAATAAATGACTGTTCATACTTATAAGCAAGGAAATGACTTAGTAATTACAATCCCATCTGAATTTAAGGTAAAAGAAAATCGAGATTATCAAGCAGAAATTTTACCAGATGGAACAATTAAATTTATTCCGAAAGATAGTTCGTTCCCAGATATTTGGAATGATGACCCAAAGGATATTGCTGCATTTAACCAAGAAATTGGTTCATTTGATGATGGGGTGAACTATGGTCGAGAATTTAATCTATACGAAGAATAATTAGCGATACAAAAGCAATAAAAAAGCACCTATAACGCTGCTATCATGCGTTTTATAGGTGTTTTTTTATTTCTGTATTTTGTTATAATGGCGGCATAGTAGACAAGTGAAGATGGTGGCGGCCCTTTTTTTACAAAGGAGGTGGTGCATATGAACGTATACACTAACTCTAGAAAAGGAGGAGACGCCGGTGGTTCCGATTGCGGAAGCACTACAGCTAGTGATTAGCTTTGCGATTCTTATCGTAATGATCTTATCACTAGTTGTTGCGCTTATTAATTTAAGCAAAAGAAAATAACCATCTCTGCTTTGACCGGCCTTGATGGTTATAATCATTAAACTATAAGGGTCGCTTATCACTTTCGTGAGTCTGCTTGGAAGGGCAATCTGTTGCAAGCGGATTGCTCTTTCTTTATGTCTTCATTTTAACTGTCTAAATAATGTTTGGCAAATAATATCACTATCAAGAATAAGGTATGTATCAAGATGGCATGTGTGATATTCCAAAGTGTGGGTGATAATCGTTGCTCCGGTTCACCATTTTTTGTGCGCTTCCTGAATAGATTAGGTAGGCACATGAATTTACAAAGAATAGTGATAGAAACAGTAAAGTCAATACTAGGCGCTTTTTTCTCGTACTGAATCGCTTCCTAAAAATGATGGAAAGTATTAGACTAGTAACTATTCCAATAATTCCTGCTATTAGTAAAACCGATAGTAAGATGTTTAAAGAATGAATCATTTATACCTCAAAAATTAACTTCCACTCATGAATTTAATACTAATATTCTACCTAGTTATTTAGAAAAAAACTAGGGGGATGATGATATTAATGTAAAGGAAAAGCACCTACAAAATTTTGTAGGTGCTTTCTTCTGCAAACTTGAGGAAGCTAGCAGGGACGTAAAGAAAGTTGTCCTCCTTTTTTAGAAAGAAGGTGGTGTTTATGAATTTACACACTACTCTGGAAAGGAAGCACTACAGTTAATGATAAGTTTTGCGATTCTTATCGTAATGATCTTATTACTAGTTGTTGCGCTTATTAATTTAAGCAAAAGAAAATAACCATCTCTGCTTTGAACGGTCTGAGATGATTATTTCATAATCCATTAGGGCCGCTTATCACTTTCTTTACACCCACAGTTTAACCAGGCCTGACTTTCAGCACAAGCAAATACCACAATGGTTCATAAGCCTGTTGTAAAGCAATGCCGCTATTGGTTTGACGGCCTTTTTCGTGTAAACTAAGTACTAAGAAAAACTTTTAAAAAGCAGGTAAACATGGCTGATTTTACAATTGACCAATTGAAGGAACGACAGAAGCGGATTCGTAACTTTTCAATCGTGGCCCACATTGACCACGGGAAGTCCACGATTGCGGACCGTATTTTGGAACAAACGAAGACGGTTGCTGAACGTGATATGCAGAACCAGTTGTTGGACTCCATGGACTTGGAGCGTGAACGAGGCATTACGATTAAGTTGAACGCCGTTGAAGTTCATTACGAAGCCAACGATGGACAGACCTACATCTTCCACTTGATTGACACACCGGGACACGTCGACTTCTCTTATGAAGTGTCACGTTCTTTGGCGGCTGCCGAAGGAGCCATCTTGGTTGTCGATGCGGCACAGGGTGTCGAAGCGCAGACTTTGGCAAACGTCTTCTTGGCCTTGGACAATGATTTGGAAATCTTGCCAGTCATTAACAAGATTGATTTGCCATCCGCTGACCCAGATAAGGTGAAGCAGGAAATCGAAGACGTGATTGGCTTGGATGCTGATGACGCCGTTTTGGTTTCAGCCAAGAAGGGAATCGGAATCCCAGAGTTGTTAGAGCGAATCGTTTCGGATTTCCCAGCACCTGATGGTGATTTGGAAGCGCCTTTGCAGGCCTTGATCTTCGATTCCCAGTACGATGCCTACCGTGGTGTTGTGGTCAACATTCGAGTTCGTCAGGGAGTTGTAAAGCCTGGTGACAAGATTCGAATCATGAACACTGGGGCTGAATACGAAGTCAACGAAGTTGGTGTGATGTCACCAAACGCTCAGAAGCGTGATTACTTGATGGCGGGGGATGTCGGTTATTTGACAGCCTCAATCAAGGACATTTCAACGACTCAGTCTGGTGATACGATTACGCTAGTCAACAACCCAGCGGACGAACCATTACCTGGTTATAAGAAGATGACGCCAATGGTGTATTCAGGACTTTATCCTTCTGATAACGCCAAGTATGGTGATCTCCGTGACGCCTTGGAGAAGTTGCAACTAAATGATGCGGCTTTGACTTTTGAACCTGAAACATCACAGGCCTTGGGCTTTGGATTCCGTGTTGGATTCTTGGGCCTCTTGCACATGGATGTGATTCAGGAGCGTTTGGAACGTGAGTTCGACCTTGATTTGGTCACGACCGCGCCATCCGTTACCTACAAGGTCACGACAACCGATGGCGAAGTTTTGATGATTGAAAACCCATCAGAATTGCCAGCTTCACAAGACATCAAGACCATTGAAGAGCCTTACGTGCACGCCCAAATCATGGTGCCAAACGACTACGTTGGAGCTGTTATGGAATTGGCCCAGCGCAAGCGTGGGGAATTCGACACGATGGAATACTTGGACGAGAGTCGTGTCAACGTGAAGTACTACATGCCGCTGTCTGAAATCATCTTTAACTTCTTTGATAAGTTGAAGTCTTCAACCCGTGGTTATGCTTCATTGGATTATGAGCTAGACGAGTACCGTCCATCCGACTTGGTTAAGATTGATATCCTTTTGAATGGTGATAAAGTCGATGCCTTGTCATTCATCGTTCACCGCGACTTCGCGGTTGAACGTGGCCGTATCATTACGGCCAAGTTGAAGGAAATCATTCCTCGACAGAACTTTGAAATTCCAGTTCAGGCCGCCATCGGTAACAAGATTTTGGCCCGTACTAACATCAAGGCCTACCGTAAGGATGTTACGGCCAAGATTCACACGGGTGATCCGGACCGTCGTGCTAAGCTGTTGAACAAGCAGAAGCGTGGTAAGGCCCGTATGAAGGATGTGGGAACTGTTTCAGTGCCACAGGAAGCCTTCATGGCCGTTCTAAAGACCGAAGACGACGAACAGTACGCAAAAGGGAACTAATTTTTCTTGATTATAGACTGGTTTGACGCCCTTTGTATTTTTAGAGAATACTAATTTGTTTAGAATCATTGAAAATACCAGCACTCTGGGTTAGAATGAAACCAAACAGGGGTGATAGGCATCCCCCTCAAGGAGTGTAAATTATGGCTTTTAAAACAGTGATTTCTTCTATTGCAGATCACTTCCGGCCAAAGATGGACGCGGTCGGAGTGACACATAACGGACCTTTGACAGCGGACGACGCTTTCATCGAGCGTTCCGTTAACCAGCCTCAACCGGGAGACGATGAACTGTTAGTTCAGGTTCTGGCTTCTTCGGTTAACCCCGTCGATGTTAAGATGCGCTCTGGTTATCAAGACAAGGGTGTCTTCCGTATTTTCGGACTCGATGTTGTTGGACGTGTTGCTGCTGTTGGTAAGGACGTTACGGACTTCACCATCGGTGACCGTGTTTACTACGCGGGAAAGCAACACCACGATGGCGCCGATGCCGCTTACCAGGTAGTGGACGCTCCCATGGTTGCAAAAGCACCAGAAAAACTAGACGATGTTTCGGCAGCGGCGATGCCACTGACATCGATTACGGCTTACGATATTCTCGTTCATGGCTTCCATTTACCATTGGAGAAGGATGCTGGAAAGGGTCAGTCCCTCTTCATCATTAACGGTGCTGGTGGTGTTGGATCCATTTTGATTCAACTTGCGAAGTACCTCGGATTGACGGTGATTGCAACCGCTGGCCGAGCCGACTCTAAGAAGTGGGTTGAAAAGATGGGGGCTGACCACGTGGTGGACTATCACTCTGGTTTGACCCGTCAATTAGCTGACTGGGGTTACCCCGAAGTTGATTACATTGCTAACTTGCAAGACACGACGGCATACTGGGACTTGATGGTAAAGGTCATTAAGCCTTACGGTCAGATTGCCTCAGTCGTCGACACGACTTTGCCAGTGGACTTAGGCGAATTGAAGTCTAAGTCAGCGTCATTTGCTTGGATTTTCATGCTAGCCCGTGGAAACTTCGGGGTTCGTTTGGCCGAGCAGGGTGAGATTTTGCAGAAGATGACCGAACTATTGGACGAAGGTGTCTTGCATTCAACGGTTACCAAGGTTTACCACGGATTATCTGCTTACAGTATCCGTTCAGCCTTCCAGGATGTGGCCGGACACCGTGCCATCGGTAAAGTCGTTGTCGACTTTGCCCCTAACATTAAGGCCTCTGAAGGTGGTATGCCACTGGAAGACGGTTCTGATAAAGATTCCAACTTCTCAGATGGCCCTGATGATATCAAGGAAGAGGACGGCCAGGCCAAGAAGACTGGTAAGTCCGAACTCAATGATGAAGATGCACCAACACAATATTAAATAGTAAAAGCCGGGGACCGGTTGGTTCCCGCTTTTTCTTTGTAAAGGATAAAAGATGACAACATATCAAAAGGTAACTTGGACAGTGCCTGCGGATTTGCAGGATTTTGTTGTATCCGTTTTAATCGAACTTGGCGCCGATGGCGTTGAGCAGGGAACGGAAACCCTGACAATTTATGAAGACCAGGCAAAGGACGGCTGGCAGGACCGCTTGCAGGCCTATGAAGTTGGCTTGAACTTGCTAAAGGACCAGGGTTTGGATTTGATGGTTGAACCAATCGCGAACGAGTCTTTGTCTTCTGATACTTTTGAAAACGAGTGGAAGAACTATTACCACGCTACCCGTGTTACCAACCGCTTTACGGTTGTGCCTGCCTGGGAAGATTACCAGAAGGAACAAGAAAGCGAAAAGTTGATTGTGATGGATCCGGACCAGGCCTTTGGAACGGGAACACATCCAACGACGTCTTTGATGCTGCAAGCATTGGAAACCGTTGTTCGAGGTGGTGAAAAGACCATTGACGTTGGGACTGGTTCTGGCGTCTTGGCTGTCGGTGCCAAGCACTTGGGCGTTGGTGAAGTCTTGGCGACTGATATTGATGAAGACGCCGTGAAGACAGCCGAAGAGAACCTTGCTTTGAATCCGGTCGCAAAGGACGTCAAAGTCATTGCCTCGGATTTGATGAAGGATGTACCAGCGGACTTCGTGGACGGTGGTGTCGACTTGGTCTTGGCTAACATCTTGGCTGATGTCATTGAACCTTTGATTCCACAGGTGCGCCCGGTTGTGAAGCCAGGGGGCTACTTCTTGGTATCAGGAATTTATGATGATGTGGCCGAGTCAATTGAAAAGGCCTTGGTCGCCCATGAATTTGTTATCGAGCAGAAGATGCAGTCAGGGACTTGGCACGCCTTTATTTGCCGCTTGCCAGAGGATGTAGAATAGGAGATTACCATGCACCGTTATTTTTTGAATGAAAAAATTGGCGCAGTGATTGAATTGAATAAGGACCAGGACGTCTTCCACCACATGTTGCGTGTGCGTCGTGCAAAGCTGGGAACGAAGGCGGAATTCGTTGATGTTGACCAAAAGTTAGTCGTTGGGGAACTGGTGGAAGCTGGTTCGGATACGGCCACTGTGAAAGTCATTGAAGAATTGACGCAAAAAGTCGAGTTGCCGGTCAAGGTGACACTGATTGTTTCGCCGGTGAAGAACGACCGGACGGACTGGTTTGTTCAAAAGGCGACGGAGTTGGGCGTTGACCGCATCATCTTGACGAAGATGGAGCGAACGGTTGTCGACTGGGGCAAGCAGCAAGAGAAAAAGCTGGCTCGTTTGGAAAAGATTGCTTTGAACGCTGCCGAGCAGTCCCACCGTTTGAAGGTGCCTGAGATTGATTTCATGAACTATCAGGATGCAATCAATGAGCCCAAGGACCATGGTTTGGTCGCCTGGGAAGAGTCTGCCAAGGAAGGCGAGAAGGCGACTTTGCTAAAAGTAGCTGAAGAAGCTGAAGCTGGCCAGCGCTTTGCGGTGCTCTTTGGACCGGAGGGCGGTTTGTCTACTGAAGAAGTGGACGGATTGCAGGCAGCAGGCTTTGCACCAGCTGGATTGGGACCCCGTATCTTACGGGCTGAAACAGCGCCGCTTTATGCTCTGTCTGCCTTATCAACGATTTGGGAATTGCAGGAAAAGTTATAAAATCTTAAACAGAATCTCACTTTCTATGCTTGCCCCGGTAGTTGAAAATATTTATAATAGAATGAGTATTAAAACAAGAAAAAAACGGGGAAAACCATCGTGTATTCAATGAAAGACGCATATAAAAGGGGCCTTGGAAGCTGGTTGATTGCTTTGTTTGTCGTGGCCATCGTTTTGCCATACATCGGGTCAGTTCGCGATTGGTCCACAATCTTTAAGGTTGTCTTCATGTACTTCATCGTGAACGGCGGCTTTGCTTTGGGCTTTGGGTACGCCATTCGCCGTCGGGGCTTCCGCTTCTACTGGATTTTTGCCCAGTTCTTGGTTTTCGCGCTTTTATCAAACTATCTCTTTAGTCTGGTAAACGAATCTTATGGCTATTACTTAGCCTTCCTATACCTCATCTTGACTTGTTTCACTTTCTTTGCCAATACGGACGATGATCCGGATGAAAATGAATTTCCAGTCGATGGCGGTTATCAGGACCTATAATTAAATGATTTAAGGAAAAGCGCCCAAATAGGGGCGCTTTTCTGTTAGACTGTTATAAGGTAAATCTCGCATTTTATGAAAACGGAGGGAAACACCGTGATTACTGTTTCAGATATGACTTTTTCATTTTCTGGTAAGAAGCTTTATCAGGATGTTAACTTAAAACTGGTACCGGGACATACATATGGTATTATCGGGGCCAACGGAGCCGGAAAGTCTACTTTCTTGAAGCTCTTGCAAGGTAAGTTGGAACCAACGGAAGGTTCAATCAACATTACCGCCGGGGCACGTATGTCTTCATTGGAGCAGGACCACTTTGCTTACGATGAATTCACCGTTTTGGACACTGTTGTTCAGGGGCACAAGCGCTTGTACGAAGTGAAGACGGAGATGGATGCCATTTACGCTAAGCCAGACTTCTCAGACGAAGACGGTGTGCGTGTTGGTGATTTGTCAGCTGAATTCGAAGAACTCGACGGATGGAACGCTGAAGCCGAAGCGGCACAGTTGCTAACGAAGTTGGGTATCAACGAATCCATGCACTACACGTTGATGGGTGAATTGACTGAAAACGATAAGGTGAAGGTCCTTTTGGCCCAAGCTTTGTTCGGTAACCCTGATATCTTGGTTTTGGATGAGCCAACCAACGGTTTGGACGTTCAAACCATTTCATGGTTGGAAAACTTCCTAGCTGATTTCGAAAACCTTGTCATTGTTGTTTCCCACGACCGTCACTTCTTGAACGTGGTCTCAACAAACATCTTGGATGTCGACTACGGTAAGATTACACCATTCGTTGGTAACTACGACTTCTGGCGTGAATCAGCCGAATTGGCACAGCGTTTGGCTTCACAGCAAAACGCTAAGAAGGAAGAGCAGATTAAGCAGTTGCAAGAATTCGTTGCCCGCTTCTCTGCCAACGCTTCGAAGTCAAAGCAGGCCACTGCCCGTAAGAAGCAGTTGGACAAGATTACTTTGGATGATATCAAGCCTTCATCACGTAAGTACCCTTACATCTCATTCCCAATTAACCGTGAAATGGGAAATGATTTGGTTAAGGTAGAAGGTATTTCCAAGTCTATCGATGGCGAAAAGGTCTTGGACAATATCACCTTCACTGGCCGTCCTGGTGACAAGATTGCCATCCTGTCTCGCTCTGATTTGGCGACAACGACTTTGATGCAAATTTTGGCCGGAACGATGGAACCAGACACTGGTTCTGTTACCTGGGGTGTGACAACTTCACAGTCATACTTGGCGAAGGATTTGAACGACAACTTCGACGACCAAGACAAGGTGATTTTGGACTGGTTGCGTGACTTTGCCGAAGAAGAGCAAAAGGATAACACGTCATTGCGTGGTATGCTTGGACAGATGCTCTTTAAGGGTGACGACGCTTTGAAGGAAATCAAGGTGTTGTCCGGTGGTGAAAAGGTCCGTATCGTCTTGGCAAAGATGATGCTTTTGAAGGCCAACGTCTTGCTTTTGGATGACCCAACTAACCACTTGGATTTGGAATCAATTCAATCACTAAACGAAGCCGTGACAGCCTTTAAGGGTTCTGTTATCATGACTTCCCACGATCACGAGTTCTTGGAAACCACAGCTAACCACGTTGTTGAAGTTTCAAGCAAGGGTGTTGTGGACCGTTTGGATACGACCTACGATGAATTCATCTCTTCAGATGCAATTCAAGCCAAGGTTAAGGCACTTTACGACTAAACATGAATTTTGGCAGGAGCGCTCTTGAGCGCTTTTTTTGCTATCGATAAGGAGTTTGTAGATGACAGTTGGAATTGAACAGATTGCTTTTTATACGCCGGACTTGTCCTTGGACATGATTGACCTGGCCAACGCCCGTGGTGAGGAGCCAGACAAGTATACGATTGGGATTGGCCAGAGCACGCAGTCGATTGTGCCCAACTACGAAGACGTGGTGACGATGGGCGTGAATGCCGCTCGTACATTCATTGATAAAGTCGACCTGGAAGCCATTGACATGTTGCTCTTTGCAACGGAATCAGGTATCGACAATTCTAAGTCGGGGGCCATCTTCGCGAAGAACTTCTTGGGCTTGAAAGAGGGCATCCGTGCCATCGAAATGAAGCAGGCCTGCTATGCGGGAACCTTTGCTTTGATGCAAGCCAAGGACTTCGTCACGTTGCACCCAGAAAAGAAAGTCTTGGTCATTGCTTCTGACATCGCTCGTTACGGTTTGAAAACGCCGGGCGAAGTAACCCAGGGGGCGGGGGCTGTGGCCATGGTTATCTCGGCGGAGCCGAAGGTCGCTGTTATCAATGACGATACTGTCTACATGGTTCGGGATGAGCCAGACTTCTGGCGGCCCATTGATTCCGACATTGCTCTGGTGGACGGCCATCAGTCAACGGACGTTTACAAGGAAATGTTCTTAGATTTGTGGGGCCGCTACAAGGCAGAAAACGGCCTTGAGCTCGGCGATTTGGCCGGCTGGGGCTTCCACATGCCTTATACGAAGATGGGTAAGAAGGCCTTGGAACAAATTTTGCCCGAGGTCGATGAGGCCAAGGCCGAGGTCTTGCGGGAGCGACTTTGTGACGCGCAGTTTTATAACCGGCATGTGGGAAATTTGTATACGGGGTCGTTGTACCTGTCCTTTATCTCACTCCTTGATCAGAGTAAGCAGTTGAAGGCGGGGGACCGAATCGGAATGTTCTCCTTTGGTTCGGGTGCTGAAGCCGAGCTCTTTTCACTGACGCTGGTGGACGGCTACAAGGATGTTTTGGCTGAAAACCAAATTCAGCAAATGTTGGATAACCGTAAGCGCTTGTCCTTGGCTGAATACGAACAGGTCTTTACGAGTCAGCTCTTTGATTCAAGCAAGGATGTTGCCTCGGATGCGCCAGCGGGAACGGGACTCTGCCAGTTTACTGGTTGGAAGGAACGTTACCGTCAGTATCGAATTGCTAAATAAGAATATGAACCGCTTGGGAAGAAATTTCTGGGCGGTTTTTTACTATACAATTTCTAGAAAGTCATCTAATAGTCACAGAATTTTGATACACTAGTTTTAAGACAAAAAGAGGGAGTTTACCATGGCAAAACGAGTTTATCTAGCAGGTCCGTTTTTCTCAGAAACGCAGGTTGCACAGGTCGAACGGTTGGAAAAGGTTCTAGCTGACCATCCCCAAATCGGCGATGTTTTTTCACCACGCAAGCATCAGCACGAAGAGTACGAGTTATTCTCTCCTGAATGGCAGAAGGTGACTTATGCCTCTGACGTACAGGCAATTGATGATTGTGACTTGATTGTGGCACTATCCGATTTTGACGGAGCAGATGCTGATTCAGGAACTGCTTGGGAACTTGGCTATGCCTTTGCAAAGCAAATTCCAGTGGTTATCGTCAAAGAAGATGAAATCACATTGAACTTGATGCTGGCCCAATCCTTAACGGCATACTTGCACAAGGTCGAAGATGTGGCGGATTACGACTTTGAAAAAATGCCAAAAATCCCTTACGACGGTGCTGTCGTATAAAAAGTACAAAAAAGGACAGGCGAAAACCTGTCCTTTCGCGTATAATCAGTAGTAATAAAAAACGCCGGAATGGCAAAGGAGTAATGATGAAAGCAGTTGTAACCGTAGTAGGACAGGATAAGACAGGAATCGTGGCAGGAATTGCCAACGAATTAGCAGCCTATGGCGTCAACATTTTGGATTTGTCACAGACAATCATGTCGAAGACTTTCACCATGTCAATGCTTGTGGAATTGGGTGGAGAAGATTCATTCAACGAATTGCACGCCGCTTTGAAGGAAAAGGGAACAAAGATGGGCGTTGCCGTTCACGTACAACGTGAAGAAATCTTTGAAGCTATGTCACGCATCTAAGCAAAAGCTCGATTAAGGATTTAAACATGGAAACTAGTCAGATTATTGAAACCATTAAGATGTTCGAAGAGGATAACTTCGATATCCGTACTGTGACAATGGGAATTTCCCTTTTGGACACAGTGGCAAGTACGCCTGAAGAGACTGCCAAGAACATCTACAAGAAGATTACCACTTACGCCAAGGATTTGGTGGCCGTTGCCGAACAAATCGAACGTGAATACGGTGTGCCTATCACCAACAAGCGTATTTCCGTAACGCCAATCTCATTGGTTGCTGGATCAGCCAACGAAGAAGAAATCTTGCTTTTGGCACATGCCATGGACGACGCTGCCAAGGAAGTTGGCGTGGACTTCATCGGTGGATACTCAGCCCTCGTGCAAAAGGGCTTCTCACACGGTGACTTGGCCTTGATTCACTCATTGCCACGCGCCTTGACGGAGACGGACTTGGTTATGTCTTCTGTTAACATCGGTTCATCCAAGGCCGGCATGAACTTGGATGCTGTTAAGTTGATGGGTGAAACCGTCAAGAAGATTACGGACTTGTCTGACACCGCTAACGCTAAGATGGTGATTTTTGCCAACGCGGTTGAAGACAACCCATTCATGGCCGGTGCTTTCTACGGTGTAACAGAACCAGACGTTGTCATTAACGTTGGTGTTTCAGGACCTGGTGTGGTTAAGCGTGCCCTTGATAAAGTCAAAGGCGAATCCATCACGACGGTTGCAGAAACCATCAAGAAGACGGCCTTCAAGATCACCCGTGTTGGCCAGTTGGTTGGTTCATTGGCTGCCGAACGCTTGGGCGTTCAATTCGGAATCGTTGACCTTTCATTGGCACCAACACCTGCTCGTGGTGATTCAGTTGCGGAAGTTTTGGAAGCCATCGGTTTGGAACAAGTGGGTGCCCACGGGACGACTGCTTGCTTGATGATGCTAAACGATGCCGTTAAGAAGGGTGGCGTCATGGCCGCTGAAGGTGTCGGTGGTTTGTCTGGTGCCTTCATCCCCGTTTCGGAAGATGCTGGTATGATTGACGCTGTGAAGGCCGGGACTTTGTCATTGGCCAAGCTGGAAGCCATGACTTCTGTTTGTTCCGTTGGTTTGGACATGATCGCCATCCCTGGTGAAACACCAGCCACAACGATTTCTGGAATGATTGCTGATGAAGCGGCCATTGGAATCCAGAACAACAAGACGACTGCCGTTCGTATCTTGCCTACGAACGGTGCCAAGGTCGGTGACATGATTGATTACGGTGGCCTTTTGGGTACTGCACCGGTTATGCCTGTTGTGGACAAGTCTTCAGCAGAATTCATTAACCGTGGTGGACATGTACCAGCACCAATTCACTCATTTAAGAACTAATTTAATTGATTTGTATAAGAAAAACGCTCCTTTGTCGATATGAGACAAAGGGGCGTTTTTTGCTATATGCAGGGGGAGAAAAGCTTGTTATTCTGTGGATGAACTTTAGTAGAGAAAGGAGATGGAATGATGACGATTGAGTTAAAGCGGAATAATTTAAAAGATGATTTACGAGAGTACCTAAAAGCAATGGAAGAAAACGGAGGAAAGGATTTAGCCGTTGTAGATCCAACAGAAAAAACGCCTTTTATCTATAGGGACACAATTGAATTGATTCAACTAGCATTGTTTTACGATGAAAAGTCGATTGAATTCTCAGTACTTATTTCGTTGTTGGAGCAACGGGGTATTTTACCTGGTAATGAGCCAGTCACTAGTTGGGAATCCTATTGGGAAATGATTCGATGAAATGGATGGCGTCAAAACAATTCAATCGTGATTTAAAATTTTTGCAACGGTTTGATAGGCACATTGTTAAAGAAGTTACTGAAGTGATTGAAATGATTGTTGAAGGAACGCCACTACCGAAAGAATTTAGACAACATCGTTTAAGGGAGCAATTATCAGATTTTTATGAATGTCATATTCGTACACCACTGAAAGGTCAGAAAGCGAATGAAAGAAATGATGTTTTGTTAATTTATCAAATTCGTAAAAAGGATTTAGTTTGTGTTGCTATCCGGTTAGGGTCTCACAAGGAACTGTTTTCAGGTTCTGATCAAAAGGGTTTATAAAAAAACCACCGCTGGCCGGCGGTGGTTTTGAAAGAAGAACAAGAGCTCTGTCTTTAAGTATTCTATCATGATTATAGCACGATAAAATGGGTTGTAAACGATTCTGATCTGAGTATTTATAATAAAACCACCGCTAGCCGGCGATGGTTTTGAGAGGAAATAAAAAATTGATTTCCGATACTGTGCTTTGATTATATCACGGTCAAATTGGTTATTAACTATCACAGTATGAATATTCATAATAAAAATAGTTTCATCAATAATTTACTTTAATCTTATCACAGTGTAATAGGGCTCCCAATTGCACTTAAGAATATATTCTTTACTGGCATAAATATTAATGGCGAAGGGGGGGAATAAAAGTAAGAACAAAAAAAGACCCGAACGGGTCTTTTCGACTTTATTAATGACGGCGACTGGCGCGTGCACCATAGTCGTAACGATCATTTGCAGCAATGACGCGCTTCGTCAGTAGGTCGGAAGCTTGGTGATGTTGTTCTTCATAGTGGCGACCTTCTTCCAGGGCGACACGCTTATCACGATTGTTTAAAATGTTATCGCGGAATCGTAGGAAGAAGGCTGAGAACTTAACTCGCTTCATTTCCAAGTTGTGACGCAAGTAATCAGTATTTGAATTAATTGGTAAGTTCATTAAATTGCCTCCTAGCACTTGTTTAACTATGTCTACTATACTGCCTGAAGGCCCTTCGTGATATGGCTTTTGCCGAATCGTAAGGGTCTTTACTTTTTCTTAAGAACTGGCTTTAGCGTATAATGGGGGTATGGAAAAGGAACTGGCACAATACCAATCATATTTGAATGCGGAGCGTGGCTACTCTGCGCTAACCGTTCAGGCTTACAGTAAGGATATTCAGGCCTTTGTGGACTATTTAAGGGACAACGGTGGCTTTACGACTTTTCAGAGTGTTCAGCCCTTAGACGTCCGTGTCTACTTGGCTTCCTTATACGATGAGGTGCTGGCCCGAACGACCATCGCCCGCAAGGTGTCGAGCTTGAAGAACTTTTATGCTTATCTGGTCAAGGAAGGCTTGGCGGAAGATAATCCCTTTGAAGGGGTGGCCTTGCGAAAGCATCAGGCCCACTTGCCGGAGTTCTTGTATGATAACGAGCTGCAAGCTCTCTTTAAGGTGGCCTATGACAAAGTCGACCATCCACAGTACCGACGGGATGCCGCACTTTTGGAGTTTCTCTTCGCTACTGGGGTTCGTGTTTCCGAGTTATCGGGGATGCACCTTGATCAATTGGATTTGAATAACCAGTTGGTTCTCGTGCACGGAAAGGGAAATAAGGACCGTTACGTGCCATTCGGTTCCTATGCCAAGAAGGCCTTGCAGGATTATTTGGAAAATGATCGACCTGAGTTGTTGGCTAAGAATAAGAAGGTGGACAAGCCGGAAGAGGTCTTTTTGAACCAGCACGGTGGGGCGTTGACCTCGGCTGGTGTGACCTACATCTTGCAGCAGTTAATGAACAAAACGTCTTTGACTGGTAAGATACATCCCCACATGCTTCGCCATACCTTTGCGACGGCTCTGTTAAACCGGGGTGCCGATATGCGAACAGTACAAGAGCTGCTGGGACATGCTAATCTATCGACAACTCAGATTTATACCCACGTTTCCAAAGCTATGCTACAGTCCTCTTATCAGAACTACTTTCCACGCGCTAAGCGTGAAAATGAGTAACCGCTTTCAAATGCCTTATAAAGGCATTTTTACCTATTGTCATAATAAAAAAGAGGTAGTAAAATAAAAGCATGATAACCCTAGAAAATGACAAACTTACAGTAAAGATTAACGAGCACGGTGCAGAATTAACTTCTGTCTGGAATAAGGCAGACGGCTTGGAATACATTTGGTACGGTGATCCAATGTATTGGGGTCGTCATGCGCCAAACCTCTTCCCAATTGTTGGGCGTTTGCAAGGTGACCAATTTAACTTGGCCGGGCAGACTTACTACATGAACCAACACGGATTTGCGCGTAACATGGACTTTGCCGTCGTGGAACGTGATGCAGATTACGTGCGTTTTTCACTGTCTGATTCAGAGGCCACTTGGCGTATCTACCCATTTGCTTTCAAGTTTGATGTCATTTTCCGTTTGAAGGGTTCCGAACTCTTTGTGGATTATGAAGTGCATAATCCCGACAAGCAGAAGTCACTCTTCTTCTCAGTTGGTGGACACCCTGGCTTCAACCTGCCATTGGATGGTGGTAAGTTCTCAGATTACTATTTGTCAGTAAAGCCTGAAAAAGTTTACGACCGCATTCGCTTGGTTGGGCCATACTCGAATCCCAACATGTCAACGCCATTTAACGCGGACATTCCTTTGCGTTTGCGCCAAGAAGATTACCATGACGATGCCATCATCTTGAAGTTGGACCGCCAAAAGGCAACCTTCCTCTTGGCTCGTTTGGCCAACCAGCACGGAATGGAAATGACCGTTGATAACGCCCAATACCTTGGTATCTGGACGCCAGCCGGTAAGGATGCACCATTCATCTGTATCGAACCATGGTGGGGAATTGCCGACACAGTTGATGCTACTGGAAACTTCAAAGAGAAGTTTGGCTGCAACGTTTTGGCAGCGGGTGATACCTTCAACGGTACTTACTCAATGAACTTCTTCTAAGATTAATAAAAAGGAAAAGCCAGGCGCAAAGCACCTGGCTTTTGTGTGAATAATATGGATTTTTTGACACTAATTAAAGAAAAAAAGGCCATTAACCAGGCTGCGATTGCAGTACCAATGGCTTTGGGACCAAACGATAAGTTCACGCCGTTTCGTGGCTTGCTCGATACGGAAAACCCCGATGCCGTGATTTGGCAGGCGGACGCCATCGCCGATGACTTCTCAAAGGAAGTGATTTGGGATCAGGTGAAGCAAGGGGGCGCACAGGCTGTTGATGAAGGTGACATGTCAGCTATGAAGAAGGCTGCCATGAAGGCTGAACTCGATAAGGCTCATGAAGAATTTCTATCAAACTGGCCAAGCATCCAGCAGCAGATCATCCAGGAACTACTACAAAATGCGAAACAGACGGCGAACGGCCGCTATCTCTTCTTGTCCTATGCAACGAAGGCCGAAGGTGGTTCTGGTGAAATGGCTGCTGCTGACCAAGCCTTCTTCCTGGTATCGACTTTGAAGGCTGGTGGCTCTGACTTTGCCGGTGTCTACATTCCAAGTCAATTGGATGAAAACTTGCAGGGAAAGGTCCGTGAAGCTGCCAAGACTGCTGGCGTTTTGACAATTCAGACGCAGGTATTAGCTGATTTGACGGAGGCGACTTTGACAACGGCCTTTGAAAAAGCGGAAGCAGCAGGGGATGATTTCTTGAACTTGGAGATTTCGGCGGCAGCACTTGGCGAATATGATGTTTCAGATATTGAGGCGATTTTATCGGATTTGTCTAATAAGTACGCTGATAAGGTTCACTTAATTTTGACTCTGACAGGGCAGTTGAACAAGGAAACCTTGGAAGCTTGGTTGATTTTACCATCCGCGCTTGTCACGTTGGCCTTGTCTGGAAACTACCAAACACCACTCATTCAATCGACAATGAAAGAGTTGGGTTGGAACTAGTTCGTTTTCAATTTGAAGTAGACGTGGTATACTAGTTCTTGACCAACTGGGTAGTATCTATCTACCTACCCGGCACCCGTAAGGGTGTCGTTTTTTTTTACAATAAATTCCTTCAAAATAACTTGTATTGATTGGAATTAAGCGTTACAGTCAAAATGTTTACAGGATATTTTTCCTCTGTTTATTCATTAATGGATGGGAGAGAAAACTGATTCTTCATCAGTAAAAAGATTGGAGAAATGATGACGAATAAGAAAAAGTCGAAACTAAAATACGCGGCCTTTCTAATCACCCTAGGAATTGTCTACGGTGATATTGGAACTTCACCGCTTTATACGATGAACGCCATTATTGCTGGGAATACCAATACGGATAACCAGAAGCCCTTAGTGATTGGATCCATTTCCCTTGTCTTTTGGACCTTGATGCTGATTACGACCATTAAGTACGTTTTAATTGCCTTGAAGGCCGATCATCACGGTGAGGGTGGTATCTTCTCCCTTTATAGTCGTGTGCGGACGAAGAAAACAAAGTGGTTGATTCTGCCGGCCATGATTGGTGGGGCGGCCCTCTTAGCCGACGGGGCGTTAACACCGGCAGTGACGGTCACTTCAGCTGTTGAAGGATTAGCAGGCCAGGATTTTGGTCCGCTGACTTTTCCAACTGGAACAAAGTTTGTGGTACCAGTGGTACTAGCCATTCTCTTCTTTGTTTTCTCGCTTCAACGAAAGGGAACAACGAAGATTGGTCGGCTTTTTGGACCGTTGATGTTTATCTGGTTTACCTTTATCGGTCTGTTTGGCTTGCTACAAATTATTCAGTACCCAGCTGTCCTGGCGGCCTTTTCGCCCGTTTATGCGGTACAAACGCTCTTTTCTTCCTATAACAGTCAGGGAATCCTAATTCTGGGAAGCATCTTCTTGGCGACAACTGGTGCGGAAGCTTTGTATTCGGACATGGGGCACGTTGGAAAGCATAATATTTATTTGTCCTGGCCATTTGTCTATTCCATGCTCATTTTGAATTACATGGGGCAGGGCGCTTGGGTCATTATGAATCAGCCATCCGGTACGAATCTGAACCTCTTCTTTGATATTTTGCCTAATCAGTGGCGTATTGTCGGGGTTATCTTGAGTACGATTGCTGCCGTGATTGCTTCACAGGCCTTGATCACTGGGGCCTTTACCTTAGTTTCAGAGGCAATCTCACTGAAGATTATGCCCCGTTTACGGATCACCTACCCAACAACGGCTCGTGGACAGATGTACATTGCCTTTGTAAATTGGCTACTCTTTGCCGTCGGTATTTTCGTGGTGCTCTTCTTTAAGACCTCGCATCACATGGAATCAGCCTATGGCTTGGCCATTACGGTGACCATGCTGATGACCACACTTTTGCTCTTTGAGTTTATTCGCGGTATGTCAAAGTTGTCCTATGCTGTTATCTTTGCCGCGACTTTTGGTAGCTTAGAGACCTTATTCCTGGTTGCCAGTCTAGTAAAGTTTGTTCACGGTGGTTACTTTACGGTCATTTTGTTAATCTTGATTCTGTCTGTCATGGTCTTCTGGTACTACGGAAACAAGCGTCGAGAGGCTTTGTCTTTCAACAACGATTACCTATCACTGAAGGACTACCGTAATCAGTTGGTTAAGCTGTCACAGGACAGCGATGAACCGCTAATGGCCAATAATTTGGTCTACCTAGTCAACATTCACGATGACTATACATTGAAAAAGTCAGTCATCTATTCGCTGCTTGGCGCTCGTCCTAAGCGCGCGAAAGTTTACTGGTTTGTGACCATTCGCGAAGGCCGTAACCCCTATGAAAAGTCTTACTCCATCGATCAGATGGGCACGAAGAACATCGTTCGAGTGGTCTTGTACCTTGGCTTCAAGGTCAATCCAGAGTTGGAATACTTTATCCGACAGATTGCGAAGACCTTGGTTCGTGAAGGCTATTTGGAACCACAGAAGGTTCGTTACGGATTGGATATGAAACGTTCCATGGGGGACTTCAAGTACATTTTGACCAACAATTACTATACGGATTTGGAAGCTGTGACCCACATTTCTTCTTGGGACCGCTTCTTGATTGCCGGTCGTGTGCTGCTCCAGTCACACTCAGTTAACCTTCGCTCCTTCTACCGCCTGCGTTTCTCTGACACGGTGGAGGAAGTTGTGCCACTCTTTATGGAAAAGCCTCAGGCGTCAAAGCTTGAACGCATCGAAGTCATTAATGAACCGAGTGAATAAAGAAAAAACAGCAGGTATTGAACCTGCTGGTTTTTTTATGTGGTAATTAATTTGTTTGAATGTAATTGTAAAGTCCGTTGGTAATGTCCTTTGCGATCTTCTCTTGATAAGATGTGGACTTAATATAGTTCAGGTCTTTATCAGAATCAATGAAGCCAAGTTCGAGAAGAACGGCTGGACGGGTGACGTCTTTTATAACTAGGTAAGGGATGGAATCATAACCGCGGTTTTGCAAAGGTAAATTGTTCAAGGACTTGGAAAGTGATTGAACCAATCCGAGTGAATTACTGTTGTAGTAGTACTGGGAAATACCTGAAGCTGAGTTATGGGTTCCTGATGCATCAAAGTGGAAGGAGATTTGTGCGTCTGCTTGGTACTTTTCCGCGGTGCGTGGAATATAGAGCAGGGGCACAATCACATCAGTGGAACGAGTCATCAAGACACGAGCACCGGTCTTTTCCAATTCCTTCCTTGTTGCAAGGGCTGTTTTCAAGGTGTAGGTCTTTTCGTAGTACTTATTGTTGTAAGACATGGCACCGGTATCGGAACCACCGTGGCCAGGATCCAAGACGATGGTTGCTTCGGATAGTGCCGTTGGCTTCTTTAAGAAGGTGTTGTTGGCAACCCAGGAAGCGACCCAGCCCTCTTGGTCGTCCTTCGAGTCTTTTACGTACCACCAGCCGTTTTGTCGTTTCAAAACGGTCAACTTTGTACCGGACTTCAAAGCCAGAATCTTTTTAGAGGTTCGGCTGGGTCCCTTGCGCAAGGGAACATCATCTGGTCGGGTGGTTAGCTGGTTCTGCTGAGAAAGCGAGAGGACCAGTAGGAAGGTGGTCAGGGTAATTAATCCGAGGACCGACAGGCCAATTTTATTATTTTTAATCCAATCAATCATAAAATGACTCTTTTTCTTTCACAAACTTTCTTAAATAGTTTACCACGACGGCCGACAAAACCGGTTAAATTAAGTATAATAGAAAGCATGAAACAATTCCGAGTAGAAAATTTAACTTCCGTATATGGCGAAAAAGTCCTTTTTGAGGACCTTTCCTTCTTAATCTCTTCTGGCGACCGTGTGGGTCTGGTTGGTGTGAACGGGTCGGGGAAGACAACCTTGTTGAACGCCCTCTCTGGTAAGCATCCAGCCGACAGTGGTACGATTACGACCCAGAACGACTTTCGCATTGGTTACCTGGAACAGGACCCTGATTTGGATGGGCACCTAACGGTCTTGGATGCCGTTTATGCTGGTGACCAGCCTGTTTTTAAGACGGTACGTGCCTATCAGGAAGCCTTAGAGGCCTTTTCTTTGAATCCCGAGGATACCAAAGCGGCCGACCGTTTCGAGAAGGCACAAGCTGCTATGGACCGCGATGATGCCTGGACCATTGAATCGCAAATCAAAACAATTTTAACCCAGCTACATTTAACGGACTTAAAAGCCGAGGTAAAGAATCTTTCCGGTGGTCAGAAGAAGCGTGTGGGGATGGCTCAGGTTTTGATTCAAGAGCCGGACTTGTTGATTCTTGACGAGCCAACCAACCACTTGGATTTTGATTCCATCGCCTGGTTGGAGCAGTACCTGGCCAAGTACAAGGGTGCCTTGCTAACCGTTACCCACGACCGTTACTTCCTGGACCGTGTTACCAACCGTATTTTTGAACTTTCCTTTGGAAAGCTCTACGAATACGAGGGGAACTACCAAGATTACTTGGAAGGTAAGGCGCAACGTCAAGAGGATGAAGCGCTTGCTGAACACAAGCGTGAAAAGAAGTACGAGCAGGAAAAAATTTGGATGAATAAATCCGCCCGTGCTCGTACAACCAAGCAAAAGGGCCGTGAGAAGACCTTTGCCCAGTTGGAAGAGTCCATGGGACAGGTTAAGCAAGACGAAGACATCGAGTTGTCTTTGGGCCAGTCGCGCTTGGGTAAGAAAGTCATGAAGCTGGAACACGCGACTTTGGCATTTGGCGATAAGTTGATTTTCAAAGACTTGTCCATGTTGCTTGGACAGCGAGATCGAATTGGAATTACGGGCCCAAACGGAGTTGGAAAGTCTTCACTACTAAACGTTTTGGCCGGTCGCTTGCCTTTAACTGACGGTATCTTTGAAGTGGGCCAGACGGTCAAGCTTGGTTACTACACGCAGGTGACGGAAGAGATTCCTGACGATAAGCGTGTCATCGAGTACTTGACGGACGTGGCCTCCACTATCAAGGATGAGAACGGTCAGTCTTTGTCAGCCAAGGATTTGCTGGAACAGTTCCTCTTTCCACCATTTATGCACGGAACACTTGTCCGTAAGTTGTCTGGTGGGGAACGGCGTCGTCTCTACCTGTTGAAGATTCTGATGCAAGCACCAAACGTTTTGCTCTTAGATGAGCCAACCAATGATTTGGACATTGGCACTTTGACGGTTTTGGAGAATTTCTTAGCTCGTTTTGCCGGAACCATTGTGACGGTTTCCCACGATCGTTACTTCTTGGATTCGGTTGCCGATTACGGTTACTACCTATCAGGTGGTGGTGAAGTCGACCGTTATAACGGTGCCTTCTCAGACTATTTGGATGAAGTTATCCTTCCACAGGAAAGCGGGAATGGTCAGGCTTCTGTTAAGGAAGAAAAGGCTGCTGAAGACAGTCCTAAACCAAAGAAGCAAGAGAAAAAACGTAAGCTAACTTATAAAGAAAAGCAAGAATGGGAAACGATTGAAGATGATATTGCTGCTTTGGAAGAGCAAGTTGATTCTTTGAATACTGATATTGCTGAATGTGGATCAGACTATGGTAAAATCGTGACAATTCAATCAGAATTAGATGAAAAGCAGGCCGCTTTGGATGAAAAGATGAGCCGCTGGGAATATCTTTCTGAAATTGTTGAAGGACAGGACTAAGGTCCTGTTTTTTTATTGAATTTTTTTACCGTTCATTCGTATCAATCCTAAAAGGGGAAATACAGATGAATCAGAAAGAGTTCTTGTTGGCCATTCATTTAACGAAAGGAATTGGCCTTGTTCGTAAGGAAAAAATTATTCGAGCAATTGAAGCAGAACAGGTGGAAACGAAATACCCCTGGTCCTTTGCGGAACTAATCGCTGTTTTAGAATTAAGAGGGCAAGAGCGATTGGTTAATCAGCTAGCGACTGCTTATCAGGAGGGCCTTTTGCTGGCGAGGAATTACCCGGATGCCTACCTTTCGTACTTTGATGACGAGTATCCGCCATTGCTAAAGGAGAGTTATCAGACACCGCTGATTCTCTTTTATAAGGGGGACTTGCGGGCATTGCAGTTGCCTGCTTTGGCAGTGGTAGGGACCCGAACGGCAACGGCCTACGGCCAGGAAGTGTTGAGAGATTTGCTGCCACCCTTGCTTGAAAGGGGAATTGCCATTGTATCTGGTTTAGCGAAGGGGATTGATGTGATGGCGCATCAGGTGACTTTTGCACATGGGGGTGTTCCGATTGCGGTGATCGGATCAGGGATTGGACGGGCCTATCCGGTACAAAACAGACGTTTGCAGGAGCAGGTAGCGGAACAGGGACTCTTATTATCCGAGTATCCACGAAACGTCGGCCCCAGTCGGGGACACTTTCCAGAAAGGAATCGAATCATTGCGGGCTTAACCCGAGCAACCCTGGTTGTGGAAGCTAAGAAACGGTCAGGCTCTCTAATTACGGCTAATTTAGCCTTACAGAATAACCGGGAGGTTTTTGCAGTACCCGGTTCTATTTTTTCCGCAGAATCCCGTGGTTGCCATGAAATTATTCAGGCGGGAGCAGTGCCTGTCCAATCAGTTGAAGATATTCTAAAAAAATGCAAATTTTACAAATTGATGTCATTTCCTTTAAAATTCATACCGAATCGGGAAGAACTGTGCTATGATTTATACAACTTTAAGTGATTCAGAGAAATCAGAAGTTGCAAAATATTAAATTTTACCTGGGGTTTTTAGACCCTTTTTGCAGCGCTCTGAATCACCGATGGTTCGAAGCGCTTTTTTCTTTGCAATGAATGGGGGAGTCTGATGGATAATCAAAAACACTATCGTGTTCGGCCAATTCCGGCCGAAGAACGAAACCTAGGTAAGTGGGACATGTTTGCCACTTGGTTTGGGGCCAATGCGAACAACGGAACTTGGTACATTGGTGGAATCATCGCGGCCTGTGGCATGATTGGTGGACTATGGGCATTGCTCATTGCCTCGATTTTGTCTTATATCTTCTTAAGTTTTATTTCCTTTATGGGTTACAAGACCGGTCTTTCGACTACCACGCTGAGCCGTGCAACCTTTGGAATTCGTGGCAGTATCATTCCATCCATGATTAACTTCATTATGTTTATGGGTTGGACGGCGGTGAACACATTCATTGCGGCCACATCGCTTTCTTTCATCTTTCACAGTTTCTTTGGTTGGCCTGTCTACGGTCAAGCTGGTGGAAACAAGGGCTTGATTGTCGGCATTCTGATTATGTCGGCCTTGCACATCATGAGTATTATTTCTGGACAAAAGTCGGTCCGAATTATTGAACGAATTGGGATTCTTTTGGTTATCTTCTTCGTTCTCTGGGAGGGCATCGTGGTTTTTCGTCACGTTTCCTTTAACGAATTGGTGAACTGGGTGGTACCCGCTAAGGACCGGATGCAGTTCGGAGCAGCCATCGATATCTTAGCGGCCTTTAACCTGGCCTGGGTCACTTCAGCAGCAGACTTCTCGCGTTTTGCAAAGACCAAGACGGTTTCAACGGTATCTTCCTTCTGGGGTGCCTTGGTTGGTGTCGTTGCCTTTGCGGCCATGGGTTTGAGTACGGCCATTTCGATTGCTTTGACGACGGGCATTTACAAGCCTGACAACTCTGATCCATCAACGGTTGCTAATGAACTGGGATTGGGAACGATTGCCATGATTGTTATCGTTTTGACGAGTATGACGGCCAACGCGGTCAACTTGCAGGCCGCGGGTTCTGCTTTGAATAACATCTTCAGCAAAATTTCTCTTCGAAACGCACTCTTGATTTCAACGATTATCGCCACTATCTTTACCTTTATTCCAGTTATTAACGGGGATTTCCTAGCGGACTTTACCGCCTTCCTGGACTACATCGGGATGTTCCTTGGCCCAATCATTGCCATCATGATTGTTGATTACTTCTTACTCCACAAGGCTGATTACCAGCGCCAAAACTTTGAGAAAAGTCAGGGGCGTTTCTGGTTCAAAGGTGGCTATAACTTCATGGTGATTGCTCTCTGGGTTGTTGGGGTTTTGATGTATCTCTACCTCTCAAACGTAGAATTTTTGAAGGATACTACCGGGGCGACTTTCCTAGTCATGGTTGTGATTGGGGTTGTCTACTACGCCTTAGTAAAGTTGACGAATCGTTCAGGTGAAGCACAATGATTATTAAAAACGCACGGATTGAAAACGCAGCAGAAACAAGTGATATTCGGATTGAAAAGGGTGTGATTACTGAAATTGCACCATCGATTGAAGTGACTGCTGCCGAAGAGGTGTTGGACCTCAAAGGAAAGCTCGTCTTGCCACCCTTTGTCGATTCCCACGTTCATTTGGATTCAACGCTCACTGCCGGGCAGCCGGAGTGGAACGAAACGGGGACGCTTTTTGATGGCATAAGAATTTGGGCGGAACGAAAGAAGACGTTGACTGAAGCCGATGTGAAGAAACGAGCCATTGCCACCTTGAAGAAGCAGGCCAGCCATGGTGTGCAGTATGTCCGTAGTCACGTTGATGTGACAGACCCTAACTTAACGGCTCTGAAGGCTTTGTTAGAGGTCCGTGAAGAGGTGAAGCCCTTCATGGATTTGCAGCTGGTGGCCTTCCCACAAGATGGCATTCTATCCTTTCCAAATGGAAAAGAGTTGATGGAAAAAGCGGTTCAGATGGGAGTGGATGCCGTTGGTGGTATTCCACATTATGAGTTCAATCAATTCTATGGAAAGGACTCTTTGGAGTTCTTAGTTGATTTGGCAAAGCGTTATGACCGTTTGGTTGATGTTCACTGTGATGAAATCGATGATCCGAATTCACGAAATCTCGAAGTCCTGGCGACTTTGGCTTATGAGAGTGGTTTGAAGAATAAGGTGACGGCCAGTCACACGGTTTCCTTTGCCTCCGTGCCCGATGCTTACGCCTACAAGCTCATGCGTGTTTTGAACATGTCGGGTATTAACATGGTGGCCAACCCATTGGTTAACATGCATCTTGGTGGTCGCTTTGATACTTATCCTAAGCGTCGTGGCTTGACGCGGGTAAAAGAGTTGTTAGAAAATGATGTCAACGTTTCCTTTGGTGAAGACGACGTGAAGGACCCCTGGTACCCAATGGGGGATGGCAACATGCTGGACTCTCTTTATGTCGGTATCTTAGCCTCTGGCTTGATGGGCTACACCCAGATTCAAAATGCTTACAAGTTGATTGGTGAGAACGGGGCCAAGACTTTGCATCGAGAAGAGGGATACGGTGTTAAAGTCGGCAAAGAAGCCAATTTCTTAGTCTTCGATGAGGACAACTTTTACGATGTTTTGAATGAACGCCGGACCATGCTTTATTCCTTCCACAAAGGAGAAGCCATTATCCAAAATCATCCTGTACAGACCATCAGCCATCTGAAAATGAAGTAAAGGTTTTTAGAGTCATTCTTGCCTAGTGTAAATCACCGTGCTATATTTAATTTAATGTGATGAATTAGGGAGAGTAGCATGTATCCAAAACGCTTTATTCAATTATTTGTTATCTTTTTTGTAACGGTCATTATCGCTGAATTATTGGCCGATGTTTCGGGGATGGAAGCCCTCTGGCCACACATCTTCTTTGTCACGGTCATTGGTTACCTAGTATTGGTCACACCTTTGACAATCTTGACGATTATGAAGAACCGTAAGAAGTTTGGTAAGGTCGATGCAACGAGTAAAAATGCTGCATTGAACGAAGCCTATGCCGAATTACCAAACTTGATTGCTTTGGCAACAAAGGATGAAGGTTGCTTAGTTTCAAACACTTTGATTACGTTTAAGCCTTCAACACGCGAAGAAAACGTTTTGTACATGGTAACGGACAGGGACTCAACAAAGGCTTGTGATTTGCGTTGCCACCCTGAATGTGCCTTTACAACTTGGTACGCGAAGTCAGGTTTACGTTTGCACTCAAATCAAGCAACGGCCGTTGTGTTGGAAGATGAATTAGCTGAAAGTGAAATTGCTGAACATCCTGAAATTTTGAAGCTTTCTGAGAATGCAGCGAACCAAGCAGTCATTAAGTTGACTTTTTCTTCTATTGTAATTGAATCTTTCCAAAAGGCTGCCCAAGTGCTAACCTTTTAATAGACAAACGAGTATGAAATATACTCGTTTTTTATTTGGTCATTTGAGATGACTTTTGAAAAAATATCTGTTTTAATATTCTGTATGCTATAATGCAGATAATTTGAAGAACTGAGAGGATCTGTCGTGGCAGAGAAGAAAACGAGCAAAACGACAACTCGTAAGAAAACAACTACTAAGAAGACGACACGCTCTTCTAAGAATAAAAAACTGGTGATTGTCGAGTCTCCTTCAAAGGCAAAGACAATCGAAAAGTACCTTGGCTCAACCTACCAAGTGGTGGCATCAATTGGTCACGTTCGTGATTTGCCAAAGTCTACCTTGGGCGTTGATGTTGAGGATAATTATCAACCAAAGTACATTAACATTCGTGGAAAGGGTCCTGTTATCAAGGACCTGAAGAAGGCTGCTAAAAACGCCAAGCAAGTTTATCTCGCATCCGATCCGGATCGCGAAGGGGAAGCCATTGCCTGGCACTTGCAGTATATTTTAGGGTTGGACCCCGAAAAATCCAACCGTGTTGTCTTTAATGAAATTACGAAAGACACCGTTAAGAACGCATTCAAAGAGCCTCGTACCATTAACCAAGATTTGGTTGATGCACAACAGGCACGCCGTATTATCGACCGACTCGTGGGATATTCCATTTCACCCGTCTTGTGGAAGACGGTTAAGCGTGGTTTGTCAGCCGGACGTGTGCAGTCTGTTGCTTTGGGCTTAATCATTGCCCGTGAAAAAGAGATTCAGGCCTTCCAGCCAGAAGAATACTGGACATTGGATTCTGAATTTAAGAAGGGCCGTTCCAAGTTCAAGGCGAACTTCTACGGCTTTGACGGAAAGAAGCAGCCACTGCCTGACAACGCAGCTGTTCAGGGTGTAATGGGGCAACTCGACACGAAGCAGCCATTTACGGTTTCTTCTGTGAAGGCTAAGGAACGTAAGCGTTCCCCACAGCCTCCATTTACAACCTCAACCATGCAGCAGGCAGCCAACACGCAGTTGAAGTTCCGTACTCGTAAGACGATGATGACAGCGCAGCAGCTGTATGAAGGAATTAACTTGGGACGTGGTCTCGGCCAGGTCGGGTTGATTACCTACATGCGTACCGATTCAACCCGTTTGTCAGCCGTTGCTAAGAACGCAGCGGCCCAATACATTCATAACGAATGGGGTGAGGAATACTCCAGTCACAAGCCAGTGGCCGGTGTTCCTCAAGAAGGAGCACAAGACGCCCACGAAGCTATCCGTCCAACGGATGTCTTTAAGACGCCAGCTTCCATTAAGGATAAGTTGACACCTGATCAGTTCAAGCTTTACTCATTGATTTGGTCACGCTTTGTGGCTTCCTTGATGACGCCAGAAATCTTGGATACGATGGCTGTCACGGTGGAACAGAACGGTGTGCTCTTCCATGCTAACGGTTCAAAGACAAAGTTCCCTGGATTTACGAAGGCCTATCCTTCCGCCAAGGAAAGGGATAACCTCCTGCCTGATTTGGCGGAAGGGGATACCGTTGATTTGGCAAAGACGAATCCAGAACAGCACTTCACAATGCCACCAGCCCGTTATTCTGAAGCGGCCTTGATTAAGGCCTTGGAAGAAAACGGTGTGGGACGTCCATCAACCTATGCGCCAACTTTGGATACAATCCAGCGTCGTAACTACGTTCGTGTGGATGCTCGTAAGTTTGTGCCAACCGAACTAGGTGAAGTGGTTCAAAACATCGTGGACGATAAGTTCCCCGATATTACCAACACCAAGTTCACTGCCAAAGTCGAGCATTCGCTGGATGAAATCGAAGTTGGTGAAAAGAAGTGGGTACCGGTTGTTGACGAGTTCTACAAGCCATTTGCTAAGGAAGTCGAATCCGCTGAAAAGACTTTGGAAAAGATTACCATGCACGACGAGCTGGCTGGTATGGACTGTGAAGTCTGTGGAGCACCAATGGTCGTGAAGATGGGACGCTATGGTAAGTTCTACGCCTGTTCTCGTTTCCCTGACTGCCGTAATACGAAGGCAATCGTGCAAGAAATCGGTATTGAATGTCCAAAGTGTCATAAGGGTCAGGTTGTTGAGCGAAAGACCAAGCGCGGTCGAAAGTTCTACGGTTGTTCCCGTTATCCAGACTGTGACTTTGTTTCATGGGATAAGCCAAAGGCACCCGGTGAAGAACAGGCTGACGATAAGAAAGATACGAAAAAGAAGAAAACTGGGGCTAAGTAATTTTGCTTAAGAAACTAGTTAAAGTAAAAGACGAGCCGCTTGGCTCGCCTTTTTTAGAAAAGAGATGAAAATGGTCAAAAAAGTACTAACAATTGCAGGTTCTGACTCGCTTTCTGGCGGTGGACTGCAAGCTGACTTGGCGACCTTTTCCACAAAGGGGCTAGCAGCTTTTTCGGTAATCTCTTCGATTGCCATTATTCAAGGGGATGGGGTGCGCATTCAAGCCGTTGATGATCAGACTTTTGCGGCGCAATTTGAGTCGTTGGAGCAGGTTGATCACTTTGATGCAATCAAGGTGGGTCTGCTCTGTTCGGTTGAACAAATTGACCAAACCTATCACTTCTTAAAGGGCTACCTTGGGCCAATTGTTGTAGATCCCGTTCTGTCCTTTAAAGAAGGAGAGCTTGCTGTTGAACCAGAAGTTTTAAAGGCCTATCTGGACCGACTTTTGCCATTGGCCACTGTGGCTACTCCAAATCTGAATGAAGCCATTGCTTTGGCTGAGCAGAATTATTTGCCACGGACTAAGTCAGCAGCTGTTGCTTTAGCTAAGCAATTAAGTGCTCGTGCTCGCTGTGCTATCTATTTGAAGGCGGGGCAGCAGATTTTGGTTGACCATCAAATTGATGTATTGATTGATGAAGATGATCATCTATCAGTGATTCGTCATGAAACAATTCATTCCGATGGCAATAATGGGGCCGGTTGTACGCTAGCTGCAGCTTTAACAGCACGTCTTGCCTTTGGGGATGAGTTATATGAGGCAGCACAACGTGCGGCAGAATTCACACGTCAGGGAATTCTGCATGCCTATACTTTATCGGATAAGCGTTCAGACGGAAACGTTTGGCCAAACTGGTACTTAGCAAAGAATAAATAAAAAAACGACTCGTTGGTTGAAGCTCCTGTAAGGGAAGCAAATCAATGAGTCGTTTTATTTTGCTTGTTTACGGTATTGGACCGCGGTCATGCCGACGTGTTGTTTGAAAACGGTGTTGAAGTAGGAAAGGTTCGGGATGCCGACTTTTAACCCAATGACCGCAACAGAATCGTTACTGTCGTGGAGCATCTTTTTGGCCTGGTACATTCGTAAGCGAACGAGGTAGGCCTGAGGGCTTTCATTGGTGGTGGTCATGAAGGCCCGGTGAATGACCCCGGTTGATACGTTAAATTCATCGGCCAGTGATTCCAATGTTAGCCGCTTTTGATAGTTGTGGGCTAAGTAAGTTTTAATTTGATAGACAAGCTTTGCTTTATCTGAAAGAACGCCGAAGGGCTGACAGTCTGGACAGGGGACAAAGCCCTCGAAAAGCGCTTCATCACAGGTTTTGAAAATACGGATGTTCTTTTGAACGCAGTCATCTTCACGATGACAGGATGGACAGCAAACACGGTGGTCAGCCATCACGCCATAGATGAATTGGCCATCAAAGTTAGCGTCGTTATCATTAATGGCTTGCCAGCGTTTTTTTGTTAATGAATACATGACTGACTCCTTTCATAAAAGTGAATGTTGTTTTTTGAAAAAACATAATATTATTAATTTTAGCATGAAATCAGTCTTTGGGGTGTTGAACCTGAACTTTTAGGAGGGAGACTTGACCATTCTGTCTTTAAAAAAATAGATTCGAAAAATATTGAAAGCTTTTATTTTCTAAAACTCCTTCTTTATACTTAGAACTGAGCAGGATATAATAGTTTGTAGAGTTTTTTAACGATGAACAAAGGGGCGGTAATCATGACAAATCACGCAGAAGAAATGATGAGTGCACTAAACTTAGGACAAGTGGCGGATGCACAGAAGGCATTTGACCTGTCTCTTAAGGAAGATAGCGATGATTTGGTTTTCTCACTAGCTGAAGACCTTTACGCCATGGGCTTTGTGGATGAATCTAAGCAGGCATATCTGCAGTTGCTAGCAAAACATCCAGATGAGGACCAGCTAAAATCTGCTTTGGCGGAGTTAGCCATTGAAGAGGACAACTTAGAAGAAGCCCAGGATTACTTGGCTCAGATTTCGCCTGAATCAGACGCTTACTTGCAGGCATTGCTAGTGAAGGCTGACCTCTACCAGCAAGAAGGACTGCAGGAGTCCGCTGAGTACGCTTTGAAGCAGGCTCGCCAAATTGCCCCAGATGAGCCGGTGGTCGCTTTTGCTCTCGCTGAGTTTTACTTTTCAACAGGGGAGTATAACAAAGCAATCGCCCTCTACCGTTCTTTGCTCTTAATGGGCCAGCGTCGGATTGCCAAAGTCGATATCGCTGCTCGAATTGGAACGGCCTATGCGGCTGTTGGTAATATCGATAATGCCATTGCTTACTTTGAGCAGATTAAGCCAATTGATATGTCTGTTGATAATAAGTTCCAACTTGGTTTTCTCTACTACCAGAAGGGTGAAACGGCCGAAGCGGTGGAGCTCTTGGAAGAAGTGTTGGACCTAGACCCACACTATACGTCGGTTTATCCAATTCTTGGTCAGGCTCAGGAAAAGGCTAACGAAAAAGAGGCTGCCTTAAAGACTTATCAGGCTGGCTTGTCTTACGACCAAACGAACGTGGTGCTCTTCCGTTTGACGGCTAATTTGGCCTTCCAGATGGGAGATGATAAGTTGGCGGAGGATTCATATAAGAAGGCCTTGGCACTGGATGATGGGGATGTTGTCACGATTGCAGCCTTGGCTGACTTTTACTTGGCAAAGCATGATTATGACCAAACCATTGAAGTGATTACGGATGCGAACAAGCGTGACCTCTTTGATCCAAAATTCAAATGGGATTTGGCCCGGGCCTACCATGCCAAAGAAGAAGACGATAAAGCGGCTTCCTATTGGCAACAGGCCGCTTCAGACTACCCAGAGGATACGGACTTCTTGCATGATCTAGCAGACTGGTACCATGAAACGGGACAGCGGGAAGAAGAGGCAGCAACTTTGAAGAAGGCGCTGGCAATTAATCCCGATAACTTTGAATTGGCTGAACGTTTGACAGAATTAGAAGACACTTTTTTCTAATTTAACTCCTTAAATACCCGCTGGTTCGTGCATTTATCTAGAATTATTGCTAAGATAAAACTATAAGGAATAGTTGAGGTGGCCCCATGCAATTTAAAGAACTGCCCGCCCAGTTAGTGGCGGCCAAACCGATATTAGAAAAAATAAACGAAGCTGGCTTTGAAGCCTACTTTGTTGGTGGCTGTGTTCGCGATATGATTCTTGGAGAAGAGCTCCACGACGTCGATATTGCATCATCTGCTTACCCAGAAGAAATTAAAGAGATTTTTGAAAAAACCGTTGATACCGGTATTCAACACGGAACGGTCATGGTCTTAGACCACGGGGAAGGGTATGAAATTACGACTTTCCGGACGGAGTCAACCTACACCGACTTCCGTCGCCCTGATTCAGTGACTTTTGTACGTTCGCTGTCAGAGGATTTGAAGCGTCGTGACTTCACGATTAACGCTTTTGCTCTGGATGCTGATGGCACGGTTATTGATCTTTTTAATGGCTTAGACGACCTTGAGAAGAAGCAAATTCGAGCCGTTGGAAAAGCCAAGGAACGTTTTACAGAAGACGCTCTGCGAATGATGCGGGCGCTGCGCTTTGCGGCTAAATTGGACTTCTCAATCGAAGAAGCAACTTTGGAAGCATTAGCAGAATTAGCTCCTAACCTTGAAAAAATTGCTGTTGAGCGAATTCAAGTTGAGTTTGAGAAAATGCTAATGGGGCAGGCGGCCGGTCGATCACTGATGACCATGGTTGAAGTTGGCTTGCTGCCATACTTCCCAGGTAAGACGGGCCGGATTAAGGCTAGCCATTTGTTGGCCTTAGCGAACTACCTAGAGAAAAAACAACCTCAAAATTTTGCTGAGGTTTGGACGCTTTATCTAGCAACCGCTGGATTAGGTGCAGATGAATTGCAGCAAGAATTAAGGACTTGGAAGTTATCTCGTGAAATCATGTCGACGGTTAACCGTTTGGCACCGACGATTGAGAAGGTCGATGATTTATCCGTTTGGGACCTTTATCAAATCAATGACTTATCTGAAACTTTCTTGTCAGTGCTTGCTATTATTGGTGTTGATGAATCAGTTCGCTTATCCATTGCGGAACAGTTTAAGGCTTTACCAATTCATTCGACTAAAGAATTGGCTGTGAGTGGTGGTGCGTTGATTCAAGCGGGAATTGCTCAACCTGGTCCAGCACTTGGAAAGATTCTTTCAGACATTGAACATGCCGTTGTTAACGGTCAAGTAGAAAATGAAAAATCAGTGCTTTTCGACTTTGCAAAGGGGAAGTAATATGGCAGTATTAAGAATGGTTTGGGCCGAAGACGACCAACATGCCATTGGTAAAAATGGCACATTACCTTGGTCTTTACCAGCCGATTTGGCACACTTTAAATCGGAAACAGTAAATAGTACGATGTTAATGGGACGTGCCACATGGGATTCCATTGGACGTCCTTTACCAAAGCGAAAGTCGGTCGTACTGACTAGGCAGCAGGATTTTAACCCTGGTTTTGATTCAGTTACTGTTGTTCATTCTTTAGATGAATTAAAGGAACTGATTAAAAACGAGTGGCAGCAAGATCAGCTAGTCACTGTTGCTGGTGGTGCCCAGCTTTATAAAGCCTTGATGCCAATGGCAACGGAGTTATCCGTGACAAAGGTGGCGGGTGACTTTGACGGTGATACATTTGTAGAACCAATCGATACATCGATTTTTGAATTAACTAATAAAGAAGAATTGACTGATAATGGTCAAGCGATTCAATTTTTAACGTATATGCGTAAGGCTTAGGAGGCAGTGATGAGTAAGGTAAAGATTGTAACTGATTCAGGTGCACGTTTTTCAGAATCAGAATTGAAGGAATTTGATATGCAAATCGTTCCTTTGTCAGTTGAGATTGATGGCACGATTTATCAAGACGGTGTCAGCATCACTTCTGAAAAGTTCTTGGACTTGATGAAAGAAAGTAAGGAATTGCCTCATACCTCACAACCATCAATTGGTTCCTTTCAAGAAGCTTACGAGAAGGCAGCGGATGGTGATGAAGATGTTGAAATCCTTTCTTTGCACATTTCATCAGGGTTGTCTGGTACTGTGAACGCTGCTAGCCAAGCATCTGCACTTGTCCGTAACAAGGTGGTCGCCTTTGACACACGTTCAGCCGACCGTTCGGAAGCCTTTGTTGTTTTGGCAGCGGCACGTGTTGCTGCAGCTGGCGGAAGTATGGAAGAAGTGCTCGCGGCAGCTGAAAAGGCTCGTGATGAAACTTATATTTACTTGTCATTCCGTACACTAGACAACATGGTTGCTGGTGGTCGCCTTTCAAAGACACAGGGCTTGATTGGAAACTTGTTGAATATCAAGGTTGGGGCCTTTGTCGATAAGGAAGGAAAAGTCGATGTTGCGGTTAAGGGCCGTGGTATGAAGACTTTGAACAAATTTAACGACGATGTGATTGAAAAGATGAAGGGCTTCAAGACAATGAAGCACATTGGTGTGAGTCACGCCGGTATTCCTGAAGAAGCACAGGCTTTGGCTGACCGTTTGAATGAAATCTGGCCTGATATTGATATCTTGGTATCAACCACATCACCTTTGATTTCAACACACACTGGATTGGGCGCTTTGGCCATCTTGTTTGAAGCAGAGTAAAGAGTAGTAAAAGGGGTTTGTCATGAAGAAGCACCGTTCCGTTTGGTTTTGGTTCTTTTGGTTATTAATAATTGCAATTTTGTCCTTTGGGGCCTATACGGCTTACTTAGCGATGATGCCTACCCGGACAAACTTTAGTACGACAACACCTAGTCAGAATACGAAGATTGATTTGACTTTAAATCGCGACCAATTGAACGCCTTGGCTAAGACCTACTTAACCGATGATTCAAATGGTAAGTACCAGGTTAAGGTGAACTCTGATAACGTGGTAGCGAACACAACGGTGACGATCTTTGGTCAGAAGTTGGATGCCCAATTAACCATGGACCCAAAGACAACGGATGATGGAAACATCATTCTGGCCGTTCAAAAAGTCGAACTCGGCCGTTTGGATTTGCCTGTTAACGTTGCGATGGGCTACATTAAGGCTATGTATTCAGGCCCTAAGGGTGTGTCAATTCAACCGGATCAGCAGCAAATCGCCCTCGATTTGTCTAAGTTGACGAACAAGAACGGTTGGACAGTTCGCGCTGATCAATTTGATCTGAAAGAGAATCGTTTTGCCTTTACAGGAGTAATGCAGAATGCCCAGTAAATCGAGAAGCTTTTATGGTTGGCTAATGACGAACCGTAACCCCGTAGCAGCAGATGAGATTCAACAGTTTGCGAATAATGCCTTTTTAGATGCTTCCTTTCCTAAGCAGTCAATGGATTTTGATGAAATTTCCGAATACTTAGAAACGAGCACCTCATATTTAATGTCGATGACGATTTTTGATGAAGCTTGGGCCGAGTACCAGGCTTCTCGTTAGTTAGGAGGAAGTGATGGGACAAAATATTCAATGGTATCCTGGCCACATGGCCAAGGCCTTCCGTTTGATGCGCGAGAATTTATCACTAGTTGATATTGTTTTTGAGCTGGTTGATGCTCGTATTCCAATGTCATCACGGAATCCTGAAGTCGATAAGTTAATTGAAAAGAAGCCCCGTTTATTGGTGATGACCAAGGCGGATTTGGCTGACCCAAAGGAAACGGCGGCCTGGAAGGCGCACTTCGAAAAGCAGGGCTTGGCTGTTGCTGTCTTGGATACGCGTGGTCCAAAGACTGCCCAGTATATAACGAAGGCGGCAAAGGACGTTTTGGCTGATAAGCTGGAAGCGCAAGAAGCCAAGGGGATTAAGGACCGACCAATTCGCGTGATGTTGGCCGGTATTCCAAACGTCGGGAAGTCGACTTTGCTCAACCATTTAGTTCAAAAGAACGTTGCCATTACAGCTAACAAACCCGGTGTGACCAAGAAAGTTGCCTGGTTAAAGACCTCAACTGGCTTGCAAATTTTGGATTCGCCCGGAGTTCTCTGGCCAAAGTTCGAAGACCAAAAGATTGGTCAGCGCCTGGCTTTGACTGGTGCCGTTAAGGACACCATCTTTGCGAAGGATGATGCGGCATTGAACTTGCTGGCATTCTTCCGTGATTATAATCAAAAAGCCATTATTGACCGCTACCACTTGAACGATGATGCTTTTGATCTATCAGACGTTGATTTGCTCTTGGCTATTACTGCTAAGCTTGGCTTTAAGGATGACTACGAAAAGGCAGCCATCCGTATGCTAAACGACCTTCGTTCTGGCAAGTTGGGTCGATACACGTTGGACCGAGAATATGACTGAGACGATTGCGATAATTAAAGCGGCCTTAAAAGAGGCGGCCTTTGACGATGTCCGTTTAGCGGAATGGCGGACGGACGAACGGGCTGGTGTCAAAGCAGCCTTGAAGTCCTTTGACCGCCGGATTGAAAAGGAAGCGAAGCAGAAGGCGGACTTCATGACCCGTTTTGCTTTTGAATCCGAACTCTGGGAACAGGGCTATCAAGCTATTGCTGGTATTGATGAAGTAGGACGTGGGCCTTTAGCTGGTCCGGTTGTCGCGGCTTCCGTGATTCTACCAGCTGACTTTGACGCCTATGGCGTTATTGATTCCAAACAGTTGTCAGAAAAGGTTCGTGATGAATTGGTTCAGTACATTAAGGATGAAGCCATTGCTTATGGTATCGGCATCGTTCCGGCTGAACGAATAGATGAAATTAACATCTATGAAGCCAGTCGTGAGGCCATGAAGGAAGCTGTTTTGGGCATGAAGATGCCAGCAGATTACCTCTTAATTGATGCGATGGTAGTTGATCTACCAGTTCCGCAAACGAAGTTGATTAAGGGCGATGCCCGGTCGAACTCGATTGGGGCGGCATCAATCCTGGCTAAGGTGACCCGTGATGCCATTATGGTAGCCTATGATAAGGAATACCCGGGTTATGACTTTGCGCATAACGATGGCTATGGAACGAAGGCGCATTTGGAAGGATTAGCTAAGCTTGGTCCTTGTCCAATTCACCGTCGGTCCTTTGCACCCGTTAAAAAGTTACTTTCGTAAATAAAACCGCTTAGGCGGTTTTTTAATTTGTTTCTAATTTAGTCTTGTTGTAAAAGATACTGAACAGTATAATAAAGAAAAGTTCAGTCAAATGATTTTGAAGGAGAATCTTCATGCCCCAAGTAAAATTGAGCCCCCGCTTAGAGGCGGTTGCGAATTTAGTGGATACAAAAGCCAAAGTCGCCGATATTGGCTCCGATCACGCCTACCTGGCTACCTACTTGGTTGAACAGGGGAAGGTTGCTGAAGCCATCGTTGGTGAAGTAGCAGTTGGACCGCTAGATAACGCCAAACATACGGTCGCAACACAGGGACTGGGTAAAAAAATTGACTGTCGCTTAGCTGATGGCTTGGCCGCTGTTTCCAAGGAAGATAGTGTTGAGACCGTTGTCATTGCCGGAATGGGTGGCTTGCTCATTAAGAAAATTCTGAATGATCAAAAGGATTTAGGGCCGTTTCAACAGTTGGTCTTGCAGCCAAATACCGATCAGGACGCGGTGCGCGCCTGGTTAGTGGATAATGGTTACGCCATCGTCAAAGAGCAAATGGTCGAAGAGGGTGAGCACCGCTACGAAATCATTGTCGCCGAACCAGGTCAACAGACTTTGTCAGCTGATGACCTTACCTTCGGGCCTTTCTTACGTCAGGAACAGGGACCTGTTTTCCAGCAAAAATGGCAGCATGAACAAAGCCGCTTGCAGCTTGTTCTTGACCGCTTGAAGGAAGCGGGACAGGTAGACAATCCGAAATACCAAGAGGTATTGAAAAAGGTTGAAAAGATTCAGGAGGTGCTTTCAGCATGATTTTAGCTGCTGATTTAATTGAAAAAATCGAAGCTTTTGCACCAAAAGAGCTAGCCGAAAAGGGTGACCCGACCGGTTTGCAAATTGGCGACCCTAAACAGGAAACTCACCGTGTGATGACGACCTTGGATGTTCGTCCTGAAACAGTGGCAGAAGCTATTGAAAAGAAGGTGGACTTCATTTGGGCCCACCACGAACCACTTTTCTTCCCAGCGAAGAATTTGGACTTATCCAATCCACAAAATAAGATGTATGCCGATTTGATTAAGCACAACATTGTCGTCTATTCATCCCATACAAACTTGGATGCTGCCGAAGGTGGTTTGAACGACTGGCTTTGCCAAGCCTTTGATATTCAAGATGCCCACCCATTGGTTGCCGAAGAAGGCAATGGCAAAACCGGACTTGGGCGTGTTGGTTCACTGCCAAAGCCGGTTAAGATGTCGGACTATGCGAAGCAGGTAAAAGCAGCCTGTGGTGTTGCGGCAGTTCGGTTGATTGCGAATGACCCGGACCAAGAAATTCAAAAAGTCGCCGTTCTTGGTGGCGACGGCGGTAAGTTCTGGTCGATGGCGCAAGCCGCTGGCGCCGACCTGTACATCACGGCGGACTTGTATTACCACGTCGGTCACGATGTCTTAGCCGAAGACTTTGCCGTACTCGACCCAGACCACCACATGGAAGCCTTGGCTAAGGAGCCGATGGTCGGAAAAGTCCAGGAGTGGTTTGGTGCCGAGCTAGAATCATTTATTAGTGAAGTAAATACAGACCCATATTGTTATTTATAGGAGGTTTATCATGTCAACGAAATACCCAGAATTAATTAACCGCTTTTTGCGTTTTGTAAAAGTCAACACACGTTCAAATGAAGAGTCCGAAACAACGCCATCTGATCCAAAGGAAGTCGCTTTCTTGAAGGAACTTTCAGAGGAACTCCGTTCACTTGGTTTGTCCGATGTTCAAACAATGCCTGATGGTTACGTTTTTGCGAAGATGCCTGCTAACATTGATAATGCTGATGTGCCAACGATTGGCTTTATTTCACACGTTGATACAGCCGACTTCAACTCTGAAAACATTCAACCACAGGAAGTTCACAACTATGATGGTCAATCCGTTATCAAGTTGGGGGACTCTGGCTTCACTTTGGACCCAAAAGACTTTCCAAATTTGAAAAATTATAAGGGCCATGATTTGATTACGACCGATGGTCGTACTTTGCTTGGTGCCGATGATAAGGCGGGGGTTGCTGAAATCTTTGCTTTGATTGACTACTTGAATGCACACCCTGAAGTCAAGCACGGCGCCTTGTCATTTGCCTTTGGACCTGATGAAGAAATCGGGCGTGGTGCTAACAACTTTGAAGTGAAGGCATTTGGTGCGGACTTCGCCTACACCGTTGATGGTGGACCACTTGGTGAATTGGAATGGGAAACTTTCAACGCCGCTGGTGCAAAAATTTCAATTACGGGACGTAATGTTCACCCTGGAACGGCCAAGGATACGATGGTCAACGCCTTGCAGTTGGCCATTGATTTGCACAACGCTTTGCCAGCAGATGAACGTCCAGAAAAGACGGAAGGCCGTGAAGGATTCTTCCACTTGTACGCTTTGAACGGAACACCAGACGAAGCATCAATGGGCTACATTATTCGTGACCACGATCGAGAAGCCTTTGAAGCGAAGAAGAACCTTCTGATTGTGGCAGCTGATGAATTGAATGCCCAATTCGAAAACCCACGAATCAAAGTGGACGTACAAGACCAGTACTACAACATGGGTGACGTTTTGAAGGACAAGCAGGAATCAGTTGTCTTAGCTGAATCTGCCATGAAGGCCTTGAATATCGAACCAAAGATTGAAGCCGTTCGTGGTGGAACGGATGGTTCAAAGATTACCTTCCTTGGATTGCCAACACCAAACCTCTTTGCCGGTGGTGAGAACATGCACGGTCGCTTTGAATATGTATCAAAGCAGGTCATGGAACAGGCGACGGATGTCTTGCTTGAAATTGTTCAAGAAGCAGCCAAGTAAATAAGAATAGAAAAAGGACTTTTTGAAGCGAGATGCCTCAAAAAGTCCTTTTTAAATCTTTTAAATTTTACTGAGCGGTCTGGCTGTCCTTTGAAAGGGCAGGGACAACGACAACAGCAAGTTCTCCGATAATAACAGTTACTAGTGCTGACATTGCAGGGTTAAAAGTGACACTCGTCATTTGACCAACGAGGTAGCCGAGGATTAATCCGAAGAATGCTGACCAGATTGCGGTAACGATATAGCGCATTTTTTCACCACCTTTTTTATTTAATGCCAATCTTACGCCTATTTTAGAATTGGTCAAGCAACAGAAATGAATTTTCGTCTAGGAAAAGTCGGGTGACCGGTTCGGACAATAGGAAACTTCACGGTTTTTTAAAGATATGAGAACAAATTTTCGGTATAATAAAAGCAAGATTTGACACGCTTTGGGAGGTTGCCATGTACGCACCATTACAAGTGAAAAGTGCTTATTCACTCTTGCAGAGTCCAAGCAGCATCCAACAGATTGTGGATACAGCAAAGGCCCGCGGCTACCAAGCGGTCTCAATAGCGGAACAAAACGTGATGTACTCCTTCGTTGACTTTTACAAGGAAGCACAGGAAAAGAACTTAAAGCCGGTCTTCTCACTGCAATTGATGGTGAATGGCTTAGTGAACCTGGCAACGACTTTCCCAATTTTGCTGACGGCCTACAACCAGCAGGGCTATCAGAACCTGATTGAGCTTTCTTCTAAGAAGATGACCTTAGAGGATGACGAGCCGATGACGCTTGCCATGTTAGCGGAGCATTTGGACGGACTGGCAGTCACTTTAACGCCTGAATCTGAGTTGGGTCAGTTGATTTCGATGAGTGATCCATCCACCAAGAACTACCTGGAGAACTTACTCAAGTTAACTGGGCAACCAGGTAGGCTTTACCTTGGAATTTCTCCTAGCCTGTCCTTTGTACAGCAAAAGTCGCTGACGGCCTATGCCAGTGAAAACAATCTTGCGTTGATTGCCTGGGACCGGGTTGACTACCTAAATCCAGAGGACACCTTTACGACTCAGGTTCTGCGTGCGGTGAACGCTGGAACGGTCTTAGAAAACCTAGGACCTCTTTCCCATGAAAAGGGTGCTTTCTACTTGAAGGAGCAGGCGGAACTCGCTCAATCTTACCAGCAAACCCTTGAATTGAAGAAGGCTTATGAAAATAACGAAGCTCTGATTGACGCCGTTGATGTGTCGTTGACTTTTAAAAAGCCGGCATTACCCGTTTATCAGCAAGATACTGGCCTATCTTCAGCGGACTTCTTAAAGCAGTTAGCCCAGGCAGGCTTAAAACGCCGCTTAACTTTGGCTGGTGTTCAAAACGTGCAGCCCTATGTTGAACGTTTAGAGGGTGAATTGTCCGTTATTATCGACTTAGGCTTTGCTGATTATTTCTTAATTGTTTGGGATATCTTGAAATTTGCCCGTGACCATCAAGTGCAAACAGGGGCTGGTCGTGGCTCCGCTGCCGGCTCTTTGGTCGCTTACTGCCTAGGCATTACAAATGTTGATCCATTACAGGCTGGTTTGCTCTTTGAGCGTTTCTTGAATCCTGAACGTGCGCAGATGCCCGATATCGATATCGATTGGCCCGATGACCGACGGGATGAACTGCTGGCTTACTTGCATGACAAATATGGCCACGCCGACTTTGCCCAGATTATTACCTTTGGTACGTTAGCGGCGAAGCAGGTTCTTCGCGATGTCGGCCGTGTCTTTGGCTTGGATGCTAAGGAACAAAAGAAGCTGACAGATACTATTCCAGCCGGGAAGAACGGCCGCAAGGTTAGTTTGGATGAAACCCTGGCTGACCCTAAGAATCGCTTAGAACCAGCTGTGTCAAAGCATGAGTTTGGGAAGCTACTGCTTCAAACCGCGCGCAAAATGGAGAACTTGCCTCGTAATTATTCAACCCACGCGGCAGGAGTTGTTTTGTCTGACAGCCCACTAACGGAGACGCTACCCGTTCAGCGTGGAAACGATGGTTATTTGATGACGCAACTTCCAAAGGGACCGGTTGAAGAACTGGGACTGTTGAAGATTGATGTCTTGGGTCTAACGACCTTGAAGATTCTGGCAAAGGGGATTGATTTAGCTCGTCCGGTTCTGGGCGACGACTTTGACATCAAGAAAATTTCCTTTGAGGATAAAGACACCCTAGCGCTCTTTGCGGCTGGGCAAACCAACGGCGTTTTCCAGTTTGAATCAGCCGGTATGCAGCGGATGTTACGACGGTTAAAGATTGACCGCTTTGCTTTGATTACAGCCTCGACGGCTTTGTACCGTCCAGGACCCAGTCAGCACATTGAAACCTTTATTAAGCGTCGATTGGGACAGGAGAAGGTGCCGGTAACGGACCCAGTTGTCGACCGAATTCTAGCTGAAACCTATGGCATCCTGGTTTATCAGGAACAGGTGATGCAGGTGGCGGAAGTTTACGCTGGCTTTACACTAGCTCAAGCGGACTATCTGCGCTCAGCCATGTCGAAGAAAAAAGTCCAGCAGATGAAGCAGGCAAAAGAGGCCTTTTTAAAAGGGGCTCTTGAAAAGGGTCATAGTCAACAGGAAGCGGAGCAGCTCTTTGATTACATTGATCAATTTGCCAATTACGGTTTCAATAAGTCACACGCAGTGGCCTATTCAGAACTGTCGTTTTCCTTGGCCTACTTGAAGGCCCACGCACCTTTGGCCTTTTACACAGCTTTGTTGAATGCTCACCAAGGTGGGGCAGCGAAAGCACAGGGCTATTTGCAGGAAGCTAAGCGTCGCGGCGTCAAAGTCTTAGGACCCGACGTCAATCAATCAGAAGCCGATTGGTCAATTGAAGGCGGTGCCTTACGGATGGGACTCGGCAATATTTCAGGATTGCCAACGCCATTCATCCAAGATTTGCTGGCTATTCGTGAGCAGGTCGGTGAATTCAAGACCATTCAATCCTTTGTTTTGGCTTTGCCGGATAAGTGGCGGAAGCAAAAGGTTCTGTCCTTACTGACTTTTGCAGGGGCACTGGACCGATTTGGCTACAACCGTGCCGAATTGATTGAGAACATGGATGACTTGCTGACGGCGGCAGCCTTTGGTGAACAGGTGCTGAAAGAAACGAAGATGCGCCAGGTGCCAGACTTTGGGCTGGTCGAACGCTTGCAAAAGGAAAAGGAAGTGCTTGGCTTTAATTTGTCGGGTCATCCGACAGAAGCTTTCCAAGAAGTTTACGATGCTGGTAAAGTCAAAAGCATTGCGGAGCTGTCTGAAAACCAGCAGGTGTCGATTTATGGTTTGATTAAGCAAGTCAAAGTCATTAAGACCAAGAAGGGGGACCAGATGGCCTTCCTTTCGGTATCCGATATGACAGGCTCTGTCGATGTTACTGTTTTTCCAAAGACCTATGAGCGACTGGCTGATCAATTAAAGATTGGCCGTGTCTTCCAGATTTCTGGTAAGACCGAAGTGCGACAGGGACTGTCCTTAATCGCAAACCGTTTGGTAGAAGTAAACTCAAACGACGGCAACGACCAAAGGCAGCAGGAACAGTTAACACAAGCAAAGGCTGATCAAGAGCCTTCAGAGGGAACTTGGTTCCTTCGTTTGACCGATGAAAAGTCCGAGGTTGAGCAGAAGGCGGCCATTTGGGAGCTGATGAAAAAACATCCCGGTCCGAACCTAGTGACCCTTTATTGGTCGGCTACGAAAAAAAGGCAAAATTTGCCAATCCAATTTGGATTAGCTGGTAAAAGTACTGTTATGGCGGCTTTGAAAGCGCTTTTGGGCGAAAAAAATGTCGTTTTTAAACAAAAAGCTTAGATTCTAGCTTGTGAATTTGCTGCCTTGTGTATTACAATGTCTTTAGGAAGTTGTTTGAAGCAACTCACCAAGATATCAAAGGAGCAGATTTACCCATGAAAAAGACGAAAATCGTCTCAACACTTGGTCCCTCATCAAACGATGTAGATACCATTGTGAAGTTAATTGAAGCTGGTGCTAACGTATTCCGTTTCAACTTCTCCCACGGTGATCACGAAGAACACTTGGGCCGTATGCAAAAGGTTGCAGAAGCTGAAAAGATTACTGGCAAGACAGTTGGACTTTTGCTTGACACTAAGGGTGCCGAAATCCGTACAACTAAGCAAGCTGATGGTAAGATTCAATTCACCACTGGTGACGTATTCCGTATCTCTATGGATGCTAACTTGGAAGGTACACACGACAAGATTGCTGTTACATACCCAGGTTTGTATGATGACGTTAAGGTTGGCGGAAAGGTTCTCTTTGATGATGGTTTGCTTGGAACAACTATCATGGAAAAGGATGACGCAAACCGTGAATTGGTCGTAAAGGCTGACAACCACGGATTGCTTGGATCACGTAAGGGTGTTAACGCACCTGGTGTTTCAATCAACTTGCCAGGTATTACTGAAAAGGATGCCGATGACATCCGCTTCGGTTTGGATCACGAAATCAACTACATCGCGGCTTCATTCGTTCGTAAGCCTGAAGATGTTTTGGATATCCGTGCCTTGTTGAAGGAAAAGAACATGGAACATGTTCAAATCATTCCTAAGATTGAATCACAAGAAGGTATCGATAACTTGGATGCTGTCTTGGACGTATCTGATGGTTTGATGATTCCTCGTGGTGACATGGGTGTTGAAATTCCTGCAGAAGATGTTCCTCTTGTGCAAAACGAAATGACAGCAAACATGAACAAGCGTGGATTGCCAGTTATTACTGCCACTCAAATGCTTGACTCAATGGAAGATAACCCACGTCCTACACGTGCCGAAGCAACTGACGTTGCCAACGCCGTATGGAACGGAACTGATGCTACTATGTTGTCAGGTGAATCAGCTAACGGTGAATACCCAGTTGAAGCCGTTACAATGATGGCTAAGTTGGACGAAAAGGCAGAAACTGTTTTGCCTAAGTACAACCGTCACAAGGATACTTTCTATCCAAACGACGACATCGAAGCTGCTGCTTACTCAGCTGCACGTTTGGCTGACTCTGTTGATGCCAAGGCCGTTGTTGTCTTGACTGAATCAGGTTACGAAGCACGTATGCTTTCAAAGCACCGCCCAATGGCACCTATCTTCGCTTTGACTAACGAAGAACGTGTACAACGTGGTTTGACTTTGAACAACGGCGTATTCCCAATCTTGGAAAAGAACGCTATCAAGTCAGCTGACGAATTGGTTGCTGAATCTAAGAACGTTGCTAAGGAACAAGGCGTTGCCGTTTCAGGTGACAAGATTGTTGTTATGTCTGTTGCTAAGTCAGCAAACAACGTTTCAGTTGAAACTCTTTAATTTTTAAAGCTGTTTCACTCAAAAGTCCGACTCTGTCGGGCTTTTTTTGTGTTAAAATTAAGAAAGTTCCAAGCAAATGAGGGATATGATTTTTGACAAAACAGAGTGAAAAGATTTTTACCTTTCAGAATATTGAGCAGCAAAGCGTTTTAACCGGCGCTAACGATCAGCTGCTCGTCTTAATTGAAGAAGCACTGAACGTTTCTCTCCATGTTCGTGGTTCACAGGTAGTCATTGCCGGAGAAGAGGCCGACCTAACGAAGGCCTATGCCGTTTTGGATGTCTTGTCTAAGCTTGTTAAGAAGCAGGTTTCGATTAGTCCAGCTGACGTGGTTTCAGCGACAACCATGGCTAAGAAGGGAACTTTGGAGTACTTCTTAGATTTCTACCAGGAATCGATTATTCGAGATAATAAGGGCCGTGCGGTTCGTGTTAAAAATTACGGACAACGTCAGTATGTTTCGGCGATTAAGCATAATGATTTAACCTTTGGAATTGGTGCTGCCGGTACTGGTAAGACCTTCTTAGCAGTGGCCATGGCCGTAGCTGCTTTGAAAAAGGGTGAGGTTGAACGGATTATTATTGCCCGTCCAGCCGTTGAAGCGGGGGAGTCACTTGGTTTCTTGCCTGGTGATTTGAAAGAAAAAGTCGACCCCTACATGCGACCTATTTACGATGCCATGAACACCTTAATCGGTGCGGATCACGTGGAGCGTTTAATTGAACGTGGCGTATTGGAAATTGCGCCTTTAGCCTACATGCGTGGGCGTACACTAGATGATGCCTTTATTATCGTCGATGAAGCGCAGAACACGACGAACTCGCAGATGAAAATGGTGCTAACCCGTTTGGGCTTCCAGTCGAAGATGGTCGTCAACGGCGACCCATCTCAAATTGATTTACCAAAGGGTGTGAAGTCCGGCTTATTAGCCGCGAAAAAGATTCTCAAGGGATTGAACCGAGTTGAATTTGTTTACTTCGACAGCCAAGACGTTGTTCGTCACCCAGTGGTCGGTCAAATCGTGACGGCCTACGAAGAAGCAGACGAAAAATTAAAAGCATTGAAAAAAGCACGTGAAGAAGGAAAATCATAATGGATTTAGCGATTATTGATCAAACCAAGGACGGGGTGACACAGTTCCACAAGGACCTGGTTACCTACGTTTTAGATTATGCTGGTAAGTATCTAGAACTGCCAGACAACACGGAAATGTCTGTGACTTTTATGAATAACGATGCCATTCAGACCTATAACCGTGACTACCGTGGTTTAGATAAGCCAACGGATGTTATCTCATTTGCCATCGAAGAAGACGGTGATGATAGTCCTGTCTTAGCTGATGAAGAAATGGATGCTGAGATTGCGAAGAACATTGGTGATATCTTGGTTTCAGTTGATATTATTCAGAGCCAAGCAGAGTACCTTGGACACTCCTTTGAACGTGAACTAGGTTTTTTGGTTGTTCATGGCTTCTTGCATCTGAATGGCTACGACCACATGCTTGGCGAAAAAGAAGAAAAAGAAATGTTTGATTTGCAGAGGAATATTTTAGATGACTATGGACTCCGACGCTAAACGCAGCGAAAACCTACAACGTGACGAACTGGCTCGCTTTCAAGATGAGTTAGATCAATCGGAGAAGGTTCAACAGCAAAGTCAGCAGAAAGAAATTTCTGATGAACACGGACGGGAAACGGGACGAAACCGAAACTTCTTTAAATCGCTCTTTAACGCGATTAAGGGGATTTTATTAGTCCTTGTCCGTGAACGAAACATGCGTTTCCACGTTGGCTTTGCCTTGATTGTGCTAGCCGGTGGGCTCTACTTGGGGTTGAACCGTTCGGAATGGCTCTGGGTCGTGATTGGCGTGTTCTTAGCCATTTATGGCGAATTTGTTAACACCGTTGTCGAAGCGGTGATTGATTTGATGGTGGATAAACGCTACCACCCCTTGGCAGGTCTTGTTAAAGATGTGTCAGCCGGTATGGTGCTAGTTTCTGTGGCTGCTGAAATGGTTATTTTATTCTTAATCTTCCAGCCACACCTCTGGCACTTCTTCGGTATCGAAACAGATTTCTCACGCTTCATTCACCGTTTGAAAGGATAATTCATGACTAAAGAAGGATTTAAATCAGGTTTCGTTGCTATTATTGGACGACCAAACGTCGGGAAGTCGACTTTGTTAAACCGTATTGTTGGTGAAAAGATTGCCATCATGTCGAACAAGGCCCAGACAACTCGTAACAAGATTCAGGGAATTTATACGACCGATGACGCACAGGTGGTCTTCATTGATACACCGGGTGTTCACAAGCCCCAGAACTCATTGGGTGACTACATGGTTAAGTCAGCTTTCTCTGCCTTGCACGAAGCCGATGCTATCTGGTTTGTGGTGGATGCTTCTAAGAAACGTGGCGCTGGTGACAACTTCATCATTAACCGTTTGAAGGATGTTACGAATACGCCCATCTTCTTGTTGATTAACAAAGTGGACTTACTTAAAAAGGAAGAACTCTTTGAAGTTATCAAGACTTATCAGGAAGATGCGCCCGAATGGACGGAAATTTTCCCAATTTCTGCGACAGAAGGTGACAACGTGCCTGAATTGTTGGACACGGTTATCGCGGACTTGGACGAAGGGCCTCAGTACTTCGATGCTGACCAGTTAACGGATCACCCTGAGCGTTTCGTTATTTCAGAATTGATTCGTGAAAAAGTCTTGCAGTTAACACAGCAGGAAGTGCCTCATTCGGTGGCTGTCGTTATTGATAAGATTGAAACGGCCGACGATGGCATTGTTCATATTCAAGCTTCCATCATCGTTGAACGTCCAACACAGAAGAACATCGTGATTGGAAAGCAAGGAAAGATGATCAAGCAAATCGGAACTCGTGCCCGTAAGGACATCGAGCGTTTGCTTGGTTCACGTGTTTTCTTGGAGACCTGGGTCAAGGTTGAAGAGCGCTGGCGTGACCGCCCTCAAGCTTTGCAATCATTGGGTTACCGTAAGGACGACTTTTAAAAGATATAAGATTTTGCGGCTGGTCGCACAACTGGCCGCTTTTTCGTACATAAACATGCTAAAAGGAAGAAGAGAGGGTCATGGCACTGATTGAAGGCTTAATATTACATACAACCGCCTACCGGGACAATGATTTACTGGTCAAAGTCTTTACCAAAGACGCCGGCATTATCACGGCCATGGCCCGGGGTGCTAAGAAGCAAAAGTCCAAGTTAGCACCTGTTGGACAGGCCTTCACCTGGGTGGTGTTTGACGGTATCTATCCGAAGAACCAGCAGGGGCTGGGCTTTATCAATTCCATTCAAGAGAGTCGAATTTATAAGAACGTGGTGACGGACTTAACGGCTGCGGCTTACGCGGCACTGATTGCCAAGGATTTAACCGTGGCATTTGACGAGAACGTTCCCCAGCCTGAATGGTATGAGAAGACCCTGGCAGCCTTTAAGCAGTTAAATGCGAAAAAGGACCCACAGGTGGTGGCTAACATTATGGAATTGCAGTTACTACCGGTTTTTGGGGTTTCACCGAACTGGGTTCGTGACCCCTTATCCGGTGCCGAGACAGGGGACTTTGATTACTCCGATAAGTACAACGGGATTATCGAGAAATCCCACTTTGATATGGATGACCACCGGCTGCACTTGGACCAGAAGACGGTCTACTATTTACGACTCTTTTCGACCATTGATATTAGCAAGTTAGGTTCGGTGACGCTATCGCCGATGACCAAACGAGGTATTCAGCGCGTTGTCGATTATTTATACGACCAGCAGGTCGGCTTTCAACCAAAAGAAAAACGTTTTATTCAAAAAATGGCAGCCTTTGAGGGACAATTACAGATTAAGCCACGTAAGAAGGAGAGTGACTCATGAAGAAAATTTTAGTTTTACATACCGGTGGAACCATCGCCATGCATGCTGCAGAAGATGGTGACGTAGAGGTTGGCTCAATCAATCCACTGAATCAAGCACAGTTTGATTTTCCTGCCGTTGATTTAGAGATTGAGAACCCCTTTAACATCCCCTCTGAGCACATTACACCAGAACACATGCTCACACTCTACAATCGTTTAAAAGACGCTGAGAAGGACTATGACGGCGTTGTGATTACGCATGGAACGGACACACTCGAAGAAACATCCTTTTTCTTGGATAAGACCCTTGATTTGACCATTCCAGTTGTCATGACCGGGGCCATGCGTTCTTCTAACGAACTGGGTTCTGACGGTCTCTATAACTTCCAGTCAGCCTTGCGCGTGGCCATGGATGAAGAGGCGGATAATCGTGGGGTGATGGTCGTTCTAAACGATGAAATTCACGCTGCTCGCTTTGTCACCAAGACCCACGCCACGAACGTGGCGACTTTTGCATCCCCAATCTCTGGACCAATGGGTATGATCACCAAGCGGCAGATTATCTTCTTCTACGATTTGCCAAAGACCATGACCTACCCAATTGCCTCGGTTACTAAGAAGATTCCCGTTATGAAGGCCTACGCTGGAATGGACGGACAGATTCTTTCGCTCTTTGCTGAAACCGAGCACATCGACGGGATTATCATTGAAGCGCTGGGAGCCGGAAACTTGGGTGAAGACGCCGCCCGTGGGGTACAGGAACTCTTGGACGCCGACATCCCCGTTGTTATTGTTTCCCGTTCCTTTAACGGATTGGCTGAACCTGTTTATGATTACCTCGGCGGGGGAATTCAATTGGAACGCGAAGGGGCAATTTTTGCCCGGGCAGTAAATGGGCAAAAGGCCCGTTTGAAGCTGTTAATTGGACTCGAAAACGGCCTTTCAAAGAAGGCCTTGAAAGACTTTTTGAACGAATTCTAAGGAAGCGCGCTATAATAGTTTGGTAAAGCTTTTTACATAACTATGGCAATTGTGCGTAGTTAATAGTCCGGATCACATACACGTAGGAGAAAAGCACATGACATTTATGCAACAAGACCCATTGGTCTTCTCAGGAATCGAACAGGAAGCGGCTCGTCAGAACCGCACCATTGAATTGATTGCCTCTGAAAACTTTGCCTCACCAGCCGTTCGCGCGGCCCAGGGCTCAGTTTTGACGAACAAGTACGCCGAGGGTTACCCATACAAGCGTTACTACGGTGGAACTGAATACGTCGATATCATTGAACAAGCGGCCATTGACCGTTTGAAGGCACTTTTCGGTGCTGAATATGCCAATGTGCAGCCACACTCAGGTTCACAGGCCAACGCGGCTGCCTACATGGCCTTCTTAAAGCCAGGCGACACGATTTTGGGGATGGACTTGGAAGCCGGGGGCCACTTGACTCACGGTGCCAAGGTTTCCTTCTCTGGTAAGGTTTACCATTCTGAATCTTACGGCTTGGACCCAGAAACAGAAGAATTGGACTACGATGCCATCTTGGAAAAGGCGAAGGCCGTTCAACCACAGATGATTGTCGCTGGTGCCTCTGCTTACTCACGTTTCATTGACTTTAAGAAGTTCCGTGAAATCGCTGACGAAGTTGGCGCCTTCTTGATGGTCGACATGGCTCACATCGCTGGATTGGTTGCCGCTGGCTTGCACCAGAACCCAGTGGGTATCGCCGACGTTGTAACGTCAACGACGCACAAGACTTTGCGTGGCCCACGTGGTGGGGTTATCTTGTCGCAAGAGAAGTATGCCAAGAAGATTAACTCAGCCATCTTCCCTGGATCACAGGGTGGTCCTTTGGAGCACGTGATTGCTGCCAAGGCCGTGGCCTTTGGAGAAGCTTTGCAGCCAGCTTTTAAGGACTATGCTAAGCAGATTATCGCCAACGCCAAGGCGATGGTCGAAGTCTTCAACGAAGCGGACACCATTCGCGTCGTTGCCGGTGGTACTGACAACCATCTCTTCAACTTGGACTTAACAGCCACTGGTTTGACTGGTAAGGAAGCCCAGGAACTTTTGGATGCTGTATCCATTACAACGAATAAGGAAGCACTTCCTAACGAACAGCGTTCACCATTCGTGACATCGGGTATCCGAATTGGAACACCATCTATCACAACCCGTGGCTTTGACGAAGCCGCCAGCCGTAAGGTGGCCCGTTTGATCGTTGGCGCCCTTGAAAATCCAAATGACGAGAAAGTTTTGAAGCAAATTAAGCGTGATGCTGAACATCTTGCTATGCAGCACCCAATGCCATAAGTCAACTTATGTTTTTATACTAAAATGACTGAATTGTTTAGTAAAAAAGACTGTCGAGTGCAGCAAAAGGCTTGCTTGAAAGAGTTAGCGGATCATCATCCAGCTGATAAAGTCGTCCAGGAAGCAAAGCTTTATCGTAAGCTCTTTTCTTCGGCCGGTTGGCGGTCGGCTGATGTAGTAGCCGTGACTAAATCGCTCCCATACGAGTTGAATACGGCAGTGATTATTGAACAGGCCTGGCGGGAAAACAAGACGGTGGCGGTGGCGCGAGTGGCTGAAGCGGGGCAGTTGGACTTTGTCCAAATTAGTCCAGAAACGACTTGGTCGAAACCTAATCGAATGGGTTTGACTGAACCGCTAGACGGCCAGGTACTGTCACTCGAGATAATCAATTTAATGCTCGTACCTGGTCTGGCCTTTGACTGTGCAAGCGGTCAACGTTTGGGCTTTGGTGGGGGCTATTATGACCGAATCTTAAAGGTTTTTACAGGACATAGCGTCGCCTTATGTCTAGCTGAACAGGCCCGCGCTGACTGGATGATAGACGATTTCGATCAACCTGTCCAAGAAATAATCAATTAAAACTTTTCAAAGAAGATGGTGAAAATCCATCTTCTTTTTTTCTTGCTAAAGCGAACATCTGTTCGTATAATAAAAAAGCACGGTATTTTGTATGAGGTAAGAACGATGGCAAGAACAATTCAAGATATTTATGCGAATGAAAAGCGGCGGGTTGTCTTTTTAATTGACTCAAAAAGCTTCTATGCCAGCGTGGAATGCGTGGAGCGGGGGTTGAATCCTTTAAAAGCGATGCTGGTGGTGATGTCCCACCAGGAGAACCTCAAGGGTGGCTTGGTCTTAGCTTCCTCACCGATGGCAAAGAAACGCCTGGGCATTTCGAACGTGACCCGGCAAAAGGACGTACCGGACATACCGAACCTGGTTAAAGCCGAACCACGCATGAACTTATACATACAAAAGAACCTTGAAATTAACAGTATCTACCAGCGCTACGTTGATGAAAAGCACTTGCTGGCATATTCCATTGATGAATCAATATTGGACGTCACCGACTTTTGGAAACTTTTCGGAAAGAGCCCCAAGGAAGTGGCTCAACGCATTCAAAAAGAGGTCCTAAAAGAAACGGGGATTTACCTGTCGGTCGGGATTGGTGATAGTCCAGTGATGGCAAAATTAGCCTTGGATTTAGCTGCTAAGTCCGACCCCCATTTATTAGCCGAATGGCACTATGAGAATCTGCCTCAAGTGCTATGGCCGGTTAGTGACTTCGGAAAAGTCTGGTCGATTGGTCGTAAGACTGCTAAGAAGTTGCAGGCATGGGGAATTAATACGGTTGGGGACTTGGCCCACTACAATCCCTATGTCTTGAAGAAGAAACTGGGCCTCATGGGGGAGCAACTCTTTGCCTTGGCCTGGGGAATTGACCGGTCCGACCTAGCAGAAGAAGTTCAAACGAAGAATAAGTCCTACGGTAACTCCCAGGTGCTGCCTTATAATTACCGCGACCGGGAATCAATCCGGGTCGTGATATTAGAAATGGCCGACCAAGTGGCCTCCCGTTTGCGTTCACATGGGGTCCGGGCCAGCCTGGTTAGCCTGTATCTCGGTTACGCTGAGGAGAAGATTGACTTTGACGAGCGGCATAGTCGTCGAACGGGCCTCCATCAGACCGTTCGAATTGAGCCTAGTAATCGAAGTGCTACCATGATGGCGGTCTTAGAAAAGCTCTTTAACCAGTACTGGAACGGGGAGCCGGTTCGTCACGTGGGGGTGACGATGGCAGACTTAGGGACAGATAAGGTACAGACCCTTTCGCTTTTTGAACCAGCACCAGAAGCAGCAGAGGAAAAACAGGACCCGGTTGACCAAGTGGTCGATCAACTGCGAAAGCGTTTTGGTTCTGCTGCCATTGTTCGTTCCCACTCCTTGGAGCACGGTGCCCGGGCGATTGAACGCGCCGGCTTAGTTGGCGGGCACAACGGAGGGAACACCTATGAGTAAGGATTTCTTAGAAGGGGAAGACTGGTTGGCCATGGTCCAGCAGTACTTTGAAAAGGACTATCGGGAGCGAGGTAAGGTAAAGTGGAACGGCTTCTTTTTGTCTGATCATACAGCCAAGCTAAAGGGGAAGAATCAAAAGGAGCAAGCGGCTAACCAGGCGGTTTGGTTAGAAGCCAGCTCGCTGGAGCATATCCAGCAGCAGGTTTATTCGGCTTACGAGCACTCACTTGTGCTCACGGTCCAAAAGAACCAGGTCGATTGTGATAACCGAATTCCTTTACCGCTTTTAGGAAAGGTTTCGGACTTTTATGCGGATGGCTTTTACTTAGAGGGTGAAGCCATTGATTGGGGCGAAGTACGGTATGCGGAGGTAAAAAATGGAAAATCAAGAATTAATTACTGAAGTAATCAAAAGTATTGAACCGCTCTTTAAAAAGAAGGCCAATGTCATTTACGAAATTCACATCGTTAACCAGCCCTTTGCGGATCAAATGAATATTTTCTTTGAGTGGGGAAGAATTGGTCATGCCACTATATCCCGGCAGATTAAGGCGGTTCATCACGTTGGGTTGGCCCAGGTCATGACTTTTCAAAGGGAATTAGAAAAGCGCCTGCCAATCACCATCCGTGTTGACTAAGGAACAAAATCTGACATCTGTTGAACTTTTTCTAAATAGTTTACATATATGAAATAATAAGACTATACTGGGGGTAAGCAAAGAACAGGAGATGTCTTATGTCAGAGAATACTGTAGCAGCAAGCGTCGCAATGTTAAAGGTTATTGAAGGATGGGGTGTTGACCACGTATATGGTTATCCCGGTGGATCATTCAACTCCACTTTGTCCGCTCTAACCGAGGAAAAAGATCGATTGAAGTACATTCAGATTCGTCACGAGCAGGTCGGTGCCTTTGCGGCAGCCGCCGATGCGAAATTGACGGGTAAGATTGGTGTGGCCTTTGCCTCAGCTGGCCCAGGTGCTACCAACTTATTGACTGGTTTGTACGATGCCCGTGAGGACCACGCGCCAGTTTTGGCCTTGGTTGGGCAGGCCGGTACCTCGGTAATGAATACGAACTTCTTCCAAGAGTTCAATGAAGATCCAATTTTTGAAGATGTGTCTGTCTACTGCCGTACCATCATGACGGCAGAGAGTTTGCCACACGTTGTGGACCAGGCTATTCGCCAGGCCTATAAGAATAAGGGCGTGGCCGTTGTTATTATCCCAAATGACTTAGGTTTCGAACAAATTCCAGACCTTCCATACGGTTCACACAGTGCCAGTGACGATAAAGTCGCCCCTAAGGTGCAGCCAACGGACCAAGAGGTCAAAGAGTTCTTACGCCTTGTCTCTCAGGCAAAGCGTCCTGTCCTACACGTTGGACGTGGTATTAAGGATGGTGGGGATGCCATCATCGACCTCTCTAAGAAATTACAAATTCCAATTGTTATGACTGGATTGGCCAAGGGTTATGTCGATGAGAGTTACGAAGGTAACCTCGGCATGTCGAACCGTGCCGCCCATAAGGCAGCCGATGAAATCATGGCTTCAGCGGATTTGTTGATTGCCGTCGGTGCGGACTTCCCATTCGCTGACGTCATTTATCAAACGCACCCAATGAAGTTTATTCAGATTGATAACGACCGTGTTGAATTAGGCCGTCACCACAATCTTGACTTGGGTATTTGGTCGGATGCAACCGAGTTTGTAAAGGCTGTCTTGACCAAAGCGGATCAAGTCGAAGAGCGTCCATTCATGAAAGCAGCGATTGCCGATAATTTGAACTGGCGTGACTACATGAAGAAGCAGGAAGATGGGGCTGTGAACCCAATCAAGCCCGCCTTCGTCTACCAGCAGGTCAACCGAATCGCTGAAGACGATGCCATCTTCTCAATTGATGTCGGGGATAATATCATTAACGCCTTCCGACACTTGCATGTTGGTAAGCGCCAAAAGATGGTTATTTCAGCACTCTTTGCTTCTATGGGAACCGGATTGCCTGGTGCTCTAGCTGCTAAGCTGTCCTTCCCAAACCGTCAAGCTATCCAAGTGGCGGGGGATGGTGCCTTCTCCATGATTATGCAAGATTTGATTACGGAACGTAAATACCACTTGCCAATTATTAACGTTATTACCTCAAACAAGGTGCTTGAATTCATTAAGTCTGAGCAAGATGACTTGCCAATGCACCGTTCAGGTATTGATTTGGAAGACCAGAACTTCGCAAAGATTGCTGAAGGAATGGGCGTAGAAGCCGTTCAAGTAACGGAAGCAGCTGACTTGCCACGTGCCTTCGACCAGGCCCTTCAAGTAACTAGGGAAGGCCGTCCATTCTTAATCGATGTGAAGGTGACACCTGCTCGTGCCTTGCCTGTCGAAGCCTTGCAGCTTCACCAAGAAAACGGTAAGTTCGTTGAAACAGTCAGTCCTAAGTACAACGCAAACTTCGATGTTGAGCAACCAAAGTCCGTTCGTGATTTCTTGGACTCATACGATGGTCAATCACTCAAGACTTTGCCAGAGTTCTTTGATGAATATGGTGTGACATTGTAAAAATCGATTATAAAAAAAGACGCTTCGGCGCCTTTTTTATTTTGAAAAGTCATTAGTCCTTGATTATGCTATAGCAGAAAGTGTAAAATAGGTCACAATCAAAAAAGGAGTTACATATGCCAACACTTGTCTTAATACGTCACGGTCAAAGTGAATGGAATCAAGCAAACCGCTTTAACGGTTGGATTGATACGCAACTTTCAAAAACTGGAAAAGAGCAGGCACGCGAAGCGGGACGCCTGCTGCAAGATCAGGAATTGCACTTTGCAAGGGCCTATTCTTCTGTTTTGTCGCGTACGATTATGACGGTAAACCGGGTGTTGGAAGAACTTGGACAGGCTTATGTTCCTCAGGTGAAAAGCTGGCGCTTGAACGAACGTCACTACGGCATTTTGCAGGGGGAAAACAAGGATGTGATGCGCGCTAAGTACGGTAAAGAACAAGTGCAAACTTGGCGCCGTTCTTACTCAGTTTTGCCACCGGCAGCACCTTTCTTGTCAAAAAAAGTGACCATTGATGGTCAAGTTTACCCATCCTTTGACCACCGTTACGCCGAAGTGCCATATGGTTTGTTACCAAAGAGTGAAAATATTCAGACGACGGAAGCGAGGGTAAAGCCTATTTTTGAAAGGGGCATCCTTGCTGACTTAAAGCGGGGAAAGGACGTCTTAGTGGTGGCCCATGGTACTTCTATTCGTGCTTTAACCAAGTTGATTGAAGGGTTGACGCCAGAAGAAGTGACTAAGATTGAAATTCCAAATGGTCAGCCAATTCTATATGACTTTTCAAACGATTTAACCATTAAGCAGAAGACAGTTTTATCTAAATAAAGAACAAAGGACGTGAAAACGTCCTTTTTATGTGGGGCGAAGTGAGACTTTGCAAAAGAAAGTGTCTTCTTTTATAATAGAAAACCTAACGGTAATTTTATAAAGTACAAGTAAACGGAGGTTCACATGGTAAATGTATTAGTGATTGGTGCGCACGGAAAAGTCGGACAGCTAGCAGTACAGGGCCTCGTATCAACAGGTGACCATGTTTACGCTGGATACCGAGAAGAAAAGCAGTTTGACACACTAGCTGTGCAAGACGGCTTAACGCCCATCTTATTTGATCTCAACATGTCGTCTACTGAAATGGCTGCGGTTATGAGAAAATATGATATTCAACAAGTTGTCTTTAGCGCGGGTGCTGGTGGTAAAGGTGGTGCCGAGCGAACGGCAGCCATTGATTTGGACGGAGCAGTCAAAGCCATGGAAGCCTCGAAGCGTGTTGGTATCGAGAAGTTCATCATGGTTTCAGCAGCCGGTGCCGATAACCGTGTTATTTGGGAGAAGTCCGGTATCTATACCTACTTTATGATGAAGCACTACGCGGATATGATTTTGCAGGGTTCCGGGTTGAACTACACCATTCTGCGACCAACAACGCTTTCTGATGAACCAGCTAGCGGTAAATTCAAGTTGTTAGATGACCAGGAGATGCCAACAAAATCGGTATCAAGAGCGGACGTTGCACAGATGATTGTGGAAGCGGTCCATAACCAGCGTATGAATCAGCAGGTTATTGCCTTTGAAAAGGGCGAGTCAGCGATTCAAAAACTATACTAAAAAATAACCCCCTAGCCAAAAGTGGCTAAGGGGCTTTTTCATTAAAACATTTCTGATAGTTCTTGGAGCGAGTGGGCAATTCGGTTGGGGTGAATGCTTTCTGGGAGTTCTTTTTGCGTTAAGTTTAGCCAGATTGTTTCAATTCCAGCGTTTTGACCACCGAGCATGTCGGAGTAGAGCCCATCCCCAATCATAATCGTATTTTCCTTATCGACGTCAGGACGACTAGCAAAGATCTTTTCAAAGAAGAGAGCGTCGGGCTTGGCCACGCCTAGCCCTTCGGATGTAAAGATTTGGTCGAAGTAGGGCATGAGCCCGGTTTCCTTTAAACGACGTAGCTGTGTTTCTTCCTGGCCGTTAGTACCGGCAAGAATACGATAACGACCGTGCAGATTTTGTAATAATTCTTTTGCGCCATCCAACATGCGATAGTTGTGATCACGAAGGTAGGCGTAGTCTGCTTCCATTTGCTTCGCATCCACTTGGTCTGCTAGCTTTAGTTCTGCCAAAGTCTTTGGGAAACGTTCCTTAAAAATGGTATCGCGTTCAATGGTTTTCATCTCGTATTGGTACCAGAGATTGCTGTTGATGGCTTGGTAGGTGCTAAGCGCCTCTTCGAGCGCATCCCCTGAAAGCTGTGCATGTTTTTGAACGAGTTCTTTAATATCAGCTACTTCGCCACCTTTAAAATCGAGTAGCGTATCGTCTAAGTCAAAAATTAGGGTTTGCATGAAATAAAAGTCCTCCAAAAGATATCACGAATGCTTATATTATAGCAGCTGGTAATCAGGAGAAAGTTGGTGCCACATAAACTTAGTAAATTATTAAATTCACTTGAAATCATTCTGACTTAGGTGTTTAATGAAATCCGTTGCTTTTATCAAAAAATTGTAAGGAAGAGAAGACTATGAAAATCAAAAAAGAACAGGTGAGAGGAATTATTCTCGTACTGATTCTTTCCGCTTTGTCCCAGTTCTTTGCCCGCTTTTTACCGCAGCTCGGTGCAGAAGGAATTGCCATGATTTTGGGAATCATCCTCGGTAATACTTTGTTAACATCGGCAAGCTATGCTTCTGGTGTGAAGTGGTCCGAAAAGTACCCAATTGAAATTGGAATTGCACTTCTTGGGTCGACTTTGACCTTCGAAACAATTGCCAAGTTGGGCTACCAGGGTGTTTTGTTCATTATCGTGAACATGGCCTTGGTGATTGGAACGGTTTTCTTGTTGGGACGCTATGTCTTCAAGGTATCACTATCAGAAACAATGCTGATGGCTGCTGGGAACGCCGTCTGTGGTTCATCCGCCATTGCCGGTGTCGCCCCAGCGATAAACGCCAAGGATGATGATCGTCGTACGGCGGTTGCCACGGTGTCTTTGACGGGAATGCTTTTGCTTTTGACTTTACCAGCCTTAAGCCACGTCCTATTTGGTAGCCATGATTTCTTAACTGGTGCCTTGGTTGGTGGAACGGTTCAATCAGTTGGACAAGTTGTTGGAACGGCTTCTTTGATTAACCCAAAGGTTGTCACTTACGCGACACTCTTCAAGTTGCTCCGTGTCATGATGCTAGTGGTTGTTGTCATCTCTTTTGCCACCATTGCGAAGAAGGCTTCAGCAGAAGAAGTGGTAGAAGACGAAAAGAAGGCCAAGAACAAGTTACTTCCTTGGTACATCATCGCCTTTATCATCTTGCTTGTTATCAACTCACTGGCTACGCTACCAAGCGCTATTCACAACGTAGCGCACGGAATTTCTTCCTTCTTTGGCGTGGTCAACTTGGCCGCCATCGGATTGAATTTAAAGTGGACAGTCATTAAGAAGTCTGGGGCAAAGTTCTTGTCCTTCGGCTTCGTCGTTGGGCTCTGCCAAGTTATTCTTGCCATTGTCTTGATTAGGTTATTCTTTTAAAACACTTTGAGGTAGCGCTTGGGCGCTGCCTTTTTTGATATAATAAAAACAAATCAAGACAGGGTGTAGGGGAGAAAAATTCATGAAGTTGTTAGTAATTCAGGGTCATCCGGATAGCGAATCCTTTACGCATGTAAATGCGATGAACTATATCGAAAGCGCGAAGGCAGCAGGACACGAAGTGACAGTGATTGATCTATCAGATACTGACTTTAACCCTAATCTGGCCTTTGGATATCGCCAGCACATGGCAGACGAGTCAGTTTCAAATCGTTTCCAAAAGCTAATTAAGGAATCTGACCACTTGGCCTTCTTCTTTCCAGTTTGGTGGGGAGCAGAACCTGCTCTTTTAAAGGGCTTTCTAGACCGGACTTTGACACCCGGTTTCGCCTATCACTACCAGTCACCAACTAAGATTGACCAGCTATTAAAGGGGAAGACGGCGGATTTGTTTATCACGAGCCGTGGACCCGCTTGGTTTACGAAATCATTATTCGGTTCAGTAGTCTACCGTTGGAAGCGCCTTGTCCTTGGTTTTACCGGTATTAAAGTTAAAAAAGTACTGGTAATGGGGAATATGAATACCAAAAAGAGTAGTGAAAGAAAGCGGAAAGACTTTATTAACCGATGTGCTGATACTGTTAAATAAAAAAGAGCTAACCTAAATTGGTTAGCTCTTTTTAAATATACTTATTGATTAGTTTAATCCTTTTTCTTCAGTTGCTTCATCCACACGAAGTGTTCCACTAAAGAAGAAGGCCAATACTTTGGCAATGATGTATGAAACGAGGGCGGTAAAGATAATTGTAATTAGGACAGCCATTGCCTGTTCGCCAAGCAAAGACCAACTACCTTGAATTAATCCAGCAGCAGTTGATCCGAATTCTTTACTAGCAAATACCCCGGTAAGAAGAGCGCCGAGAATTCCACCGACACCGTGGATACCGAATGCATCCAATGTGTCATCGTATCCGCACTTTGCTTTCAAAGTGGTGAGTGACCAGTGAATAACAGGGGCAACAAGAATTCCAAAGATTAGAGAAGCCCATGGGGCTACGAATCCGGCAGCTGGGGTGATAACAACGAGTCCGGCTAGAGAACCGTTAAAGAGGTCTGATACTGTGACGACTTTGTTCTTACGGTAGGCGATGTAAGCGTAAACCAGCATGGCTGTTGCAGAAGCAACACCTGTGTTAATGATGGCTGAAATGGCTTGCCCGTTGGCTGACAAGGCAGAACCACCGTTAAATCCGAACCAACCGAGCCAGAGAAGAAGACCACCGACAAAAGTGAAGGAATCTTTACTCTTTGGTGTCACCATCTTGTGGCGGGCACCGAGTACGAGAGCTAGTGTCAATCCTGTTACACCAGAAGAAATGTGAACGACCGTACCACCGGCAAAGTCAATCGCACCAAGTTGGGCAATGAATCCGTTATCCCAAACCATGTGAGCAAGTGGCGCGTAGACAAGCACCAACCAGAAGCTTAAGAATGCTAGGAGGGCAGTTGTTTTCATACGTCCAACAATCGATCCGGTAATAATCATCACCGTGATGATGGCAAAGGTTCCTTGGAAGAAGGCGAAGCCTGCATCCGGAATCGTTAAAGCACGAGTTGTATGATCTAACGAAACACCGTTTAAGAAGAGATGCTTGAAAATATCGTTTAAGTTGTTTGTACCTGGGAAGGCAAACGAGTATCCGAGGGCCAACCAGAGAACACTGACTAGACCAATTACAATTAATCCAAGGCGCAATGTGTAGAAACGATTTTTCTCTTCTGCAACACCTGCGTAGAACAGTGCTAAGCCTGGGGTCATTAACCAGACTAAGAGTGATGAAACTAGGACGAAAGCTATATCTCCTGAACTCATTGTAGTATTTCCTTTCAAATGACGATTTCTAATATAAATAGTACTTTACGACATTTTTAGCTATACCAATTAAATTTCGGGAACTTTTCTGACATTAGGGTATAAAAAAAGCACTCCATGAGTGCTTTTGTTTACCAAATTTTAGTTAGGATATGCGTTGCTTCACGTTCTGGACCAACCGCAAAGGTGTGGAGAGGAATACCAACAAGTTCGGAAACCTTCTCAAGGTAGTGACGAGCGTTTTCTGGTAACTCGTCAATTGATTGAACCTTGGTAATGTCTTCCGTCCAACCGGGCATCTCTTCGTAGATTGGCTCGCAGCGGGCAACATCGCGGTTGTTAGCTGGATAGTGATCAATAACTTTGCCATCTAAACGATAGGCAGTAGCGATTTTAATCGTATCGATTCCAGTTAGGACGTCCAGACAGTTCAATGAAAGCTGTGTCATACCGGAAATACGGACGGCGTGTCGTAGAACGACAGTATCCAGCCAGCCGATACGACGGGGACGCTTCGTAACCACACCGTATTCATGGGCAACTTCACGGATGTGAGCGCCAATTTCGTTTTCCAACTCAGTTGGGAAGGGACCTTCACCAACGCGAGAAGTATAGACTTTGGCAACACCGACTACTTCGTTAATTCGCTTAGGACCGATTCCTGAACCAACGGTTGCACCACCGGCAATTGGGTTAGAAGAGGTAACGAAGGGGTAGGTTCCCTGGTCAATATCAAGCATTGAACCCTGAGCACCTTCGAAAAGAACCTTCTTACCCTGATCAAGGGCATGGTTAATGAGGTAGGAAGAATCGGTTACCATTTCCTTCATTCGTTGTCCGAATTCGACGTACTCTTCATAAATATCGTCAAAGTCAAGCGCTTCAGCGCCGTATAACTTTGTTATTAATTCATTCTTTAAGTCTAATGTGTTTTTTAGAGCTTCTTTGAAAGTCTCAGGATCAACTAAGTCGCATACTCGAATACCAATTCGCTCGACTTTGTCCATGTAGGCTGGGCCGATACCTTTTTGAGTAGTACCAAGCTGGTGAGCCTTTCGTTCTTCTTGCAAGTGGTCTAACAAACGGTGGTAGGGCATAATCACCTGGGCACGGTCTGAGATCTTTAAGTTATTGACAGTCACGCCATGCTCTTTTAAATAGGCAATTTCATTAAAGAGCGTTTCGGGATTTAAGACGACACCGTTTCCAATCACGTTGGTGACATTTGGTAGAAGAATTCCGGATGGAATAAGTTGAAGGTGAATCTTTTCATCCCCAAGAACCAGGGTATGACCGGCGTTGTCGCCACCTGAATAACGGACGACGTAATCGGCCTTTTGGCTTAAGAAGTCGGTAATTTTACCTTTTCCTTCATCGCCCCACTGACTTCCGACAATAACTGTTGCTGGCATGTAACTTGCTCCTTTTTTCCGGTCGCTTTTTATGACCAAAATTAATAATATCGAAGTGTTTACGAAAATACAAGGTCTATTTTAGTCCATTGTTCGTGTTTAAATATTTAAAAAGGACTATTATTCTCATTTTTGTAGCAAATATCAAAACTATTGTTCGTTTTTTGTGCTAAAATGACATTATTCGAAGAAAAATAGAGGACACTTTTTATGTTGCCACGTTATGCAAAAGCCGAAATGCGCCAAATCTGGTCGATGGAAAACCAGTATCGCACTTGGCTAGATGTTGAAATTGCCATTGATGAAGCCTGGGCGAAGCAAGGATTGATTCCTGCCGAGGACTTAAAGAACATCCAAGAGCATGCCGACTTTGATGTTAACCGTATTCAAGAGATTGAAACACAGACCCATCATGATGTGGTGGCCTTTACACGTGCGGTGTCGGAAACTTTGGGCTCTGAAAAGAAGTGGATTCACTACGGTGTAACGAGTACGGATGTTGTGGATACGGCGAATGGGCTGCGACTAAAGCAGGCCAACAGCATCATTAAAGAGGACCTGAAGAATTTACATGAGTTATTGAAAGAACAAGCCCTTCAGTATAAAGAAACTGTCATGATTGGGCGTACACACGGGGTACACGCTGAACCAACGTCTTGGGGCTTCAAATTGGCCCGTTGGTATGATGAAATCACACGTCAAATGAAACGCTTTGATGAGGCATCAGCTGCTGTTGAAGTGGGCCAAATCTCTGGGGCTGTGGGGACTTTTGCAAACATCTCGCCCGAAGTGGAAGAATATGTTTGCCACAAATTAGGATTAGGTGTGCAGCCAATTACAAGTCAAGTTTTGCCACGTGATTTACATGCTAATTACATGGCGACCATTACCTTGATTGGTTCTTCTTTGGAAAGTTTTGCGACTGAGATTCGTTCACTCCAACGAACTGAGATTCGAGAGGTCCAAGAATTCTTTGATAAGAAGCAAAAGGGTTCTTCTGCCATGCCTCACAAGCGAAACCCGATTGGTTGTGAAAACATCTGTGGCTTGTCACGTGTGCTTCGCGGATACGTGATTCCATCATATGAAGACATCGCACTTTGGCACGAACGTGACATCTCACATTCTTCTGTTGAGCGAATTCTCTTCCCTGATGCAACCAGTCTTTTGGATTACATGCTCAAGCGTTTTACAAACATCTTGCGGAAGTTAGAAGTCTATCCAGAACGCATGAAGGCAAATATGAACCACACGGGTGGTTTGATTTACAGCCAACGCGTTTTGTTAAAGTTAATTGATCAGGGCTTGAGTCGAGAGGCTGCTTACGACATGGTGCAGCCACTAACTGCTCGCGCTTGGGATGAAGGATTATCCTTTGAAAAGTTGGTCCATGAATCAGACAAAATTGGCCAGTATTTGACGAAAGAGGAGTTAGATGACGCCTTCGATTATCGTTATCACCTTCGTCGAATCGACCAAGTTTACAAGCGCTTAGGAATCGAATAAATTTTTAAATCAAAAAGCAGGAATTTCCTGCTTTTTTTGTATTATAAAAGCCTAGCCAGAAGCCTTTTTACTGCTATAATAAAATAAAAAACGCTGAGGAAAATAAAATGGCAAAATGGCAACGAATTGTTGTAAAAGTCGGGACGAGTACCATTGTAGATAAGAATGGAAAAGTGAATTACCCGGTGATTAACCGTTTGGCACAGGTGCTAACTTCCTTGCAAAATGAAGGGCGTGAAGTACTCTTTGTCACGTCTGGCGCCATCGGTGTCGCCATTGACCAAATGGGACTCGCCACACGTCCGAAAGAGATTCCAGAGCAGCAAGCCTTGGCTGCCATTGGCCAGGGTTATCTGATGTCCATCTACAACCAGTCCTTTGCTTTTTATAAGCAGACGGTGGGACAAGTTCTTTTGACCTATGATGTCTTTGAAAATCCAGGTATGCTAGCCAATACCAAGCAGGCAATCCAACAGCTCTTCGACAATAAGGTCATCCCAATCATTAACGAAAACGACGTGATTGCCGTTGATGAGCTGGATCACCAACATTCATTTGGTGATAATGACCATTTAGCAGCCTTAGTCGCTGATGAAATTGATGCTGATTTGATTATTTTGTCGGACGTGGATGCTCTTTATACGGCCAATCCTAATCTGGACCCGAACGCGAAGGCGATGCACTACGTTGCTGAAATCACCGATGAAATTCGCCAAGCCGCCACTGGTTCAACTTCTGGTCTTGGTACCGGCGGCATGACTACCAAGTTGGCTGCAGCAGAGTACATGATGAAGCAGGGCCATCGAATGGCTTTGGTGAATGGGAATAATCCCGACAACATCCTTTCTGTCATTGCAGGAGATGAAGTTGGTACGCACTTTGAAGGAGAAATGTGATGACAGTTGTTGAACAAATGGGTGCTTTGGCCAAAGTCGCTAGCCAGCAAATTGCTTCTTTAAGTGATAATCGGCGTAATGATGTTTTAAAGGCGATGGCCACGGCTTTAACTGAAAACGAAGAAGCTATTATTGAGGCTAATCAGGCCGATTTGGCCCATGCAGAAGGTTTGTCTGCACCAATGCGGAATCGTTTGACAGTGGATAGCGCTGTCTTGCAGGGTATTGCAACTTCGTTGTCTGCTGTTGCGACTTTACCAGACCCATTGGCTGGCCCTTATGAAAAATGGCAGCATCAAAGTGGCTTTGACATTGTGAAAAAAACAGTGCCTTTGGGTGTTGTGGCCATGGTCTACGAGGCACGACCAAACGTCACCGTTGATGCTGCAGCGCTTTCCATTAAATCTGGAAATGCCGTTATTCTTCGTGGCGGGAAAGAGGCGATTCGAACGAACGTTGCCTTAGCGAAAGTTCTTCGTACCGTCCTAGAAGAAAAGGGCTTGAACCCAAACATCGTTCAGCTGATTGAAGACACTTCTCATGAGAGTGTAAACGAGCTATTGGGAATGAGAAAGTACGTTGACGTACTTATTCCGCGCGGTTCTAGAAGTTTTATCGATTTTGTTGTAAAAAATGCGACGGTTCCGGTTATTGAAACTGGTGCCGGTAACACGCACATCTTTGTGGACGATTCTGCTAAATTTGATGAAGCAATTCAGGTTATCGTGAACGCGAAAACGTCAAAACCAGCTGTCTGCAATTCGGCTGAAAAGCTGTTAATTCACGAAGCCATTGCGGCGGACTTTTTGCCAGCAGTTGCCTCGGCTCTTATTGAAAAAGGAGTCGAATTACGCGGTGATGATATTTCACAAAGTATCGATTCTCGTATCAATAAAGCCAGTGATGAAGACTGGGATATGGAATATAACGATCTGATTATGGCGATTAAAATTGTCCGAAACGTGGACCAAGCTATTGATTGGATTAATGAACATACGACCCACCACTCAGAAACGATTCTTTCAGAAAACAAGGAACACGTGGCGAACTTCATGAACCAGGTAGATGCCGCTGTCGTTTACCAAAACGTTTCCTCACGTTTCACGGATGGTTTCGAATTTGGCTTTGGAGCTGAAATTGGGATCTCCACACAGAAGTTGCACGCCCGTGGCCCCATGGGCTTGCCCGCACTAACAACGATTAAGTATGAAGTATTTGGTGATGGCCAAGTACGAAATTAAAAAATCTGTATAAGAAAAACATGTTCTCAATTTGAGAGCACGTTTTTTTGTGGTAACAGTTTTCATAAAAAAAACCGTCGCTGACTGACGACAGTTTGAAAAGAAGTGAGAACCTCTTTTTGGCTTCTTTATACGGTTACTATAACACGACAAAAATATTCTTCCAAATAGTTGTTTTCAAGACTAATCCACTCTTTTTTAAAGCGACTCTACAAAGGCCTGATAGGCCGTTTCTTCATTCGTTTTAGTAATTGTGAAATTTGATTCTTCCAACTTAGCTTGATGCAAATCAGATTCATCTAAGGAGACTTTATCTAAGAAAGTCGCATTCCCGATTAATTCAATCCAAGGATGCTCGGCATTAGGATGGACATTCGTCTTCACCATGCCACCGGGGTTGAAGACAGAAATTGATTGGCTGAGATCAATCATTTCTGGATGAATCAAAGCAAAGGCGAAGGAAGTGGCGGACATCCCCGTTCCACAAGCGTTAGTAAAGCCAACACCGCGTTCGAAGGTACGGACAAAGAGCTTGTTTGGCCCTAATATCTTAGCGAAGTTAACGTTCACGCCATCTGGGAAGTATTGGTTCTTACCGTTCAATCGCTGGCCAATTTCACCAAGTGTTTCCTTTAAATCCTGGTCACTGTCAACAAAGGAAATCAAGTGAGGGTTCGGCACAGCAATTGCTGTAAATGATAGGTGATCATTAATTGCTGGAAGTTTTTCATTCACAATGTTATCAAACCCTAGGTTATCAAAGGGAAAGGCTTCTTTGTTAAAGAGGACAGGGGAGATTTCAACTGAAAAGGCAGGTACGCCTTTAGCGAAATCTGCTGCCTGGGCAACCCGTAAATCGGCTTCTGCCGTTTCGACAGTGAACTCTTTTTGACCAGTCTTCTCAGACAGATAGCGAGTTACTGTTCGTAAGCCATTCCCACACATCGAAGCAATACTACCATCGGCGTTGACAACGGTCATCTTACCGACTGGACCTGAATGAGTTGGTTCATCAACGACTAGAATGCCGTCAGCACCCGGCCAAAAAGCATTCTTTTGACAGAATTTCTGAGCTAAAGCAACCAATTCATCATGCACTAGTGGTGTATTCAGTTCGGTTTGATCAAGGATATAGAAATGGTTATGGGAACCGTGGACATGAATTAAATCGACCATTTTAGGCCTCCTCTTTGTTTTGGTTAAAGAAGTGTTGGTAAATTAAGGATACCGCTTTTTTACCGTAGGCGCGTTTTGTTCCAAGCATGGTTGAGATTTGAGATGCTCCCTGGTTAATCATGTTAATTGGCACACCGTTATTAGTTAGAGAGGCAATCGCGTCGGTAATAATCGTTGGCTTTTTAAACATTCCTTCCCCAACAATCATAATAATGGTATAGTCGTCAATCCATTGCATGACGTCGGGATTTAAAGCGTCTTTAATATCGGCACAAAGCCGTTCAATCATTTCTTCGTTCAGCTGGCGGTTGTCAAAAATCACAGTCAAATCATCAATACCAGAAGGCATGTGCTCATAAGAGATATCGTACTTGTAGAAAATCTGTAGAAGTTTCAGAGTCATTCCAACTTCTTGGTTTAGCAAGTAACGGTGTAAGTATAGGGCAGAGAAGTGATCAGAATTGGTTACACCCGTAATTGGGTACTCCGCTTCAAAGTCCTTTTCAGGAACAATTAAAGTTCCTGGGTCTTCTGGCCGGTTAGTGTTCTTCACGTTGATGGTCACTTGACCTTGAATTGCTGGAATGATGGCTTCATCATTGAAAACGGAGAAGCCGGAATATGATAGTTCCCGCATCTCACGGTAGGTCATCTGCTTAATGGAAACTGGTTCATCGATGATGTGGGGGTTTGCCACATAAACCGCTGATACATCGGTAAAGTTTTCGTATAATTTGATTCCGAGTCCACGAGCGACAATCGAACCAGTAATATCTGATCCCCCACGGGCGAAAGTTGCCATTTGCCCGTTTTTTGTCATGCCATAAAAACCAGGGACAACAATAATTTCATCGTCAGAATAGTCGAATTTATTCAAATTGGTATAGCTTTCTTCAAGGACTGATGCTGCGTCAGGATGGCCTTCAACAAGGAGGCCGAGTTCTGCTGGTCCCGCAAAGCGAGCTTTGTGTCCTAATTGGTTCAAAACCATAGCCATTAAAATGGCATTTAGGTGTTCACCATGCGCTTTAAAATAAGCTAAACGATAGTCAATATCACCAGAAAAACTACTTGAAAGATTTGAAATAATATTGGCAATCTTAGCGAAGTCCTTTTCTGAAATTTTAAAGTATTCCGCAATGTTTTGATAGCGGGAAATCAATTCTTTTTGGACTGCTAAGAAATCAGCACTACCTGGTTCACTCTTGGCATACTGTATGAGTAAATCGGTGACTTTGGTATCAATGTCAAAACGCTTTCCTGGAGCAGAAACCACTACAAAACGACGGTCAGGGTCCGCTAACACGATGTTAACAACCTTTTCGTACTGTTCGCCGTTAGCTAGTGACGATCCGCCAAACTTAACAACTTTTGCCATATTCTCATTCTCCTCTAGGCTTTTTATAATCTGATTGCATTGTATCAGCACTTTTTTAAGAAACAAGAGGGACTACTTGTCGAAAGTAATCTTTTTTTGAGCCAATAGATGAAGAAATAAAATTAAAAATATTTTAATAAAAAGGGTTGACGGATTCTAAAAACTGTTTTAATATTTAGACATCGAAGAGGTTGCGACCACGATGAGTAAATTAGTCGAGTTCCTGTGTGAACGATGACGCTAGTTGAAAGGCACGGTTGCCGAAGCGCTTTAGTAGCACAGGCTAAAGTAAGCTGGGACATCGTTTAATAGGCGATGGACTGTCACGAGTAAAATCGTGGTGCGCTTTCGACAATTGAAACCAGTTAATTTTTTATGAACCATTGGATTCTCTTGTATGAAGTGTAAACCACTTCGTACAGGAGTTTTTTTTATGCCAACTTAAGGGAGATTAAAAAATGAACGAGCAAATTGAAAGCAATCAAATTAATTCAGCCGGACATTTGATGATTGGCGGCTGCGATGCCGTTGAATTAGCAAATGAATTCGGTACGCCTGTACTGGTTTACGATACTGCAGCAATTCGGAATCAAATTGAACGATTCCAAGAAGTCTTCACTCAAAACGATGTGGACTACGCCGTCTGCTATGCAAGTAAGGCCTTTGCTAACACAGCCATGTATCAATTAGTCAACCAAATGGACTGCCACATTGATGTGGTGTCCGAGGGAGAAATGAAAATGGCCATGCACGCTGGCTTCCCGGCTTCGCGTATGACTTTTCATGGAAATAACAAATCAGCCGAAGAATTACGTTTAGCAGTGACATCCGGTATTGGCGTTATCGCCTTGGACAACTTCCATGAGATTCGTTTATTAAGTCAAATTTTGGAAGAGACAGATCAGCACGTTGATGTCATCTTACGAATCACACCAGGTATTTCAGCCCACACCCACGAATATATTCAAACCGGTCAGGTCGATAGTAAGTTCGGCTTTGATCTTGAGTCTGGTCAAGCGGAAGAAGCACTTCAAGAAGTTCTGAAAGAAGAACGGATGAACATGCTTGGGGTACACGCTCACATTGGTTCACAGATTTTTGAACTAGCTGGTTTTGAAGGAGAGGGTGAAAAGCTCGTTGACTTAGCCGCTAGTTGGGAAAAGAAGTACGGTTATCAGACAAAAGTCTTAAACGTAGGTGGTGGATTCGGTATTCGTTACACCTCCGATGATCGCCCATTGGCACCACAGGACTTTGTTAACACCATCATCCAGACCATCAAGGCTCGCACTAAGAAACTTGGCATTGCGACACCAGCCATTTGGATTGAACCAGGACGTTCCATTGTAGGACCTGCTGGCTACAGCCTTTACACCATCGGGTCTCGTAAAGACGTGCCTGGTATCCGTTCCTATCTTGCAGTTGACGGTGGCATGGGCGATAATATTCGTCCAGCCCTCTACGATGCGAAGTATGAAGCGGTTTTGGCCAACGACCCAGCCGCTGAAACTGTTGAAACGGTTCACGTTGCCGGAAAGTTCTGTGAGTCAGGTGACATCTTGATCCAAGAACAAGCTTTGCCAGCAACAAAGCCTGGCGATATCTTGGCTGTCCTAAACACTGGAGCTTACGGTTACTCAATGGCTTCGAACTACAACTTGAATCCAAAACCAGCGATTGTCTTTGCGGAAAACGGGAAAGCAACATTGGTCACCCGTCGTGAGCGAATCGAAGATTTGGAAGCACTTGATTTCAATCTCGATGGTTCAAGTAATTAAAAAGAAACAAATAACTAACAAGAAGTTAACAAAAAGACTATTAATATAGAAGAAAAGGTACAAAAACATGGAAAAGATGTCCGCAAAAGAAATCATTCAATACATTGGTTCAGCCCAAAAGAAGACACCAACGAAGGCCTATATCAAGGGAGATTTAGCCCAGGTTACTTATCCTGAAGGTGTTAAAGTCTTCGGCGATGATCAAGTTGCTACCATTTTTGGTGACTGGTCAGCCATTCAAGAAGTTATTGCCCAAGCAGGTGTAAAGGATTCTGAAATTGAAAATAACGCCCGTAACTCAGCGGTGCCATTGTTGGATTTGAAGAAGGTGAACGCCCGTATCGAACCAGGAACGGTAATTCGTGATCAAGTCACCATTGGTGACAATGCCGTAATCATGATGGGGGCCGTGATTAACATTGGTTGTGAAATTGGTGCTAACTCCATGATCGATATGGGAGTGGTAATGGGTGGACGCGCCGTTGTTGGAGAACATTCCCACATCGGAGCCGGTGCAGTTTTGGCCGGAGTCATTGAACCAGCATCCGCACAACCGGTTGTAATTGAAGACAACGTTTTGGTTGGTGCTAACGCAGTTGTTATCGAAGGTGTACGTGTTGGTAAGGGGGCGGTTGTTGCTGCTGGCGCCATTGTGACTAAGGATGTTGAACCTTACACTGTAGTCGCTGGAAATCCTGCCCGTAAAGTCAAGGACGTTGACGCAAAGACGGAGTCGAAGACGACTTTGGAAGATGATTTAAGAAAGCTGTGATGAAGATGCTGACACAAGAAGATTTAATTCAAATTCGGCGTGACTTGCACCAGATTCCTGAGCTCGCGCTCGAGGAATTTCAAACACACGACTATTTAATGAAGGAAATCGCTCAATTTAACCAGGAATTTCTGACGGTTCGCGAGTTACCAAAGTTGCCAACAGCCATTCTGGTTCGAGTTGAAGGGTCAAACCCAACCAAGACGATTGGTTATCGTGCTGATATTGATGCACTGCCTGTTACTGAAGAAACAGGGTTGCCATTTTCTTCAAAACACGAGGGTGTCATGCATGCCTGCGGTCACGATATGCACATGACGGTGGCCTTAGCGGTCATTAACTACTTCTCAGAACACCAGCCAAAAGATAACATGATTTTCTTCTTCCAACCTGCTGAAGAAGAAAAGTGTGGTGGCCTCTTAGCTTATGAAATGGGTGTCTTTGAAGGTGATTGGCGGCCTGATGAATTCTACGGTTTGCACGATTCACCGGATTTGCCAGCCGGTACGATTGGCTGCCGAATGGGCACGCTCTTTGCTGGATCAACAGAAGTTGACGTTGACTTCATTGGTACTAGCGGACACGCGGCTTTCCCACACAACGCGAACGACATGGTCGTTGCAGCCTCTGCCTTTATTGGACAGATTCAAACCATTGTATCTCGTAGCATTGACCCAGTCCGTTCAGGTGTGATTACCTTTGGTAAATTCGAAGCAGGAACCATCCGAAACGTGATTACTGGTCAGGCTCACTTAGAAGGAACCATTCGTGGTCTCGAGCAATCAATGATTGAAGAATTGGTTGCTCGAATTAAAGATGTCGCTGAGGGAATTGCTCGTTCCTTCAACTGTGAGGTTGTACCAACCTTTGAACAGGGGGGTTACTTACCAGTTGAGAACAATCCGGAGTTAACAAAGAACTTCATCGATTATATGGAAGAAAATCATGGCGACCAGTTCAAGTTAACCGAACCTGCCATGACGGGGGAGGACTTTGGTTACTTGCTTTCAAAGATTCCTGGAACAATGTTCTGGTTGGGAGTAGAGGATAGCCATCCCCTCCATTCATCCGAATTGAGTCCAAGCGAAAATGCTTTGGAACCTGGTGTGAAAGCCATTGTTGATTTCTTAGAATACCGTATGCAACAGGAGGCTTGAGTTTATGTTATTTGAAAACGCTGATTTGATGACTGCCATTATTACGCCTTTTGACGAAAATAATGAGATTGACTTTGATACATTAAAAGTCCTAACGGAGCGCTACATCAACGAAGGACACCGTGGCTTTGTCATCGGTGGAACAACTGGCGAAACGCCAACGTTGACGCATGACGAAAAGTTGGCCCTCTATAAGCGCTTTGCTGAAATCGTTGCTGGACGAGTACCCGTTATTGCTGGTACTGGTTCAAATAACACGGCAGAAACAATCGCCTTTACCAAGGAAGTGAGCCAAATCGACGGTATCGATGCTGCCTTAGTCGTAGTTCCTTACTATAACAAGCCTGACCAACGACGCATGGTGGCCCACTTTGAAGCCGTTGCTGAAGAAGGTGGATTGCCTGTTGTGATTTATAACATTCCCGGCCGTACTGGTGTGACAATGAGTAACGACACCGTGGTTGCTTTGTCAAAGAACCAAAACATTGTTGGTGTTAAACAGTGTACTAGCATGGAGGACTTGGAATACTTAGTTGACCACACGGAACATGATTTCGCCGTTTATTCCGGTGAAGATGCTCAGGCACTTTTTGCTCGAGTAGTCGGTGCCAATGGAGTCATTTCAGTTGCTTCTCACTTATACGGTCCACAGATGCGTTCGATGTATGATGCTTTGTATGCTGGAAACTATCAGGAAGCCGGTGTATTGCAACGTTGGTTGACACCCAAGATGAGCGCCTTGTTCATGTATCCATCCCCAGCGCCAGTTAAGGCCCTGTTGGATGCCGAAGGTTACAAAGTCGGGGGCTGCCGACTACCAATTCTTCCACTAAACGACGAAGAAATGGACGCACTCGCACAAGCAATCCAGTAAAAGGAGATTACCATTGATTAAAGTTATTATTGCCGGTTTCCGTGGCGCCATGGGCCAACAAGCACTTCAAATGATTAATGAGCAAGACAACATGGAAGTTGTTGCGGTTTATTCACCAAGTGCTAACGCTGACAATGCGAAGCAAGCAGGTGTCGCGGCTGATGCACAGGTCTTCAATCATTTAGAGAAGATCGACGTTGACGCGGATGTTTGGCTTGACTTTACAACGCCAACGGCCGTTTTTGAAAACACGAAATTTGCTATTGAACACGGCTATCAGCCCGTCATCGGCACAACTGGTCTTACTGATCAGCAGGAAGCCGAATTAATGGACCTTTCATCCGCTAAAAAAGTCGGGGGCCTAATCGTGCCAAACTTCTCTTTGTCGGCGGTCTTGCTGATGAAGTTTTCAGAAGAAGCGGCTCAGTACTTCTCAGACGTTGAAGTGATTGAAATGCACCACGAAGACAAGAAGGACGCGCCTTCCGGAACTGCTTTGATGACGGCTAAGCGAATTGATAAAGTCCGTCAAGCACATGAACAAGGGGATTCAAAGGAAACAATGCCTGGTGTTCGTGGCGCTGATTTAGACGGTATCCGTATTCACGCAGTTCGCCTTCCAGGCTATGTTGCCCACGAACAAGTGCTCTTTGGTGGGGAAGGGGAAGCCCTTACAATTCGCCAAGACAGCTTTAACCGTTCTTCTTTCATGAAGGGCGTTCAGTTAGCCATTGAAAAAGTACACACAGTAGACAAACTAACCATTGGGTTAGAGCAGGTTATGTAATCAGAAAGAAGCAAGTATGCCGGAACTACTACCACAATTAGAAGATAGCTATAATCAGCGCCTTGACTTGGTTAAGGCCTCTAAAATTCGTTCCTTTGATAACCAGATTTCAGATATTGAAGGATTAATTAAACTAACGATTGGTGAACCTGACTTTGATACGCCAGACCACATTAAGGAAGCGGCAGTTAAGGCTTTGAATCAAAACCAAACGCACTATACAGCTCAAGCAGGGACTGCCGCACTTCAGGAAGCCATTGCCGGTTATCTGAAACGACACCATCACTTGGACTACTCAGCTCATAGTGAAATTGTCGTCACAGTTGGTGCTACCGAAGCAATTTACGCCATCTTGGAGACTTTGATTAATCCCGGTGACCAGTTTGTCATTCCAACGCCAGCCTTTGCGCTTTACGAGCCAATTATCAATTTACTTGGCGGTGAAGTCATCGATGTTGATACGTCAGAGACTGACTTTAAGCTTTCACCTACGGTCCTTGAAAAAGTCTTATCTGATAACTCTCGTGTCAAGGGCGTCTTCTTAAGCTATCCAAACAATCCTTCCGGCAGCACACTTTCTGAAGATGAAATCCATGCCTTGGCTAAAGTCATCAAGAAGCACCATACTTTTGTCATCTCTGATGAGATTTATAGCGACTTAACCTATGACAAGAAGCCATATTCAATCGCCCGTGATCTACCAAAGCAAACGATTTACATCTCCGGTGTCTCAAAATCCTATGCAATGACGGGTTGGCGAATTGGATTCGTAGCTGCTCCCGCTGATTTCATCCAACGTTTGCGTAAGGTACACGCCTTCATGGTAACCTGTCCATCTGCCATCGACCAGGCAGCAGCAGCGGAGGCCTTCAAGAACGGTGACGAAGATATTAGTCAAATGCGTATGGAGTACCGTGAACGTCGCAACGTTTTGTATCAGGGATTAACATCCATGGGCATGCGTCCGCTCTATCCAGAAGGGGCTTTCTATCTCTTCGTTCCAGCGCCTGAATCCTTCCAAAACGATGATGAACTATTTGCTCTTCGTTTAGCTCGAATGGCAAAAGTCGGGGTCATTCCAGGTTCTGCCTTTGGAAACGGTGGTAAAGGATACGTACGCTTATCTTATGCAGCCTCAATGACTGACATTAAGGAAGCCCTACGTCGAATTAAGACGGCTATCAACGATGGCGTCTTTGTAAATGATTAAGGAGATAAGAAAATGAGAACTTATAATGTTGCGATTCTAGGTGCTACTGGTGCTGTTGGAACTCGTTTGGTTGAACAGCTTGAACAATCAACAATTCCAGTTGCTTCTGTAAAATTGTTGGCTTCTGCTCGATCAGCTGGTAAGAAAGCGACTTTTAAGGGGGAAGAAGTCACGATTGAAGAAGCAACTCCCGAATCATTTGAAGGCGTTGACATTGTCCTAGCCTCCGCGGGTGGATCCGTTTCAAAGCGTCTGCTTCCTGAAGCCGTTAAGCGCGGTGCCGTCTGCATCGACAACACGTCTGCCTTCCGAATGGACCCAGAGGTGCCATTGGTTGTTCCCGAAGTAAACCCAGAACAGTTGAAGAATCACCACGGTATCATTGCCAACCCAAACTGCTCAACCATTCAGATGGTCGTGGCATTGAAACCTGTCTTTGAAAAATTCGGAATCGAACAGGTCATCGTTTCAACTTATCAGGCCGCCTCAGGTGCCGGTCAGTCAGCTTTGAATGAATTCTTACAGGAAAGTCGCGACTACCTTAACGACAAAGAAATGTCCGCCGAAATCCTACCAACTGCCAGTGACAAGAAGCACTACCCATTGGCCTTCAACTTACTTCCTCAAATCGACGTCTTTGAAGACGAAGGTTATACTCACGAGGAATGGAAGATGATTCACGAAACAAAGAAGATTCTTCTAAACGACATGAACGCCGCTGACCTTAAGGTAACAGCCACCTGTGTCCGCGTTCCAGTGCCTATTTCTCACGGTGAATCTGTTTATGTTCAAGTCAAGGATAAGAAAGTGACTGCAGATGATATTCGCGCAGCGATTGCTGAAGGGGAGGGGATTGTTCTTCAAGACGACCCATCACAGCAAATTTACCCTCAGCCATTGAATGCTGTTGGAACACGCGAAACCTACGTTGGCCGCATCCGTCCGGATCAAGAAAACGCCGGCGCCTTTAACATGTGGGTTGTTTCAGATAATCTCTTGAAGGGTGCCGCTTGGAACACGGTCGAAATTGCTGAGCGTCTTGTCCAAGAAGACTTGGTTCATCCACAATAAATTGATACGAAAAAAGTCCTAATTTAACTTAGGACTTTTTATTTTCCTTAAAACAAGCGCTTTAAACATTCGTGTTTTAATAAAATTTAACCGTAATGTAATATAAAGTTCGTTTTTAACGATGATATTATCGTTTATTTTCGTTGAATATTCATTTAATCTAATAGATAATGAATAAGTAAGCGAACAATAGAACAATAAAAATCCGTTTTATTGTTCAAATACGAATGATTTAGTTACTTGTCGTATTTTTAGGAGAAAAACAGAAAAATGAAAAAAATTCTTGTTGCCGTTGCGGTAGTGATTATCGCAGTTGGAGGGTTCTTTGCTATCACATCAAATAGCAAAAAATCTGACGCTGACTCCAGTAAGAAATCGTCAAAGATGGATTTGAAGGAATTGAACTTACAATTTGTTCCATCCATTAACTCAGATACTTTGGTTGCGAAGGCCAAGCCATTGGAGACTTTGCTAAGTAAAGAACTTGGCATTCCAGTTCACGTTTCGCTTGGAACGAGTGGGAATAGTGTCGTGGAAGCGCTTGGTTCTAAGAAAGTCGATGCCTCATTCCTTTCACCAGATTCATACGTTCAAGCCCACAAGCTATACGGAGCCAAGGCACTCTTACAGTCAACCCGGTATGGTATCAAGCAAGATAACACGGGTGAATCAACTGGAAAGCTTGTCGATAATTACAGCTCATTTGTTATTGTACGTAAGAACTCAGGAATTAACTCAGTTAAAGACTTGAAGGGTAAGAAGATTGCCGTTCAAGGCCCTACATCAGCCGCTGGTTACGTTTACCCAGCCGTTGAATTAAACAAAAAGGGTATTAACGTCGTTAAAGAATCAACTCTTGTTCAAGTGAAGGGTCACGATCAAGCCGTTATGTCAGTGTTAAACGGTGATGTGGATGCCGCCTTTGTCTTTGGTGACGCTCGAAACGTTGTCAAGAAGGATCAGCCAGACGTCTTCGATAAGACAAAGATTCTTTATGCAACAAGTGGTATTCCAAACGACACCGTAACTGTTCGTAAGGGAATTAGCTCATCTGACGATAAAAAGATCAAGGACGCCTTGAAGAAGATCGCTAAGACTGACGAAGGTAAAAAAGTCTTGAAGAACATCTACTCATGGGATGGTGTCGCGGATTCAAAGGACTCAAACTTTGATACAGTTCGTAGCTATAATAAGCAAGTAGCAAAGTTACAATAATAATTTAAAATTGAAAGGGAGCGATAGTTTAACTATGCGCTTCTTTTTTATGTAAAAAAATTCCGCTTAATAGTAAAATTCCAGCTCTGTACCCTTGAATTTATAAAAAATAAGATGCTACTTTTTGGTAAAATAAGTACTGTTGCCCGTTTATTAAAAGGGCCTTAATGTTGTCACAAGAAAGGTAGATATTAACTACTATGAATAAAAGTAGCAAAAAATCTTCTATATTCAATTTTTTACAGAAAGCAGTCAACGTTATATTCCTTGTTTGGATGATTATGACGTTTACTGGTGCAATTAGGTCTGATCACTTAAATATCTCAGCGATTTCACCTGAATTATTTATCATTATAATTGTCTTCATTTTAGTTCTAATCGCATATTTTAAGTCTCACTATCTGAATTCCTTGCTAAAGAAGGTAGGGCAGGGACTGATTAAACATCAATTCGTCGTTCTGTCAGTATTATCGATGCTTGTAATTGCATGGCAGTTACTATTCATTTTTAAAACAAAAACAGCAATTGGCTTTGATGTTGGTGGGGTGGTATCGCAAGCATTAAACGGTACTTCAACAAATGATTATTTCAGTTATAATCCAAATAATTTACCACTTCTTTTTGAAGAATATTTTTGGAAAAATCATTTTGGTGGAAGTTGGTTTTCATTTGATATTTTGTCATTAGTAAGCACTGATTTTGCTTTTCTCATTACCGTCCTAACGACACGATATTTAAGTAAGAAAAACATGTATATCACATGGATTCTTTCATTAATTCTTCTATCTTGCTTTCCTTATATTATTGTTCCTTACACGGATACCTTGGTATTACCATTAGTAAGCTTGGCATTACTTGGTTACTTTATGATTAAAAAAAGTAATCATATTTTCGTTAAACTACTTGGTTCTTTGTTACTGGGGGTTTTTGGAGCGAGTGCTTACTTACTGAAGCCATCGGCCATTATTTTTGTTATTGCAATTATTGTAACTGAAGTCGTCTATTCAATTTTTAAGAGCAAGAAATTCAAACCGCTATATACAGTATTAATTTTGTTGCTTGCTTTTGGTTCGGGAATCGGTATTAAAAAGACATATGATTCCTACCAAAATAAACAAGAATATATCAAAGTTGATCACAGTATGAGAAAGCCACCTTTGATGTTTCTTGCAATGGGAATGAGCGGGAATGGTGGCTTCGATATGGGCTTAACATTACAAACAATGGCAGCTCCTACGCAACATGAGAAGAAAGAAATAGCATCTGAGCGTATCAAGAAAACCTTGAAAGACTACGGGCCAGTTGGTTATGTCCAATTCTTGCTTGCCAAAAACACTTTTAATACTGCGGATGGAAGCTTTGGCTGGTTGCAAGAAGGTAACTTTATAACTGCGCCAGCAACTAACAACCTACAACAGTTGGTTTATCCGGATGGAAAGCATTTAAAGGACTTTTTCTTTGTAACACAGGTTCTTTGGATTCTATTAATATTAATTTTGATCATTAGATATCGTTTACCAAAATCAAGTGAATCGATTGCTTTCTTGCTAAAATTATCAATAATAGGTTCATTGATGTATCTATTATTATTTGAAGGTGGTAGAAGCCGATACGTAATCCAATTCCTGCCTCAGTTCATTATGCTGGCAAGTATTGTTGTAACTGCATATTTATCAAAAAAACCACTAAAGCATCAACCCGTTTCTGACACTGAATCAAAATAAAGAAAAACGCCGTTAAGGCGTTTTTTTATTTGCCAGGGATGGGGTGTGTCAAATGCAATAAAATAATGAAGTTGTTTTTTTCTTTGAAGTGATCAGGTTATATATATTACTTTAAAGTGATCAGATTATATATATTACTTTCGATAATATATATTATGTAAAGTAGATAGACTATTTAATCTCAAGTAACAAAAAAGCACCCAAACAAAGACTAATTTCATTCATTATTCTTTGGGCGCCTTTTCTGTCATTTACTTTATATCTCTTAGCTTAATTACCATTTCCTCTGCAACCACACTGACATGAACCGGTCGCAATTTGGCAGCAAAAGCCCCCAAGAACTTAAATAACGGAACGAGCTTAGATAAAGCATCCGATCGACCATTTCCATATACTAAAGTCGGATTCACAATGGCCGTTGGGATACCGCTATTTACTAACATATCAGCAGTTCTTTGTTTAACTTCAAGAAATGCCTTTGGCCCTAAGCTGCCCTGAATGAAACCCATACCTTTGACATGGTAAGTATTAGCAAGCTCCAACATGGTTCTTGCGGGTTCTTCATTGATTCTTTTTAGCTGATTTTTTTCTTTTTCTGGATGACCTACTAGGTCAATAATATAGTCGATTTTATTTGGCAGAAATGCTTTCAAATTAGAAAAATCAGTTACATCAACTGCATAACTCTTAATATTTGGATTGTTACTTCTGTTTTTATTTGAACGTGAATAGACATAAAAATTAACATTTGAATCCTGTTTCATCCATGTATTTATGATATTCTGGCCGATGTAACCATTACCGCCTAAAAGTACTACGTTTACCATCAAATTACTCCTTTGTTGTATACTCTAATCTGTATAGGTACCATAATAAAGCACCTGCATATGAAGAAGAACAACAGTATAGTGAAAAGTGTAGTGTCAGCATGAATAGTAATTTAAGTAAGAATCATACAGAACTGAAAATCTTTAATTCCCTGCTCGTATGCTGATAAAATGGACAGATTTTATGCATCGTCCACTGTATAATTATCCCAAGACTAAAAAGGAAATCAGCACATGACTAAAAGGCCACGTTACTCACAGGAATTCAAAGATGCCATTG
>NZ_JACOFN010000008.1 GCF_028764065.1 Fructobacillus sp. CRL 2054
GAGTAAATTTGAGCTGGTTACGCGAATATCACGCTATATCCATCGATATAATCATGAACGGATTCATACCTATGAATCGAACCTAGTGATGTAAAAAAAGTGTCTAACTTATTGACATACGAGCATAGGCCTCTTTATCGGTTGCGTCCAGGTCAGAATACTTGATCCCTTGTTCGACCACGAAAGTATCGAGGCGTAGCTTTTCACAAGCGTAAAATTCGTCGACCGTTAGTTCTTCAAAAGATTTTGCTATCCACATATTTCTACATCCTTTTCATTTTTTAGTATACTGGTGGTTGCAGATGCAACATTAAATCACCGAGGTAAGCATAATGCTTGAATATGATATCTTCCGTCAGATGGGTGCCATTTCCCGTCGTGCCATGATGATGATGAACCATGAGGTCCAAGAATTTGGATTAGCGAATAATCTTTTCTTGTACCTGGTTCGTATCGTCGAGCATGAGGGATTGACACAGTCGGAGTTGGCGACGCTCATTCAAATTGATAAAACCACGTTGAGTCGGGCTTTGAAGAAGCTCGAGGACCGGGGCTACATTGAAAAAGTCGCTGGCGAAGCCAACCGTAATTTCAAACGGCTCTATCCCACCGAAGCGGGGAAGATGATCTACCAAAAAGTTATTCAGATTGAACACGACGATGTCTTTGATAAGTTAGCCGCTCTGAACTCGGAAGAGAAGGAGCAACTGATGGCCTTGCTCTCAAAAATAAATTAATGGTTAAAAATAGTTTAACACAAACAGTTGCAAATGCAACTGTTTGACTTTATACTTGTTCATTATCAAGAAAAGTTTGGGAGACGAAGACGTGAAGAATCGATTAATAACAAGGTACTGCTTTTTTCTACTGGGCCTCTTTTTAGTGACACTTGGGAATTCCTTTACCATTTTGTCAGGAGCAGGCAATGGTATCTGGACCGCTGCTTCGCTTGGTATTGACCGGGTTACGGATTTACCATTGAACGTGATTTTGTTCAGTATTGGCTGTCTTGTTATTTTGGCAAACATCCTATTGCAGGGCCATTTTTCCTGGTTCTATTTGGCTGGTGAACTACTCTTTGTTTTCTTCTTCAGTGAATTGATTCAGTTCTTTGTTCGTCATTTATCTTTTTTGCATGGTTATATGACGAGTGAAGGCGCCAGAATTGTATTAGTTGTTTGTGGTATTGTCGTTGTTTGTCTGGGAACTTCCTTTTACCAGCGGGCTAACCTCTGGATGTACCCAACGGATTCGTTAACCGATATTTTGGCTCTTCGATTCTTTGCTGGTAACGTCTGGAAGGGGCAGTTACTGGCCTTTCTCCCGGCAGTGTTGATCATTGTTCTGGTCTTCTTTAAAGAGGGGCAGTGGGTTGGTATTCAAATTGGAACGGTGCTGGCACTGATTGCGAACGGTGAGTTAATTGCTTTCTTCCACAAGCATGCTTTCCCATTTTTGAAACACAATTAAATATTGAATGAATATAAATTAGAACTTTTCCAAAGTAGCGTTACAATAAAAGTGATGAATACTTTGGAGGAGTTTTTTTAATGTCGAATAAAAATAAAACTTGGGATCCAAAAAAAGTCTCACATCGTTTTTGGATTTTAGCTGTTTCCTTAGTGATTACATCGGGAACAGCGATTTCGCCGGCTTTACCCGCTATGCACGAAGCCTTTATGGACTATCCAACGACGCTAATCGACATGGTGGCGACTGTTCAGCAGATTCCAGCCTTTATTGTCCTCTTATTTTCTAGTCGGTTGGCCAACCGTTTTGGCATTAAGCGGATTGTTTTAAGTGGAATGCTTTTGATGGCCATTGCCGGTGTGGCACCTGTCATGATGGATAATATTTGGTTAATTTTACTGGCACGAATCGTCTTTGGTATCGGAATTGGAATGACGAACTCCTTGGCCATCACACTGGTTAACCTTTACTACGAAGGGGACGATCAAGCACAGATGCTTGGGAACCGTTCCGCCTTTGAGCCAATTGGTGTTTGTGCCATTAACTTGCTAGCTGGGTTCTTGCTGAACATTAATTGGCAGGCAGCCTTCTTGGCATATGGCTTTATCTTTATTGTTTTGCTTGGTTTCTGGAAAGTCGTGCCCGAATACCACATGCCAAAGCAGGAGAAAAAGAAGAAGGCCAAGTCCAAGCTCTCTTGGAAAATCATTTGGCCCGCTCTCTTCTGTGGCTTTTTGACGATTGGAATGGCCATTGTCAACGTGCTCACACCATCGGTCGTTGTGATGAATGACATCGGAGATGGCACAACGGCCTCCTTAATTATTACGGGATACACGATTGCTTCGATGTTAATGGGCTTCCTCTTTGGGGCAGCCTTTAAGGCTTTTAAGCAGTATGTTTTAGTTGCTGGTCTTCTTTGCATGTCTGTTGGAACGATTTTGATGAACTTTGCCACGGATATTTGGTCTTTGAGTTTGGCAGTTGGTATTATTGGATTGGCCTATCCACTGGCTGGTACCTATATCTTTGATATGGTGGACAGCCATGTGGCCAAGTCTGAAGACGGCCTGGCTAATTCGATTTTGCTAGTCGGTTGTAACGTGGGAACGGCCTTTGCGCCAGCCATTGTGTCCTGCTTGGAAGGGTTTGCCCCATTTTCCGGTAGCCAACCTGGAATTGGTGTCTATGGTTTGATTACAGCAGTTCTCACGGTGTTGACTTTGGCAGTCTTGCTTTTGAAGAAGAAAAGCTAAAAATATTCTGTGAAATTCTTGACTTTTACAGATGCCCTTGAGATAATATTAAGGTTCAAGTGCATATCGTATTGACGAAATAAAATGCCGGAAAGGAGGGGAATCGCATGGCAAAGGTCATTGTTCGTAAGAACGAATCTTTGGATGATGCATTGCGCCGTTTCAAGCGTGGTGTTTCTAAGGACGGTACTCTCCAAGAATACCGGAAGCGTGAATTTTACGTAAAGCCTTCAGTTGAACGTAAGTTGAAGTCTGAAGCTGCACGTAAGCGCAACAAGAAGAAGAACAAGCGTTAATTCGTTTGTAAAAACGCCACTTTGTGGCGTTTTTTTTGTGCCCTCGTGGTAAACTATAAATAACTATAGATACTTTTTAAAAGGAGTGGGTGTAATGAGCTTATTAGCACAAGTACAAGAAGATATGAAGACGGCGATGAAGGCCAAGGATAAGAAGACTTTGGCCGTTGTCCGCCAGATTAAGTCCGCTGTGATGAACGAACAAATCAACTTGGGTCACGACTTGACTGAAGAGGAAGAATTGAGCGTTTTGTCACGTGAAGTGAAGCAGCGTAAGGAATCAATTGCTGAATTCAAGGAAGGTGGCCGTGAAGATTTGGCTGCTGATACGCAAGCTGAATTGGACGTTTTGGCAAAGTACTTGCCAGCCCAACTCTCAGAAGATGAAATCAAGGAAGTGGTTGCAGCTGCCATCGAAAAGACTGGTGCTACTTCACCTAAGGACATGGGTAAGGTTATGGGCATTGTTTCTGCTCAGACTAAGGGTCGCGCCGATGGTAAGGTTGTCGCCGACACAGTAAAGAAGGCATTGGCCAACTAAGGCCCGCCTCGAGGAGTCAGACGGAAAAGCAGGGGAGACCCCGCTTTTTTGACTTTTATAGAATAAGAAGTTTGGAGAAAATCATGAACGAACAATTAGGACAGATTATTAAGGCCAAAGTGACCGACGAAAACGGTGAGTATTTCTACGCTCAAACCGACGGTGGTCATACTTATGAAATCGATAAGGACGAGTTGATGAAGCCTTTGAAGATTGGTGGCTACGTCACTGGTTTTGCTTATCAAAACGAAGACCACCGCTTGCAGATTACAAAAGCGGTACCAGACGTTCAAAAGGATCAGTATTCTTGGGGAAAAGTCGTGCAAGCACGATCTGACCTTGGTATCTTCGTTGATATCGGTTTGGCCAACAAGGACCTAGCTGTTTCGTTGGATGATTTGCCAACGATGAAGGAACTCTGGCCAAAGAAGGGCGACCGTCTGCTTCTTTCAATCAAGGAAGACAACAAGGGCCGTCTCTGGGGAAAGCCAGCCCAACAAGACATCATCCAGGCTGTTTCCCGCCAGGCCCGTTTGGGTGCTGGTATTAAGAAGGGTGATAAGATTAAGGCAACCGTTTACCGGAACAAGCTGGTGGGAACGCTGGTCATTACTGATGACTACTGCCTGGGCTTTATCCATCCTTCCCAGCGTGAAGTGGAACCTCGTTTAGGTGAAGTGGTTGAAGCCCGTGTCTTGGGTGTTAACGACCGCGGCATCATCAACCTCTCCTTAAAGCCTTTGGCTTACAAGGTGATGGACGAAGACGCCCAGTTCCTACTCTTGCAGTTGCAACGTAAGCCTGAACACTTCCTGCCATTTAACGATAAGTCTGCTCCTGAAGACATCAAGATGCAGTTTGGCTTCTCAAAGTCCCAGTTCAAGCGTGCCTTGGGCCGCCTGTACAAGGACCACCTAATTGAGATGGTGGATGGCGGAATCAAGTTGACCGATAAGGGATTGGGCAAGTAATGTTACCCCAGGAAATGGCCGACTACTTACGGGTCATTCAGGTAGAACGAGGGCTGTCCCAAAACACGGTCAAGGCCTACCAGCAGGACTTAACGACTTTTACAAAGTTCTTAGAGGAACAAAAAAAGTCGGTCCAGCAGGTCGACCACGTTTTGGTTTTGACTTTTTTGAACCAATTACGTGCCAAGGGGCGTGCGAACACTTCGGTTGCTCGGATGGTCACCACCTTGCGGAAGTGCTTTGCCTATTTGAAAAAAGAAGGCATCGTTGCACATGATCCGATGCAAAATATTAAGCCACCTAAGAAGGCTCAGCACTTGCCAGCGGTCTTAACGATTGAAGAAGTTGACCGTTTATTGGATGTGCCGGATTTGACCAAAACACTGGGAATTCGTAACAAGGCCATGTTGGAGTTAATGTACGCAACGGGACTACGTGTCTCGGAACTGGTGAACTTGACTTTAGCGAACCTGCACCTGGATCTGGCCTTAATTCAAACGATTGGAAAAGGGGACAAGGAACGGATTATTCCGGTGGGTGAAGTGGCCGTTGACTGGTTGAAGACCTACCTACGTGATTCACGTCCGAAATTGTTGAAAGACCAAAAGGCTGACCAAATCTTTTTAAATGACCACGGTCGTCCGATTAGTCGTCAGGGTGTCTGGCAGTTGATTAAGAAGTTGGTGAAAGAAGCGGGGATTGAAAAGGATGTCTCACCCCACACGCTGCGCCATTCCTTTGCCACGCACATCTTAGAGAACGGTGCAGACCTACGAATCGTTCAAGAACTCTTGGGCCACTCCGACATTTCAACCACACAAATTTACACCCACATTTCAAAGGGACGTCTGACTCAAGTTTACGATCAGTACCACCCACGAGCATAGGAGGACATATGTTAGTTCAGCCAAGACCAGATGATGAAAAGACCATTATGGGTCTCTTTTCATTGGTACCAGACTTAAGGAACGTGAAGTACCTTAACGAGACCATGGAAGCTTACAAGCAGGATGGCTACTATCTCTATTTCTTTCAAGATGAACCACATGATCCAATTACTGGTTTGTTGGGCTACGAATTGTATGAGGAAAAAGTCGTTTTGGTCCGTCACGTGGTGGTGACCCCTGGCTCGCCAAAGAAGGCAACGCAGGCCCAAATGCTATCCGACCTCCAGGAGCGTTATCCTGACCGTACCTTAGTTGGAACTTTTGATACACAGACTGCCATTGATAAGTGGAGAAAACATTATTAAGCCGGCTGATTTAACAATTAAAATCACAGACTTTGAGGGACCACTGGACCTGCTCTTGCACCTGATTAAAAAGCATGAGATGGATATTCTATCCTTGCCAATTGCCCAGGTGACCGAACAGTACCTGGATTTCATTAAAAAGCAGCAGGCCATGCAGTTGGATGTGGCTGCTGAATACCTGGTCATGGCGGCGAAGTTGATTCGAATTAAGTCCAACGATCTCTTACCTCAACCAGAAATTGAGGATGAGTTAACGGATGAAGGCGAACTTGACCCAAAGCAGGAACTGATTAACCGTTTGTTGGTTTACCAACGTTATCAGCAGGCGACCGGTTTCTTTGATGAACGGCAGGAAGTGGGGATGAAGTCCTTTGGGCGACCAGCCCTGGTGGATGAAACGCCGGAAGAAGAGCGTCAACTGACTTTGGCACCGGGATTGTCTTTGGTTGATTTGCAGTTGGCCTTTGACAACGTGATTGCTCGTCAAAAGGACTTAGTGCCTCGAACCCGTCAAGTCCGTTCGGACAGTTATACGATTGGGGATGGGATTAAAACCATTGAGTCCAAGTTGGCGGTATTGCCAGATGATGAGTCCTTGACTTTTACAGAGCTATTTGACGGTTTGTACTATGCCGACCGATTAGTGATGACCTTCTTGGGACTGTTAGAAATGTCCAAAGAGAAGAAGTTAGTAATTTGGCAGGCGGATTTAGAAGACGAAATTTTAATTAAAGCGGTGAAACATGAACGCGATATCGCAAATTGAAGCCCTGCTCTTTGTAGCAGGTGAAGATGGCCTTTCAGCAGCTGAATTGGCTAAGTTAACTGATTATGAAAAGGGTGCTATTCCAGGATTAGTGGATGAACTTTGGCAGAAGTTAAATGATGCTGAGGACCCCTTAACGATTCGCTCGGCCGATGGACGTTATGTCTTGGTGACGAAGCCGGCCTACGGCAAGTTAGTATCGAAGTACTTTGATTTACCTGTTAACAGTAAATTGACCCAGCCTCAGCTCGAAACCCTGGTAATTGTTGCTTACCAGCAACCCATTACCCGAGTGGAAATTGATCAGATACGTGGTGTCCGTTCAGCCGGAACACTTCAGAAGCTGCAGCTCCACCAGTTGATTGAGGCGGTTGGCCGAAAGGAAGAAGTGGGACGTCCCATTTTGTATGGAACAACAGCAGACTTCTTGGACTACTTTGGTCTTGGTTCGCTTGCCGATTTGCCAGAACTCCCAGATATTCACGATGTGATTCTTTCAGATGAACAGCGAGATGAATTGGCACTCTTTGATGAAATTGATGAAGAGGGCGATACGGTTCATGATGAGAATGAAAGCGAAGATGGCGAAGTTGCCGGTCAAAAGCGCGTTGATTTAAACGATAAAGAAGATAAATAAGAAAGAGGAACAACATGGCAGAAAATGGTGAACGATTACAAAAAGTAATGGCCCAAGCCGGTGTTGCTTCACGACGAGGGGCTGAAAAGATTATTCTTGAAGGCCGAGTAGAAGTGAACGGTGAAATCGTTTCAAAACTTGGGACGAAGGTTCAACCAGGTGATGAAGTGAAAGTCGACGGGGTTCCAATTGATGGCTCTGAAAAGAAGGTTTATTACCTGTTGAATAAGCCCCGTGGCGTTGTGACGACTGCCTCAGATGATAAGGGCCGTCAGACGGTTGTGGATCTTTTGAGAGACGTTGACGCTCGTGTTTATCCGGTTGGCCGTTTGGATTACGACACAACAGGTGTCCTAATCATGACTAATGATGGGGAATTAGCTAATCAGTTGATGCACCCTAAGGGTCGTGTCGATAAAGTCTATACGGCGAAGGTCAAGGGAATTGCGAACATGGCTGACTTGGCTCCTTTGAAAAAAGGAATCATGTTAAAGGGCCGTCGTACGGCACCGGCCAAGGTGGCGATTGAACAAGTTGATCACGATCGTAAGGTATCCTTTATCACATTGACGATTCACGAAGGACGTAACCATCAAGTGAAGGACATGCTCTTTAAGATGGGTTATCCAGTTGAAAAGTTACGCCGTGATCGTTATGCTTTCCTTGATTTGGTTGGTTTACAGCCTGGAGACTACCGTGATATTTCACACGACGAGGTGAGGCGCTTGAAGGCAGGAGATTACCGTTTCCTACGTCGCAAGTAATTGATATTTTAGATTGGAGCGCTGACAGCGTTCCTTTTTATTTGATTTTGTATTGTAATTACGACTACCTGTGCTAGAATAAAAAACGTTAACTTAATAAAACTTCGGGGTCGGGTGAAAATCCCAACCGGCGGTGAAGCAGTTTTTCTGATAAGCCCGTGACCTGTTTTCTAACAGCTGATTTGGTTCGAATCCAAAGCCGACCGTAAAGTCGGGTATAAAGAAGTTTAAAGACAGCTCTTTTTAGCTGGCCTTTATTTTGCCCCGCGTGAGATATCGGCCTTTTTTTATGGCCAAAAGGAGTAAAAATGACACATCACGCGACAAAACGTTTAACAATCTTATCGGTTCTCACAGCAATTTCCTTTGCTTTGACGATTTTTCCTAAGATTGCGATTTTACCAGCAGCATCCTTTTTGAAAATCGACTTCTCCATTGTGCCGGTTTTCTTGGCACTATCCTGGTATGGATTCGGATCGGCCGTTTTAGTTTTGGTGGTTCGAACTTTATTGAAGATTATCCTTTTCAACGAGGGGGTTAATACCTACATCGGGATGCCGGTGAACCTAATGGTGGCGATTGCCTTTGTTCTGGCTGTTACGATTGCTTGGCAGGTTGACTGGTTTAAGCGTTATCCGCTTGTTAAGCAGGGTCTGGCCCTTGTCTTAGCGATGGGCTTGATGACTTTGGTAGCTATTTTAATGAATATTATTTGGGCAATCCCACTCTATTCATCAATGGCACATTTTGACATTGAAAAGTTCATTGGAATTAAAACGTATTTGTGGGGCATGGTGCTGCCATTTAATTTGATTGAAGGTGCGGTTTGGTATTTGGCTAGCCTTGCGACTTTATCGGTTTTAGCACCTTTTAAGAAAGTCTTTCAACCTTAAGAAAAGGTTATCAATTTACCTCGTTGATTCGTGTTAGACTGAAAATACGAATGAAATTGGAGGCATACCCAATGAATAACGAAGGTGTCGTTCTATCACGTAAGAATCGTTTTGATGGACCTAAAAAAGAAAATAAGCCAAAGCAGGAGAAGAACCATGGTGGCCTTGTCGTCTTCTTGGTTTTCCTTTCCTTGTTCTTGTTGGCCTCTGCGCCAGTCTACGGTATGATGAAGAATCAGCCAAAGTTGACGAAGACAAGTACTTCTTCTTCAGATAAGACGAAGCATAGCAAGCAGGCAAGCACAGCCAGCTCTTCATCCGATACAGCTAGCCAGGCTACGTCAGATACTGCTGATAGCAGTTCATCAACTGCAAGCTCAGCTTCATCATCTGCTGCAGCTGCTTCATCTGATCAACAGGCTGCTGCAACCGCAGCGAATGCTGATACTGCTGTTCTAGCAGCTAATCAGACTTTGTACAACTTTGCGATTACACACAATACGTCACCAGCCAACATTTGTGCATTGAACCCTGGCGTAACCACGACTAATTATTCTCAATATGCTGGACAAGCATTGAAGATTAAGTAATTGAAGGTAGTAAATTAATCATGACAAAACCCGCTTTTTTCCAAGTTGCCATTGACGGACCAGCATCAGCCGGAAAGTCGACAATTGCAAAGATTTTGGCTAACCAGTTACATTACGTTTACGTTGATACTGGTGCCATGTACCGAGCAATTACCGTCGCTGCTAAGAAGGCGGGTCTTTCTTATGATGACGAAGCCGGAATTACGGCTTTACTGCCTGGTATTAGCATTGACTTCAAGCCGGGTACACCCGTTCAAAGGGTGTTCTTAAACGGCGAAGAAGTAACGGAAGAGATTCGTTCAACTGAAATTACCAATAACGTTTCTTTGGTTTCTTCTTACGCAGACGTTCGAGAGGACTTGGTGAACAAGCAGCGTGAAATGACCGAATCAAACCCAGTGATTATGGATGGCCGTGACATTGGAACAACCGTTCTTCCAAACGCCCAGGTTAAGATTTTCTTGATTGCATCGGTTGCTGAACGTGCCGAACGTCGTTACAAGGAAAACAAGGCTAAGGGCATGGATGTTGATCTTGAAACGCTCAAGAAAGAAATCGAAGAGCGTGATTACAAGGATTCACACCGTGCCATTTCACCACTGGTAAAGGCAAAGGATGCCATTGAAGTTGATACAACCGGTATTAGCATTGACGGTGTCGTTTCTAAAATCAAAACAATTATTGAAGAGCACCAAGCATAAAGCTTGGGGCTTTTTTTCTTGCTAAAACAGAGAAAAATCTGCTAAAATGTAAGTAATAAGTGTGTGGTTCGAGCACGAGTTTTGATGAATTATTACGAATCAGTTAATTTTTTTCTAATTAATACTAGGAAAAGTCTCGAAGCTCTGATAAAATACCCTTATAAGTGTAAATGTAGGAGGACGTTTGACGTCATGAGTGATACAAACAGCGAATTACTAGCAGCTCTTGAAAGTGCTGATCAAATTAAGGTAGGGGATGTCGTAACTGGTGAAGTTTTGGCCATCGACAACGATAACCAAGCAGTTATCGGTTTGCATACCGGTGAAGAAGGAGTTGTGCCAGCGCGTGAGTACTCTGACGATCGTAGCGTCAACTTGGCCGACGACTTGAAGGTTGGAGACACAATTGAAACTGTTGTTGTTTCTAACGTAACGTCAGACAAGGAAGGGGTTGCATACCTCTTGTCAAAGAAGCGTTTGGAAGCCCGCAAGGCATGGGAAAAGCTCTCATTTGCTGAAGGCGATGTAGTTGATGCAACTGTTTTGAACGCCGTTCGCGGTGGTTTGATTGTTGATGTACAAGGAATCCGCGGATTCGTTCCAGCATCAATGGTTGCAGAACGCTTCGTTTCTGATTTGAACCAATTTAAGGGACAAGACATCAAGGCCGAAGTTATCGAAATCGACCCAGCCAAGGCTCGTTTGATCTTGTCACGTAAGGCTGTTGCCGCACAAGAACGTGCTGAAAAGTTGCAAGAAGCCTTCTCACGTTTGACTGTTGGTGAAGTTGTTGAAGGTACTGTTGCTCGTTTGACTGACTTCGGTGCATTCGTTGATTTGGGTGGCGTTGACGGTTTGGTTCACGTTTCTGAAATCTCACACGACCGTGTTAAGAACCCAGCTGACGTATTGTCAAAGGGTGAAAAGGTTAACGTTAAGATTTTGGCCTTGGATACTGAACGTGGACGTATTTCATTGTCAATCAAGGCCACTCAACCAGGACCTTGGGATGAAGTTGCTGAAAAGGCCCCAGCTGGTACTGTTCTTGAAGGAACTGTTAAGCGCGTTAAGGACTTCGGTGCTTTCGTTGAAATCTTCCCTGGTATCGAAGGTTTGGTTCACGTTTCACAAATTTCACACAAGCGTGTTGAAAACCCAGCTGACGTTTTGAAGTCAGGTGACAAGGTTAAGGTACAAGTCTTGGACGTTAAGCCACAAGAAGAACGTATCTCATTGTCAATGAAGGCTTTGGAAGAAAAGCCTGCTAACAAGCGTGAAGATAACCAAGATTCAAACGGTGCTTCACGTGCCGATGTTGCAGCTTACCAACAAGAAGATGAAGGTGCCGCTACTTTGGGCGACCTCTTCGGTGACAAGTTGTAAGATGACATAAAAAGGCTGGCTTGCCAGTCTTTTTTTATATTTAAAAAAGAAAGGAGCAGATTATGGCAGCACCAATTGTAGCTGTTGTCGGCCGACCAAACGTCGGTAAGTCAACGCTCTTTAACCGTATTGTAGGGGAACGAATGGCAATCGTTGAAGATTTGCCCGGCGTTACCCGTGATCGTTTATACGCTCGTGCAGAATGGTTAAACTATGACTTCCGTGTCATTGATACGGGAGGTTTGGAAATGGGGAATGCCCCATTCCTTACAGAAATTCGTGGTCAGGTTGAAGTGGCCATTGATGAAGCCGATGTGATTATCATGGTGGTTTCTGGTCGTGAAGGATTAACAGCCGATGATCAGGCCGTCGCTAACTTGCTTTACGGAACGGATAAGCCCGTTGTTTTAGCAGTTAACAAGGTTGATAATCCCGAGATGCGTTCGGACATCTATGACTTTTACTCCCTTGGATTAGGCGATCCTTACCCAGTTTCTGGTTCCCACGGAATCGGATTGGGTGACGTCTTGGATCAGGTTGTTAAGCACTTCCCAGACGAAGCCGCCGTACAAGATGATGAAGCCGTTCGTTTCTCAATTATTGGGCGTCCTAACGTTGGGAAGTCTTCAATCGTTAACGCTATCTTAGGCGAAGACCGAATGATTGTGTCAAACATTGAGGGAACAACCCGTGACGCCATTGATACACGCTTTATGACTCCTGATGGTGACGAGTTCGTGATGGTTGATACGGCCGGAATTCGTAAGCGTGGTAAGGTCTATGAGAATACGGAAAAGTATTCCGTTATGCGTGCCATGAAGGCCATCGATGACTCTGAAGTGGTCTTGATGGTTTTGGATGCCGAAACCGGTATCCGTGACCAAGATACTCACGTTGCGGGCTATGCCCACGATGCTGGTAAGGCCTTGGTTATCGTTGTTAACAAGTGGGATGCCATCGAAAAGGATACGCATACCATGCAGGACTTTGAGAACATGATTCGGGATCGTTTCAAGTTCTTGGACTACGCCCCAATTGTCTTTGTTTCTGCGAAGACGAAGCAGCGTTTGGACCGTTTACCAGACCTTATTATGTCTGTTAACGAAAACCACCAGAAGCGTATCTCTTCATCAATGTTGAATGATGTTTTGATGGATGCTTTGGCAACCAATCCTGCGCCAACGGATAATGGTCGTCGTTTGCGTGTTTACTATGCAACGCAAGTTGCTGTGGCACCTCCAACTTTTGTTGTCTTTGTGAATGATGTTGAGTTGATGCATTTCTCATATCAGCGTTTCCTTGAAAACCAAATTCGTTCCGCATTTGACTTTTCAGGAACCCCAATTAAGCTAATTATTCGTCAACGTAAGTAAAAAGACTAGAAAGCCTATTAAATTAACGTTTCAAGTGTTAAAAATAGGGCATTTGGCTACACATTTTAATTTAGTTGTGCTAAGCTTGTCTTATGGAAGTTGCTACGGTAGCGTTCCCACCCCAACTGCGAGTATTTCGCCAGCGGGTATTCTAAATTAAGATTTGCAAGGAGATTAGGAATGGCAAACAAGCAAGAATTGATCGATTCAGTCGCAATGAAGACTGGTTTAACAAAGAAGGATGCTGACAAGGCTGTTGCAGCCGTATTGTCATCAATCGAAGACGCCTTGAAGAAGGGCGAAAAGGTTCAATTGATTGGCTTTGGTAACTTCGAAGTTCGTGAACGTGCAGCCCGTAAGGGACGCAACCCACAAACTAAGGAAGAAATCCAAATTCCTGCATCAAAGGTTCCTGCATTCAAGCCTGGTAAGGCATTGAAGGAAGCTGTTAAGTAATAAACTTTAAAGCACCCGCGAGGGTGCTTTTTTGTTACACTTTTTTATCTATGAAATGTTAGTGAAATTCTTGACAAATTAAATTAAAAAAAGTACAATAAATTCAACATTTAGAAAAGTAAGTGAGCAACTTAAGGAGTTATTCATGAAAGTAGCAGTTATTGGAGCCACCCACGCCGGCGTTTTCGCCGCTAAGCAGACGAAGGCAGAACATCCTGACGCACAGATTGATGTTTTCGAAAAAAATCACACAGTTTCATTCTTGTCCTGTGGAATCGCTTTGTGGATTGGGGACCATGTTTCTTCACCAAGTAAGATGTTCTACGAATCACCTGAATCATTGACCGAACAGGGTATTACCATGCACATGGGAACTGAAGTGACGGAAGCCGATTTGGCTGCCAAGCACTTGGTTTATAAGGACCTTGCATCTGGTAAGGAAACAGCTGCTGATTACGACAAGATCGTGATTACAACTGGTTCAAAGGCTATTAAGCCAAACTTGCCTGGTATCTATTCAGATAAGGTCTTTGACTCAAAGAACTGGGATAACGCCAACGAATTGAAGGAAGCAACTTCAGACATTAAGTCTGCTATCGTTATTGGTGCTGGTTATATCGGTGCTGAATTGGCTGAACAATTGTCAGTTACTGGTAAGAAGGTTACTTTGATTGACGGTTTGGACCGTGTCTTGGCTAAGAATACTTCAGCCGACTTTTCTTCACGATTTGAAGAAGAATACAAGAGCCACGGTGTTCAACTTGAATTGAACCAAATGGTTTCATCTTTTGAAGACACGGAAAACGGTGTGAAGGTAACTACTGATAAGGGAACCTACGAAGCTGATATCGCTATCTTAGGAATTGGATTCTTGCCTAACACTGGTCTCTTCAAGGGACAGGTTGATATGTTGAAGAACGGTGCCATTGAAACCAACGAATACATGGAAACTTCAGTTCCTGACGTATTTGCTGCTGGTGATGCCGCAACGGTCTTCTACAACCCAACTGAAAAGTACGACTACATTCCTTTGGCAACGAACGCTGTTCGTCAGGGAATCTTGGTTGGTAAGAACATCGAAAACAAGGCAGTTGCTTACCAGGGAACACAAGCAACTTCAGCCGTTGAATTGTACGACTTGGCTTATGCTGCAACTGGTTTGACTAAGGAATCAGCAGCCATGAAAGGTGTTGATGCAGAATCAGTAACGATTTCTGAAGACTACCGTCCTGACTTCATGTTGAGCACAACTGAGGTGCAAGCATCTTTGACTTGGGAAAAGGGAACTGGCCGCATCGTCGGTGGTGCCTTTATGTCAAAGCATGACATTTCACAGGCTGCTAACTTGATTTCATTGGCCATCGAAAACAAGATGACCATTGACCAATTGTCAATGACTGACTTCTTCTTCCAGCCAAACTTTGGTCAACCAATTAACTATGTATCATCTGTTGCAATGGCAGCTGTTGCAAAGGCTTCAAAGTAATATCAATATAAAAAAGAGACTTCGGTCTCTTTTTTTAATTTAGCTTAACAAAGTTAGATGGAAGACTTACAATAGGGGTGTAGAGAAGTGATTGTCTAGAGTCATTATAGATAATCACTAATAAATGAAAAAGGAGAATGATTATGCGAGAGTATAAAGGTGAACGAAACTGGTGGTCAATCGCTGTTGGGGCCTTATTTATTGTGATGGCCATTGCGATTTTTAGTCGACCACTATCAACTTTGGTTTCTTTGTCCTACCTGTTTGGGTTCCTTGCTTTGCTTCACGCTTTCATTGTTGGTTACGAAGCTTGGTCAGATCGTAAGATGGCACAGGCAAGTTCCGGCTGGTGGATTGTAACCGTTGTTTTGGATATTGTGATTGCCGTGCTCTTTATCGGTCATATCATGGCTGGTATTTCAGTAATCGGTGTTCTCTTTGCCATTTGGTTTATTTGGGATTCAATCTTTGAAATTTACATGGCTCGTGTCGTTCGTCCATTGAGCGGGGGAGCTGCCTTCTGGACAACCCTTCTTGGATGCATCTCTGTATTCTTGGGATTCGTGATGCTCTTCTCACCAATGTTAGCAGCGTCTGTCATGGTTTGGATGATTGCTTTCTATCTGTTGGCTTTCGGAATTTTGATTGTGGCACGCTCACTATAAAAAAGAGATTAATAAAAATAGCTTGCATTAACAGACGAATATCGTTAATATAATACTCGTATTTAATTGCATAAAGAACTGGGGTACCTTTTTGGTTGAGATAACACCCATTGAACCTGTCCGGTTAATACCGACGTAGGGAGTTCGCACAATAAAGCTATTTAGCAACCGTTTGTGTTAGACTCCGTCTAATGCAGACGGTTTTTTATTGCGATAAATCAATGGTTCCCCTTCAAAAAAAGGAGGAAAAGCATGAAAAATACAAACAAGTGGACACTTCGGGACGCCATCTTATTGGCAATGATTGGAATTATCTTTTCGGTCATTTACTTTTTGATGGACCCGGTATACCAAGTACTAACCGGTGCCTTTGCAGCGGTCGGCTTGCAGGCCTTTACCGGATCTTTCACCATCGGTGTTTGGATGATGGCAGGGCCTTTGGCCGCTTATATTTTAAAGAAGCCCGGAACGGCATTGCTAGCTGAAATGATTGGTGCAGCCGGTGAAATGTTCATGGGTGGTTACTGGGGAGTGGCAACCTTGCTTTCTGGTTTGATTCAGGGTGCTGGTTCTGAACTTGGTTTCACCTTAACGGGTTACAAGAACTGGAAGAATGGTTTGTGGTTATCAACGTTGACTGGAACAGTGGTGACCTTTATCTGGAACCTCTACCATTCTGGTTATATCAATTACTCAATTCCAATGATGGCTGCACTCTTTGTTGTTCGTTACCTATCCATCTTCTTCTTTGGCGGTGTTTTGGTGAACTGGATTGAGAAGCTTTTGGATCGTTCACACTTTATGTCTCCTGTTGAAGAAGCAGAATAGGAGTAGGGTATATGGCCTTACTTGCAGATCAGTTAGGCGTTGCTTACCGGAAGGAGCACATCTTTTTCAATCTCGACTTAGAAATCCACCCGGGGTCCTTGACCCTGATTATGGGAGAATCTGGTTCCGGTAAGTCGACCTTGCTGAAAGCACTGGCGGGACTATATCCGCAGTATGGTGGAAAGCTTTCTGGTTCTGTTAGCTTAGACGGAAGAAAGTTGACAGAGATACCGGCTAACAAGCGAGCTGCTGAATTAGCACTGCTTTTTCAAAATCCAAAGGAACAGTTTGCCATGCCAACTGTGGAAGAAGAGTTAGCCTTTGCTTTGGAAAACATTCAAGTTGATGAAAAAAACATCGAACAGAGAATTGACTTAGCTTTAAAGAAGGTTGGAATAGCTGAGTTTCGTAACCGTTCTTTACAAACACTTTCCGGTGGTGAGTTGCAGAAGGTGGCTTTGGCCGAAGTGTTGGCGCTGCGCGCACAGTATATTTTGTTAGACGAACCCTTTGCCTCGGTTGATCAACAGTCGCGTAAGGACTTACAGGAACTGCTATATGAACTGTCAAAAGAGGGCTACGCGGTTGTGGTTGCGGACCATGAGTGGGCTGGCTATGCTGATAAGATGAGCGACTTTTACCGCTTTGATGACGGTCAGCTGAACCAAGTCGCACAAGATAATTGGCCGGCGGAGGTTAAACCCATTGATTATCCACTATCCAAGCCAAAAAATAGCCATACCATATTTACAGCCGAATTTTTGAGGATTCGAAATGACCACCGTCTGCTAATCTTTCAAGAGGAGCTGGCCATTCACGAGGGGGAAGTGATTTTGATAACTGGGCCAAACGGTTCTGGTAAGTCTACTTTCTTAAAAGCCCTTGCAAAGTTACAGGAATACGAGGGAAGCATTCGCTTTGAAGGTAAAGTACTCAAGAAGTGGAAGGCGGCCAAGTATTACCGGCGGGTCGGCCTTGTCTTTCAAGAGGCGCTTGACCAATTTTTGTCCATTACGGTTGCAGAGGAAATTGAGCAGGTTCTAGCTAATTCCTATGAAGCGAATTACTGGACAAGGGACCGCGTTGATTGCCAACTCCATGAACTAGGGTTGGGCAATTTATTGAGACGGTCGGTTTATACGCTTTCGGGTGGGCAGCAAAAGAAACTGCAGGTAGTACTCATGCTAATTATGGCACCTCAGGTCCTACTATTAGACGAACCCCTGGCTGGCTTAGATGAGCATTCGGTGCAAAAGGTCTTAGCTTTGATTCATCACTGTCAAAGGGAGTTCGGCTTGACGGTCATTTATGTGTCCCATCAAGTTGAGCCGATTCTGCCTTACATCGACCGCCACCTTCAATTAGAACAGCATCAATTAGTTGAAGAGAAGGAGCTTGCACAATGAATGCCAGTCAGCGACTGTACTTATCACTACTGATTTCACTGGAGGTTGCCTTAACACAGTCTTTTACTTTAAATGTTGTTTTGTACGTTTTCTTTATCGGCTTACTGCTCTTCCAAGGGATTCGGATTCAGCGTATCCTGCGCTACCTTTTCATTGCGCTCTTACCTACGCTGGCTACTTTCTGGTCCTTCTACCTTTATTCGGTAGGAAACTTGTCAGAACGGCTACACACGGCTTATATGATGGGGTCACGTGTCGGCCTCTTCATCTTTGTGGGGGCCTGGTTAACCAACGTGGTGAGCCCCTCGGTTTTGCTAAAGTCATTGGAAGAGAATCTGAAATTATCGGCCACCTTTATTTATGGGATGCTAGCCGCACTCAATTTCATTCCGCGTTTTAAGCAGACTTTTCGGAGTATTCAAGCCGCTTCTTACATGCGGGGACAGGCTGTTCATTGGTATCAGCCCACGCTTTATTTTAAGGCCTTGATTCATGCCATTCGTTGGTCAGAAATGTTAGCGATGGCGATGACTTCCCACGGTTTCCAGGAGGGGGCCACGCGGACTCGCTATCGTTCATACCCATATCAGAAATTTGGTTTTGTCTGGATTGCCCTGATTATGTGTTCGACCTTTATTGTCCTCTATCTATCACAGTATTAAAAAAGTGCTCGAAAGATTGATTCTTTCGGGCACTTTTTTTTTATTTTGCTTCCGCAATGTACTGTAAAATTTCGGACTTCATTTCTTGTACCAATGGATCATCAGCAACCGAAGGATTGGTGACCAGGGTCAGGTGACGGAAGTAGGGTGTTTGGAAGGGGTAAGCCTTCACTTCACCCGAAAGACGGGTTAAAGCCAGGTCGGGAAGGATTCCCCAGCCAATTCCCGCTTCGACCATGGCGATGATTGACTGGTCATCGATGGAGTAGTTAATGGCTTGGGGCTGCACGTCTAATTCGTCCAGGGCGACTTTTGTATCGGCATCGTAGTCGGCACGCTGTAGGATGAAGTGCTGGTTCTTGAGGTCCGCTAGGCCAATTGATTGACCATTTTTAGGAATAAAATCGTTTTCGGTAATACACTTTAGTTCATCGTTGATGAGGTTAACAGAATCCAGCCGTTCGGATGATGGAAAGGTTGAAAAACCAATGTCGATTCGTCCCTGGGAGACGCCTTGATCAATTTCTTTAAAGGAACCCTGGATGATGTTGATGCTAACGCCTGGGTGCTTCTTCTTAAAACGGTGGATAATGGTTGGCAGCCAAGTAACACAGACGGATGAAAAGGCACCAATACGGATGCTCCCACCTTCTAATCCAGCAATTTTAGCAGCACGGGCATGAATTTGGCGGTCCTCGTTTAAGAGCCGTTCAACCATGGGGAGTAATTCCTTTCCAGCTTGAGAAAGAACCATTTCGGAGCGGTTACGAATCAGAAGGGGGAGGCCTAATTCATTTTCCATATTGGCAATGGCGTGGGAAACGGCGGACGGGGTGATGTTGAGTTCTTTGGCTGCTTTTTTAAATGATGCATTTTCTGCAACAGAGGCAAAAATTTGATAGGTAAAAGTTTTCATACTTAATCCTCAAAAGTGTTCAGTATCTAAAATGAGAAAAATTCACTTTAAATTGAAAAGGTTTAGTTTTACTTGTTTATGAGCATAGTATAAACTACTAGAGAGGAAATACAAAGGAGTATTTGTATGTCGAATGAACAACAGGGCTTTGCCCGAACACTATCCCACCGTCACGTGGCCATGATTGCCTTGGGTGGGACGATTGGAACTGGACTCTTCTTGGGAGCCGGTTCTTCCATTTCAAAGGCTGGACCAGCCATCCTTTTGGTTTACATCATTACCGGACTCTTTGTCTTTGCCATGATGCGAGCCTTAGGTGAATTGTTAATCTCTGATGATTCCAAGCCGGTCTTTATTGACTTCATGACCCAGTATTTGGGTAAGAAGGCCGGTTTCGTGCTCGGTTGGACCTACTGGATTGGTTGGATTGTCATTGCCATGACCGAACTAACGGCCATTGGAACCTACATGCACTACTGGTTTCCAGACATGCCAACCTGGCCATGGGAATTAGCCTTCTTGGTTGCTTTGTACTTGGTGAACATCATCGCTGTTAAGGCCTTTGGAGAAGCGGAATTCTGGTTCTCAATGATCAAGATTATCGCCATCTGTGCCATGATTGGTACTGGTTTGATTTTGGCCTTTGGACACGTTAAGACGTCCATGGGGACAACGGAATTCTCAACGCTTTGGTCACATGGCTTGGTTGCCAATCATGGGAACACTTTATTGGCCGCTTTCCAAATGGCTTTCTTCTCCTTCTTGGGAGTGGAATTCGTGGGAGTTACCGCTGCTGAAACAAAGGACCCATTGCAGACCATCCCACGTGCGATTAACTCAATCGTCTTCCGTATCTTGGTCTTCTACATCGGTGCCTTGTCAGCCATCATGATTATCCAGCCTTGGACCAACTACCAAGCCGGTGAATCACCATTCGTGCAGGTCTTCTCAGGAATTGGTGTGCAATCAGCCGCTGCCATCATTAACTTTGTTGTGTTGACGGCTGCTGCCTCAGCCATTAACTCGGCCTTCTTTACAACCGGCCGTATGCTTTACTCATTGGCTGGTCCAAAGTCTCGTTTCGGTCGTTTGGATCGTAACCACATCCCACGTGCTGCCATCAACCTTTCAACTTTGATTGTTGGTTTGTCTGTTATCGTGAACTATTTCTTCCCAACGGACGCCTTTAACTTAATCTCATCAACTGCTTCGGCAGCCTTCTTAATCATCTACATCGCCTTGATGGTGACTCATCTGGTTTATAAGAAGCAAGTTAAGAAGGGAAAGGTTGAAGGAACTAAGATGTTCAAGTTGCCATTCTCACCATGGTCTGATTACTTGACTATCATTTTCTTGGGTCTCATCTTTATCTTGATGCTCATTGCAAAGGCAACGATGTTTACGACGATTCTTTCAATCGTCTGGATTGTTTTCTTAACCATTGTGGCGCAAATTAAAATAAAGAAATAATGTTTTCGTCGGTTACTAACCATTTGGTTAGTGGCCGACTTTTTGTTTTTTACCAGCATTTTCGAACAAACAAGCTTATATAACTTAGAAAAAAAGAGAATAAAAAAAGAATTTTTGGATTCAATATTTTGAACTTCTTTAGGGACTTCCCGCGGATAGATTCAAGAAAGTCAAAAGTTTCTTTTTAATTCTTTTGATTCGGTCATTGATATGGCTCTTTTTCTTGATAAAAGGTTAATTATGCCAGTTTGTGAAAGCGCTTTCATTATCTTTATCATCGTGCTATTCTACCGGTACAGACATAGGAGGAAAATGTTATGTTACTTGGAAGTATTGAAGCTGGTGGAACGAAGTTTGTTTGCGCCGTTGGGAATGAAAAGTATCAAATTATCGAACAAGAAACATTTTCGTCAAAGGTACCAGAACAGACGCTAAAAGAAACAGTTGAATTCTTTAAGCGCTTTCCGGAATTGGACGCGATTGGGATTGCCGCTTTTGGACCCGTTGAGGTTCGTTTGGACCAAGCAGATTATGGGGTGATTACAAATAACACGCCAAAGATTGCTTGGCGAAACGTTAACTTGGTAAAAACCATTAAAGACGCCATCGACGTTCCAGTCTTTATCACTTCGGATGTTAACGGTTCTGCATACGGTGAGTATGTGGTCGCCAAGCAACGAGGCGAGAAAATCGACTCCGTTGTTTATTACACCGTTGGTACTGGAATTGGTGCTGGAATCGTGATTGATGGCCACTTTATTGGTGCATTAGGTCTGCAAGAAATGGGGCACGTGAAAGTCAAACGTCATCCTGATGATTTGGCTTTTGGTGGTCTATGCCCACATCACGGTGACTGTCTTGAAGGTCTGGCCTCAGGTCCGACTTTTGAAGCTCGTACCGGTAAAAATGGTAAGGATGTACCGCTTGATGATCCAAGCTGGGATATTATGGCTTACTACTTGGCCCAAGCTGCGGTGCAAACAACATTGACTGTTCGTCCAAACAAAATCGTATTCGGTGGTGGGGTACTTTCACCAAAGTTCTTAGATATGATTCGGAAGCACTTCGATCAAGAACTAAATGGATACGTTGACATTCCTCCTTTGGATAAGTACTTAATGATGCCTGAAGCTGAAAATAACGGTTCAGCCACCGTTGGGGACTTTGAATTAGCCCGAAAGGTCTTGATTGCTGGTGAAGGTCACGCCTTTGCCATTGATCGATAAGTAGCACTTATTGTACGTGAATTAAATTGAGTTCGAATAATTAAAGGAAGTAAAATGGCATACATTACATTTGATAGTGAGAACGTAAAAAAGTTTGTATCTGAAAATGAATTAGATGAGATTCAACCACTGGTAACGGTTGCTGATGAACAGCTAAAGAACCGTTCTGGTGCAGGTTTTGAGTTTACCGATTGGTTGACTCTACCAGCTGATGTTCACCAAAATGAACTAACACATATTAAGCAGGCAGCTGAGAAGATTCAGTCTGACTCCGATGTTTTAATTGTGATTGGAATCGGTGGGTCTTACCTTGGGGCAAAGATGGCCATTGACTTCTTGAATCCCGTCTTTAACAACGAATTAGCAAACCAACAACGTTCAGGCGTTAAGGTCTACTTTGCCGGTAACTCGATTTCATCAGCCTACATAAACGACTTAATTCGTACGATTGGCGACCAGGACTTTTCAATTAACGTCATTTCAAAGTCTGGAACAACGACGGAACCAGCCATTGCCTTCCGTGTCTTTAAGCAATTGCTGGAAAAGAAGTACGGTAAGGAAGAAGCAGCCAAGCGCATCTATGCGACGACTGATGGTAAAAAGGGTGCCTTACATGATGAAGCCGAAAAGGCAGGATACGAAAGCTTTGTCATCCCTGACGGTGTCGGTGGTCGTTTCTCAGTCTTGACGCCGGTTGGACTTTTGCCTTTGACGGCCGCAGGTGCTAACGTTGATGCTTTGATGGAAGGTGCCAAGGCTAGCCAAGGCGATTTTACTGAAGCGGATATGAAGAAGAACGCGGCTTACCGTTATGCCGCTATCCGACGTATTCTTTACGACAAGGGCTACACAAGCGAAATTCTCGCGAACTGGGAACCAAGTATGCAGTACTTAGCAGAGTGGTGGAAGCAGCTCATGGGTGAATCTGAAGGAAAGAACCAAAAAGGTATTTTCCCATCATCTGCTAACTACTCAACTGACCTTCATTCACTAGGCCAATACATTCAGGAAGGTCGTCGCGATCTCTTTGAAACAGTGGTCAAGTTGGACAGCCCAAAGGTTGATCGTGACCTTCCTAAGCTAAGTGATAACAATGATGGCTTGGGCTACTTAGAGGGCAAGACAATCGACGAGATCAATACAAAGGCCTTCCAAGGGGTTGTGTTGGCTCACGTTGACGGTGGTGTACCAAATATGGCCATCCATTTGCCAAAGCAGGATGAATACACCTTGGGTTACCTTATCTACTTCTTTGAAAAGGCCGTGGCAATCTCTGGCTACCTCTTTGCGGTTAACCCATTTAACCAGCCTGGTGTCGAAGCTTATAAGACAGCCATGTTTGCTCTCTTGGGTAAGCCTGGCTATGAGAAGGAAACCGAAGAATACCAAGCTCGTTTACGATAATTGAAGTGTATTGAAAATAATAGCTTTCCTGGCGACGGGAAGGCTATTTTCTTTAATGCTAGTGGGCTTTCTCTGTTAAAATACAAGGAAGAAAACATCTTGGAGGTTGCACATGAAAGTCGGAATTGTTGGATTAGGTCACATGGGTTCAGCCCTAGTGAAGGGAATGGTAAAACAGGACTCATTGAAGGAAGTAGAAGTTGTGGCGCTTTCTTCAAACACTGATAAGGCAGCCAAGCTCAATATTTCAGGAATGTCTGACAAGGCGGCCTTTGCTGCTCAGGACTTTGATATCTTGATGCTCACCGTTCCAGCGAAGGTGACAGTTTCGGTATTGAAAGGGCTGGCTGAAGCGGGTCTTTCAAAAAGGACAGTTGTTTTGTCAGCTGCTGCGGGTGTGGCTAGCGAGGATTTGGAGGCAGTTACTGCAGGTAATACGGTCTTTACCTTTATTCCAAACATTCCTGTTGCTGTGAATGCTGGAACGATTGCCTTGGCTAAGTCTGAAAAGGCTAGTGACGAAGAGAAACAAAACGTGCACACCTTATTGGCTGCCCTTGGGGATGTTGTCGAAGTGAAGCCAGATCAAATTGGGATTGCTGGTGTTGTCGGCGGTTGTTCACCAGCCTTCATTGACGTCCTGATGGATGCTATGGAAGACGCAGCCGTATCGAAGGGGATGGACCGAACGGTCGCAGCTGATTTGATTGCCTCCGTTGTACGTGGGACAGCTAGTCTGGCACAGCAGTCCGATTTATCATTTTCTGACCTAAAGGGGCAGATTACTTCCCCTGGAGGGACCACAATTAAGGGTGTACTGGCCCTTGAAGAGAATGGTTTCCGTCATGCGGTACATGAGGCGATTTTGTCTGCAAATAAGTAAATATGTTATACGTTTACTTATAAAAATTGAGGGATTTTACTACTATAAATAGTTAAAAAGCCAGAACAAGCGAATACCTGTTCTGACTTTTTATTTGGGAGAGAAGATGAAAGCATTACCAAAAGAGATAAAGACGATTTGGTACATCGTTGAAGCGATTGGAACAGTTATTGGACTGGCTATTGTAATCGGGTTACAGTTGTTTTTGCCAAAGTGGTCGGATTGGACTTTGCCGGTTTGGGTATTGGTCGCTTTGTATGCGGCAATTGCGATTCTGACGATTGGCGGCTTTGGATTGGTCCATTATCGATACGCCATTTATCATTACCGTGTGAATGAAACAGATATCGAAATTCAGAAGGGCTTCTTCTTCCGACGTTTGACGGCCATTCCGATTGACCGGATTCAAAACGTCGACCTTGATCAGGGACCTTTACTTCAGCTCTTTCATTTGCAAAAAGTTGTGCTGGTAACCGGTGGTTCCCACTACGAAGTGGAAGCGTTGAGCCATGATGAAGCAATTGCTTTTAAAGACCAGGTGATGCTCCTTGCCAAGGAGGCCCGTCATGAAGCATAAGCACTTTCATCCCTTTGCCCTAATCGAGCATATTCTTTTGGATGGGAAGGCGCTGGTTGTCACCTTATTTTCATTGATTGTCTTTTTCCATTTAAAGCCCTGGCAGTGGGCCTTGGCTTTTGCTCTATGGATGGCCTATGAACTATTAGACTACGTCATGTCAACTTACCAGTTGACGGAGAGTGAGCTGATCCTTTCAACCGGTATAATTAACCGCAAGGTCCGCCATCTGCCTTATCAAAAGATTCAAAACATTCACGAGTCGCAGTGGTTCTTTTTAAAGCCCTTTCAATTGGAAAAAATTTCGGTTGATTCAGCAGGACAGGGTGGGGAAAAGGAGAATCAGATTCAATTGCCTATCGTGCCAACTTGGTTGACCTGGGTGTTGAAGGAAAAGCAGGCGAACCAGTCCGAGCACTTATCTGAATTATTGGCCATTGTTGATAAAGGTGTTCAGTCAAAGCGACAGGACTGGGAGCGAGTGCGTGCTGAAGAGGCACCACTGGTTGAACAATTAACTCGGAAAGATGCGGATAGTGTTCCAACTAGGGAAGATTACGTGGCCGAACTGCCTGCTTTGTTGTTGTATGCAATGACAGCACCAGAATTGTTAGCACAATTCTTTGTTCTTTGGGGGATATGTTCTCACTTTGATCATGATGGGAAACTGTATGAGGCCGTCTTTTCAGAAGCAACGGCCCATGGCCTAGCCATGGCATCGGCAATGGCTTTCTTATTTATTATTCTGCTTTTTGCCTTTAACGTCGTTAAGACAGTCGTCGTTTATTATGGCTTTTCGGTGAAACAAGAAAAGCAGCAGCTACTCATCCAGCGCGGACTTTTTGAACGACGTTCGCTTTCTTTGACTGAATCACGGATTCAAAGTGTCCAAGTCAATCAATCATGGATTCGTCGCCTGTTTGGTTATGCCAGTGTTCGAATGTTAATCATCACGGATCGAAATGGCGATGATGATGTGACAAAGGCGATGCCAACGTTAATGCCAATTGTAAAGACAAGGGAAGTTACAAAGTTAGTACGTGACTGGTTACCAAGTATTGTGCCTAACGAAGAGGATATTGCTGGCCCCATTGGACACTACCAGTCCTTGACAATGGCGCGAAACGGAATCTTCCTCCTTTGGTTCTTTTCCGGTTGGACGCTGTACTTCGTGCATTCTTGGTGGGCAATCAGCTTGGCTTTCTTGCTAACGGTTTTGGTTGCCGTAAACGGCTGGTATAAGGGTTCTTGTACGGCGGTTCAGCTACATGCTGATGAAGGTATTCTGGTAGTGCAAGATGCCCGTTTCTCTACTAAGGAAACGTTCTACATCCCCATGGATAAAATTCAAGCAATGTCCGTTCAACAGTCCCTTTGGTTAGCTCATTCGAATAAGAGAGCCCATTTAGTGGTGACTGTTCGTTCAGATAATTCTTTTTCTGAGATTTCTGCGCGATATTTAAAACTTTCAGAAGCGGAAAAAGTCTACCAGGAATACAAGACTTTTTATAGCAAATAGTAATTATATCTCAATTATTTTTTAGACGAGCTGTTCGAAATATTTCGAAGGGCTCTTTTTATGTATTTAAAAAACTTAGGGAGTAGGAGCCATATATTTTGGAGATTTATTTTAAAAGAATTCAAACTGTGCTGTTTTAAATCAAATGGGTACGCTTTCATTAAAACGTTTTTAATCAATATTTTTAAAATTAGGCTTTGACAGTTTAAAAATATCTATATAAAATTTAATTAAAGTCATGAAAAGAATGCATTCTGACTAATCCCGGGGCTAGAAGCCGGTCAGCATCGAATCGACCAGCCCAAGCCTCATTCCACATCTTGAAACGAGGACGAGATTATGTTTGAAGGAAAGAAGCTTTATCAAGGAGTTTCAAAGGCTGGAATCAATGCAGCCTACAAGCGTCGACAGGCTGGTGTTTTGCTAGCAACGTCGTTTTCATACATCGGTTACTACATTATCCGATTAGTGTTTACGACCGAACAGGTCCATATTATGAAGGCCTACGACTTTGATATTGGACAAATTGGGTTGATACTGTCAACCTTCGGAGTAGGATACGGCATTGCCAAGATTTTTATGGGTGCCTTAGTCGATCGGTTAAACGCCCGTTGGTTCTTAGCAATCGGATTATACCTATCAGCTTTCTTTAACTTGCTGATTGGTTTTACCCAGAACTTCTATGTCATTCTGGCACTGATGCTCTTGATTGCCGTCACGCAGTCAATGGGGGCACCGGCCTGCCAGCGACAGATTTCCCTCTGGTTCTCTTAGAAGCACCGCGGTTCCATTTTTTCAATTTGGGCATCCGCCCATAACGCTGGCGCCTTTCTCTGTGTAGCGTCCATTCAGTTGGCTATCTTCCTGTTTTCAGGTTCTTTGACGATGGTCTTTGTGGTTGCCTCCGCCTTTTCGGCCTTGATTGCTACATTGATGCTTTTGATTAACACGGATACACCAGAAAGTGTTGGCCTACCAGACATTGCCACACACTCTGGTTATGTCGAAGTGGACGGAAAAGGGCAGGCACGGACAGAAAAGACCACGGATAAGTCCTTTGGCCAAATCTTCATACACAGTATTTTGATGAACCGGGTGGTCTGGTTAGTAACCCTGACTTCGATGTCAATTTACATCGTTCGTTATGGTATTCTTTCCTGGATTCCATCTTACTTGCCAACGAAGGGCTTCTCCGTTACCTGGGCCAAGTGGTTTGTTGGAATCTTTGAATTGTCAGCGGTGCCAGGGGTGATTGCCTTAGGAGCACTGTCGGATGTACTAAACGGAAGGCGAGCCTTGATTTGTTTAGTATCAGCATTAGGTATGCTTGGCTGTTTGGTGGTGTACTTCACAACGGAGAACCACGTCGTACTGATTATCGTGCTCTTTTTACTTGGAACGCTGATTTACACGCCACTTTCTCTGGTAGGCTTGATGGTTAATGAAGCAGTACCAAACTATGCTTTAGGGCTATCAACTGGTTTCATGGGATTCTTCCAGTATATCTTCGGTGAAACAATTGCCACTGCCTTGATTGGTATCTTGGTTAAGGCTTACGGTTGGCAGATGGGATCCAACGTGATTTACCTTGCGGCCATTGTAGCGATTGCACTTTTAATTGCCTTAGTCTTTAAAGAAAAGCAATTGCGGGTGATGGAAGAGGCAGCAAATCGTTAAATGTGGAAAAGAAGTTTTAGAATATTGCTAAAGCTTCTTTTTATTTGTTCTTATATTAATGTATATTTTTAAATAAAAATAAAAAATACAAGGGAATTATGATTTAAAAATATAAAATGAAAAGGGTTACAGACAGTAAAAAGTGGCAAAAAGAAGGTTGACAGTATCTTATCTCTTATCTAGAATAGTATTTTGTTGTGTAAGCCTTTACATTTTTGTAATGGTTGTTTTAGAGAGAGTTTTACAGTGAGGATGAGAGATGTTTTCTTTTAACAGCAAGAAAGCTGACCGTACGTTGTCGCAGGATCAGATTAAATCTGAGTACAAGCGTCGTCAGCTGGGAGTGCTTTTAGCAACTTCCTTTTCGTACATTGGTTACTACATTATTCGTTTGGTCTTTACCACGGAACAAGTATCCATTATGGACCACTACGGTTTTGACATTGGTCAAATCGGATTGATTTTATCAACCTTTGGTGTTGGTTATGGAATCTCAAAGATTTTCATGGGAGCCCTGGTTGACCGTCTGAATGCCCGTTGGTTCTTAGCAACAGGTTTGTACTTGTCTGCTTTCTTTAACTTAATTATTGGTTTTACCAAGTCATTCCCAGTGATTTTGGTATTGATGACTTTGATTGCTATTACACAGGCCATGGGAGCACCGGCCTGTCAGCGTCAAATCTCAATTTGGTTCTCAAAGAAGAGCCGTGGAACTGCCTATTCAATTTGGTCATCTGCTCACAACGCAGGGGCCTTCTGCTGTGTTTTGTCAATTGAAATGGCGACTTTCCTATTCTCTGGTTCATTGACTGCTGTCTTTGTAACAGCTTCAGTGATTTCAGCAATCTTGGCCACGTTGATGCTTTTGATTAACACGGACAAGCCTGAAAGTGTTGGTCTTCCCGACATCGGAACCTTCTCTGGTTACGTGGAAGTTGATGCTAAGGGTGAGAAAACGACGGCGGACACGACAAACGTGCCATTCCTTCAGACTTTCCTTCACAGCATCTTGCTGAACAAGGTTGTTTGGATGGTGACTTTGGCATCAATGTCCTTTTACATCATTCGTTACGGTGTGATGTCATGGATTCCTTCTTACTTGCCAACAAAGGGCTTCTCAGTTACTTGGGCAAAGTGGTTTGTCGGAATTTTCGAAGTTTCAGCGGTACCAGGTGTCATTGCTTTGGGTGCATTATCAGACTTCTTCGATGGACGTCGTGCCATGATTTGCTTGATTTCAGCTCTTGGATTGTTGGGATGTTTGGTCCTTTACTTCACAACTGCTAACCAAGCTGTTCTTGTTGTTGTGTTGTTCTTGATGGGAACGTTGATTTACACACCAATCACTTTGGTTGGGTTGATGATTAACGAAGCGGTGCCTCACTATGCGGTTGGATTGTCAGCCGGATTTATGGGATTCTTCCAGTACATCTTTGGAGAAACAATCGCGACTGCTTTGATCGGTTCATTGGTTCGTAAGCACGGTTGGTCAATGGCCTCAAACGTCATTTACTTTGCTTCTGCCTTTGCAATCGTCTTGTTGATTGCCTTGGTGTTCCAAGAACGCAAGGTTCGTGCTTTGGAAGCATCAGTTAACAAATAAGCTAAATAAAAACCGTTGAGAAATTCTCAACGGTTTTTTCTTTTTAAAGTGATTTTTTAGCAGCTTCGATGAGTGCCTGGCGGTTGGGGTTTTGATCTTTCCAGTAGTCCTTTTCAAAGTCGGCTAGGATGGCTAAGGCTTTGTCCAAGCGTTCTTGACCATTTGCGTTAATGCTAAGAGCTTTTGTACGGGCTTTCTTTTTACCAGGGAAGCGGTCGAGGTAATCTTCGCGGGCTAACTTAGTGATGATAGCCGAGGCGGTCATTGGGTCGATGTTTGACTTTTTAGCCACCATGACTTGGGTCACTTCATCTTCCTGATGATTTAGTTCCTGCAGAGCAGCGAGCACTTGAACTTGTGGGTGAGTGAGGCCAATACGTCGCAGTTGGCTCTTAATTTGTCGAAACCAGTCCGTATAAAGGGCGAAAAAGGTTTGTGAAGTCGAGTTTTGGAAAGCTTGTAATTCTTCATTCGATGCCATGAGAATCATCCTTTTTTATTGATAAGTATACTTATTATTTTAACTATTTTTTTACATCTGACAAGGGAAATGTTTAATAAATTTTCTAGTTGTCTAATTTGTTCGGGCTATGCTATACTCTTTTCGACAATAGAAATCTTGGGGTGCCTTTGTGCTGAGATTATACCCATTGAACCTGAAGCCGTTAGTACGGACGCAGGGAACGATTTGGCAGGATACTGTCTTTTTTAACGTTCATGACGTCCTTGGCTTTTAGCCGGGGACTTTTTTTATTGTCAAAAATTTCTGGCAGAAACGCCATAGGAGGATGTCATGGGAACATATGTTGAGCAAATGGAAGGTGTGATGAAAGAGGCGTTACCAAGCTTTTACGAGAATGACTTTATTCAAGCTTGTGAGCGTGGCGAGGTACTGCCGGGTCCCTTGTTGAACTATATTTATCAGGACAACATTTATTTAGACCACTTTTTGCCAATGTTCACTAAGGTCTTGCAGTCTTACAAGATTGAAACAAAATCACTTTTGCAGTTTCAGGGGGATCAGGATACAGAGCCACACCAGATGATGGATATTTTGGCAAAAGAGATGGCCAATGTTGACAAAGTAAAGGTTGTGAAAGACTGGCTGCCAGCCACGACTGGCTATTTGAATCACTTGGATGAATCGGACAAGAAGGAAAACTTCATTTCACTATCCGCCTTGGCTGGTTGCCCCTATGTTTATGGTTACTTGGCGGAACGTCTGATTACAGATGGCAAGATGAAGCCTGATAATCCATTCTTCAACTGGTTTGATTTCTATAAAGGAACGGACGGTCAGGTGACCCGGGACTTACTAGCTGCATTGGATAAAGAGGCTGAAAAAGTCTCAGAAGATGTTCGCCAGCAGGGCCTGACTGCCTTTTACCAGTCCGTTCAATTTGAAAACGACTTCTTTGCCCAGGCCATGGAGGTGGAAGATGACAAGCGGGGATGATTTGGAGTTTGAGAATCAAGCCATTCTTGATGCTAGCGCGCGCTTTGATTTTACGGCCAGTGACCAGCAGTACCCGATAGCGCTCACGATTGCCGGGTCTGATTCCGGTGGTGGAGCGGGACTTCAAGCTGATATGAAGACCATGGAGGCTCATCAGGTCTTTTCGACGACCGTGGTCGTCGGACTAACGGCCCAAAATACGTTGGGTGTCGACGCTGCCATGCCTGCTTCGGTTGAGATGATTGATGCGCAATTTGCTTCGTTGATGGCGGATTTCGATGTACGTGCGGCCAAAACGGGCGCGCTCTTTGATGCGGAGACGGTGAGAGCGGTGGCACGTAATGTTCGCCAGCACAAAGTTGATCATCTAGTGGTAGATCCAGTCATGGTGGCTAAAGGTGGCGCTGCTCTATTAGACGAGGCGGGCGTTCAGACTTTGAAGGAGGAATTGCTACCGCTTTCGGAATTGGTAACGCCAAACATCCCCGAAGCCGAATTGCTGTCGGGGATGACCATTGATAACTTGGATGACATGAAACATGCAGCAGCAAAGATTCAAGCGCTGGGTATTAAAAACGTCATGGTAAAGGGCGGACACCTAGATGGCGATACAGTAGTCGACTACATCGCTTTAGGCGATGAAGACTTTGTTTTAACCGGGCCAAAAGTCCAAGGTAAGCGTAAGCATGGAACTGGGGACACCCTATCGGCGGCGATTACTTCTCAGCTTGCGAAGGGCATGTCTTTGAAGAATGCAATTTTGATGGCCCACCGTTACATGAACCAGATTATCGGCCAGCCCCTCTACATCGGTCACGGACACGGTCCACTGAACCATGGGGAATGGACTGACCCAAATATTTTCCGTAAGGAACTGAGAGCAGACGCCTGGTCCTGCCAATTTGTAGTGGGGCTAGCTAACGTTGGGGGTTCGGAGCAGGCCTTGTTTGAAACGGTTCGGAATGCCTGTGCTGCAGGTATTACCTTAGTTCAATACCGTGAAAAAGGTGGGGCAGAGAAGACTTTTGAAGAGCGGTTGAGAATTGCAAAGAAGCTAACTAGTATTTGTCGGGCCTACCAGGTCCTCTTCTTTATTGACGACGATGTTGATTTAGCGATTGCGGTCAATGCGGATGGGGTTCACGTTGGACAGTCAGACAGCAATGTGGCTGATATCGCAAAGCAGGCCCCTCAGCTTTTGGTGGGCCTTTCGGTCTCCAACCTAGCAGAGGAGCAGGAGAATAGGAAAGTCCAACAGTATTTGTCCTATATTGGCGTTGGGCCAGTCTTTGCCACAACAACTAAGAAAGATGCCAAGACGCCGATTGGGTTAAAAGGCTTGGCAGCGGTCAAGCAAGCCAGTAAATTACCAGTTGTGGCTATCGGTGGCGTGACTGAAAAGAACGTCAAAGCAATTCGAGCAGCTGGTGCTGATGGACTAGCTGCAATTTCGGCCTTTACTAAGAGTCAAAATTTAGAGAAAACGGTCGCCCAATTCACTGGAAAGGATGTAAAAAATCATGAAAAATAATAAAATTCTAGAAACCATGCACCAGCAACCTGCCATGGTCATGATGAACGGAAACCACGTGACGGAACAGTTAGTTGCGGATGTGATTTCCTATTTAGGTGGTTCACCTTTGGTAGGAGATGACGAGCGCGATGATGACAACCTGGTTGCTTTGGCTTCTGCTGTCGTCATTAACATGGGGACGATAACGGCTGCCGGGCACGAGCGTCTGATTCATTTGGGAGCAGCAGCCAAAAAGTTTTCAAAGCCGGTTGTTTTTGATCCAGTTGGAGCAGGTGCTTCAATCCACCGTCGTAAGCAAGCCTTAGACCTCGTTGATCAAGTCCAGCCAGCCGTTATGCGTGGTAACCTCAGTGAAATAGCAGCCTTACTATCGGGCGAGACTTCTGCCCTTGGAATCGATTCGACTAGTGAAGCTGATGCACTGTCAACCGCTGAGGCCTATGCGAAGAAAACGGGTGCCATTATCGTCATTTCCGGTGCGGTCGATGTTGTCACGGATGGTCAAACGGTTTATCAAATTGATAACGGGCACCCTGACTTAGCGGTCAACGTTGGTATGGGGGATGCTTTAGACGGTATTTTGGCACTGGGTTTGGCCCAGGGACATTCGCTTGAACAGGTGGTTCAGGCTGCTAGCATTTTGCCGGTAGCAGCAGACTTTGCGGTTAAGCACCCAGGTGTGGAAGGACCTGCGACTTTTAAAAACGCTTTAATGGACAAATTGGCTACTTTAACAGATGAAGAACTTATAAAACAAGCAAACATCAAAAAGTCTTAATCAAAACGATTAAAATTGAAATTTTATAAGACGATTCTTTCTTGTTTGTGCTAAGGTAGAGATATTGTATTAGACAAAAGGAGTCGGATTATGCCACTTATGAAAATTGATATGGTGAAGGGGCAATATTCACCAGACGAAATCAAGAACTTGATGCAAGTTTCTTTTGACGTTGCGAAGGAAACGTTGTCACTACCTGACCGCGATCGTTTCCAAATCGTGACACAACACGAAGACTACGAACTATGCTTGCAAGATGTTGGTTTGGGTTATGACCGGACAAAGAAGGCCTTGTTCTTCACTGTTTTGTCAACGCCACGTCCAATGCCAGCAAAGAAGGCCTTTACGAAGCAGTTGGTCGCCGCACTTTCTGAGAAGGCGGGTGTCCGTCCAGAAGACGTGATCATTACCTTTGCAACCAATCATGCCGAAGACTGGTCATTTGGTATGGGTCGCAACCACTTCATTAATGGTGACCTCTAATTAGTAAAGCAATCCAGATAAAAAACCGTTGAGTCTGTTTAGACTCAGCGGTTTTTTCTTACTTACTTTTGAATACGGTAAACCTTTGATTCGTATGGACGTAATTCTCTGCCCATGTCATCTTGGTAGTTTGAGATTAGGAGTTCAGCGTTTGCTGGCACTTGGTAATCACGTTCAAGTGTTTCTTCAGCAAATGAGTTAATGATAAGTAACTCTTCGCCTTCACCAACACGCTTGTAGGCGTAAACCTGTTCGTCTTCTGGGTCGAGGAGTTCGTAGCTACCCGTTGTCACGATATCCAAGTCGTGGCGGAACTTGATGAGTTGTTGGTAGTGGTAGAAGATTGAGTTTTCATCATTCAATGCTTGATCAACGTTAATCTTGTCGAAATTATCATTGAGCTTCAACCAAGGAGTGCCTTCGGTAAAGCCAGCGTTTTTACCGTTTGTCCATTGCATTGGGGTACGTGCATTGTCACGACCCTTGTAGTGAACATAGTCGAGGAGGGTATCAGCATCAATCAAGCCATCGCGTTCCACCAGGTACTTACGGGCGTTTTTGATTTCGATATCGTTAAAGTCTTCCCAGGCCAAGTTGTTGGCATTGGTCATTCCAATTTCTTGTCCCTGGTAGATGTATGGTGTTCCCTGCATAAAGTGCAAGAGGGTTGCTAACATCTTAGCGGACTTCACACGGAATTCTGGTGCATCTGAACCGAAGCGGGAGACAGAACGTGGTTGATCGTGGTTTTCCCAGTAAAGAGAGTTCCATGCAACACCAGCTAACTCTGTTTGCCACTTGGTCAAGTTTTCCTTTAACTTAGGAAGGTAAAGAGGGGCGTTGTCCCATTTACCAAGGTTAGGATTAGGGTTTTGATCCAAATCCATGTGCTCGAACTGGAAGACCATGTTTAATTCGGAACCATCGGCTGCTGCATAACGCTTCGCATTTTTAATATCAACGTTTGATGCTTCACCAACCGTCATGATGTCCGCGTTATTCAAAACCTTTTGACGCATTTCTTGAATGTAGTCGTGAATCTTAGGACCGTTGGCAACCATGTCGTTTGAGCTAGCGTATTCTGCACCCTCGGCAACAGGACCATCAGGAAGACCTTCTGGTTTTGACAGAAGGGAGATAACATCCATTCGGAAGCCATCGATTCCCTTATCCACCCAGCGGTTCATCATGTCAAAGATGGTTTGACGAACTTTGTCGTTCTCCCAGTTCAAATCGGGCTGTCCTTCGGCAAAGAGGTGGAGGTAGTACTGACCGGTATTCTTATCATACTTCCAAGTTGAACCTGAGAAGAATGAACCCCAGTTGTTTGGCTCGTGTCCATCCACTGGGTCACGCCAGATGTAAAAGTCGCGCTTGTCAGAATCCTTTGAGGACTTTGACTCGATAAACCACTTGTGCTGTGATGAAGAGTGGTTAACGACCAAGTCCATGACAATCTTGATGCCACGGTCATGGGCTTCAGAAAGTAATGAATCGAATTCTTCCATGGTACCGAATTCTGGGTTAATGGCATCGTAGTCTGAGATGTCATAACCGTTATCTTCGTTTGGTGAGTCATAGACTGGATTTAACCAGATGACGTCGGCTCCTAATTTCTTAACGTAGTCGAGTCGTGATTCAATTCCCTTCAAATCACCAATTCCATCGTTGTTGGAATCTTGGAATGAACGGGGGTAAATTTGGTAAACGACGGCCTTTTGCCACCACTTAGTTTGATTCGTTGTCATGATAAATCCTCCATATTAAGGTAATGTTTTGGGTTAGGTCATAAAAACAATTGAATGCCATTATAACGAAGTTTATTAGATGCGTCTACTTTTCGTCCTTGACTAGCCAAATAGCTAATCCACCGAGCAGGAAGCCACCGGCACAGATATAAAACATCTTGGCCATTGATCCGCCAACTGCAGGGAGAATCAAAAATGAGACTGAAGAAGCCACAATTTGAGGGATACAGATGAAGCAGTTAAAGAGTCCGAGTAACGTTCCGTCATGCTTACCATCAAGTGAATTGGTTAAAATCGTAAAGGGTACGGTAATAATGGCAATCCAGGCGATACCGAACAGAACGAAAGCTAGAATGGAAAGGCTCTTACTGTGGCCAAGGGCGATGAGCAAGAAACCGATTGCGCCTAAGAATAGGGAAATGGTATAGGCAGTTCGTCGTGTGCGCTTGGTTAGCTTAGTGAAGAACAGGCCAACGATGATGGCAACCGCACAGTAGACGGCTTGTAAGAGACCAAACCAGTTACCGGCTGCTTGGAAAGCACCGCTTGTTGGATCCGTTGTATGCCAAATGTTTTCTGCCAAAGCACCAGTCGAGTATGTCCACATGTAGGGGATGGCGACCCAAACGAAGAAAGCCGTAATTCCCAAGCGCCAAAAGTTCTTAGGTGCTGTTTTTAAAATTTGCCAGAGTGATACTTTTTCTTCCGTAGGGGCTGTTTCTGCCGTTTGGAAGCTACGCATTTCTTCTGGTGAATATTCTTTGACGTTCTTGATGGTAAAAAGTGTTGAAAGTCCTAAAACAGCAGCTGCTACATAAAAGGAAACTCGTACGGAAGCAGGAACTTCACCTTCTTTTGCAGTGTTTGCAATTCCTAATGCTGTTAAAAGGATTGGTGCCCCGAAGGCAGTCAAGGAACCGAGGGAACCCCAGACGTTTTGCATGGACCAGAGCGTTTGAGATTGCTCTTCGTTTGCCATGTCTGGAATAATCATTTTAAAGGGCTGCTGTGAAACATTACAGGCCAAATCCATGAAAAGGACGGCAATGGCTGCAAAGGCTAAAGCAGCTGCTGAACCATAGCCAAATCCAAGGGATCCAGCATTGGGAAGTAATAGCATGACCAGCATGGCCACAACGGTTCCACCAATTAGGTAGGGCATCCGGCGGCCGAAGCGGGGATGCCAGGTCTTATCTGAAAAGTAGCCAACGAGGGGTTGGACAACCAAACCAGCAAGTGGGGGTAGGATAAAGAAAAATCCTAGTTTGTTAGGGTCGGCTCCAATCGTTTGAAAGATACGACCCATGGTACCGGTTTGCATGGCAAAAGCAATTTGCGTCCCAAAGAAACCGAAGGTCATCATGAAGATTTGTTTTTGCGTTAATCGAGGTCGAGATTTTTGTGTAACCGAATTTTCTTGTTTCATTGCTCGCTCCTGTAGCTATTGATGAGGGCTACTTGACATGCTTGCCAATTTTTCTTAAGCGCCAGTAGCCTAGAAAAGGCAGGATTCTCAAAACCCTCTGAGAGAATAAATCTTACATATTCAGTTCCCTGAATTTCATGGTACGGACGACCATTTTGAAGGTCAGGCGGGGCATCAAGATGCTTGTTTGTTTCATCTTTTCTATGTGACATATTCTTTTCCTCCATGTCTGTACCGGTAGATTAGCACGTTAAAAAAGATAATGAAAGCGCTTACACAAATTAGGATAATTACGCTTATATCAAATAAAAAAGAAATATTCTCGTTTTCATAACAAGAATTGAAAACATGATTTTGACTTTATTAAATTGAGAAACGGTGAGCAAGGCAGAGATTGGAAAATATTGAAGGTGAAAATTCTTTTTTATTTTCGCCTTTTTCTAAGTTATTTGTACTTGTTTGTTCAAAAAAGACGGTTAAATATACAAATCGTTTTGCACAAATTGCTCGTTAGTCGAACAGTCAGATGGTCAAAATCGGAAACATGTATAATAGAAAACAGATAAACGGAGGATTGAGATGAAAAAACACAGCCATATTATGACAATTGTGATTGTGGCCTTGCTGATACTGATTGGCTATGCCGCCTACCAGACTTTGGCAGCCCACCGCGAGAGTACAAGGACGGAGAAAACGGATGTATCTGGAAAGACAGCAACTGTTTTCTTCCACGGTTATGGTTCTTCACGTAACGCCGAAAAATCGATGGCTCAGTACCTGGTTGAAGAGGGCTATTCGAACCGGCGCATCAACGTGACCGTGTCAGAAGATGGTCAGGTTTCGATGGGACGGACCATACAAAAGTCGGACAAGAATCCTTTGATTTTGGTGCAATTTGATAGTAATAAAAGCCAAGACTTTAATAAGACTGCCGACTGGGTCAAGACGATTATGACCAATTTAAAGAAGGAAGGGGTCGACAACGTGAACTTGGTCGGCCACTCAATGGGAAATATGGCCATTGCCTACTACTTAATGGACACGGCGAAGGCGGACAGCTCGTCATTGCCAGTTGTTAAAAAGCAGATTGATTTGGCCGGGACCTACAATGGCTTGATGCTGACTGAGCCAGACTCTAAGGCAACGGTTTACGAATCTGGTTTGCCAAGTGTTCAAACGGCTTATTACAAGCGACTTTTACCATTAAGGGACTACTATGAGAATCATCGCGTGCAGGTTCTCAACATTTATGGGAACTCGCAGGGAAGTGGTCAAAACGATACGACCGTCTATAATAACTCGTCAAAATCACTCAAGTACTTCGTCCAATCACCATCATCTTATGAAGAAAAGTTGATCACAGGGGCTGACGGCCAGCACTCAAAGCTTCATGAAAATAAGGAAGTTGATGCTGCTATGTTGTTATTCTTGAAAAAATAACCGACAAAAGGGGGACAAATGTCCTCCTTTTTTTGTTAGCTAATGTTGACAGTAAAGTTTAGGGGTGTATATTAGTGAGTGAGTAATCACTTACTTAAAATTAAAGGAGTCAATTATGGAAAAAGTTATCTCTTTGGAAAAGGTTGCCAAGTCATTTGGTAACTTAAAAGTACTAAAGGATGTTGACTTGTCGCTTGAAACGGGTGAAATCCTGGGCTTGTTAGGACCTTCTGGGGCTGGTAAGTCAACGGTTATTAATGTAACTTTGGGTGTTGAAAAGGCGGATGCTGGTACGGCCTATGTCTTTGGGGAAGCGATGCCCAAGCGCGAACTATTAGGAAAGATTGGCTACATGGCTCAGTCTGATGCCTTATATGAAGCGTTGACAGCCCGTGCTAATTTAAAGTTCTTCGCGGAAATGCGTGGTATTGATAAGAAAGACTTGGATGCGGAAATCGACCGCGTTGCCGGTGTGGTTTCATTAGGGGACTTCTTAGACCAAGCGGTTTCTGGCTTTTCCGGTGGTATGAAGCGTCGTTTGTCTTTGGCTATCGCCCTATTGGGCGACCCAAAGCTGCTTGTTTTGGATGAACCAACGGTTGGAATTGATCCAGCACTTCGTCGTCAGATTTGGGCTGAGCTTCATAAAATGAAGAAGCAGGGACACGCCATTTTGGTTACGACTCACGTGATGGATGAGGCCGAATTGGTTGACCGTGTTGCCCTTCTAATGGGTGGCCGTGTTATCGCTAACGACGGTCCAAAGCAGTTGGAAGAACAGTACGGTGTGCCAAGCATAGAAGACGTCTTCTTGAAGGCAGAGGAGGAAACAGAATGACACGAACACTTGCAATTGCAAAGCGCATTTTAATGGAATTGATGCGCGATAAGCGAACTCTGGCCATGATGTTTCTAGCGCCAGTCTTGATTTTGACTTTGCTAAACTACGTCTTTACTTTGAACACGACACCCTCCGTTGAAATTGGTACCGTTCGTGTGGAGCAAGTTGTGACTGATTCCTTGAAGGATACAAGCCATGTGCACACGAAGTCCTATGATTCCGAAGATAAGGCCAAGTCAGCCTTGAAGGATAAGGATATCGATGCCATCTTGACTCAGACTGGTACCAACCAGTATCAGATTCGCTATGGTAATACTGATGCTTCGAAGACATCAATGGCCCGTCAGGTCATTAATGCTACTTTCTCTAAGAACAAAGTCGAAGCGATGGCTAAGCAAAACGTTGTCCTAGCTACTCAGGCTGGACAGCAACCAGCTGCAACAAGCTCGGTTTCAATTTCTGAAAAGTATAACTACGGAGATAAGAACACAACCTTCTTTGATACGATTATGCCAATCTTCATGGGATTCTTCGTCTTTATGTTTGTCTTCTTAATTTCTGGAATTTCACTCTTGAAAGAGCGTACAACCGGAACGTTGTCCCGCTTGTTGGCAACACCAGTCCGCCGTTCTGAAATTGTCTACGGTTACATGCTCTCCTACGCGTTGGTTGCCATTTTGCAGACAGCGGTCATCGTATCCTTTACGATTACACTTCTACATGTTGAAGTGCTTGGTTCCATCAGCTTGCTTTTCTTGATTAACATCTTACTAGCCATGGTGGCCTTGGCACTTGGTTTGCTCGTTTCAACCCTTGCGGCCTCAGAGTTCCAAATGATTCAGTTTATCCCAATCGTGGTTGTACCACAGATGATTTTCTCAGGAATCATTCCATTCGATTCAATGGCTTCTTGGGCACAGGCAATCGGGGATATTCTACCAATGAAGTACGCCGCAGATGCGATGAACGCCGTTGTTCTACAAGGCCAAGGATTCTCAACGATTTGGGGACAGATTGTTGCCTTGCTCATCTTCCTAGTCGTTTTGACTGGCGCTAACATCTTTGGATTACGTCGTTACCGTAAGGTATAATAAAAAGCATTACGATTTAGAAGGAAAAGTCTCATGGATCAGATTGTTAGCGACTTTTTAGAACTATCAAAGGAAAAGAAAATAACGCCAGCACAGGTAAAAGTCCTGCAAGCAGCTATTCAACTCTTCGCTGAACAGGGCTATGCTAGTACCTCAACGGCAGCCATTGCCGAAGAAGCAGGGGTGAGTCAAGCGGTTATCTTTAAGTACTTCAAGAATAAAGAGGGTTTGTTGAATCAAATCTTGGACCTTGCCATTGGCAATATTTTGCCAAAGTATGGTGATGACTTTATCGATAAGTTGGAAGTTGAGTCTGGTCATGATTCCTTTGCCGAGTTCTTAACCTTCATGTTGCGGGATCGATATCAGTTTATTCTGCAAAATCGAAACTTGGTGACCATTGTTGTCTCTCAGTTAATGATTGATGACCAATTGGTCCAAAAGTTGATTAACAGTATGTCCGATAAATTTTGGACAATTACTGAGATTTTGGAAAAGTTGGCAGGTCCGGAAGCTAAGCTAGATGGTCAGGATATTCTCCGCCTGCTCGCTTCACAGCTCGTTTCGATTTTTATTGAGGTTGTCCGAATTGGCATTAAAATGACGGATGAGGCCGCTGATAAGCGGTTGAATCAAGTCAAAGAAATTATGTTAGCTTCAATTTATTAAAAGAATTCAAAAGGGTCAGTCGCTTTTCGGCTGACTTTTTTGTTTGTAGAACTTGTCAAAACTGACAGGTTTTCGCTATAATGTAGTCAACAAGAAAATAACGTCCGTTTAGGGGAGCCCGTCTGGGCTGAGAGTGCGCAAGCCGACCCTTCGAACCTGTTGTGTTAGAACACGCGTAGGGAAAACAGAAAAGATGAAACAATGGTTTCGTTCTGCTTTTGCTGTTCGGATCCGTTGTTTTTTTGTGGTCTGTGATGCAAAAAGGAGAGAAAAACATGCAGAACACAAAGTCGCAAAATTTGCGTTTTATCACTGAAATGGCTCTTTTTACGGCCCTGTCCGTCGTATTGAGCTTTTGGTCCATCCGCCTTTGGGGTGAGGGAGGATCGATTTCCTTCCAAATGGTACCAACGATGATTATGGCCTACCGTTATGGTTATAAAGGGGGACTAACAACTGGTTTCCTTTTTGGAATGATTAAGTTGATTCTGGGGGCCTACATTTTGACGCCCGTACAGGCCTTCTTGGACTATCCATTGGCCTTCACTGTGGTTGGCTTTACGGCCATCACGGTTCCCATGGTTAAGAAGGCCTTTGCTAAGAAAGAAAAGGGTATGGCCGCTTTTTGGTTGACAGTGGGAGTATTCTTCGGTTCCTTCCTTCGCTTCCTTTCACACACGGCATCAGCCGTTGTTTTCTTTGGTGACTATGCGCCAAAGGGGGAAAGCGTTTGGGTTTACTCAACCATCTATAACGGTTCCTACATGTTGCCATCTTTCATTGCTTCGGCTGTTGTCTTGGTGATTTTAGCTGAAGTTTATCCAAAGATTGTGACACCTGCTAATTAATTTGAGAAAGATTTCAAATAATTCTTGACAAGGCTTTCTCATTTTGTTTTAATTAAAACATCAAATGAAAAGAGAAAGACTATGAACAAGAACTTGACTATTATTAACTCAGCCGTCGTCGTCAGCGTCGTTATCCGTTAGGATAGGGTGCTGTATTTTGGCTTGCCTATCCGCTATCAGGGGTAGGCAGCTGAGTGAGTCAGGTTTCGACTAAAGCCAGTTGCTAATGCAGCTGGCTTTTTTCTTTGTTCTAATGATCAATTTTCATAAATAGGAGAAGTACTATGCAAGAACGTAAAGCGAGTAAGAAACAAATCTTACTCATCACCTCACTGATTTTCGGCCTTTTCTTTGGAGCCGGAAACCTAATCTTCCCAGTTCAAATGGGTCAGATGTCTGGTGGCCATTGGTTGCCTGCCGTATCTGGATTCTTATTGACGGGATGTTTGTTGCCATACTTAGCAATGCTTGGAATGGCCCTTACAAAGTCAACGTCAGTTTTTGACATTGCCAAGCCGGTTGCGCCATGGTTTGCAACCATCATGTTGATTGCCATTCACTTTTCACTTGGTCCTTTGTTTGCCACACCACGTACGGCAGCGACGGCTTTTACCATGGGAATCTCACCATTGGTACCAGCAGCTTACCAGCAGTTGGCCATGTTGATTTTCTCAGCTATTTTTTTCATCATGGTTTACTACCTGTCAATCAAGGAATCAAACTTGATGAAGTGGGTTGGTAAGTACTTGAACCCGCTCTTCTTGATTTTGCTTGCCATCATCTTGTTGGTTGCTTTGATCTTACCAATGGGTGGTTTGGACCAAAAAATTACCGGTGCGTACCAAGCATCAGCTGGCTTCCAGGGAATCTTGGAAGGGTACAACACAATGGACTGTTTGGCTCTTTTGGCCTTTGCCGTTTCCGTTGTTTACTCAGTTAAGAACATGGGATTCTCAGATAAGCAGGTTCCAAAGCTTTTGGCTAAGTCAGGTTTCTTTGCCATTTTGCTTGAATCAATCATCTACATTGCAACCACACTCCTTGGTGTTTCATCATTGGGTATCATGCCAATCTCTGCCAACGGTGGGGCAGCGCTTTCAAACATCATTAACCACTACACTGGTAACGTTGGAATCTTGTTGACGGCGGTTATCGTTACCTTGGCCGTTTTCACAACTGCCATGGGATTGTCAGCATCCTTCTCACAAGATTTGCACCGTATTTTCCCAAAGATTTCATACAAGAACTGGCTCCGTGTTATCACAATTGGTTCCTTCATTACTGCTAACGCTGGTTTGACGAAGATCATTGAATTCTCAACACCATTCTTGATGATTATCTACCCATTCGCTTTGGCTTTGACAATTTTGGCCGTTTTGAACAAGTGGGTTAAGCAGGATAAGATAATTTACCGTTTCATCATGGCTTTCATCGCCATCCCAGCCTTCATCGATGGTCTCTTGTCATCCCCATGGGCTAAGACGGACTTTGCTACATCCATTGCTTCTGCTTACCAGAACACCATTCCGCTTGCTAGCGAAGGATTCGGTTGGGTTATCCCAGCCATTATCGGTGCCATTGTTGCATTGATTTTCCGTGCCTTTCTTCCAAAGAAGGCGACAGCTTAATAAATAAGTAAAATAAAAAGGGTGACTGCAGTCATCCTTTTTTATTGTTAAGTAATAATTGACAATTTTTTCTCACCATGCTTTAATATAAACATCAAATAAAGTGAGTAAAGCAAATGACACATTCAATGACTAACAACCAAGCCATTATTATCAGCATTATTATTCCATAAGGATAGGTGCTGACTTTTTAAGTTGCCTATCTTTTACATGATAGGCAGCTGATGAATGTGTTTGAAACCAGCTGCGTTTAACGTAGCTGGTTTTTTATTTGCCTAAAAACGGTGTTTGAGAATTCTAAAGGAGTTTTTCATTATGGAAAAGCAAAAACTATCGACTAAGCAATTGTTCTTGATCGCCTCATTAATCTTCGGTATGTTCTTCGGTGCCGGAAACTTAATCTTCCCAGTCCAATTGGGACAACTAGCCGGACATAACTGGTTTCCCGCTGTAGCAGGCTTCCTTTTGACAGGGGCGCTTCTGCCATTCCTCGCCATGCTTGCGGTATCTTTGACAAACTCCAAGTCTGTCTATGATATTGCCAAGCCAGCGGCACCATGGTTCGGAACATTGTTCTTGGTTGTCATCCACTTTACGATTGGTCCGCTTTTTGGAACACCTCGTACGGCCGCAACTGCCTTTTCAATGGGGGTTGAACCATTTGTTCCAGCTGCCTACCACCAAGTAGCGATGTTAGCCTTTACAGCCGTTTTCTTCGGTTTGGCTTACTTCCTAACGGTTAAGCAGTCGAACTTGATGAAGTGGGTTGGAAAGTACTTGAACCCAATCTTTTTGGCCTTGCTCGGATTAATCCTTGTGCTTGCACTCTTCTTGCCAATGGGCGACCTGCATCAACACGCCACTGATGCTTACCAAAGTCAGGCCGCTTTCCAAGGAATCTTGGATGGTTACAACACAATGGATGGTTTGGCATTGCTTGCCTTGGCTGTTTCTGTTGTTTACGCCGTTCGTGGATTAGGTTTTGAAGGGGCAAACGTTTCAAAGGTCCTAGCTAAGTCTGGCCTTGTTGCCATCTTGATGGAATCATTAATCTATGTGGCTACTGTTCTTCTTGGTGTTACATCACTTGGAACGATGAAGGCTGCCGCTAACGGTGGAACGGCTTTCTCAGAAATCGTGACGCACTATACGGGTAACGTAGGGGTTTTGGCTACTGGTGTGATTGTGACTTTGGCCGTTTTCACAACCGCTATGGGACTCTTTGTTTCCTTCGCACAGGACTTGCACAAGGTCTTTCCAAAGGTGTCCTACCTTTTCTGGCTTCGTGTGATCGCCATCGGATCATTCGTCACTGCTAACGCTGGTTTGACGAACATCATCGCTTGGTCAGCACCCGTTTTGATGCTGCTTTATCCATACGCCTTGGCATTGACTTTGCTCGGTGTAACCAACAAGTGGGTCAAGCAGGACGCCGTGATGTACCGTGCCGTTTTGTTGGCCGTTACAGTACCAGCATTCTTGGATGCCTTAGGTGCATCCCCATTGGCTACTCAGTCATGGGCAGCATCTATGGCCACGGCTTACACCACACACTTGCCATTGGCAGCAGAAGGCTTTGGTTGGGTCTTACCTGCGCTTGGTGGGGTTATCTTTACCATGGGCTGGAAGACCGCTTCTAGAAAGCCTTACGGTGAATAAGTAAACGTACAAAATATAGCCAAATGTATAAAAGTCGGGCCAGAGGTTCGGCTTTTTATGTTGCATTCACTAACTAGTAGGCTTTACAAACTAGTCATTCTCCTGTAGACTGACCATATTGAAAGTAGGAGGACGAATAAATGGCACAGACAATTTCCAGTCAGCTGTTGAAGGGCTTCTTACAGGGTATTTTACTGGCGATTTTAAAACGGGAGCCAAACTATGGCTACGGGATTGCCCAGGAAATGAATCGAATTGGGTTAGGGCAGGTACCAAAAGGAACGATTTACCCTCTACTTGCTACAATGGAAAAGCGAGGCCTGATTCGAGGTGAAAGCCGGCCATCTGAAGGTGGACCTGATCGAAAGTATTATTTGCCAACGGCGGATGGCCTGGCGGCGATGGAGGACTTCTTTGGTCAGTGGCAAGAGCTTGAAAAGACGATGCAACTAATGATGAGTGGAGCAAAGCATGAAGATTGATGATCTAATTGAACGAAATAACGAATTACGTCCAGGATTGAATAAGGAAAACAAAGCCTTCTATGATGACTTTCTCGTCTATGTACGAACTACTTCCTGGCTGAAGGACGACGTTCAGGTGGAAGAACAGCTCTTGGCTATCCTGCAAGATATCTTGGAAGCTCAAAAGAACGGGGAGTCGGCCCGTGACTACTTTGGTCAATCGCCAAAATTAGTGGCGGATAACTTGTTGAAGAAGTTGCCAAATGACGGCATCTCTTTTGCCAAGATTATTCTCTACACCTTCTTCGGCTATTTGGCCATTACCTTCTTGCCAACCATTACCGTTCCTGGGAAGGCGATAGACGTCGGGGCCTATGTCGTATCGGCCATGTACATGACCATGGCGATTTTGTTAATTGTACGAACAATTGGTACTTTGGTTTATCGTTATAAGGTGTCGAAGTTAGCTGGTTGGTTGAAGAATATTCTTGGAATTTTAGCAGGAATGCTTTTGCTCTTCCCAACCTTTGCGATGACTTACTGGTTGAAGACTCCGGTCCGCATCAACTTGGATGGTACTTTAGGTATCTTCGTTATCATCTTGGTCTTGGTTGGCCTGGCTATTTATAACAGGACATCTCAGCACAGCTTCTTATCAAAGCCAATTTTCTTCTATATCATTTTCTCAGCAGTGATTGGCATCCTGACACGTTTACCAATTCTGGCAGGCCTATTGGAGACACAGAACGGACGTATTATCTTAGCCGTTTTGATTCTTCTAATTAGCCTGATTTCAATGGGCATGCTCTTTTGGCAGGCACATCGGATTAAGAAGGACGATGATCAATAAAATAATGGATACAGAGGGCTGTCCTTTTTAAAGAAAGGATAGCCTTTTCGATTGCATTTTTAAAGGCCTATCCCTTATAATATGAATGTTATATGAGAGAATGATTAAAAGGAGAGGGAGTTTGCAAACGATTGGAACATATTTAAAAAACAGGGGCTACCAGTCGCTGTTCTTTTCAAACCTAGCAGAGACTTTGGGGTCCAGTTTATTTAACATTGTGTTAGTAATCTATGCCGGAATGATGCCGAGTCATTCTCAACAGGGGTGGGCACTGACAGCCGTTGGAATTGCGAACTTTGTGCCAGGTATCTATCAGATGCTGACCGGTTATTTAGCGGACCGACAAAAGTCACCCCTTAAAATGTCTCGCAATATGAAGATGATTCAGGCTGCCTGTTACTTGGTATTAGCATGTTTCATCAACCAACCCTTTACCTGGTTGATTTTTTCGATCTTATTATTAATTAACATTTTTTCTGACTCAATTGGGAACTTTTCAACCTCTTTGCTTCTGCCAACAATGCGAGACCTTGTTTCTGATGAGGACCGGGAACGGGTCACTGGATTTTCATCTGGCATTTTGCAGAGTATTTCTTTAGCAGGGCAGTTTATTGGCTCCACTTTGATTGTAGTCTTTACCTATAACTACCAAATCTTTTCACTGGCAAATGCAGCACTCTTTCTCCTGAGTGCGATTTTCCTATTCCGAGCTGCCCGCTATATTACTGGTACGGTAAAGGGTGAAATCGCTGCGGATGAAGAGCAGGAACGTGTCAATCAGCACTTCTTTAAATCCTTGAAGTTAGCAATATCAGAAGTTTTATCGGTTCCAATGTTAGGTCGCTATATCTCAATTTATACAATTGCCGGATTAGTGGGGGCTGCTTTCGGTGAAGTGGCAATTTTAGCCTTTCTTAGGACACCATCCTTGCAAATTATTAGTTTTGGAATCTCGGTTGCAACCATGCAAACGGTTTTTGCGGTAGGTAGTATTCTTGGCTCAATCGTACCCATTCCGTTTTTAGAGAAACGATCTCTAGCAACTGTTTTATTGTTACAAATATCCTTTGTATTTCTTCTAGTTTTAGCATTCTTAACAGCCTGTCCATTTTACATTGGTTTTTCGGTGATGTTCTTTACAGCTTTGGTTCAAGGAAAGGTTCAGCCAAAGTTTTCAGCTTGGGTCATGAATCATACGGCAAATAAAAACTTGGCCTTTGCAATGAGCATTATTTCAACGGCAACTACCATTACACTGCCACTTGGCCAATTAATTTTTATGACCATTGCCAATGTGTTCTCAATTACCATTTCATTTGCCTGCATGGCAGTTTACATTCTTTGCCTACTCGGCTACATTTTCTTTGTACGGGTAAAGGAGCAAAAGCAACAACTTTTATAAACGAATTCCTAGAAGGGCGACCGTCGTTATGTTGACGGTTGCTTTTTTACATTTTCTTGACCTGGACCGGACTCCAGGGTTTATGATGGGGACCATATTAAATGACTTTGCAATGCTTAGTTATTTGGTTCAAAATTAATATGAAAAGTCGAAAGGGGATTCATTGATGAAAGCAGCAGTTTTTGTAGAACCAGGAAAAGTGGAAATGCAAGAGGTGGAAAAACCTACGATTAAAGGACCCAAGGATGCCGTGATTAAAACGGTTCGGGCCTCTGTTTGTGGTTCTGACCTCTGGTTTTACCGTGGAATTGCCAAGCGCCAATCTGGCGACCAAGTTGGGCACGAAGCCATTGGGATTGTGCAAGAGGTTGGGGCAGCCGTGAAGAAAGTAAAGCCTGGCGACTTCGTCATCGCGCCATTCACCCATGGCTGTGGCGAATGCCAAGCTTGTTTAGCTGGATTTGATGGAGATTGCTTAGACCCGGGAAAAGCCGGGTCAACTGGTTACCAGGCCGAATACATTGGTTACAAGAACGCTGATTGGGCCTTGGTTAAGATTCCTGGCCAACCAGAAGATTATACGGACGATCAGTTGAAGTCCTTCATGACTCTGTCAGACGTGATGGCAACCGGCTACCACGCTGCAGCAACTGCCGAAGTGAAGGAAGGCGATACCGTTGTTGTCATGGGTGACGGTGCCGTTGGACTCTGTGGTGTGATTGCCGCAAAGTTACGTGGGGCAAAGCGCATCATCTTGATGTCCCGTCATTCAGACCGACAGGCGCTTGGTAAGGCCTTTGGTGCGACAGACATTGTCGAAGAACGTGATGATGCAGCAGTTAAGGCTGTGATGGAACTGACGGGTGCTGGTGCAGATGCTATTTTGGAATGTGTTGGCTCTGAACAGGCAGTTCAAACGGCTGTTCAATTGGGACGTCCGGGTGCTGTTGTTGGCCGTGTTGGGATTCCACAGAATCCAATGATGAATACCAATAACCTGTTCTGGAAGAACATTGGCTTGCGCGGTGGCATTGCAGCCGTGACAACTTACGACCGCGAATTGTTATTACAAGCGGTATTAGATGGACAGATTAATCCTGGTCAGGTCTTCACGAAGGAGTTCGAATTAAAAGACATTCAGAAAGCCTATGAGGCTATGGATAAGCGTGAGGCAATTAAATCGTTGCTGGTATTTTAAGCAGTATTAAAAGGAGTGCCCACTGAGCACTCCTTTTGTTTGCTATTTATTTTTATCTTTTTTCTTGACTTGGATTGCACTCCAAGGTGTTTAATGTTTTTTGTACTGAATAAGTTATAAAATAAAGGAAAGCAGAAATATGAAAAAAGAAAAATTTGGAATGATTTTGCCCATTACCTTACTGGGCTACTTTCTCATTTTAATGGATAATTCGATTATCTTTACGAGTGCAACAGAAATTGGACAGAGCCTACACTTATCGCAGGCTAGTTTATCCTGGATTTCAAACGCCTATACGTTGACCTTTGGTGGCTTCTTGCTGCTATCAGGACGGCTCTCGGATTTGCTAGGACGAAAGCGGGTCTTTATCACGGGGATTACAATTTTTGGGTTGAGCTCCTTGTTAATTGGCTTATCGGATAATGCGAACTTCGTGATTGCGATGCGGGCCGTTCAGGGTATCGGTTCTTCGGTCATTGCACCATCGACTTTGGCACTGATGATGGATAGCTACCAGGGGGAGATGCGTGAGCGAGCAATCGCTTATTACGGTGTGACTGCTGGAATTGGTTCGAGCCTAGGCTTGTTGATTGGTGGTGGCTTAACGACCTTCTTTTCATGGGAAGCTGGCTTCTTAATTAACGTACCCATCACGGTCATCTTGCTATTATTGTCGATTCAATTCATTCCCAACAAGCCTGGTCAACACAGTAAGGTCGATTACCTTGGTTCTTTGCTATCAGTTTTGGGATTAGCAGCATTGATTGATGGGCTAACGGGGAACAAGCTTTGGATGATTGCCATCGGGCTCGTTTTACTCATCATTTTTATTCGCTTTGAAAGTCGGGTGAAGAACCCCATTTTGCCACTAAGTCTCTTTCAGAACCGGGTCCGTTCAGGGGCATACGCCGCTCGATTACTCTTTATGATGGCCATGCTGCCATACTGGTTCTTTTTGCCACAGGTCTGGCAAGAAGAATATCACTTCACTGCCTTGCAGTCCGGTTTTGCCTTTTTGCCACTGACATTGGTGCAGTTTGTAGTATCCTTCCTTTTACCAAAGCTCACAAAGCGGTATGGTAATAATAAGGTATTGCTTGCAGGAGAGTTCTTCCTTCTACTAGGACTCCTTTGGACCGCCTTAGCTGATCTTTCGGCAGGTTACTGGTTTGCCTTTGCATTACCAATGCTAGTGATTGGCTTTGGACAGGGTATGGTGCTGGCACCTGTCACATCTGCTGGTCTTTACCAAGCACCAGATGAACTGGCCGGCATTGCTTCCGGATTAACCAATACAGCTCATCAAATTGGCGGACCGATTGGACTATCGCTCATTGTTGCCACAACCAGCTCCTACCATGTCGAAGTTGGTTCGATGGCCCTGTTTACAGGAATTGCTTTGGTCATTGTTGCTTTTTTTGTTACGAGAAAGGTGAAGTCATGAACATTAAAGAAGCTGCTTTAAAAACCGGCTTAAGTAACGATACCATTCGTTACTACGAGCGGATTGGTTTGATTATGCCGGTTCCCCGTAGGGAGAACCACTTACGAGACTTCAACGAACGGAGTATTCGCCAATTAAATTTTGCTAAAACGATGCGAAACGCGGGGATGTCGGTGGAGCGACTCCGTGAATACGTGGGGATGGTTTTTGAAGATGACAATCAAACAATCCCCGCGCGAAAGGCACTTTTGGCTGAACAGGCCGAAGAGATGCAGGAGCGAATTAATAAAATGCAGGCCGCACATGACCACCTGCTTTTCAAGGTTGAAAACTACGATAGTCATATGCGGCAGGCTGAAGATCGATTGGAAGGGGAAGATAAATGAAGATTTTGATTTTAGGTGCAGCGGGTCAAATTGCTCGTCTACTGACCGAGCGACTTTTGAAAGAGAGTAATGATCAACTAACGCTTTACGCACGACGCGCTAATGAACGACTCAGTCAGTATCAGGGCAATCCCCGTGTCAAAGTCGTTGATGGTGACTTTTCAAATGAGGCGCTTCTCGAAGAAATTATGTCCGGTCAAGACGTTGTCTTTGTTGATTCAGACCATGATACGGAACCCATTTTAAAAGCGATGAAGGCTACCGGCGTTAAGCGTATTATTATTGCAGGAGTCCTCGGTGTCTACGGTGAAGTAGCCGGTAAGTTCGGTGAGTGGAACCGTTCGATGATTGGGAATGTTTCACCAGAACGCCGTGAAAATTTGAAGAAAATAGAAGAGTCTGGTTTGGACTATACCTACATGCGTATGACTTGGTTATACAATCAGCCCGGGAATGTCTCCTATGCAACGACACAAAAGGGCGAACCTTTTGTTGGTGCCCAGGTGAGTCGGCAAGCCATTGTTCAGTATGTCTTTGATTTGTTAGCTAACCCTAAGAAAGACATTCAGGCAAGTGTTGGTATTTACGAACCCGGTTCTGAAAAGATGGATAAGCCAAGCTTCTATTAATAAAAATGAATACAAAAAAAGCCATTCAAGTATTATTTGAGTGGCTTTTTGTTTAGTCTTTTTCTTCTTTTTTGTTCAACAACGCCAGCTCTTCGTTGATGGAAGCCAGCATCTCCATTTGCATCTTTTGAATTTGCATGGAGTTTGGTTGATCTTGTTGAATCAAGTGGTCGACTTTGGCGTGGAGAAGACGAATCTCTTCTTCGGACTTCAGGTTCACGTGGTAATCGTTTTGTGATTCCATACGGTCATAGTCCGAAGCACGGTTCTGAGCCATCATAATCAATGGCGCTTGAATAGCAGCCACCATGGATAGGAAGAGGTTCAGCAAGATGAATGGGAACGGATCAAAGTTAGCACCGAAGAGGTGGGTAACGTTTAGGATAATCCAAATAATCATAATGGCAACGAAGGAAATCACGAATGGCCAGGAACCACCGAAGTGGGCGACGCCGTCGGCGACTTTTTGACCGAAAGTCAATGTGCTATCCAACTTCTTTCCAACATCGATAATCTTGTAGTTATCGTCTTCTAAGACCCGGTGCATCTTTTGGTGGATTTGTTGATTCTTACGTTGATCTTCGCGAATCATCTTATCGAGCTTGCGTAAGCGGTAAGCAACCAAGTGTTCGGAACAGATGAAATCGTGGTCGGATGCCTTTGGACGATCCTGTTTAATCATCTTACGGGTTTGAGGGTCCAAGTCATGAAGAAAAGTACCGGCACCGAAGTTGTAGCCGTCTTTGTTATCAATGAGGCATTGGTATTGGTTATCTGTGGGATTAGCCATTATTCATCTGCTCCTTATTGTTATAGCGGTTATAAGACACATTATAGTAGTTTTGCCTAAAAAATGCAGGGTAATTTAGATTAAGTCGAATTTATGAAGGTGTTCGGCCAGGTATTTAGTCGTCAGGGAGTTTGGCTTCTTGGCTAAATCGAATGGTTTCCCCATGGCCATTAACTGTCCACCTTGGTTACCACCGCGGGGACCAAGGTCAATTAACCAGTCGGCGTTGGTCATCATGTCCAGGTCGTGCGTGATAAAGATGATGGTGGCTCCTTTTTCCTTGAGACGGTTGAAGACGCCGAGTAAGGTTTGAACGTCTAAGGGATGAAGACCAATGGTTGGCTCATCGAAAACAAAGAGTGTGTGCTTTTGACTTTTATGTAAGTGGCTCACGAGTTTTAGACGTTGTGCTTCGCCACCGGAGAGCGATGGCGTTGCTTGTCCAAGGTGCAAATAGTTCAAACCAATTTCGTTGAGTAACTGTAGTTCACTTTCAATTTTTGCTTCGTCCTTGAAGACGGGAAGGGCCTCTTTAACGGAGAGGTTTAACAAGTCAACGATTGACTGGCCATGCCACTTAATTGATTGAACCTTTTCACTGAAACGAGCACCCTGACAGGTCGGACAAGTTTCGACAATGTCAGGTAAGAATTGAATGTCCTCCGTGATAACACCGAGGCCCTGACAGGTTGGACATGCACCTTCTTTATTATTGTATGAAAAGGCTGAAGCGGTTAGCTTTGCCTTCTTGGCCTCTGGAAGGTTTGCAAAAAGTTGTCGCAGCTCATTCATGATGTTCGTATAGGTTGCTAAGGTGGAACGGGTGTTGCGTCCAATGGGTTTTGCATCGATTGTGACTGCCTTAGCTATATTTGTTGTAAGTTTACTTACAGTTTTTATACTATTTTCTTTATTTTGTATAGCTGGAATAAGGTTATCTAGAATGAGAGAGGTCTTTCCGGCACCTGAAAAACCAGTCACGGCCGTCATTTGGTGTTCGGGAATGGTGACTTGAACGTCCTTTAGATTATGGTAGTTTTGAACACGTAATGTGGTTTCGCCGGTACCTACCGGAGTGACCGAATCATGAACAATGTTGGCAGAACCCTTGATGAAGGGGCCAATTAAGGACTGGGAATCGTTGGTTAGCTTTGCTGGTGTTCCTTCATCGATGATACGACCGCCGGCTTCGCCAGAACCGGGACCGATTTCGATAATCCAGTCGGCTGCGGCAATTAAATCGACCTCGTGATCAACAACGACAAGGGAGTTACCCTGGGCAATGAGTTCACGGAAGACCTGGATTAATCCCTTGATGTTATCTGGGTGCAAGCCAATGGATGGTTCGTCCAAAACATAAAGGATACCGGTGGTCTGAGCGCGAATCGTTTTCGATAGTTGCAAGCGTTGTAGTTCACCTGTTGAAAGGCTAGCCCCTGCACGGGACATGGTGAGATAGTCGAGCCCGAGATTCAGGATGGGACGAAGGACCTGCTTCATGTTTGTAAATAAAGTGTTGGCCAGGTGCTCCATGCTGTCGGGTAGGGAAGTAACCGTTTGATCGGCCCAGTCGGTTAACTCGCCAAGGGTCAGGTCATTCACTTGCACGATGTTTTGGCCATTCACCGTTTGCTTCAGCAAGTCTGGGTTTAAACGTGAACCGTGGCAGGTTGGGCAGATTGAAAAATGGTAGAACTTGTCGAGCTTCTTGAGAGTGGCCTGACTTTTAACGTTGGCCAGGGAATCCGTCACGGCATCGTAGGCGTTTTCGTAGAGTGAGCCATCGGAATGGTAAACCCGTCCGGTAGAAGTATGAAAGTTGACGGGGTAGAGTTTCTTCTCCCCGTGTAAGACAATGTTCTTCTCTTTGTCCGATAAGTCCTTGTAGGGGACGTCGATGCGGACACCCAGACTTTGAGCGATTGATGGCATAAAGTTACGACCGGGCAAGTGCCAGGAAGCAATGGCGCCATCTTTAATGGACAGGTTGTCGTCTTTAATCAGCTTATCTTCGTCTAATTCACGGACTTGACCACTCCCGTGACAAGTTGGGCAGGCGCCGGTGCTGTTGGCTGAAAAGTCCTGGGCGGAGAAGGCGGTAAAGTGCACGCCACAGACCGGACAGGTGAGCTGCCCTTCGTTGTGATGCTCACCAGGTTTTTCGGCTTCATTCATTGCCTGACTAATGGCTAGAGATGGTTCTAGTCGGTGGCCGTTCGGACAGACTGGTGAGCCTAAGCGGGAAAAGATGAGTCGGGTAATGTTGGATAGTTCACTGATAGAACCAACAGTTGACCGTTCGCCAGGAGTGGTTGGCCGTTGCTTGAGGGCAATGGCGGAAGGAATGTACTGGATAGAGTCGACGTCAGCAGACGATTCTTGGCCCATGCGGTTGCGGGTGTAGGCGGAAAGGGCTTCTAGGTAGCGACGGGAACCTTCTGAAAAGAGGATGCCCATTGCAAGTGATGACTTACCAGATCCAGACCGGCCAGAAATGGCAACAAACTTGTTAAGTGGAATATTAACGTCAATGTTTTTCAGATTGTGGACGCGTCCGCCACGAACTTCGATTTGACTGGGGATGTTCGACTTTTCTACCATGAGTAAACTCCTTTATTTAGAGTGTTTCTTAAGTATGTAATAGCATAGTTTGGAGTGTGATTCAAAAGAGATTGTCATAGTTGGTAGAAGGAGTGGACAAATAAAAGGGAGCCTTTGATACTAATGTTAGTAGATAAATTATTTTTTACTGAGGAGGTTTATCATGCAAGTTATTGCTTATTCAAGTGTTCAAAATAATCTGATGGGTTTTATGAAAAAGGTTAACGATGATGAAGCAATTATCATTTCAACAAACCGTGATGACGATAATGCTGTTTTAGTTAGCCAATCGGAATATGAGAATCTGTTAGAAAATGCCTATATTCTTAGCTCAAAAGCAAATGTTGATCATATTAATCAATCACTGCAATCTCTGAAGGACGGTCAGGGAAAGGCTCGAGAGTGGGAATAATGGAGCTCCTATGGTCAGATGACGCATGGGCAGACTTTGAACGGTGGCTAGATAACGATAAACGTGTCGTCAAACGAATCCGGAAGATAATTAAAAGTATTCTACGTGAACCCTTTACTGGTATTGGAAAACCAGAACCATTAAAAGGAACTTATTCGGGACTTTGGTCCAGACGAATCAACGATGAGCACCGGATAATCTATTTGGTGACGAAAGATCATATCTCCATTGTTGCTGTTCGATTCCATTACAATAAATAAGAAAAACCACATCAAGAAGACTTCTTCTCAATGTGGTTTTTACTTTGTTTATTTAGTGCTCAATCAGCACATATCCATCCCCATCTTCTTATAGGAATCGAGTGGCTTGATGACTAATTCGTCAACCTTGCAGCCGCGCTCTTTGGCGATGGCATTCATCAAGGTATCCATTGGCATCAAATCGTACTTCTTGTTTGGCTCGTCAGACGTGTAAACCTGGAGTTGCGCCATCATACCACCGTCTTCGTGTTCGATGATGTGGCAGTGGTACATGAAGACACCGGCGTAGTTGAAGCGCATCTTGATGCGGACGGTTTCACCAGGGTTAACGCTGACCGTATCCTTCAAGCCCATTTCGTTAGGGTAGGGAGCGTGTCCGTTACGTGAAACAATCTGGAAGGAACCACCGTGCATGTGGTATGGGTGAAGCATTCCACCGCAGCAATCGTTGGTATTGGTAATGTCCCAGTACTCGGTCTTACCGATTTCTTGACGGTCATCAATCCGCATCATACCGAATTTCTTACCGTTGATTCCAACTTCTTCATCGGTACCAGACATGACAACTTGGTGAACCAATGAGTCTGGGTCAGAAACTTCAGGGTAGTTGATGTCGGCTAAGTGCTCTGGAATATCGGTGTTATCAGGGGCGAACTCTTTGATATTGAAAGTTAAGATTGGCACATCGTCGGAGTAGAGTGTGACTTTATCACCGGCCTTATACTTACCAAAGTCCAAGACGACCTCGGCACGTTCGGCACAGGTAATCATGAGCTTGGTCATTTGAACTGGTTCGGGAAGCAAACCACCGTCAGAAGCAATTTGGGTCATGACTAAGTCATCGGACAAGTGCAAACGCCATTCACGACGGTTCGAACCGTCCAAGAAACGAAGGCGGAGCTTTTGGGTGGTGACGTCAAATTCTGGGTTAACCGTTCCGTTAATGAGAGCAGTTGGTCCAGCAACACCATCGGGATCATAATCAGCATCGTAATCCCATTGGTTATTCTCGTGGAAGCGACGGTCTTGTAGAATAACGGGGATGTCATCGACACCGTAGTTGTGAGGGAGTGGTAAGCTCTCTTCGTGATTGTCTGTCACATAGACCATGGCAGCTAATCCGTGCCAAACGTCCCAACCAGTCAATGGACATGGGTGGGCGTGCAACCAAGTTGTGGCAGCGGGTTGGTCGACTTTGAAAGTAATCTCCTTACTTTCGCCAGGATAAACGGGGGCATGGCAACCACCGTCAATGAATGGACCGGGAACGTCCAGTCCGTGCCAGTGGAAAGTCGTTAACTCGGGTAGGCTGTTTTTCAGTGTGACGTGGTAGGTCTTACCGGATTTAAATACAATGGTTGGACCAAGAAGGCTTTGGTTGTAGCCCCAGGTCTTTGTCTTTGCTCCAGGTAGGATTTGTGTTTCACCTGCTTGGGCATGAACCGTTAACCAAACATCGGTATCGGTTTCCTTGTCGGGCTTTAAAATAGTTGGAATGCCAAGGGGCACTTCAGGCGAATCATACTTTTCCAATGGGACATAACCGCCATCATGGTAGTCATAGGCACTCTCATTAAAGAAGTAATCGTTATAGATTGGCTTTTTTGATTCTGACATGATTTTCCTCCTATATTTCTCGCCTCAAGTATACAATGTTATATCAAATATGTGTAATACTATGTTAAATATCTGCTATAACTATGTTATGATTTAGTCAAATAAGAATTGCAGTGATAACTGCATAGGGAAGGGTTTAAAATGCGAAAGTATAATCGGATTTTTCATTTGTTAATGATGTTTGTGTGGGCATACACAATTTATTTGGTTGCCACAATGAAGATGATGCCTGCAATGTGGGTAATGGCGGTGGGGATGTTCGTTGAATCTGCTTACGCCGTTATCAGCAATGACAAAGGATGCTAGTTTTTACCATTGATGTAATCATTAATGGACGTAAATAAAACGCCTATAGAATGATGACTCATGGTTTATAACGAAACATGGTGCGTTGTTCTGTGGGCTTTTTTATTAGAAGAAAGGTATGTAACATATGCCAAATCAAGATCAAAATAATGACCAATTAGCACAATTACCAATTGATCAGTTTTATCAGAGTATTGGTTCTAGCGAGAATGGCTTAAGTGCCGACCAAGCTCAAAAGCAGCATGCAAAGTTTGGCGATAACGTCATTACTGCTGCAAAGGGTGAGAATAAGATTTGGAAGTTCTTGAAGAACTTTACGAGTCTAATGGCTATTTTGCTTTGGGTTTCCGGCTTAATTGCCATGTTTGCACAGATGTTGGAACTTGGAATCGCCATTTGGGCCGTGAACGTGATTAACGGGCTCTTCTCCTTCTGGCAGGAAAACCAGGCGCAGAAGGCTTCGGATGCTTTGAAGAAGATGTTGCCAATGAAGGCAACCGTTATTCGAGATGGTAAGTCTGAAGAAATCGATACCTCTGAAATTGTGCCGGGGGATGTCATCATGATTTCTGCTGGTAACAGTATTTCAGCCGATGCCCGCGTGATTTCTTCCGACTCATTTCAGGTAGACGAATCAGCTTTGACCGGTGAATCGACTTTGAGTGATAAGAAAGCCGAATATCACCACGGTGAAGGAAAGTTCGCTGAGGCTAACATTGTTTATGCTGGTACGGTTGCTTCAGCTGGTTCTGCTAAAGTCGTTGCGCTCAGCACTGGGATGAACACCGAGTTTGGAAAGATTGCCCGCTTGACCCAGAGTCAGCAGAGCAAGCCATCCCCACTCGAACTCGAGTTGAACCGCTTGACTCGCCAGCTTTCCATCATTGCCATTTTGATTGGTACCGGATTCTTCATCGCGGCCATCTTCTTCGTTCATTATCCTGTTGCGAAGTCCTTTATCTTTGCGCTTGGTATGATTGTTGCCTTCATTCCGGAAGGACTTTTGCCAACCGTCACGCTGTCACTGGCACAGGGTGTCCAGCGAATGGCTAAGAAGCACGCCTTAGTGAAGAACTTGAACTCAGTTGAAACACTGGGGGAGACAACAGTCATCGCCTCTAATAAGACGGGGACTTTGACACAGAACCAAATGACGATTAACCACATCTGGATGCCAGAAAAGGTTTACACCGTAACTGGTCAAGGATACGTGAATAACGGTCAGGTCATGGATGGTGATCAGCCAGTAAAGTCCGGTGCTAATCCTGATTTGGACTTCTTGCTAAAAGCCGTAAGTCTAAACAACGACACTACGGTTAAGCCAACTAACAAGCCTGGTGCGCAAGCAACCATTGTTGGAACGCCAACCGAAGCTTCTTTGGTTATTTTGGCTGAGAAGTATCAATTGGCTAGTCAACAGTTAGCTGATGAGAACCCTCGTCAAAAGGAAATCGTTTTCGACTCTGATCGTAAGCGGATGTCCACAATTAATAAGAATAAAGATGGCAAGTTCACCCTTTATACTAAGGGAGCTATGAGTGGAATTTTAGCCATTACCAAGAACATCTTGGATGATGGAAAAGTTCGTCCAATCACTGACGATGATATCCAGAAGATTAAGGCAGCCAACCAGCAATATGCCTCTCAAGGATTACGTGCCTTAGCCGTTGCTTACCGTGACCTGTCTAATGATGAAAGCCAAGACTTGTCGAGGGCCACTGCTGAGAACACTGAGCAAAACTTGACCTTCGTTGGTTTGACCATCATGGCTGATCCGCCACGTCCTGAAATTTACGATGCGGTTAAGAAGGCTCATCAGGCCGGTATCCGAATTATCATGGTGACGGGTGACGGACCAATTACAGCTAAGGCTGTGGCCACTAAGATTGGTTTGGTTTCTGATAAAGCCCGGGTCATCTCCGGCGATGAACTGACCGCTATTTCAGACGAAGATTTGCGTCAGGCAGTGAAGGGTGAAGTCATCTTTGCCCGTGTGGCTCCTGAACAGAAGTACCGCATTGTAAAGGCTAACCAAGCCAACGGCGAAATCGTTGCTTCAACTGGTGACGGTGTCAACGACGCGCCAGCCTTGAAACAAGCTGATATTGGAATTGCCATGGGTGCCACTGGTACCGACGTTGCCAAGGAAGCAGCGGACATGATTTTGACCGATGACAACTTCGCCTCAATCATTGCGGCCATCGAAGAGGGACGCACGGTATACAGTAACATCCAAAAGTTCCTGCTCTACATCTTGAACAGTAACATGCCGGAAGCCTTTCCATCCGTGCTCTTCCTGTTCTCTGGTGGTTTGATTCCATTGCCTTTGACGGTTATGCAAATTCTAACCATCGATTTGGGAACGGATATGTTGCCTGCCTTAGGACTTGGTTCTGAAAAGAGCGAGCCCGGTGTCATGCAACAGCCACCGCGTTCACGTAAGGCCCACTTGTTAAACAAGTCCATTATTTGGAAGGCCTTTGGTTTGTACGGTTTGGTTGCTTCCTTGATTTCATCAGCTGCTTACTTCTTCGTCAACTACTCATATGGTTGGCCAGAACACGCGTTGTTCGGATCAGGCGATGTTTACGCAGAGGCCACAACCATTACTTTGGCAGCGATTGTCTTCTGCCAAATTGCCGCGGCCATCAACGCCCGTACGAAGTACACCTCAGTCTTCAAAATTGGCGTCTTCAGCAACCACCACATCATTACTGGAATTCTTTTCGAAGTTCTATTGATTTCCTTGTTGATTTACGTACCATTCTTACAAGGACTGTTTAATACCTATGCATTGGGTGTGAACGAATGGATCTTCTTGCTAATTATTCCAATTCCATTGATTCTCTTGGAAGAGGGACGTAAGTGGATTGTTCGTAAGTATTTCTTGAAATTGAATAAGTAAAGTTTTCGAAAAGTCGGCCGAAAGGCCGGCTTTTTTATTGTCTTTTTATATCAAATTATTTAGAATAGAGAAGAATTTTTTGTTAGAAAGGGGCCTCTTATGTTTTACTCACCATTGTTCGAATGTGATGTTCCAGCCGCTCGCTAAAGCGGGTGACTTTTCCCGCTAAAGGATAACTGAATAAAATAGATTAGCGGAGAAAATTAAAAATGAATATTAAAAAAATTATCGGTCCAGTTTTACTTAGCCTTGCAGCTAGTATTTGGGGTGGGATGTTTGTCGTTGTCAAAGTTGTCGTGGAATACGTGCCTCCCGTTGAATTGGTGTGGTCACGTTATTTGATTGCCTTTGTGGTTTTACTTCTCATTTCCTTGTTAAAACGAGAAAAGTGGCAGGTTAATCGCCGTGATTTAGGTATTATTTTTTTGATTGGTTTCATTGGGAACACCATTTCCATTGTGGCCCAGGAAACGGGCACCTATTTTTCTAATGCCTAAACGGGCGCGGTAATTACTTCGGCAACGCCAACCTTTATGCTCTTGTTCTCATGGTGGATTTTAAAAGAGAAGATGACGAAGGTTCGGGTGATTTCAGTTGCCCTAGCAACACTGGGTGTAATTGCGATTGTTGGCGTTCATTTAACTGGTCAGCATGTCCTACTGGGTGTCTTATGCTTAGTGATTGCAGCCCTAACTTGGGCCTTGATGTCAGTCTTAGTGAAGAAACTATCGGGAACGTATAGTACCTTGCAGGTGACCATTCTGGCAACGTTGGTGGCCATTATCTGCTTAACACCTGTGGTGTTAGCACATCCATCAAATTTGGCAACGATTAACTTGTCGGATTCAGTGATAACACTGTCACTTTTGTATCTGGGTGTTATTTCAACGGCGCTGGCTTTCATGATGTGGAATTACGGATTGACCTTGGTTGATGCTGGAAGTTCGGGTTTGTACTTCTTGCTTCAGCCGGTCGTCGGAACTTTACTTGGTTTCCTCTTCTTACACGAAGGCCTAACCTTTGGATTCCTAGTTGGATCTATTATGATTTTGATTAGTGTCTGGCTAGCCATTCGATATGACCATTAATTTTGTTAAATAAAAAAGTCCAGGAGTAATCCTGGGCTTTTTATTTTGGCTGATTAAGAGGGGAACAGAGAAAAAACGCTTCCTATGATGAAATTAGTAGTCAGTAAGTACGACGTAGTCGACCGTTTTTAGACTGGAAAGGTTCCGTCCACCAGCGTAGGAAATCGCTGACTGTAAATCTTCTTGCATTGCAGTTAAAGTATCTTGAAGACTGCCCTTATATGGAACTAGCAAAGAACGGCCTTCAACATTGTGTTGGTGGCCCTTTTGTTTGGCAGAGGCGGAACCGTAGTAGGCTTTGTAGACTTGACCGTTTTCCCTAATGATTTCGCCGGGTGTTTCATCATGACCAGCAAACATGGAGCCGATCATGACCATTGAAGCACCGAAACGGATGGACTTGGCAATATCGCCGTTGTGACGGATTCCACCGTCAGCGATGATTGGCTTCGTTGCAACTTGAGCGCAGTTTGCAATGGCGGCAAGCTGCCAGCCGTTGGTACCAAAACCGGTCTTGTCCTTTGTAATGCAGGCTTTTCCTGGTCCAATTCCGACCTTTGTTGCGTCGGCACCAGCGGATTCAATTTCAACAATGGCTTCTGGCGTTCCCAAGTTACCAACGATGAGAAAGGTATCAGGTAGCTGTTCCTTAATGTAATGGACCATCTTAATGACGTAATCAGAATGGCCATGAGCAACGTCAATCGTAATGAATTCCGGACTGATTTGTGCCTCCTTGAATTGATCGATTAGGTCATACTCGCTGTCAGTAATGCCAAGACTAATGGAGGCGATTAACCCTTTTTCTTGGATCTTTTTGACAAAGTCGAAGCGTTGCTCGGGTTGAAAACGGTGCATGACATAGAAATAGCCACGCTCAGAGAGCCATTCGGCTAAGTTTTCGTCAATGACAGTCGCCATATTGGCTGGCATTACAGGAATCTTGAAAGTGTACTTGCCTAATGTTACTGAAGTGTCTGCTTCTCGGCGACTCTTTAAAAGGCTCTTCTTTGGTAAAAGGCGAATCGCATCATAATCAAAGGTTTTCATTCTTGCTCTCCATTTATAATTCTGGCATTCCGTTTGCTGTTCGGTTAATTAATTGAAAAAGATGAAAAATAAAAGGCTATTGTTCTTATTTTGGTCTTCTTTTTCTAAAACACAACTAATAATATACGGTTTAAAAAGAATTAAATCAAGTACGTTATTAATAATAATCGTCTTTTTCTCTCTGATAAGCCGAACGAAGTGAATTGATTTTTTGAATCGTTCGGAAACTGACTTTTTACCTGATAAATAACTGGAAATAAAAAAGAACCCTGTCCAAAGACAAGGTTCTTTTGTTTTGTTTATTTTTCTTCATCAACAAAGCAAACCTGGCCGTTTTCAAACGCGGCGATTCTTGCTAATGAGTGGATGTTTTGGATGCCTGCGTTAATTGCATTGTCACGTCCTGGTTGGAAGGACTTTTCGATGACGATGCCGGCCCCAACAACCGTTGCCTGTGCCTGGTCAGCAATTTCTTTTAATCCCAGTAATGCCTGACCATTCGCTAAAAAGTCATCAATTAGCAATACATGATCATCAGCTGATAGGAAACGCTTATCAATACGGATGGCGTTGCTTGTTTGTTTGGTAAAGGAATAAACATCGGCTGTGAAAGCGGCATCGGAAAGAATGCGTGACTTAGACTTGCGGGCGAAGACGACGGGCACCTTCATTTCAAGTCCGGCCATGACTGCAGGGGCGATACCAGAAGCTTCAACAGTTAGAATCTTGGTTACGCCTTGGTTAGCAAAGAGCCTGGCAAACTCTTGGCCCATGGCTAGCATTAGCTGGGGGTCAATTTGATGGTTGAGAAAGGAGTCAACCTTTAAAATGTCTTTCCCGATGACGCGACCATCTTCTTGAATTCTGTTTTCTAGTTCTTTCATGTTATTCCTCTGGGTTTCGTATTTTAAGTAGTTCTATCATAACCTGTATTGCTTTGATAGCAGGTATTTATTGCGCTTTGTTGGTTTTAGGCCAACCGTTTAACAGCAGGTTCATGAGAACTGCAATCACCGTTGTGACCACAACGCCGTTTGAAAAGATCAGTTTCAGCGTATCCGGTAGCTGATTTAAGAAAGTCGGCACAGTACCGATTGCTAGCCCGGCACCAATTGAGAGTCCGGCGGTGAGTAAGTTACTTTCAAGGTTGAGATTGACTTTACCGAGAATTTGAAGACCCTGAATAGCAATCGTCGAAAACATGACCATCATGGCACCACCCAAAGTAGCAGATGGAATGATGGTTGCCAATGCACCGAACTTTGGTAGTAGGCCTAGGATCAATAGAATGAAGGCCGCGTAGTAAATCGGTTGCTTGGTTTTGACACCGGATAGGCGAACGACTGCGACGTTTTGTGAGAAAGTCGAGTAGGGGAAGGTGTTGAAAATTCCGGATAGGATGGCGGCTAAACCTTCAGCGCGGTAACCGCGTGCCAGGTCCTTCTTGCTTAATTGTTGTCCAGTTAAATCAGAAAGCGCAAAGTAGACACCAGTTGCTTCAACCATGGCCGTCAAAATAATGACAATCATCGTTAAGCAAGCTGATAGTGAAAAAGTTGGGGTTCCAAGGAAAAAGGGCTGTGGCAGGTGGAACCAGGCCGCTTCAGAAACTGGCTTTAATGAAACGGCTCCTAAACAGGCCGCAAAAAGAGTGCCCAGAACAATTCCCAGCAAGATGGCGATGGCTTTGACGAATCCCTTAGCAAACTTCATCAATAATAAGGTGATGGCAATGGTAACCGCGCCAATCAGTAGGTTTTGATAGGAGCCAAAGCTTTTGGCTGTCAGGTCGCCGCCACCCCAGTTTTGAAGGGCGATGGGCGTTAGGCTTAAACCAATGACCGTAATTAGCGAACCAGTAACCACGGGCGGGAAAAAGTCCCGCAAACGGGCAAAAGAACCGGCAATCAGGACGACGAATAGGCCAGCGATGATGGTGGCTCCATACATGGCACCCCAGCCGAGGGTCGAGCCAATGTTAATTAATGGCGAAACGGCCTGAATAGAAGACCCCAAAACAACAGGAAGGGCAATTCCGGTAATTGGGGTTTGCTTCAACTGGAATAAAGTGGCCAGGCCGGTACAGAAAATATCGACTGAAATTAGGTAAGCCAGCTGTGTTGAAGAAAAGTGAAGGGCGGTTCCAATTAATAACGGTACTAAAATCGAACCGGCATACATGGCTAGAACATGCTGTAGTCCTAAAAGTAATGCCTGCGCTTTAGGAAGGGACTTGGTTGGGTTTTCCATGGTTTCTCCTTGATGTGAACATAGCATGTCATAGACGTTTCTTAAAAATGCTGACACTGAGCCCATATCAAAAGAAATAAAAAAGCACGCAAAGAGATCCCAAGCGTGCTTTAAAAACCCTTGGTGATAGTCGTCCTTTTTGCCGGACGGTAGAGACTCGGTTAGCATTAAAAACCGTATATAACTCCAAAATGGTGTTTTTATTGTATCATATATTTTTACATTAACAAGTAAAAGACGAGTGATTGATTGGAAATTGAGACGAAATGTTCGGAAAACACATTCGATAATTTGGATGATGAAAATTAATTGAAACTGGTGTTAAAATCAGAGGGACTAGTTTTTTAGAAAAAATAAGGTAAAAGAAAAATCATGAATGAAAAAATCAAAGAATCCAATATCGCTATGATTTACTTCGCTTACCAGGAGTTTTCGCAGCATATCGATTTAGAGCGTTTTAAAATTAATAAAACGCAGCACCGGATTCTTTTCTTGGTGAGTCACTTAAATGAACCAAGTATCAAAAAAGTTTTGGGCATCATGCGCATTAGTAAGCAGGGCTTCAATAAGGCCTATAAGGACTTAGAAGAACGACACTTGCTTGGAACAAAGCCTTCTGCGGCTGACCCACGGGCTAAAGACCTCTTTTTAACAGATGAAGGGGAAGCTGTGATTACGGAACTGAACCATGATCAGAGCGAGAAGATTAACCGTTTACTTGAATTGCACGATGGCAATTGGCACGATGCTTTAAACGACATGGTCCACCAATATTTACAAAGTTTTTAAAAATTAAAATAAAAAGCTCTATTTAAGAATATTGACAGGCGACTTGGTCCAGGTGTATGCTTTATAGGTAAACTTAGTTGACCAATAAAGATAGGGGACACAGATGAAACCATTAGTACAATTTGGGACGATGCAAATGTTGGTTGAGCGTCTGCTTGACGGCTTTGTATCGACTAAAGAAATGTTGGAATCCGGTAATACCGGAATCGGAACAGGTGCTGGTGTTGACGGTGAATTAATCATGCTTGATGGTGTTGCTTATCAAGTTGACGTTCATGGTCATGTTAATCGCGTCGCAGACGACTTTCCCGTCGCCTTTGGTGACGTGCACCAGGCAGATTTTAAGCCTTTTAAGCACTTTGATAACATTACTTTGGAAGACCTTTCAAAAGAAATCTTGAAAGAAGTTGGTACAAAGAACTACTTCTTCTCAGTGAAGATTACGGGTGAATTTGCTGCCGTTGAAACACGTGCAGCTGCCAAGTCCGAAAAGCCATATCCTGGTTTGGGCGCTATTGCCAAGACACAACGTATTTTTGACCGTAACGATGTGAAGGGAACCATGGTTGGTTACTTTACACCACACGTATACGAAGGTGTCGGTGTTGCTGGATTCCACCAACACTTCCTATCAGATGAATTAGACTTTGGTGGTCACGTACTTGGTGCTACTTTGAAGTCCGCTGATGTGGAACTACAACTTTTGTCTGGTTTGACCATTAACTTACCAATGGACAACGAAGATTATAAGAATGCTGATTTGACAGACTTGTCGACATTGAACGATGTCATTCACGCAGCAGAATCAGCTGACTAAGAAAAAACCTTACATAAGTAAACGAAAGGAAACATGGGCTGAGTCTTTTCTCTCTAACAGCTCATAGTAAAAAATATGTCTGAACAAAAATTTGGGGCAGATATCGTAAACGATAGCCTTATCAACCACGGCGTTGACCTTGTCTTCGGTATCCCTGGTGCCAAGATTGACCGTTTGTTTGAAACTTTGGAACACCCAAAGGCCGGACAAAAGGCACCAAAGTTGATCATCACTCGTCACGAACAGAACGCTGCCTTCATGGCACAAGCTTTCTCACGTATCACTGGTAAGACCGGTGTTGTTGTCGTAACTTCTGGACCAGGTGTTGGTAACTTGGTTTCAGGTATGATGACTGCCAGTGCTGAAAACGACTCAATCTTGGCCATCGGTGGTCAAGTACCACGTCGTGACTTGAACCGTTTGACTCACCAGTCAACTGATTCAGTTTCACTCTTTAAGTCAATTACAAACTACAGCTCTGAAATTCAAGATCCAAACAACATTTCAGAAATTATCGCTAACGCCTTTGCTGCTGCTAACGGTGCAAAGCGTGGTGGTGCCTTTGTTTCATTGCCACAAGATGTTGATGATGCGCCTGTTTCAATCGATGCCTTGCCTGAAGTACAAGCTCCACAACAGGGGGCTGCTTCAATCACTGATTTGAAGTGGTTGGCTGACCAAATCAAGCAAGCTAAGTTGCCAGTTTTGTTGGTTGGTGCTCGTGGATCTGATGATGATACCGTTGAAGCACTTCACCAATTGCTCCAAGACACTAAGTTGCCAGTTGTTGAAACCTTCCAAGGTGCCGGTGTTATTTCACGCGACCTTGAAGAAGACTGCTTCTTTGGACGTATCGGTTTGTTCCGTAACCAAACAGGTGATAAGCTTTTGCAAAAGTCTGACTTGGTTGTAACGATTGGTTATGATGCTATCGAATACGAACCACGTAACTGGAACAAGGAAAAGAACTTGAACATCGTGGCTTTGGATACGACGCCAGCCGAAATCGACAACAACTTTGTTCCACAACGTCAATTGATTGGTGATTTGGCACAAAGCTTGACTTTGTTGGACCAAGACATCAAGGGTTACCACGTACCTGCCGAAGGACAAGCTGTCTTGAAGGAAATGAAGGACGACTTGCGTGCTGCTGACGAACCAACATACACGCCAGCTTCAGCTAACTTGAATCACCCATTGGATGTTGTTGAATCAATCCAAAAGCACGTAACGGACGATATGACAGTTTCTACTGATATCGGTTCACACTACATCTGGATGGCCCGTCACTTTAAGTCATATGTGGCTCGTCACTTCTTGATTTCAAACGGTATGCAGACACTTGGTGTTGGTTTACCATGGGCCATTACTGCTGCTATGGTTCGCCCAGGTGCTAAGTCAGTCTCTGTGTCTGGTGATGGGGGATTCTTCTTCTCAGCTGCTGAATTGGAAACTGCTGTTCGTTTGAACTTGGATACTGTTCACATCGTATGGAACGACAACGCTCACTACGACATGGTTAAGTTCCAAGAAGAAATGAAGTATAACGGCCAAGCTGCCGGTGTTGACTTTGGTAACATCGACATCGTGAAGTTTGCTGAAGCATTCGGTGCCAAGGGATTGCGTGTTGATACACCTGATCAATTGGATAAGGTTCTTGATGAAGCCTTTGCTACGCATGGTCCTGTGGTTGTTGACATTCCTGTCGACTACTCACACAACTACGAACTTGGTTCACAGTTAATCGAATCAGAAGGTTAATTCTGATTAAGCTTTAAACAAATAATTTTTTTGATACTTGGTGAGAATGCACATCGATAATGAGTCGATGTGCATTTTTTGTTTGTTAAAAATTGTTACTCGAATTGGATAAGAAATGAGAAGAAGAGCTGGCTATCTTTTGAGATATCTTTTACTTTTATTCAAAAAGCAAATAAATTAAAATAATTGTAATTGAAAGTTGTTGACAAGTCCAGTCTATATGATAAAATTAAAACAACATTAAAGAAAAAGGAGAAAAAGAATGCTTAAGATGCAAATGATGAACGTAGCCATGTTTTAGCTAATCAATCGTCAAAATGAACGGTTGATTAGCGCTTTCAATAGTGACTGTAACCGTTCATATTGCATCAGGACATTTGGAATCTCTTTTTACGACGAGTGAAACCAGTCTTTCGGTATGAACAATACTAGAAGGACTGGTTTTTTGATGGAACAAAGTAAGCTAAATAAGGCATGGCTAGTAAGCCAATATCATCACGGAATTGAACGAGCGGGAATCAATGATCCACCTGATTGACTGAGTAATGCAACAGTTTGGGAGAATTTACTTAGAGAGAAGGATTATCATGAAAAAGATTTATATTTGGATTATTGCCTTGGTCGCCTTGGCGGGGATTGGATACTTGAGTTTTGGCCATCATGAAGCCAAGTCAAAGAATGAGACTTTGACAGTTGGAATCATGGCTGGTGACAAGCATACCGATGAGCAGTGGAAGATTATTAAGGCCAATGCGAAGAAGGAAGGCCTTGATTTGAAGATTAAGACTTTCACGGATTATACACAGCCAAACGCCGCTTTGGAAGGTGGCGATATTGATGTGAACGCCTTCCAACACTACATCTTCTTGAATGACTGGAACAAGGCCCACAAGACGGATTTGGTTCCAGTTGGAGAAACAGTTTTGGTTGCCGGACGACTCTACTCCGATAAGCACAAGAGCTTGAAGTCAATTCCTGATGGTGGAACGGTTGCCATCTCAAACGCTAAGATTACACAGGGACGTACTTTGCTTTTGCTACAAAACGCTGGCTTGATCAAGGTGAACAAGGACGCGAAGGACCCCACATTAAAGGACATTACTGAAAACAAGAAGAATTTGCAGTTCAAGGAAGTTGGAACTGACCAATTGGTACGTGTCTTGCCTGAAGTTGATTTGGCATCAATCGACCCTAGCTTCATTGTGAACTCAGGTCGCTCAATCAACTCCGCTATCTACGTTCGTCCAATCGACAAGAGCCAACATGATGGAACCAACATCATCGTAACGACGAAGAAGAAGCAACATTCAGAAGCTATCAAAAAGTTCGTAAAGGCTTATCAGTCGAAGAACGTGGCTGAATACATTGACTACAAGTCAGGTACTGGACAAGTTGCCGTTTGGAAGGGTGCTCCAACAGTAAAATAAGAGATTATTTTAGCAAATTTGATCAATAAAAAAGGGCAATTTGAGATAAATTATCTTGAGTTGTTCTTTTTCTTTAACTGAACTTATTTCATTCAAAAGTCTAATAAATAAACGATAAAAATATATGTAAACATATAAAAAAGCAGTTGCCAATTGCTTGGCAGCTGCTTTTCTTGTTTTATTTGGTATTTAGTAGCGTTTGAACCAATCAACGATGTCATTCATTCGTCGCACTCGCAAAGATGGGTAGCCATTTCGTGATAGTCCGTGGAAGGATTGTGGGTAGCGAATGTAATCACAGTCGGTTCCGGTTCGCTTAATCGCAGTGAAGAGCGCTTCACTTTGGCTGGCCGGGCAACGACGATCGAGAACACCGTGTTGAATTCTCGTTGGTGTTTGGACTTTATCAGCGTATGCCAAAGGCGACTTTTCCCAATAATATTGAACAGCACCGGCATCCTTATAAAGGTCGACGCCCATTTCAGCAGAAACGAAAGTGACACCGATATCACTGTTACCATAGAGGCCAATCCAATCGATAGCGGGACGTTGGATGACAGCGGCCTGGAAACGGTTATTGTGGCCGACTACCCAAGCGGACATGAAACCACCATAGGAGCCACCGGCAATGAAGAGGTGCTTCTTATCAATGCCTTCAAAGTTGTCTAAGACATAGTCTAAGCCAGTCATGACATCGTCATAGTCACATTCGCCATAGTGACCCATAACGGCTCTGGCAAAGTCTTCCCCGTAACTTGTTGAGCCACGAGGGTTTACGTAGGCGACGTGGTAGCCTTCGTTGGCTAATGCTTGGAACTCGTGGAAGAAGCTATCGCCATAGGCGGCATGAGGGCCTCCGTGAACGTAAAGAATGAGAGGAGCCGTTTCAGCATTACCTTGCGCTTCCGTAAACCAGCCTTGTACTTCAACCTGCTGGTCGGTAGAAGAGTAGTGGAAGGAAGTGACTTTAGCATACTGATGGGATTGCTCGTAGTCCTTGTTGGGATTGTAGAGGGTGTTTTCTACTTGGTCGGCCAGATTCATGACTTTTAATTCTGCTGCTTTTTCCGGAGTGGAATTAATAAAGACAATCTGTTCATCATCAATCGGTGCAAAATCAACGATATCTCTGTTCTTATTATGAATTAACTGAGATGTTTGACCATTGCAACGGTACAGCCGACTGTGACCATGGTCGTAGGCACTAAATATATAGCTGTCGTTTGACAACCAATAGCCAGAACGACCCAAGCGATTTTGAATCCAGTCACTGCCGATGCTGTTTGAATAACCAACGTTTAAGTCCGCATGACCTGTGACATTTTTCAGTTCTTCTTTGGCAAAGTCATAGAAATAAAGCTGATTAACAGAGGCTGAATAGTATTTGAAATCAGTCCCAATCAAGGCTGCTTGTTGGCCATTTGGAGAAAAATGGGCATCAGAGAAGACGGCTTCCGGCATCGAGTGGCTAACTTTTTGATGCTTGTCAGCTTTTTGGTCATAGCAGTAAACGGCCATTGAATCATCAAATTTGTCTTCCCATTCAGGATGTTCCGCAGCGAGGTAGAGAACTTTTTGATTATCTGAGGAAACATCTTGCAGATTGAAATCCTGTTTGCGGGTCCAGAATGTCTTACTTTTGCCAGTAGCAAGATCATAGGCCTTCAAGGAATAAGTCTTGTTGGTCGGCAACCAGCCAATTCCATCGGCTTTGTTTTGAACCTCAGTTAGGTGACGGACTGCTAGCTTATCATCATCTTCTTTATCAGTATGGACAGACTTAAAGAAGATTTCTTGCTTATCGGGCGATAGGAGAATTTGATCAACACTATCCATATCAGTGATTGCTTCAGCCACACCACCATCAATGGGCATCTTCATTAGTTGGAAGACACCATCTTTTTCTTTATGACGGAAGTAGAGAAAGTCGCCGCTAACAACTGGTTGCAGATTTAGCCCCGAATTCGTGTATTGGCGGACGACTTTTTGCTTGTCTATTGAATAGATATCGGCACGATAAGTGTTTTCTTTTTTATCCAACATGTTTTGCACAAAAAAGATAGAATTATCATCGCTGACGTATGGTTGGCTGAGACTTTTTAACTGATATAAATCGTTAATCGAAATTCCTTGCATAGTGGTCCTCCTAAGACAATAATATTGTTCTTAGTATAACAAATGGATGGTTTTAAATGTGAAGTATATTAGAATATTATGATAAAATATTGCTAATATACACAGCGATTAATGATAGAGGGTAATGCTATGACAGAGATACGAAAAATTACGGCAAATGATGATGCCGCTTTGAAGACGATTATTCAAAGTTCCTTGAAGGCCTACGGTCTGGATATTCCAGGGACGGCCTATTTTGATCCTGAGTTGGGGAAAATGAGTCGCTTCTACGATGCGAAAGAGTACCGAGACTATTTCGTTGCACTAAGTGGTGAAGGCGAAGTTTATGGAGGTTCGGGCTTTGCCGAATATGATTTGGATAACAAAGTGGTCGAGTTACAAAAGGTTTATTTGAGTGAGGCTTCCCGTGGTCAGGGGCTAAGTTATCAATTAATTGAATTGGCTATGAATGGCGCACGTGATGCAGGCTATAAGAAGCTCTACATTGAAACTCATCATAAGCTGGAATCAGCCATTCATGTTTATGAAAAGCTTGGTTTTCGTCCAATTAATGGACCTTTGAAGGCTGCTCAACACAATGCCTGTGATCGCTTCTTTATTTTAGATTTGTAATATTAAAAAAGCGCTTTCCCTTCGAAATAAGGGAGAGCGCTTTTTCACTAGATGTTTACTTAATTAGTTTTTTTGTACTAAGAAGTGAGGAAGGGGTCTTGGATTCTGTATTCCTTGTTAGTCAATACCCGCTATTTCCAATGGTGTCAGTCTTCGACTTTGATAGATAACCTTCGCGACTTTTTCATAAGATACTTCCGGATTGTGACAAATCCTGCTCGTATGTCAATAAGTTAGACACTTTTTTTACATCACTAGGTTCGATTCATAGGTATGAATCCGTTCATGATTATATCGATGGATATAGCGTGATATTCGCGTAACCAGCTCAAATTTACTCT
>NZ_JACOFN010000009.1 GCF_028764065.1 Fructobacillus sp. CRL 2054
ATGGCATCTTTGAATTCCTGTGAGTAACGTGGCCTTTTAGTCATGTGCTGATTTCCTTTTTAGTCTTGGGATAATTATACAGTGGACGATGCATAAAATCTGTCCATTTTATCAGCATACGAGCAATAAGCAAAATAAATAAAATTATTAATTTGTTTCGTTTGGACATTGTACTTTTTGCTACTTTTCGCATTTTCTTTTCCCCTCTATTTTTTACACGACCTAATACTACCACTAATTTATCGCACCGGAACAAATAAAAAAAAGAAACACCTTTCAACATTTCGTTGAAAGGTGTTTCTTTTTTTCTCTTATGCACCAAAAATCTTGGCAACTTGTACTTGAATCTTGCCCAAGAAAGTTTCTTGGTCCTTTTCAGATTGTGCAAAGTCTGCTTCGTTGATGCTTTGGTTCTTTTCATCCAAGGCATCGGCCATCATCTTTGTGGCTGCGGCATAGTCAGCATAAGCCTTTGCCAAAGTCTTGTGAACGCCCATAAAGCGAACGGGTACTTGCAAGACTGCCAAAGTCTTGGCGTTCTTCTCATATGCTGCAACGGCATCGTCGAATTCAGCCTTGATTTCGCCGAATTCGGCCTTGGCCATGTCGGCGACTTTACCAGCTTGCTTTGCTTCATCCAACTTAACGAAGAATGGTGATACGTGATCAGCAGTGTCTTGTGTGTTTTGCAAAACTTCTTGCAAAGTCGTTACATAGTACTGCATTTGTTTAGGGTTAAATTTTGCCAATGTCTTATCCTCGATTAAAAAATGTTCGTTGTGTCCATTTTACCAGTTCAACGATGACAATGATAGAAAGGGATGCGCCAATAACAATGAACCACTGGTATGGATCCAAGTTTGTCACGTGGAAGATTGGGTTCAATGGCTTAATCACAACAACCGCCATCATGGCGATGAAGGAGAAGAAGAGCGCACCATTGAAGAAGTGGTTCTTAAAGGCTGACGCGTTCAACTCGGAGTTGTAAACGGACTTCACGTTAATGGCGTTCACCATTTGCATCAAGCCCAAAGTCATGAAGGCCATTGTCAAAGCGTCGCCGTGTACCAGCGCTGAACCAGTGTGATCTGGAAAGGCCAAGGCCAAGCCATATACCGATAGCACAATGGCTGCCTGAACAATTCCCTGCCAGATAATGGCTGGCCCTACTCCTCCAGAAAGGAAGTTAGCGTTCTTACCACGTGGCTTCTGGTTCATGATGTTTGGCTGCGCAGGCTCCAATCCTAGCGCAATCGCTGGGAAAGTATCCGTCACTAAGTTAATCCACAAAATCATAACCGGTGCCAGAACTTCCCAACCGAGCAAAGTCATTGTAAAGATGGCAATGACTTCAGCCAAGTTGGAAGCCAGCAAGTACTGCAAGGCCTTTTGGATATTAGCAAAGACCTTTCGTCCTTCCTTAACCGCCGAAACAATGGTTGAGAAGTTATCGTCGGCCAAGACCATGTCGGCCGCTTCCTTGGAAACTTCTGTTCCGGTAATCCCCATGGCCACTCCGATATCCGCCGCCTTCAAAGCTGGCGCATCGTTGACGCCATCCCCGGTCATTGCCACAACCTTGCCCTTTTGCTGCCAGGCTTGGACGATTCGAACCTTATGGGCAGGCGCCACACGGGCATAGACTTTGACATCCTCGACCCGCTTTTCAAAAGTCTCATCCGATAATTCGTCTAATTGCGCCCCCGTCATTACGGCTTGGCTGCGGTCATCGGACTCTTCCAAGATTCCCAAACGACCGGCGATTGCTGCCGCGGTTTGTGGATGGTCACCGGTAATCATCATTGGACGGATGCCGGCGGCCTTGGCTTGAGCAACGGAATCTTTGACCTCAGGGCGTTCTGGGTCAATCATGGCAACAAACCCAACTAAGGTCAAGCCGGTTTCCATCTCGTCAGACTTAGCTTCTGCTGGCAAAGTCTTCAAAGACTTCTCCGCAAAGGCTAGCACACGCAAGGCTTGATCAGCCAGTTGGCCGTTAACCTCTTGATAGCGTTTCAAGTCAGCATCAGTAAAATCACGAACTGTACCGTTTTCCAGCACAGAATCAACACGAGAAAGAATCGAATCCGGTGCCCCCTTCACCGTCACCTGGTAGGCATCTCCCGCTTCATAAATGGTCGTCATCAACTTTCGTTCTGAATCGAAAGGAATCTCTTGCAAACGATTCTGACCACGTAATTCTTCCAAACGTTCTGGACGGTACTTCTCGTTGAAGTCAATCAAGGCTGTTTCGGTTGGGTCTCCCACCAATCCTTCGGCCGTTAGCTGGCTGTCATTATTCAAAGTCATGATATCGCCTAGAATACCCGCCGACTTGGATAAGTCCGTCGATTCGAATGGGTTTTGCACAGCTAAATCAATAATCTCGCCATTCAAGACGACTTTTTCAACCGTCATCTTGTTTTGCGTTAGCGTTCCGGTCTTATCGGAACCAATGATATCGGTTGAACCAAGGGTTTCAACGGCTGGCAACTTACGAACTAAAGCGGCCTTCTTGGCCATCCGTGCAGTTCCCAATGCCAAGGTAATCGTGACGATGGCGGGTAATCCTTCCGGAATGGCCGCAACTGCCAAGGAAATGGCCGTTAAAATCAGATCAATAATTGGCATATTCTGGGTGAAGTAACCAATTACGAAGGTCAAAATCGCAATAAATAGGATTAAGTACGTCAAAACCTTTGACAAGGACTTCAAGTTTTCCTGCAGTGGCGTCTTCGTTTCGTCCTGACCCTGCAAAGCGCCGGCAATCTTTCCAACTTCAGTCTGCATACCCGTCGCCACAACGACACCGTGAGCACGCCCGTAAACGACATGGGCGTTCATGAAGGCCAGGTTGCTCTGATCTCCCAGTGGCAACTTATCCTCTGTCAAAGTCTTGCCCGTCTTCTCGACAGGAACCGACTCCCCAGTTAGGGCCGCCTCTTCCACACGCAGGTTCATCACATCGACCAAGCGTAAGTCGGCGGGCACAACATCCCCGGCTTCTAATGAAACCAAGTCACCAACGACTAAATCAGTTGCAGGCACCTGCTCTGGCTGACCGCCACGAATTACGGTCGCCTTGGGCGTTGCCATCTTCTTCAAGGCATCGATAGCGTTTTCAGACTTAGACTCCTGGAAAACACCAAAGATGGCATTGATAATTACGATTGCCAAAATAAATATGGCATCGGTTTTTTCTCCGGTCAAAGCAGCTACTAGAGCGGCCGCCAACAAGATACCAATCATTAAATCCTTGAACTGATCAACAAACTTTGCCAGAAGTGACTTTTTCTTCTTCGACGTCAGTGTATTCGGACCGTTTGTTTCTAATCGCTGACCAGCTTCCGCTGCTGATAAACCATCCTTTAGATTCGTCCTTAAATCGCTAGCCAAATCTTTGCTATCCACTTGGTAAAATGACTTTTCCAACGTTTTCTCCTTTTATCTATACTTCCTAAGAAAGAAAAAGAGACCTATGAGAGTAGGAAAAAATCCCACTCTCATAAGTCTCGCTGTTTAATGCTGAGCCGGTGCTTACGCACGATAAAAGGTTTAACACCTCGGTTTGACGGTACTCAGCAACGACTAGGTCGCCAGTTACTCCCTTAGGAAGAGTTGTTACTGTTATTATAGCAAGCACCTAGTAAAAGGACAAATCCGTTTACAAATATGAAAGAACATCAACTCCCCCAGTTGGTGCTCTTTTCTTGTCCTTTATTCAGGACCAGTCCCTCGATAAGAACTAGCCAAATCCCCTTTTTTAATCTTAATTTCATTTTCTTGTTGACATCTTTCAAAACAGCGGGTAATATTATCAACAAGATATCAATACATAAACAAGTTGATCAGGAAAGTACCTGCTAAGCAAAGCGTAGAGAGCAACCGGTTGGTGAAAGGTTGCGTGCGGGCAGTAGGGAAAATGACCTGTGATTGGCAATTGCGAATCGGTTTACCGTTAGCGATTGACGAGTTGGCCTTCGTTACCAAGGCACACCATTCGGATAGGATCATTCTCCGCGGCCCGATGGTTAGTGAGCAGCATCGGGGTAACTCGGTGTGACAACCTCAGAATGGTAACGCGAAGTCGCTTCTGTTTTTTCCACGTGGAAACAGAGGCGGCTTTTTTTGTTGCCCTTCAATGTAAATACTTTCAAAAAGTACAGGAGAAAAAGCATGTCAAAGAAAAAATGGATTATTTCAGGTATTGCTGTTCTAGCAATTGCAGCCGTTGGTTACTTTAGTTTCGGTAACCACGATTCAAAGGAAGATAAAACAATTACCGTTGGTCGCATGTCAGCAACCAAGCAAGACGACCAAGTGTGGGACACAATCAAGAAGGAAGCCAAGGACAAGTACGGTATTACCGTTAAGGTCAAGTACTTCACGGACTACTCACAACCTAACAAAGCCTTGACTTCAGGCGACGTCGACGTCAACGCCTTCCAGCACTACGCCTTCTTGGATGCCTACAACAAGAAGAACAAGACGGATATCGTTTCAATTGGTAAGACAGTGATTTCACCAATCCACCTTTACTCAACGACTTACAAGTCAGTTTCTGACTTCCAAGACGGTGACACAATCGTCGTACCAAACGACCCATCAAACGAAAGTCGTGCCCTCAAGGTATTGAAGTACGCCGGACTTATCGATTTGAAGGATGGCGACCTCGTAACGGTTAAGGACATCACGAAGAATCCAAAGAACTTGAAGATTAAGGAATTGTCAGCTGATCAAACAGCTCGTTCAATCAACGATGTTCAAGGAGCCGTTGTTAACGCAAACTACGCTTCAACTGCTAAGCTTTCAGAAAAGGGTGCCATCTTCACGGAACCTTTGAACAAGGATTCAGAAAAGTGGGTCAACTTGATTGCGGCAAACAAGAAGGACAAGAACAAGAAGCTTTACAAAGACTTTGTTAAGGCTTACCAGTCAGATGCCGTTAAGAAGGCCATCAACAAGGCTTACGGTGACACATCAATTCCTGCCTGGGACCGTTCATTTAACTAATTCTTCTATTAAAGTGGGGACATCCCCACATACATAAACAAAATGAAAGGAAAGCACCACATGACTATCGCTAGAGAAACTTACTTAGACCTACTAAAAGAACTTGTCGCCATCCCCTCCGTTTCAGCTAAGCGTGAGAACTTACCGGAAGCAGCACAGCTCATTGCCGATGCCCTTACCGAGCTCGGTGGTGAAACAACGGTTGATGACCACTACTTCGCCCCACTCGTTATCAGCCTTTTCAAAAGTCAAAAGGAAAACGCCAAAACGCTCATCATCTACAATCACTACGATGTGCAACCAGCCGAACCCTTTGACCTTTGGAAGTCCGACCCCTGGACGTTAACGGAACGCGAAGGTCATCTCTATGGACGTGGTGTTGATGATGATAAAGGAAACATCACGGCCCGCTTAACCGCCTTAGCCGAATACCTGGATGAAAACAAGGGCGAACTGCCAGTTAACATTCTCTTCGTTATTGAGGGATCTGAAGAAACCGCTTCACAACACCTTGATGACTACTTCAAGGAACACCCTGAAATTCAGGGCGACCTCATCATCTGGGAATCTGGTTCCAAGGATAAGGACGGCCGAGTTGTTCTTTCCGGAGGAAACAAGGGAATTGTTACCTTCAACTTAAAGGCCAAGACCGGTGGTATCGACCTTCACTCCTCACTGGCAACTATTGTTGACTCCGCTCCTTGGCGCTTGTCACAGGCGCTTGCCACTTTGTTCGATAAAGAGGGTCGCATCCAGGTGCCTCACTTCTATGATCAAGTCAAAAAGCCAAATCAACACGAGCGTCAACTAATCGAACAGCTACCTGATACCAAGGAAGACTTCATTAAGAAGAACCAGATTGAAGCACCCCTGCTATCCGATAAGCGCGGGGTTGACTGGAAGCAGGCCCTCTACTTCGAGCCTAGCTTGAACATCGAAGGAATTACCAGTGGTTACCAGGGCGCCGGTGTTAAAACCGTTCTTCCTGCCGAAGCCACTGCCAAAGTCGAAGCACGACTTGTACCAGGTATGGATCCTGACAAGACTTTGCAAACGATTAAAGATTACCTGGTTGCACAGGGCTTTGAAGACATCGAAGTTGAAAAGACGCTTGGCCAAGGCGGTTACCGTTCCGACATGACAGACCCCGAAATCGAACGGGTCATCAAAGTTAGTGAAAAAGAAACCGGCGAAGAACCCGTGGTCACCCCCACTTCTGCCGGAACTGGCCCAATGAACTACGCCTACGAAGCAACGGGTACCCCGATCATTTCCTTAGGAATCGGTTATCCTGGCACATTGGACCACGCGCCTAATGAAAATATTCGCTTAAAGGACTATGATGAAAACGTACAGTTCCTAAAAGCAATTATCGCTATTTATAAAGAATAAAGAAAAGAATAATGTCTAAGAAAAGCAAAATCATCAACTCCATCGTCCTCCTCGTCATTTTGGTTCTCGGGTACTTCTCCTTTGTACAGCCAAATCAAAAGTCAACGAAGACGGTCACCGTCGGAATCATGTCTGCCAACAAGCAAGACGACGCCATTTGGTCACAAGTAGCTAAAACCGCTAAGAGCAAGTACGGAATTACCCTTAAGTTCAAACGCTTTACCGACTACTCCCAACCAAATAAGGCCCTCCAAAACGGTGACGTTGATTTGAACGCTTTCCAGCACTACGCTTTCCTAAACGCTTACAACAGTAAAAACGATAGTAACATCAAGGCAATTGGTAAGACGGCAATCTCTCCAATCCACCTTTACTCACAATCCTATAAGTCTGTACAAGACTTCCAAGATGGCGACACCATCGTCGTACCAAACGATGCGTCAAACGAAAGCCGTGCCCTTTACGTCTTGAAGAACGCCGGTTTGATTAAGCTTTCATCCGGTTCAAACCTGAAGACAACTAAAGATATTACAGCCAACCCCAAAAACCTTAAGATTAAGGAAATCTCAGCTGATCAAACCGCTCGTACGCTGGGCGATGCTAAGGGTGTGGTCGTGAACGGAAACTTCGCTACGGCTGCTGGCCTTTCATCAAAGGACGCCATCTTCACAGAACCGCTTAACAAGGATTCAAAGTCTTGGGTTAACATCATCGCCGCCCGCGGTAAGGACCAAAATAAGAAGATTTATAAGGACGTAGTGAAGTCTTACCAGACTCCTGAAGTCAAAAAGATTATCAAACAACAGTACGGTGATTCAGAGCTGCCAGCCTGGGACCGCGACTTTAATTAAAAAAACTAAACAACCAAAGAAAGGACGGCTCCCATGACAGCCCCTATTATTTCATTAAAAGACATTGACGTGACTTTCACGCCAAAAGGTAAAACCATTCATGCCGTACAAGACGTTTCCATTGACGTTCAAAAGGGCGACATCTACGGTATCGTCGGTTACTCCGGTGCCGGTAAGTCAACCTTGGTTCGTACCGTTAATCTCTTGCAAGAACCAACTTCTGGTTCTGTAACAATCAACGGCGAAACCTTCTTTAGTAAGACCGATAACGGCGCCACACAAAAGATTAAAGGTAAGGAATTAAAGGAAAAGCGTCGTAAGATTGGAATGATTTTCCAACACTTCAATCTTCTAAACGAACGAACAGTTGAAGAGAACGTTCTCTTTGCCTTGGAAAACAACAAGGAAAAGGAAAAGATTAAGAAGGAAAAAGTCGCTGAGCTCTTGGAACTAGTCGATCTTTCAGACCGTGCTAAGCAGTATCCTTCTCAACTATCCGGTGGTCAAAAGCAGCGTGTCGCCATTGCCCGTGCCTTGGCCAACGACCCCGAAATCTTGATTTCCGATGAAGCGACTTCCGCCTTGGATCCAAAGACAACCCGTCAGATTTTAGACCTATTGAAGAAGTTGAACAAGGAATACGGCCTTACGGTCCTTCTGATCACCCACGAAATGGAAGCCGTTAAGGCAATTGCTGATAAGGTTGCCGTGATGCAAAACGGACGTGTGCTTGAAAAGGGTTCAACATTGGACATCTTTACGAAGCCACAGGCTGAGTTAACAAAGGAGTTCATTGCAACCGCAACAAACCAAGATCAGGCAATCCAGGCAATCACTGATAGTGAAACAGTTAAGAACCTACCTGCTGATCAGACTTTTGCAGAGTTGAAGTACACAGGTAATTCAACAAACAAACCATTGATTACCAGCCTCTACGAACAATTCGGCGTTGTCGCTAACATCCTCTATGGAAACATCGAGGTCTTACAAGGTACCGAAGTCGGTTCACTCTTGGTTATCCTTTCAAGTGAAAAGGACAATCTTGATGACGCACTCGCCTTCCTCGCATCACAAAACGTGTCCGTTAACATTTTGAAAGGAGCACAAGCATGAGTACATGGTTTTCTGAAACATTCCCAAACGTCGTCTACCAAGGATGGGGCGGTGATACTGGCTGGGGAACAGCCATCTTCCAAACACTCTTCATGACTTTCTGGTCTGCTGTCTTCGGCGGATTGCTTGGATTGATTTTCGGTGTTGGACTTGTTGTAACGGGTCCTAAGGGAATCACGCCAAACAAGACCCTCTTCTGGATTTTAGATAAGATTGTCTCGGTCTTCCGTGCCGTGCCATTTGTTATCTTGTTGGCCTTCATCGCACCATTTACCAAGGCCCTCGTTGGTACTCAAATTGGTATCAACGCTGCCCTGGTTCCCCTTTCATTGGGAGTCTTCCCCTTCTACGCCCGTCAAATTCAAGTGGCCCTTTCAGAAGTAGATAGCGGAATCGTTGAAGCTGCTCAAGCAGTTGGGGCTTCCTTCTCCCAAATCGTCTTTGGTGTTTACATCAAGGAAGGCCGTTCTGAAATCATTCGAGTTTCAACGGTTACCTTGATTTCATTGATTGGTTTGACTGCCATGGCCGGTGCCATTGGTGCCGGTGGTATTGGTAACATGGCCGTTGCTTATGGATACAACCGTTTCGCCAATGATACGACGCTCTTTGCTACTTTGATTGTCTTGATCATGGTCCTCATTGTCCAAGTGACTGGTGACTGGTTGGCACGTAAGTACAACCACAAGTAAGCTACTTTAAAAGTCCTGTGCAAATGCACAGGACTTTTTCATTACCATCTTCAAAAATGTCACGTAAATAAAACAATTTTCTTATACATTTTCCACTAATTTACTGGTACAATGTTTCTTTGTCGGAGGTCTTGAAAAGTGACAGAAAATCGTTTTCCATCCCATGAGCGCGTGCTTTTTGCTAGTTTACTAACAATGACAGCAGGATCATTGGATGCTTATTCATATCATATGCACGGACAGGTTTTTGCTGGTTTACAAACCGGAAACATTGTCCTCTTAGGCATTAACATTAGTCAACTAAAATGGGGCAATGCTGGACAATATGCCTTTTCACTCATGGCCTTCGCCATCGGTACCTTGATTGTTAAACTATTCCAACACTACCGGGTAAAAATGGACTTTTCCAAGACAAAAGAACGTCAATATGTACTACTCTACATGACCGTTCTACTAACTTTATCCGCCTTAATTGGCTGCTCACTTCCAAATGTCTTTGGTACTGCTATTCTTTCCATTACAGCAGCGGCTGCCCTACAGGAGTTCCGTGTGCTAAAAGGAAATGCTTTCATGCCACTCCTGATGACCGGTAATTTACGCACACTCTGTGCAGCAGCCTATGAAGGATTCATTCAACGCGACCCCAAGATGGTTGAACGAACACACGACCTTTTGCGTGTTATGCTTTCCTTCTTCATCGGCGCTTTAACAATCTCATTATTAATTCCAATGGTTGGCCAATACGCCATCCTTTTCTCAGGCTTCCTAACGCTCTGCATGAGTCACATTGTGGCCTGGAACTAAAAATATTAAAAAGACCGTTCTGCTGTTCACGCAGAACGGTCTTTTTTTACATTGATCCAGGTTTTTGAACGGATAGAAATGACGATTTTCCGTCACCCAATAGCAGAGCCTGCCCTACCGCTAACTGTGGCAATTTCTTCAAAAGACGTCTTGAAAGCATGAAATCCTGCAAATCATTAGTAGCCTGGTAACGGTGAATTAACGTTCTAGCGAACTGTCCCTGCAAAGCTTCTGGTAAATCCTGCATTGATTGCGTTGAAATCGCGACGTTTAAATTCACCTTGCGTCCCTCTCGCAGTAGATGGAAGAGCCCGTTCTCATTAATTGGCTGGTCTACCGGGATATAACGGTGTGCTTCATCTAAGAAAATAGCTACCGGTAATGCCATCCGACTCTTCAGGCGGTTTAACAGGATGGTGTCCATCAGAAAGGAAAGCAACCGCTTTTGGACTGCTGGATAAACTTGTAAGGCCGATAGGTCAATAATTAAAGAACGCTTCTGATTCACCTTTCCTTCAAAGGTTTTCAAGATAAAAGGCAAGTCATACTGCGTCATCTTTGACTCAACCGGCTTAAAATGAAAAATCCGGTTTAAGGTATCATCTACTAAAAGCTGTTCCAACTCTTGAATTTGTGGCCAATATTGTTGAATTCGAGCACGATCAAGTTCTTGCCCAAGGACGCTGTAGTCCGCCCTTTCGTCAGTAAAAGGCAACACGAATTCTTGTACCAACTGTTTTGCTAGCAATCCAATGGCGTAGTTCTGATTCAAAATGGTTAGGGCTTTTTCAGACTCTTCAAATTCGGCTACCGGCCGATTGACTTTGCTATACAATTCCCGTGAATAAGGGTTCTTCATGGCCTGAATGCGCAGAGAAATAATGGCCGACTGCAGCTTTGTCGTTAGCTCTGAATCCCAATTTAAGCCTAGCAGATTGGTGATCTCTTCTGCAGATAAAGAACGGATATCAATAAAAGCGTTCTGGCCAATCTTGTAAGTCACACGATTATCCAAATCACGGCTGTACTCCCCGGTTGGATCAAACACCATGTTGGTCACGTTGTTCTTTTGCAGCTCGTTAATGATTTGTTTAGCCGAAGTGGATTTACCAGAACCAGTTTGTCCCATTATCAAAAGGTGTTTGGAAAGTAATTCCGAATAGTCAATGGAAAAAGAACGGTGCCAAGCACCTTGTCCAAGATAAAGTTTTGTATTTTCATCAACCATCTATCTACCTCACCAAACAAATTGTTAGCTCTATCTTAGCAAAAAAGCCCGCCGCTTTGCGGAGGACTTTATCATCTTTATCGTGTTAACTTAAATTCAAATCGATCGCCAACGTAATAGGAACGAACGTATTCAAATGGATTATCCTGCTGGTCGTAAGAAACCTGACGGACGGCCAATATGGGATCACCACGTTTAATTTCAAGCAAGGCTGCCTGACGTTCGGTGGCCAACGAGGCCGTAATCGTCTGGTTGGCCCGCCCCGGTTGAATACCAGCATCAATCAAAGTTTTATAAAGTGACTCGGTTAATTCTGATCGAGTAAAGTTATTGACCAATTTAACCGGTAAAGTCGTTTGCTCGAGCAAGATGGGTTCGTCATCCCCCAAACGCAAACGTTCCATCACTAAGACTTCATCTTCAGCCTTCAAATTCAAGTGATCCATTTCCGAAACGGATGGCGTTGTCACCTTGTATGAAACGGTGACCGACTGTGCCTTACGACCGGACTTTTTCATCAATTCCGTAAAGGAGGTTACACCCAGCGCACGTTCTGAAACCTTTTTCTCGGCAACGAATGTTCCAGAACCAACGCGTCTTTCCAAAATTCCTTCATCCACTAAAGTCTGAATCGCCTGACGTAGTGTCATACGAGAAACATTAAATGATGCGGCTAATTCACGTTCAGCGGGCAGGCGTTTGTTGGTTTTCCACTCACCGGCTGCAATCCGTTGACGAATCTCGTTATGAATTTCAATATACCGTGGTATAGCCATGGTAGAAACCTCCTCAATTGGATAAGTGCCTTTTAATTAGGATTTATCCCCAAGTGTTATCTTTTATAATTATAATTGGTCTAGTCTGACAATTCAAATAACATTTTGCTAGTATCCAGCTATAAGGGAATTCTAACCTAAGAGAGTTAAAGCAAAAATAAAAAAATCGATTTTTTTGCTTACAACCCCTTGCAATTTCTTCAAAAATTAGCTAATATATATCAAGTAATTGCCCCTTGGCCAAGCGGTAAGGCGGTGGCTTCTGGTGCCACTATGCGCTGGTTCGAATCCAGCAGGGGCAATACATAAAAGCGGAACCGATTTGGTTCCGCTTTTTTTATGATTAATTTTACGGCGTATAATATGCTATGATATTAAAAAATATAAAAGGAGCCCCCATGAATATCCGTCCGTTAGAGAAACGAGATTTACCACACATTTACCGCCAAAAGAACTCACGTTCTGTTATGGCCCTTTGGTTCGAAGAGCCCTACAACTCTTTTGACGAATTGACTTTACTCTATGACCGACACGTACTCGATCAAACAGAGCGTCGTTTCGTCATCGAAAAGGACGGGGAATTTGCGGGCGTCGTCGAATTGATGGAAATCAACACCATCCACCGTCATGCTGAAATTCAAATCATTATTGACTCAAAATTTCAGGGACACGGACTTGCTCAGGCAGGAATGCGTGCTGGTATCGAATATGGCTTCAACGTCTTAAACCTACATAAGATTTACCTCTACGTTGACGTTGATAATGCAGCTGCCGTTCATATCTATAAGAAGATCGGCTTTGAAGAAGAAGGATGCTTGAAGCACCACTTCTTCGCCGAGGGACGGTACCACGACTCATACATGATGGGACTCTTTGCCGATGATTTCCGTCAACCAGCTGCTTCTGAACCAAAAGTCGATTAAACAACAATCGTAACTAGTTATTTTTTCAAAGAGAAAATTTACCATGACCAATAAAAAAGACATGCGCTTTTCAAAAGCTGACCAAGCGATTCAGGATTCTTTTCTAGAACTCCTCAAAAAAAATGAATTTAGCAAGATATCAGTTAAAAAAATCATCGATGAAGCGGGTATCAACCGGTCGACTTTCTACGCCCATTACTTGGATAAATACGATTTAATGGATAAAATCCAAGATTCTTTACTAGATAGTTTAATTAGCGATTTACCTGACGTCGACTGGACTACTCAAGGCCCCCTCGTTGAACAATTTCAACAGCGATCCATTCATATTGTTCAAAATATTAACCAACACCGTGAGTTAGTTGCACTGATGCTTTCTGACAACGCTGGTCACACTTTTGAAAGTCACCTTCAGGAACGCGGCATGGAAACCTTCTCCTCTGCCATCGACGATGAGCACCTAGCCATTCCTCGCGACTATGCAATGGTCCTTTTAACCTCTATTGTCAGCACTATGTTAACGACTTGGGTTAAAAAGGATTTCGCCGAAAGTACCGAAGAATTCACGAACATCATTAAAGAAATCATGCCGAAAGTAGTCGTTCAACTGATTAAATGACCAACACTTGTTTTAAAGTTGTTTATTAACTCAATTTATCCAACTTTTAACCAACGTTTGTTGGTTTTTTTATTTTTTAAAACTCCCTATACTTAACGATAGCTTATTGATAGAGAGGAAATTATTATGAAAGCATCAACCCCAAAGTTTATTCTGACTTTGGCCGTTGGCTTGACTGTCGTGTTGTCAATCATGATGACCGCCTTTGCAACGCCAGCTGTCAACTCAGGTGTAAACAATGTCCCAATCGGAATCGTTTCAACAAACGACGAAGTTTACCAAAAGATGGCCAAGCCACTTGATAAGAAGGGCTTCGACGTTACACAGTATAAGTCAGTTTCAGCAATGAAGGACGCCGTAAACGAACGTAAGATTTACGGCGCCTTCGATATCTCAGAAAATGGCGACATGACTTTGTACAAGGCAACGGCTGCTTCAACTGCTGTTGCACAAGCCTTGGAAACCATTGGTAACGGAGTTGTTACCCAGCAAAAGGCTGCGGCAAAGGCTCAAATTCAACCAATGCAAGCACAAACAACCGATGCCAACACATTGAAGGCATTGGATGCCAAGGTTCAAGCAATCGACGCTAAGACTTTGACGGTTAAGGAATTGAAGTCCTTCCCTTCCCGCGATACAAAGGGTGCAGGTCTTGTTGCCGGTGCCTTGCCAATCGCCCTTGGTGGTTGGATTGGTACTGTTGCCATTGCCAACGTTGTTAAGGGGAAGAATCAAAAGTTCTGGGCAGCCATCGCTTTTTCAATCATTGGTGGATTTGGCTTGGTTGCTGTTATTCAATTCGGAATCGGTACCTTTAACGGTAACTACTTCCTAACTTCATTGGGCGCAATGCTCGGTATCGCCGGAACAGCCTTCTTCGTTCTTGGTTTACTAGAAGTCATGGGAAACGGTGGACTTGGAATTGCCGCTGTTATGCTTATCTTACTCGGTAACCCATTGTCTGGTCTTGGATCAGCCCCTGAAATGTTGCCTAAGGGCTGGGGCTTCTTAGGACAGCTCTTGCCACCTGGTGCAACTGGAACGCTCTTGCGTAACGTAACCTTCTTCGATGGTAACGCCATTGCATTACCAGTTTGCGTATTAGCAACATATGTTATCGTTGGTATGATTCTATTCAAGATTGGTAAAAAGTCAGTTCTTGTTGAAACTGTCTAAAATATTGATCTTTCGATAATAAAAAGCAGCAACTTGTTTTAAGCAAGTTGCTGCTTTTTTTATTTGAGTAACTTATTGTAAAACAGCCACTTCTGGATACTTACCTTCCAACGATTTCAACATCTTCTGCCATTCTTCTTGAGACAGCTGATCAGTATCGGCTTTTTCTTGCATCATGTAAAGATTTTGCCAGAGATAGCGCTTATTATGGAAGCCAAAAAAGAGTTCCCGGCCATTTGCTAAATAGACGTCACCTAGCTCATTTTTAGTGTATTGAACAGGTTGGTTCCAATCGTACTTGATGTCATTAATCAGCTTCTGACGGGACTTCTCAGTGGTATTATAGCCACGCCGATTCATTTCCCTCTTCACTAACTCGGTGTAGACTTCTAAATCTTCAATCGGATAATCGTTCAATCGGTTCACGGTGGCATGATTTACTTCACCATGCTTCGAAATTGCTCCAGTAATGGCCAAGCATTCCCGCCATTGTCCCAAAAGATTCTGCCTTGAAAGTGTCGGTATTAATCGGTAGTGCCACAAGCGCATCGCAACTCTCCATTCAAATGGTTTTTACTCATTATACGAAATTTCAGAATACTCTTCTACAAAAAAAGTCGCTGCTAAAAGCAGCGACTTTTTATTAATATAATTAATCAAACCAGTAAGTTGAAATATAAGTTCCTGTCGCGTCGTCACAAGTCTGAAGCCCCATTGCATGAGTTGATGTCAAATCTTCAACAGTTTCCAGTGAATCCAAACGCTTCATTCCATGACGGATGTCTGTCACATGGTAAGTCTGTCCATTAACGACTACTTCATCCCCTACTGAAAGCTGACGAACGGCTGAACCAGCACTTGACGCAGCCTCTGCAAGGTAATAGTTAGGAAGGGCTGACCACTGGAAAATATAAGGTGTCCAGCGTGGTGTATTTCCACCTGTAGTATTTGAGAACCCAGTAATATCCCAATGCTTACCTAGGAAGTTAAAACCATCTGTACGTGTTGTCTTAGAAGCGGCAGAATTTGTTGCAGGGGCTGCATTAACTGCTGAAGTAGGCTGCGTTTGCGTAGCCGTTGCTGAAGCATCGGTAGCAGCTAGTTTTTCAGTACTAGTCTGTGTATTCGTTGCCACTTCCGGTTGGACTGTCGTTTGTGTCTGTTCCTGCTTCTGATCTTGAGCTTGATTCTTTGTATCATCTTGTTTCTTATTATCAGCAGCCTTAGCAGCCGTCTTTTGAACCTTAGCCTTAGCCTGCTCGGTCTTTAATACTTTGGCCTGAACTGCTTTCTGGTGTGTGCTCTGTGCTTGAATATAAGTAACGCCAGATGCAGATGCAAGGGCGATTGCGGTAACACCGCTTAATAAGATTGCTTTTAATTTCATAATTTTTCTCCATAACTGAGTTAACTCACTCAGAATAACAGGGTGGAGATTTCGGAGGCATATCAAGAAGTTGCAAAAAGATTGACCTTATTTAACAGAAATATTTCTTACAATAATAAGACTTTTAAGACAGACAACCACGCTTGGTAATATGCGCTTTTTATTAATAAACTTTCTCTTTGTTTCAAGAATCTTTCTTCCTTAACGTTTACGCGTCTTAATCGTTTTTTTGGAATAGCCCTAAGAGCCTTAGAATTGGGATTTGAACGATTCTATTTTCTGATTTAAGAATCGCTATGACAAAAAAACAAACAAAAAAAGATACGAACATCCGTTCGTATCTTATGGTAAACTATTTTCATCAATAACATTCCACTACAGCCTTTCCAAGCACACTGTAATCAAAATGCTACTTAGCTAGGAGGAAGAAAATATGGTCGAACCCGCTAATTTCCTTGACTGGGATAGCCAACTTAAAAAGCTTCAAGAACACTACAATATTTCTATACAAGGAATTGAAACCGCCGTCCGCACAATTAAAAAATATTCCTATTATCATTTAATTGAAAAATACCAAGATTCTTTACGTAAAGCATCAGATTCGGATTCCTTCATTGACGGTATTTCAATCGAAACACTAGGTGTTATCCAAATGCTTGAAAATCGTCTTGCCTCCGAAATACTACAGGCAATTATTTCAATTGAAAAAAACCTAAAGTCCGTTTTCCAATATGAGCTTGCCAACCAATTTGGCCTATTAGAAGAAGAATATTTAAATCCAATTCATTATTCAAAAAAGGGGCAACTCACTAAACAAGTTTTACACACTCTTCGTCACAAAAATCAGCACAGCAAAAATGTATCAAAAACATTACTAACCTATCGCAGGACTGGTGACATTCCACCCTGGATACTAGTGGAAAATATTTCTTTTGGTCAATTCAACTGCTGGCTTCAAATTTGCTCTACTGACATAAAACAGGCCGTTATGAAAGATTTCTTTCTTCCCTCTTCTATTAATAGAGAAACCTTAACCGCTTTCCAAAATACGATTAACTATTTAATCGACTTTCGTAACGGTCTAGCCCATGGGGAGTCCATCGGTCAAATCCGTTCAAAGACTTCTCTAAAGCTAGCCTACATCCGCTCTTTTTATTCAGAAACAATACTATCCGATGAAGAGTTTAATAGGGGCTATGGTCAGCAGGATTTCTTCGGTCTTCTACTAGTTATCGGTACTCTTTTAAAACAGAGCGAACGGCAAATATTCAAAGATCAGTTAGTAAATCTCTTAAACATATTTGATAGTCTTCTTCCAATCAATGAAGAGCCAATGAGACGCATTCTCGGACAAATACCTATCAATATTATGGAACGATTTGAAAAAATAATATAAAAAAAGGACATCGAATACGATGTCCTTCTTTATCTAATAGTGCCGACTAACGGACTCAAACCGTTGACCCCCTCATTACTAGTGAGGTGCTCTATCAACTGAGCTAAGTCGGCAAAATTAATACTCAATAATTGTAGCAAATGCTAGCAACTATGACAACCAAATTTTATAAAAAATTTGGTTATACGGATGACAGGAATCGAACCTGCACGGATATAATCCACTAGAACCTAAATCTAGCGCGTCTGCCAATTCCGCCACATCCGCATGTCTTAAGCAACTATTAAATAATACTGGAATTATCGCCAACCGTCAAGCAAAATCAATAAAAAAAGTGGTGACTTCGTCACCACTTTTTTATTTCAAATCATCATCTAATGATTTCGTTAAATTTGACACCTTTTCTTCGTGCCGTTGCGCTTGTTTAAGCTTAAAAATATAAAGCGTAATTGTTCGAATAATTGCGTAGAAAGGAACTACGACAATCATTCCAATCATCCCCCACAAATTACCAGCAGCCAGAAGTAAGAGCATAACTGTTAATGGATGAATTCGTAGAGACTTTCCAATCAACGCTGGATAGATAATTGAACCGTTAATCTGCTGAACAATGGCCATCAAAATAACAATTCCAATTAACATTTTCCAGTTAATCGACAAAGCGACCAAAACGGCTGGGAATACACCAATAAAAGGTCCAACATAAGGAACGATATTTGCAACCCCAGCTATGAATCCGAGCAACCAGATATAAGGCAAGCCAATCACCCCAAATCCAATGGACATTGCAAAACCAACAAAGAGCATTTGAATGGCTTGTCCTGAAATGTATCGCTCAATCGTACGGTCTAGTTCCTTACCAAGAATTTCAACATCTTCCGCTCGGTTCTTAGGGAAGAACTTTTGAATAGCAGGAAGAAAACGATTGGAATCCGACAGCATGTAGAAAACGATGATTGGCACTGTTAGCGCCCCGATTGTAAAGGAGGTAGCAGCTCCCACAACACCGGTCAATGTTCCAGCTGTAATCTTTATAAATGAAGAAGAATACTGTGAAACCGCATTTCGAATATCCTTATCTGATATCGAAAGATTCAGTCGTTTAAACCAAGGTTCCTCAATCATGTGTTGCACATAGTCTTGAGCATGATTCATAACGGACGGCATTGAAGTAACTAAGTTTGTAATTTCATTTAAAATCAAAGGAACAAAAATCATCAAGGCACCGACAATCACCACCATGAAAACGGTAAAAGTGATAATGACGGCAAAGGTTCGAGGCAACTGCCAGGAACCAATTTTGATCTTTTCAATCACCTTTTGCAAGGGTTTCAAACAGTAATAGAGAAAACCCGAAGTAATCAAAGGGATAAAGACCGTTCCACAGAAAACCCCGATGGGCTTCATTAGGAAATCAAAACTGAAGACAATCAGAAGTAAGGTAGCGAGGGCTAAAAGCTCAATTGTCCAGAAGAATACCTGCTTTAGTTTTTCATTTGGAAACATTAAAGTTGCTCCTTCAATTTATCTAAAATTTTATGTTGAACCTTTGGTAATGCAATGGCTTCCTGTTCTTCTACAGATAAGAAACGCTGCCCTTCCTTCAATTCAACAGGGGTCTCAATTTCAACAGGCCAAATTTCCCACTTGCGATGGGAAAAAACGTGGGTAATGGGCTTGATGGTCAATTGCTTTCCATCAATTTCTTCTATTGAACTAATAGAACGCAATGGTAAGGTCCAAAATCCTGCAAGGAGACCAGTTTCTGGACGTTGCTCGTACAATAGTCCACCCTTTTCATTATAAATGACTAAGGCCTGATAACGTTGCAAAACTGGCTTTTTCTTCTTTGTTTTAACCGGATATTGATCTTCAACCCCATCTCGGTAGGCAGCATTATACTTACGAACGGGCGAATGCAATGTATCCGGATCAACCGTCTTCATATAAGAAGTTCCTAAGTCCATAATAGCCTGGTTAAAGTCACCTGGGCGTTCTGGATCAACAATCGGTTCAACAGCGTTATAAAAGACCTTACGGGTCTTAGGTTTAGCAATATCATCGTCAATTTTCAACAAGCGTGAAAAAACTCGGAAGAAATTACCGTCGATGGCGGGAACTACCTGTTTAAAGGCGATGGAGGCAATGGCCGCAGCAGTGTATGGGCCTACACCTGGCAGCGCAAGTAAATCGTCGTATGATTCAGGCCACTCCCCCTTCAGGTCCAAAGCAACGACCTTAGCGGCTTTGTGAAGGTTCCTGGCTCGAGAATAATATCCAAGCCCTTCCCAAAGCTTTAACACTTTTTCTTCAGGTGCTTCAGCTAAATCTTGGATCGTTGGTAATTCTTTCATAAACCGATTAAAATACGTAATAACCGTGTCTACCCGAGTTTGCTGTAGCATTAGCTCAGATACCAAAACTCGATAGGGATTATGGTCTACTCTCCACGGCAAATAGGACCTACCTTCTTGGTCATACCAAGTTAATAAGTCTTTACGAAATGCTTTTATTGTTTGCTCGTCCCAATTCTCCATAACCAGTATTATAACACTTGAAAAGCCCCTTTGATTCGGGTATAATCAAATTCTGTACGATAGAATTTTAAAGTTTAAATATAAGGAGTACCACTATGGCAGTCAAGACACCATTGAATTCATTCGCCCGTGGCCGCAAGGTTGGTCATGATGCAAAGAAGAAGCGCCGCCTCGAAGCCGTTGCACAATTGCAACAATGGGCTAAGGGAAAAGACGTTGAACTTCCTAAGACTAAGTAAAGAAAGTTAGCCTCTGGCTAGCTTTTTTTCTTGCCTATTTTTTGCTAAAAAAGCGCTATTTTCCTTGTTTTGTCGCCTTGTAATCTTTATACTAAGTATTAGTAATGAACTACTTGGGGTACCCACTATGATTATTTCAGTAACTAATAAACAGCGCCGTCATGCTCTGCTAGCAGCGCTCCTATTTATCGTTTTAGCTGTCTTAATTGGCACAAACGCCAGTTGGCCAGCTGATATGGATGAATCAGTCCGTTTCTTCATGACAGGTATTCAAACCTCTTATGGTGATGCCATTATGTCAGTTGCAACTTTCTTAGGTTCGCCTGCAATGAACTTATTTTATGGAATCATCTTGGCTTTGGTTTTGCTACTTGCAGACTTAAAACTACCTTCACTTTGGGTGATCCTTACAATTTTTGGTGGCGTTGTTATCACACAGATTATCAAAATCATGGTACACCGTGATCGCCCCGTTGGTCATTTGCTAACGGATAGCGGCGCTTCATTCCCCTCACAACACGTAACAGCGATGTGGTTAACGGTCTTCATCATGTTCCTTTTGGTGACACCAAACATTTCATCAACATTGATTCGTATTTTAACGAAATGGTTCTTGATCACGTTAACATTGATGACCATGTTGTCACGCCTTTATTTCTCAGCGCACTTCTTGACTGACACAATCGGGGCCTTCCTTCTCGCATACGTTTGGGTAATCTTCTGTGCATCTCTTTACCCAATGACTGCTACATTCTTAAAGAAAAAGTTCTGGATGTTTAAAGACCAGGAAGCTTAACAAAACAAATAAAAAAGCGATGACCGAAAGGTCATCGCTTTTTTATATTTAAATATCATAATCTGAATCAGACATAGATTCCGCTTCACCAAGGAGGTAACCATTACCAACCGCGGAGAAGAAATCGTGATTTGATGTTGATGTTGAAATACCATTCATAACAACAGGGTTCACATCATCAGCTGAATCAGGGAACATTGGTTCCTGTCCCAAGTTCATCAAAGCCTTGTTCGCGTTATAACGCAGGAATACAAGAACATCATCTGTCCAACCAATTTGGTCATAAATTTCGTGCGTAAACTGCTCTTCGTTCGAATACAAGTCAAAGAGTAGGTCATACATCCAAGCCTTCAGCTCTTCTTGCTCGTCTTCAGAAAGCTTTTTGAAACCAACTTGGAACTTGTAGCCAATATAAGTTCCGTGAACAGATTCATCTCGCAAAATCAACTTAATGATTTCAGCCGCGTTAACCATCTTGTTGTGACCCAAATAATAGAGGGGCGTAAAGAAACCTGAATAGAACAAGAACGTTTCTAGGAAGACCGAAGCGGCCTTCTTTTGCAAAGGTGTTCCATTATGGTAGATATCATTAATCTTATTTGCCTTATACTGCAAAAACTCGTTATGATCAGCCCAATCAAAGGTTTCATCAATTTCACTCTTATCATTTAGTGTTTCAAAAATTGATGAGTAAGACTTAGCGTGAACAGATTCCATAAACTGGATATTGTTCAAAACCGCTTCTTCTTTTTGGTTAACGGCATCTGCCCGTAATGAAGCCATTCCATCCTGTGATTGGAGGGTGTCAAGCGTTGTCAAACCTGCAAAGACCAAGTTATATACTCGGCGTTCCGCATCATCCAGTTCACCACGCCAAACACGCAAATCGTTAGAGATTGGCACACGTGTATCCAGCCAGAACTGCTGAGTCAATTTTTCCCAAGTTGCCTTATCTAGTGAATCCTCAATATTATTCCAATTCACCGCTGTATAAGAACCTTGATTAACGTGTTGCATAATTATTCTCCTAACGTCTCTTTGATACGAGCAAAAATCTTTTCAGCTTCACGCTGCGTTCCTCTTAACTCATAATCACCAATAACTGGTACGTTGTACTTTTTGGCATAACGTTTTGCTGTCAAAATGTACTGATCGTTGAAATTACGATTACCAGATCCAATGACACCGCGAAGGTAACGAGCGTTGTTACCATAATCAACATAGTCGCCCAAGCCATTTGTAAAAATCTCGATTACTTCCGGCCCCGTACCCGTTCCACCGTTCAAATAGGTTGGTACTAAAATAACATAGGGTTTCTTTTCATGAGCAAAGTCATTTTCTTCACCAATTTCAAGCACGGAAAGCTGGTCGCCCGCTGCTTCAGCCTCAGCTTTTAACTTATTAATAAAGGATTCGGTATTACCCTCAATGGACGTGTATAAAACACGGTATTCAGACATGTAACCTTCTCTCCCTTCTCATATCACACTGTATATTCATCACAGACTATTCAAGAGCATAGCCGTAACATTTAAAATGATTGCACCCGTTAAGAGTACCATATGTACAACAAGCTTCCGCTTGTTTTTTATTTTTTTAAGAATTAGATGGAACAAGATTCACACTCGTTCACACCGGCTTCTTGATTATCATCCGTAAAGGTACGAACATAGTAAATCGTTTTGATACCCTTCTTAAAGGCGTAGTTACGCAAGATAGACAAGTCACGTGTCGTCATCTTGTTCGTACGATCATCCTTCCATTCGTAGAGCCCATCAGGAATCGTTGAACGCATGAAGTATGTCAAAGACATTCCTTGGTCAACGTGTGGCTGTGCCGCTGCATAAACGTCAACAACCTTACGCATATCCGTATCATAAGCTGATTGATAATAAGGAATCGTTTCGTTTGAAAGGCCAGGCGCTGGATAGTAGACCTTTCCAATCATCGCCTCTTGACGTTCTTCAATTCGGTTAATGATTGGGTGCAGCGAAGCTGTCGTGTTATTAACGTATGAAATCGAACCAGTTGGTGCAATGGCGTGACGGTAAGCGTTATACAAACCATTTTCCATAACTTCCTTCTTCAACTGCTGCCAATCTTCATGGCTTGGCAAGTGAATGTTTTCAAAGAGCTTGGCGACTTTTTCAGTCTTAGGACCAAAGTCCTTTTCCAAATACTGGTTGAAGTATGAGCCATCCGCATAGGCAGACTTTTCAAAGCCAGCAAACGTTTCCCCACGGTCTTCTGCAATGTGCATGGAAGCAATCAAAGAGTAGTAGTTTAACGTTGAGAAGAAGGTTTGAGTGAAGTCCAAGGCTTCTTCATCTCCATACATCATTTGGTTTTGTGCAAAGAGGGCTGCAAGTCCCATCGCACCCAATCCAACGGCATGCTTCTTCTGGTTACCATTTTCAACAGAAGGCACAACGTTTAGGTTTGAGTTGTCGGAAACAAAGGAAAGCGCACGAATCATTGCTTCAACTGAAGCCCCGAAATCCGGTGTCTTCATCATGTTCACAATGTTAACGGAACCCAAATTACATGAAATATCTTCACCCAACTTTGTATATTCCTGTTCATCGTTTAATTCTGATGGTGTCTGCACCTGCAAAATTTCTGAACAAAGGTTTGATGAAATAATCTTTCCATCAATTGGGTTGGCTGCGTTAACCGTATCCACGTTCATAATGTATGGATAACCAGATTCCTGCTGCAACTTTGAAATTTCTTCTTCGACTGTTCGTGCAGGAATCATCTTACGACGGATATTCTTGTTTGCTAACAAGTTATCGTATTCCGCAGTCAAATCAACGTAGTTAAATGGCACTCCGTACTCACGCTCAACATCGTCAGGTGAGAACAAAGCCATTTCCTTATTGGCCTTTGTCAATTCGTAGAACTTGTCCGGCACAATCAACCCGAGGGAAAGCGTCTTAACACGAACCTTCTCATCGGCGTTTTCCTTCTTGGTTGCCATAAAAGTCATGACGTCAGGATGGAAGATGTTTAAGTAGACAACACCGGCTCCTTGACGGGCTCCAACCTGTGAAGAGAAGGTAAAAGAATCTTCCAATAACTTCATAATTGGCACGATTCCACCAGCTGAATTAGCAATCCCCATTACCGGCGCACCAGATTCACGGACATTGGACAAGTTAATTCCAACTCCCCCACCCATCTTAGATAGTTGGAGTGCTGAGTTGATAATACGCCCAATGGAATTCATATTGTCCGTTGCTTGCAAAACAAAACAAGAAACCAATTCACCACGACGTGCACGTCCCGCGTTCAAGAAGGATGGCGTTGCCGGTTGGTAACGTTGGTGCACCATTTCGTTTGCAAGCGACATTGCTAATGTCTCATCACCATTGGCATAGAACAAAGCGTTGGCTGCAAGTCGATCAATGTATGATTCAACGTAGTAAGCCTTGTCATTGGTCTTCTGTGCATACTGGTTATAGAACTTAAAGGCAGCCATAAAGGAAGCAAAGTGAAAGTCTTCGCCCTCCAAGAAGGCATAGAGTTCTTCGATGAAAGACATCTTATACTTTTCAATGAAGCCCTTTTCCAAAAAGTCGTTCTTAATCATCCAGTCAAAACGTTCTTTTAATGAATCAAACTTTTTCATGTTTGGTTCAACGTTTTCTTCCATGAATGCTTCTAAAGCTTCCTGGTCTTTTTCAAGTTGAATCTGACCGTTTTTTGGAATGTTAACTTCGTTGTTTAAATCAAAATACTTAACATTCGCGAGATCGATGTCTAATAATGACATGAAATTCCTTTCCGTTGCTTGTACTTAGCAAATTCTTTTTTACTGAAGCAAATCTTATTACGATATGTAATAAAAAGTAGCTACACTAAAAAAGCTTAAGCGGTCAATTGCTTCAAAACGGCAGGTTGGAATCCAGCAAAGGCTTCGCGACCAGCTACTTGAACAACGGGTGTTTGCTTGAATCCCTGCTCCTTCAATTGAGCGAGGTATTCAGGTTGCTCTTCAATGTTAATTTCTTTGAATCCCAAACCAAGTTGATCCAAGTACTTCTTTGTCATCTTACATTGAACGCAGTTATTTTTTGTAAAGACCGTAATTTCTGACATAAGGTGGTCCTTCTTTCTCTCTATATTTATCGCTGTTTAATCAGGCTTTTAACGTTGATTTAAACAACGGGACAATCTCTAGTTTACTGTTTTAAAAATAGACTTCAAGGTCTAAAGATGTCTGCACAAACAAATATTTCCAGAACCTTATCAGACCGGGTTTTTGAATTTATTTTGTGCATTTTTATACAAAGGCTGATAACCCCTTATTGTTCGGTTTCTTACCTTGTTATTACAATTTAGAATCTAATAAATCACTTCTTATCCCAACAATGAGGGGAACATCCATTCTGTTACCCCTTGTGAAGAAGGCTTTGTTACATTTGTCATTGTACGCCATTACCCACTTACCATCGCCGTATTTTTTGATATAATAAGTATTAAATAAAGAAATCGAATTGAAAGAGGTATGTGTTTTGGATTCAGGTCCTTCGTATTTAATTAATACACTTATTATTGTTTTTATCTTACTACTTGCAGTGCTCTTTACTTTAACTGAGTACTCCTTAGTTAAGGTGCGACTCTCAGCTTTACAGGCCCTACAAGACGACCGTGAAAAGCCTTCAAAGAACATCGCTTCCGCTATCCACATGGTTACCCACCTAACAGAGTTCCTTTCAACTGCTCAGGTTGGTATCACGCTGACTTCCCTTATCTTAGGTTGGGTCGGTGAAGAAACAGTGGCCGATTTAATTATTCAGTCACACATGCTTCCAACGGACATGGCCAAGCCTGTTGCCTCTGTGGCTGCTATCGTTATCTTTACCGTTCTGCACGCCGTCTTCACTGATTTGGTGCCAAAGAACATTGCCATTGAAGAACCAATTAAGGTCCTCCTTTTCATTGTTAAGCCTGTACGTTTCTTCCACATCACTTTGTTCCCAATGATTTGGTTGCTTGACCACATGTCAAACTGGGTCACCCACCTACTTGGTTTCCAAGTGACAAACGATGACGATATCTACTCTCAAACCGAGATTCTATCATTGTCTAAGAATGCAGCTGAAGCCGGTGAATTGGATACTGAAGATTTGACTTTCATGCAACGCGCATTTGAAATGAACGATAAAGTTGCGGTTGATGTTATGATTGACCGTACATCAATGGATGTTATCGATGTTTCTCAAAGTATTTCTTCTGGATTGGACGAATACCTAAAGGTTCGTCATTCTCGTTTCCCAGTCGTCGCAGATGGTGATAAAGATAAGATTCTAGGATACGTCTTCAACTACGACCTTGTTCGCCAAAGTCGTATCTCTGGTAAGGAATCAGTTGCCAAAATCATGCGTGATATTCCCGCTGTTCCGGAGAACATGGACCTCCACAACGTCATGGACGAAATGGTTATGAAGCGCTCACCAATCGCAGTTGTTGTTGATGAGTATGGTGGTACTGCCGGTATTATCACTGATAAGGATATCTACGAAGAGTTATTCGGATCCGTTCGTGATGAAATGGATGACCAATCGGACGAGTACATCGAAAAGCTCGGTGATCGCCGTTACAAGGTTTCCGGTAAAACAACTTTGTATGACTTCCAGCGTTACTTCCACACAGATGTGAAGGAATTGGACGATGATGAAGCTGTCACGTTGACCGGTTACGTTTTGAAGCGTGATCCTGACTTCCGAACGGGCGATTCATTACGTATTGCTAATTACAAAGTCACTGCACTTGGATATGAAAACGCCTTTATCCCAGAATTCGCTGTGAAAGAACTTGATGATGAACCTGTTGCACCATCTTCATCTGAAGATGGTGAATCAAGTACTGATGAACAAGATGATTCAATTGATAAGCCAAAGTTCCACCTGCGTGAACGCAATGACCATCACGCCACTTCTGATGATAAATAATGAAGATATAAAGCAGCCCTAGGGCTGCTTTTTTTATAAATAAATTGGTAAATTAAATCCCCCTTACCATTCGGTCTAGCTTTTCTTTCGTGGTAAACTAGGGTTAAACAATTGTTGCAACAACCAACAAGATCTTTAAAGGAGCTGTTTATGACCGCCATTGATTTGTACCTCGTTCGCCACGGCCAAACCTATTTCAATCTCACACGTCGTTTGCAAGGGTACTCTGATGCACCATTAACCGAGTCAGGTATTCATGATGGCCACTTAGCCGGACAACGATTAGCCAATGTCCACTTCGCCGGTGCCTACTCATCCGACCTTACTCGAGCAATCCATACGGCGAAGTACCTTCTATCAGAAAATCAGGCAGGTTCACCCATTTGGCCACAACAACTACCTGACTTCCGTGAAGAGAATTTCGGTTCATTTGAAGGTATTGACTCACAAGTCGCTTTAACGCAGTTAAACGCCTTCTCAGACACCTTTTATGCCGATTATTCAGACATGATTACGAAACGTGGCATGGCTGAATCTATGAACCTCTTTGCACTGGCTGACCCTTATAAGCTTGCAGAAGACTATGATCACTTTATCAAGCGTGTTAAGAACGGTTTCAAATTCCTTCTAGAAGAACACAAGGACGGTGACCAAGTACTAGTTGTAGCCCATGGTACAACTATTCGTGCCATTGTCGATTACTTTGGACACTCTGAATTAGCCGTTAATTCAATTAGCAACGGTGCAGTAACCAAAATCCACCTTAGCGAAGAAGGTGGTCGTGTCGATATCTTTAACGATAGCGAAACGGTTTTTAACGTAAAATAAAACGGAGTCGGCGTTCGCCGACTTTTTCAATGGAGAAACAAATGGAAGATTTTAATTCTACTGAAGTAAAGATACGTCCAGTGCTGTTAGCAGCTTTAAAACAAGACCAGAAGCAAAACTTAGACTATGAGTTAGAAGAGTTAGCCAATTTAGCAAAGGCCAACCGGCTAAACCCGGTCGAAACGTATATCCAGTCATTAGAGCGTCCAAACCCAGCGACCTACTTTGGGAAAGGTAAAGTCGAGGAACTGCGCATTGCCGTTCAAACCTACGATGTGGATTTAATCGTTACAAACGACGAATTATCCCCATCGCAAATTCGTAACCTAGAAAAAGCAACTGACGCCACGGTAGTTGACCGTACTGGTTTAATTTTAGATATTTTTGCACAGCGTGCTCAAACGAAGGTTGCTAAACTTCAAGTACAGCTTGCTCGTTTGCAGTACCAGCTCCCTCGCCTTCGCACATCCATGTCCGTTTCCCTAGATCAGCAGACAGGTGCCGGTGGTGGCGGTTTTACCTCTCGTGGAGCCGGTGAAACACAGTTAGAGCAGTCTCGCCGTCGATTAACTTCGGAAATGGTTGCAATCAAAAAGGAGCTAGCTGAACTACAAAAAGACAGTTCGGTTCAAAGCAAGAAACGCCAAGAATCTGAAATTCCAACCGTTGCTCTTGTAGGTTACACCAACGCCGGTAAGTCAACTTTGATGAATCAGCTCTTAACGCGTTTTGGACAGGGAGCTGAAAATGACCAAAGTAAGCAAGTCTTTGAAAAAGACATGCTCTTTGCAACCCTGAACACAACGATTCGACAGCTAACGCTTCCTGACAAATCACAGTTCTTACTTTCAGATACAGTTGGCTTTGTTTCAAAACTCCCCCACCACTTAGTGGCTGCCTTCGAATCAACCTTACAAGAAGCTGCCCAGGCCGACTTACTATTACAGGTTGTCGACATCTCAGACCCTCACCACAAGGAGATGATGGCCACTACTGAAGAAACCCTTGAGCGCTTAGGAATCAAGGATAAGGCCATGATTACCGTCTTTAACAAGGCGGACCTAGCCGACCTAGCCTATCCACTTGTTGATGGTGATGGTGCCATTACAATCTCAGCAAGGGACCGCACCTCCCAAGACGAGCTTTTAAAGCTTGTTAAGAAAGAAATCTTTGCTGATCGTCAAGAAATGACCCTACACGTTCCCTTCGCCGATTCAGCGGTAGTTGCCAATATCTTAGATCACCACGAATTGCTAGACCAGGAATTCGATGAGAATGGTACGGTTCTGACTGTGGCCCTTTCAAGCGAAGAAGTCCAGCGATACCAAAAGTACATCCATTAAAACATAGAAAAAGCCTTCTAGTGATTGCTAGAAGGCTTTTTTAGAACATTAATTTTTAAATAAAAAAGCAGGCATCTCTGCCTGCTAAAAGTGATTGCCTAACGGCCTTATTGCCCCTGCTGGGATCGAACCAGCGCATGGAGGTACCAAAAACCTCTGCCTTACCACTTGGCCAAGGGGCAATCGTAAGATACCAGCTACTTTTTGCAGCAGCGATGGGAGCGGTAGGATTCGAACCTACGAACCCGAAGGAACGGAGTTACAGTCCGTCGCGTTTAGCCAGACTTCGCTACACTCCCGAATGCCTTACGACTTAAATATTATAACAAGCCTAGCTAGTACTGACAAGACTTTTTCGAAAATTCTTTTATTTTTTTCTAGACATAAAAAAGGCCTGACAAATGTCAGACCTTTTTCTTTCATAAACTAGTGTTTAATTCTTTTTTCCAGGGAATGCCCAGTTAGTCTTTCCGAAGACCTTCAACATCGCTGGCACAAAGAGCAAACGAACGAAGAACGCATCGAAGAAGATTCCGAAGGCCAAAGCCAATCCCAATGACTTAATGGTTGGGTCAGAGTTCAAAGCAAATGAACCAAAGACGGCAATCATAATCAAGGCGGCAGTGACAACAATTGGACCTGAATCCTGCATAGCAACCGTTACGGCACGATCGTTGTCCCCTGTCTTCTTGTACTCTTCACGAGCACGTGAAACCATAAAGACTTCGTAATCCATGGCCAAACCGAAGAGAATGGCTGTAACGATGATTGGCAAGAAAGCAATCAATGGGGCACCCTTTGATACGCCGAAGAAGCTCTTCATGAACCCTTCTTGAATAACCAAAGTCGTGAATCCAAATGATGCCAGTAGTGACAGACCGAAACCAAGCATGGCAACAATTGGCACAACGAATGACTTAAAGACGGCCATCAAAAGCAAGAAGGCCAAAACCATAATTGTGGCAACGAAGATTGGTGTTGCCTTGTTCAACTTATCCGTGATGTCCAAGTTAACAGCGTTAATACCTGTCAAAGTAATCTTTGCATCGTACTTTGACTTCGTGGTGTCAGAGTAATCCTTAATCTTATTAACAAGGTTAGTTGTTTCAACAGCCTCTGATCCCTTCTTAGGGGTAATCAACATAAGAGCGTACTTACCATCGTCAGAAACCATGTACTTACGACCGGCTTGAGCAACAATCTCAGTCTTCATCTTAGCAGCCGCAGCATCCTGCTCTGCCTGTGTTGGCATTTGACCAGTAGCCTGAGCCTGGGCGGCCATTTGCTGCTTTGCTTGAGCAGTCATTTGCTCTTGCAATGTAGCAGCCTTGACTTTATCAACTGACAAAGTCTTCATCGTCTTAACACCCTTCAAGCCGGCAATATGATCAGCAATCTTATTCAAGTTTGCTTGGTTTTCATCAGATGACTTTGATGAATCCAACTTCACAACAGCAACCAATGGTGAGTTAATTCCTTCACCAAACTTGTCAGAAATCATGTCATAGGCTTGACGTTCTGTACGGTCTTCTGGAAGTGAACCGTTGTATGGCATACCCAAACGCATGTTTTGTGCTGGCAATGCCACGGCTCCTAGGATAACGATAACAGAAACGATAACCGTCCAAGGGTGACCAGTTAAGAACTTTGTAATCTTTGATGGGTTAGCAGCCAATTCATCAACAGTCTTTGTAGCTGGCTTAATAAACTTTGCGCACAAAGCAATCAAGGCTGGCAAGAAAGTCAAAGCGGAGAATACGGCAAAGGCCACGGCAAAGGCGGCAGCAATTCCCATCGTCGTAACGAATTCGATGCCAGCAAAGGCCAACCCAAGAACGGCGATAATAACCGTGACACCGGCAAAGATAACTGAAGCACCAGCTTCAGACAAAGCACGTCCAAGTGCTTCTTGTCGATCACCATTGGTATCAGCCAAATCCGTCTTATAACGGTTCAAAATGAAGAGTGAGTAATCAATTCCAACGGCCAATGACAACATCACGGCCAAAGTCTGTGAAACAGAAGCCATGGTCAAGAAGTTCGTTCCGATGGTAACCAAAAGGATACCTGAAACCAAACCGACCAAAGCTGAAATAATTGGCATTCCAGCCGTTACAAAGGAACGGAAGAGAACCAACAACAAAACAAAGGCAATGGAAATACCGATAATTTCTGAAGGACCACCAACTTCAAAGGCGTGAACCTGAACGGATCCAGTAAAGGCAACCTTCGTGTTTGACGTCTTCACCTTGTCGTTGAAGATGTCCATCACCTTATCAATGGCCTTACGTGGTACATCGTTAGCATCCTTCTTGTAAGTGATATCAACGTAGGCGGTCGTCTTATCAGAGGAAACAGCATCAGATTCGTATGGGTTGGCGATTGACTTAATGTCATCACCATACTTATCTTGAACCTTCTTAATAGCTGCGGCCACATCAGCCTTCGTGCTATCTGATGTCACATCCCCGTTATCCTTCTTCTGAATAACGGCCTTCATAGTTCCCGCATTAGGATTTTGATTAAATTCCTTCTGCAAAGTTGATTGAATGTTCGTTGAAGGGATACCAGAAATTGTCAAGTTCTGTGTGTAGTGTGAACCTAAGCCAAGTGCCCCAGCCGCCAACGCGGCGACAACAACGATCCATGCAAAGAAAGTCTTGAATTTATTATTATAAATCCATTTTCCTAAGCTTTTAAGCATAGTCGTTTCTCCTTTTATATATTTTCATTTAACAACTGAATCTATTCTAAACATGGAAATATTTACGGTAAAGGGGTAAAATTGAGATACTGTCGCGCAAACATTACAACAGAGAGAAAGTGTCCCTTTTATGGCTAATAAAACCTACACCCTCATGCATGAACACCTGCTTGATACAGCAGGTGACCTTCTAACTAAAATGCCTTTTTCAAAAATCACTGTGAAACATATTTGCGAAGAAGCAGAGGTCAACCGTAATACCTTTTACCGTCATTTCGATGATAAATTTGAATTGCTAGACGTTATCGTCAAAGAAGCAATGACAATTTTGAGCAACCAAATTGATATCGATTCTTTTCAGGATGCCCCCTTTACTACAATTAACGAATTTACCTTTCCTGACTCACTGTCCGTTTTAGATTTTCAATTAGAAGACAAAGTCTTCGAAGAACAATTCTACAACGCAGTTTTCCGTGAGTTAACAGCGATGGCCTCTTCGTCTGACATTCTTTGGCTCTTGGGGAACATGCAGGTGATTCGCATCTGGAATAGCAGCCTGCCAAAGCCTTACTCCTTCCAAAAGGACTACGCGCTTTTTGATCAGATTATTCGAGAAAAGAAGTTCCCTGGTATTGATAAATAGGTTTTCATAACAAAAAGCCCACTGGTTCTTTTGAACCAGTGGACTTTTTTTCTTTTTAATGAATCAAAACCATCAAAGACATCACCTGCACCCAGCCATTATGGAAGATGTGCATCAAGATAGAAGAGGAAAGCTTGTTGGTATAACTATAGGCATAGGCCAAACCTGTCCCAATAATCAAATATGGTGGCAAATCTAAAAGCGATAACCAAGTATAAGAACCTAGGTGGTAAAGACCAAAGAGCAAGCCAGAGGCAATGATTGTCACCCAAGGAGCCTTCTTCCAATTAAAGTAATGGAAGAAAAGGCCACGGAAGACAAGCTCTTCCATAATTGGGCCAAGAAAAACAATCACTAGCGAAAGCACAATGATTGAGTACCGCCCTCCAAAAGACATCATGCTGTCCAGGGCCGCCTGATTTTCCGTAGTACCTGAAGTAATTTTCGATAAGAAAAAGTTTTCAAAAACTTGCCAAGACATCATCCCCGCTAAAGAAATAATGTAAATAGCGGCGATGTGGGCGAACTCGGATTTACTTGGCCAATCAATTCTTTTAGGTGATAAATGCTTCAAGAAACCTTTCACTGTCTCTTTGCCAGCATTCAGCGTATCCATGCCAAAGTAAATGAAAAAGCCGGATAGGAGTAGCCCGCAAAGCAACAAAATATCTCTCATTTGATCTGAGAAGTAAACCGACAACTGCAATAGTGCCATTGCCAGATACTCAAAGCAAAAGAAGCCAAACCAAGCCAGTACCTTCATAAAACTTTGAATTGTCCAACGAACCCGACGGTGTTCTTGAAAAAAAGTGGCCAAAGCCTTCATATTTTATTCCATCCTTATATTCTTTGATAAGAATACCATAATTAATACTTTTCAAGCAAAAAGTCATCGAAACGAGCTAACAAATACTCCCATTTCGATGACTTTTGTTTATTCACTATCCGATTGACTAGCACTTGGTAATAACTTGACTAGTATGTCAGCCACAAGGAAGAGGCCGGTAACCACAACAACCCAGATGTTTGTATAGCCGTCGCTAAACTCTTCCGAAAGTAAGCCGAGTAGACCGAGCAATAAGAGTGGCTCAATCCAAAAAAGCCACATCGATACCCCAGTGTCACGATAGCGTCGAAACGATATTGTCACCATTGGAATCAAAATCGCCAAAATAAAAGCCGTTGCTAAAATCAACCAAATAATCATGGCAAAAGCTACAATTAGGTTCAATACCAAGACTTGATCCGTCATCCCCAGCAAATAGAACAAAAAGGAAGAAACGCTATAAAAAATCAGAGCCACAATAATATTCACAAAAGTCGCCAACCAGTAATCTTTGCGGCCAGTACTTTGGTTTAAATTAAAATAATGAAAGAAAAAATTACGATAGGCTTGCATCATATTATTCACCATACCCTTAGTACATTAATTATATCATTATTCAAAGGAAATCTTGACTGAGTCTAAATACGGATAAAATAAAAAAAGAGCTTTCGCCCTTTTTTATTAATCCTTTAAGGATAATTTTTCTTCAATTGTTCGCAAGACACCAGCTTCGACGTTTGTTGTAACCGCCTCTTTATCGTGCATCTCATGCATAAAGGTTGCTGCATTAGGCATCAAATACGCTTCCTGATACTTTTCAAGCATTTCCAAGTCATTGGAATTATCCCCAAAGACCATTACTTCTTCATCTGAAATTCCATAATAGTCTTGTAAAATTTGTAGGGCGTTCGCCTTATTGACATCACGCGGAAGAATATCAACCGATCCAAAGCCTGAACCTGTAACATGAATCTCATGTCCAAACAAATCTTCGATATCCTGAACATAAGTCTGCACTTCTTCATGCGGCCAAATAAAGGACACACCAAGTATTTGATCATTAATCTCAAGTAACTTTTCAACCTGCATCACATTTGGATAAAAGCGAGAAATCATATCGATTACTTCTTTCGTCGCATGATTCGAAACATAGGTTCCCTTGATACCTGAAAGAACAATTAAGTTATTAGCCGAGGGAGCATACCCACTATTCCAGCGGATGACTTTTTCAATTAAATCAGCGCTTAAATAAATGGAATATAGATTCTTTTGAGAAGTTGCCACCACCGAACCATTTGATCCGACATAGTCAATTTGATTTAGAAGATCAGCATCAATTGGTGCAAATAACTCTTTTAAATTCTGAAGGCGTCGTCCCGAAGCAGCCACAAAGCGGATATCTCGCTCCTTCAATTGACGCAGAACCTTCTCAAAATGGGCTTGATCGTATTCATCCTCATTTACTAAGAACGTACCATCCATATCGGAAGCAATCAATTTAATTGTCATAATTTCGCCTTTCTCGTCAATAATCGGGGACGGCTCAACGGCTAGTGTTTATTCTGCAAAACCTTCTAAATACTTGTCATAAGCTTCTTGGTCAAGAACCCAGTCCAACTCACCAATGTATTCCACATGTGGATCATGATAAGCAAAACCATGCTTAAACTTATACAGACCATCTTCTGGTGTAAAGTCACCAACACCACCAAAGTCGTAGCGTACTTTCTTTTCAGCAAGCCCCCACTTTAACATTTCCCATTGAACCAAATATGGACCGTAATGCTTTGCATAAGAACGGTTTGAGCCTGCGTACATATACCAAATCTTATCACCATAAGAAAAGCCAATTCCAGCTGCAACAACCTGTCCATCAAAGTGGGCTAAGAAAACACGGAAAGCTGAATCATCAGCCCAGAGTTCTTGCATTCGGTAAAAGTAGTCAATTGGTCGATGGGTGATATTTTGCGCCTTTGCCATCATTTTATAAGTCTCAAAGAAGGCATCAATATCTTCCTTTGAACGTCCAGACGTGATCGTAACACCATCTTTTTTAGCACGACGAATCTGGTTTCGGTAATCACTCTTAAAGTGGTGCATCAATTCTTCTTCGTTTGTAATCACTGAAGCGCCTTCACCACGACCATCATAAAAGAGTTCTACGTTGCGACGTGGTTGGATGTTCCCATGCATATAGGTAACATCCACGTTGCGAGTTACAAAACCGGCTGCTTGATATGCCGCATCAAGATTCTTATCATAAAGAACTTCTGGATCCATTCGAAGGAGAAAGACATTGTCAGGCAAGTTATCCAAAGCTTCTTGAACAAGAGACTTCACTAGTTCAACATCCTGAATGTTGGCGACTGGTCCCTTAGGACAGTATGCCAACAGCTTACCAGGGACAGCCTCAATGGTTAAAACAGCCATAGCAGCCGTAATCTCGCCGGAATCATTTGTACGATAAATATAAACATGACCCCAGTTTGCTTTCAACTCACCCCATTTGGGGTCTTGAGTCACTTGACCGCCATCCTGTTCACGGACGAAGGTCTGAAATTTTTCAACTTGTTTGCTATCGTTTAAATCAAGTACTGCCATCGTTGATTATTTCCCCGTTGTAATAGATGCATAGTTTTGAATGAAGTAGACCAAAGTCTGCAATTCATTAGTCAAGTCAACGTTTTGAACACGAACACCATCTGGTACTGAAACACGAAGTGGCGTAAAGTTCATAATACCCTTGATACCCGCTGAAACTAGGCGATCAGTGATTTCTTGGGCCTCTTCTTGTGGAACAGTCAAAATAGCAATGTTAATCCGTTGTGCTTTAATTTGTTCTTCCAATTCAGACATGTCATAAATTGGCACACCTGACAAAATCTTGCCACGATGCTCATTAATATCAAAAGCAGCCGCAATTCGCATGTTCGAAGATTGGTGGAAATTAAAGTTCAAGAGTGCGTGACCCAAGTGGCCGACACCAATCAAGGCGACGTTAATCAATGAGCTTTGATCCAAAACCTTTGCAAAGAATGACAGCAAAGCCTTCACATCATAGCCATATCCACGCTTACCCAAGGCACCAAAGTATGAAAAGTCACGACGAATGGTCGCAGCATCAAACTTTGTTGCTTCCGCTAACTCAGCAGATGAGATTCGGTTAGTCCCTGCATCTTCCAAAAATGTTAAATAACGATAGTAAATCGGCAACCGTTTAGCGGTTGCACGAGGAATTCGCGCTTGCTCATTCATAATTTCTTCTCCATCAGTTCTTTGTGAAAATTATTTTATTTGTGAAAAATATTATTTAAATTATAGCATAATACAAGACAACTCGAAATAGCTTTGATGATTTTTCACAATCATTTTATCACATTATCGTGAAATATTTATTAAATGGATACTAAAAAAACGGAAGAAAAAAACAGGCATCCGCCCGTTTACCACTATTTTTCTTCTCGCAATGGGAAATCAAGACCTGGATGTGTGTTCAAATCCAAATCGGCAAAAATACCATCCTTATAATTCCAATAGCCTGCCGCGCCAATCATGGCTGCGTTATCACCAGTGTATTGCTTAGGCACAGGAATAAAGTCCGTTTCAGGAAATTCCTGAATCAAATCAGTCAAAGCTGCACGTAAGCCAGAGTTGGCAGCAACACCACCAGCAAGCACCAAGGACTTTACAGGAAAATCCGTCAGTGCTCGACGTGTACGCTCAATCAAAGCCTTAATCACAGCTGCTTGGAAGGAAGCAGCCAAGTCTGCCTTATCAATCTCTTCTCCGCGCTGCTCCGCGTTATGAACCTGATTAATCACCGCGGACTTCAACCCTGAGAATGAAAAGTCATAGCCAGCCTCATGGGCCATTGCCTGTGGGAAGTCGATGGTTACCTTACCTTGCGCAGCCAATTCATCAATTGCCTTACCTGCTGGGTAATTCACTCCCATCAGGCGACCGACTTTATCATAGGATTCCCCTGCCGCATCATCGTAGGTTTCGCCCAAGATTTCAAAGGAATTCTCCTCCGTCATCAGAACCAACTCGGTGTGCCCACCGGAAACCATAAGGGCAATGGCTGGGTATTCAATCGGCTTATTGAAGTTTGCTGCGGCAATGTGCCCAGCTAAATGGTTAACCGGGATAATTGGTAGATTGTGAGCCATCGCAAAAGTCTTCGCCCCCATCAACCCAACCAAAAGTGAGCCAACTAGGCCTGGCCCGTAGGTAACGGCCACACCGTCAATGTCTTCCGGTTTTAACCCAGATTCGTCCATTGCGATGTCCAAAGTCTTCGTAATCCACTCCAAGTGGTGCCTTGAAGCAACCTCCGGAACAATCCCTCCAAACCGTTGATGGGAGTTAATTTGTGTGGCGACCGCGTTGGACAACACTTCCTTGCCGTCTTTTACAACAGCAACGGAAGTTTCGTCCGCGCTCGATTCAAATGCAATCAATGTTGTCATGGCTTTTTCTCCATTAAAATGGCGGTCTGACCGTCTTGGTAATAATTCGGGCGTTCATGGTACTGCTGAAAGCCCATCTTCTCATAAATGTGCCTGGCGGCTAAGTTCCCCTCCGCTACTTCCAAAAACAAGTGGCTATCAGCGTACTCCTGCAAAAATGTATTGAAAAGTACCTGGCCAATTCCTTGGCCCTGCCTATCCTCTACCACCGCCAAATCATAAATCTCAATCTCGTCTAGTACCTGACTAAAGGATATGAAGGCATCCTCAGCTTCGTCAATTAAATAACTTACTCGACCAGCCGATAATTGCTGAGCAATTAAATCGTGCGGCAAGGGATTATGCTTACCAAATGCTGACTCGGCAATCCCAGCAATCGTTTCAAGGTCTTCATTTGTTGCTGCTCTATGCATCGAGGTAATCCACCATTGAAATCGCGTCTTCCTTATTATCGATGTAGTAATTCTCAATAACGTCCTCAACAACAAAGCCAAGTCGATCATAGAGTGCTAAGGCCCCAGTGTTCGAACGACGAGCCTCCAAAGAAAGCTTTGGCAAGTTAATCTCCCAAGCCACCGCCTTTGCCGTATTAATCAAATAGGAGCCAACCTGACGGCCCTGCCAAACTGGCAAAACCGCAATGTTAGCAATATGCAGATCGGGCACTTGTTCCCGCCGCACTAGCGCAATAAAGGCCACAACCTGATCACGCTTCGATGCCACTAAGTAGAGGCGGTCCTTTTCCTGCTTTAGTTCATGGTAAAAGTCTCGCGACACCCAGGGAGCATAGCCGTTATAAACTGCCTCTTGGATTGCCACCAACCCTGGAATATCAGCAACCGTCGCCAGACGCAAAGTCAACACATCCCCATCGGCCGCCTCAAAGCGTTCCGTTGGAAAGTCAATTAACGTCTGCGCGACAGGCTTTTCTTTTTTCTTCTTTTTCCTAAACTTCAAAAACATAGGGCTTGTCCAGTGGCTGTCCTTGGTGGGCTTTCTCCCAGTTCAATTCAGCCTGTGTCTTACGCAAGTAAGCAGGGGTTAAGTTCGCAACATCTTCGACGGGCTTAGCTGTTTTAGCTAAATCAACTAAACCGGTTCCATCAGGAAGTGAGTCCTCTTCCGATAAGATGGTTAATGGCATCCGACCAAGTTCTTCTTCAATCATCTCTTCGAAATGACTGCCATCCCCAACGACAACAACGGGTTCGTTCATTTGAGCAATCAAATGCAAAACCTCATCGATTGGATAGTGACCATCTTCCAAGACGGTTTTATCGTCAATATAGGCACCAGCAAAAACGTTGTCGTTACGGGCGTCAAAGAGTGCCAACACGATTTTCTTTTGATTCCCCTGCAGCTGAATCTGACGAGCAATGGCCTTCAATGAAGAAATGGCTAACAAAGGCTTCTTCAAAGTGTCAGAAAGGACTTTGCCGACCGTCAAACCAATGCGAAGGCCAGTGAAGGAGCCCGGCCCCTTGGCAACGGCAATCTGGTCTAAATCGTTTAGCGTCCAACCTTCGTCCTTCATCAAATCCTTGACCGCTGGCAGTAAATCAATCGAGTGGTTCTTTGGTTTATTCGTTACAAAAGAGCCGAGAATCTCCCCGTTTTCAGCTAATGCCACCAAAAGTGGTTGATTACTTGTATCAATTGCTAAAACTTTCATAGGGCCCTCCAAAAGCACTTTTCTACTCTCTTTATTTTACTAGAGTAAAACTTCTTTTCAAATAAAAAAACCGCTCTTCGCGGTTTTAATGACCAAGAGGTCAACTTAAACAAAATTACTTTGCCAAGCCTTCGTTACGCATCACAGCTGATACGGCTTCGATTGCTTCCTTAGCATCATCACCATCGGCCTTGATCGTTACGTCTGCGCCATGGCCAACACCGAGTGACATAACACCCATGATGGACTTCAAGTTAACTTCCTTGCCTTGGTATGACAAAGTCACTTCAGATGAAAACTTTGAAGCAGTTTGTACCAACAAGGTTGCTGGACGTGCGTGGATACCTGTTTCTGAAATGATGTTAAATTCTTTTGTTTCTGCCATGTTTCTTTCTCCTTTTGGAAAAGTCTTATTTCACAATTTAAGTTTATCAAAGCGCTTACAAAATAGCAAGATTAATCGCTCTCAGGCCCTTGAAAAAGCCGTCCACCCGATGCTTTTGCCAATCGATTATTGTATGCCTTACCGAGACCGATTTCTGGCATCGACTCAACGTAAATTTTTTCAATTACGGGTACGTCGTCAAAGAATCGTAAACCAGCAAACAGATTTTCAGATGCTTGATTTAAATTCTCACCCAAGGACCAGGATGGCTGCTCTGCATTCTTTAATTGTTTTAAGAGCGCTTCGTCAGCCATAACCGCATCATTTGCACCAAGCTTTTCTTGTAAATCATCCCAGTCGAGTGGGTCAAAGACGTAAACGTCTTTATCCGGTGCATAGTGTCGGTATTTCATACCCGGTGCCTTGGGCGCTTGGTCATCAGCAATGGACTTGGTGCTTGTTGCATCAACCACTTCCACTCCGAGTACCTTTTGCAATTCTTCCTGCGTTACCGCTCCAGTACGCAAAATCGTTGGTTGCTTAGCCGTTAAATCAATCACCGTTGATTCAACTCCCACTTGTGTTGGCCCATCATCAACAATTCCGGCAATCTTACCGGCCATATCGTGCTTGACATGGGCAGCCGTCGTTGGTGAAGGCTTACCAGATGTATTCGCTGATGGACCAACGATTGGGAAGCCCGCCTGACGAATTAGAGCACGGGTCACCTCGTTTTCAGGCATTCGGATGGCTGCTGTTTGCAGACCTCCCGTGACGAGCATGGAAACCATCCCCTCTTTAATTGGCAGAATCATGGTTAATGACCCTGGCCAAAAGGCGGCCATTAATTGGTTAGCCTGGCCCGTAATCTGGACGTATGGCGCAATCTGCTCGACATCCCCAACTGTCATAATTAAGGGGTTATCCGCCGGGCGGCCCTTAGCGGCAAAGACTTTTCCAACCGCTTCGTCATTGGTTGCATCAGCTCCCAATCCGTAAACTGTTTCTGTTGGAAAGGCCACCACTTCACCAGCCTGCAAAAGTCGCGCTGCTTCGGCAATGTCTTGTTCTGTGTTCATTAAATAATTAGTTTGCATCAACTTGTACTCGAATCATTCGGTCTAAGCCGGCCAGGTCTTTTTTCAAATCAACCTGGGCTTGTGGCAGTGCGTCTTGGAATATTTTTAGGAGGGCGGGTCCCTGGTCATAGCCAATTTCAAAATAGGCCCGGCCATGTTCATTCAAATGGTCCGCCAACTGCTTAGCCATTTGTTTATATAAAGCCAAACCCTGGTCATCAGCGTAAAGCGCGAGGTCTGGTTCATAAGCAACCACGGAATCATCCATCTCATCTTGCCCATCCCGACGAATGTAGGGTGGGTTCGACACAATGATGTCAAAACGTTGGTTAGCTACCGCAGAGAAAAGGTCCGATTCAATCAAATCAACTCGATTCTGCAAGGCGAACTTTTTCCGATTCTCCCAAGCAACAGCCAAAGCGTCACGGGAGATATCGGCAGCGGTTACCGCAAGATTAGACTCTTCAGCAGCGATAGTCAAGGCAATGGCTCCTGATCCAGTTCCAACGTCTAATAACCTGGGGCGCTCGACTAAGAATGGCTGCTTCTTTAAATCTGATAGCACCCAGTCAACCAAGAGTTCTGTTTCCGGTCTTGGAATTAAAACCCGTTCGTCGACTAAGAAATCCCGTCCATAAAAGGGTGCTTCCCCAATCACATACTGAGCAGGCCGACCCTTAAGAAGTCCAGCAACCCAATTTGGCCATCGTTCAGCTAACCATTCCGGCATAACACGGGTCAAATTAGCTCGAAGCATCCCGTAGTTCACCTGCAACGCGCCGGTTAACAAGAAATCGATATTATCCAGCGACTCCTCTTCGTCTAGGCCAGCCGCAGTTAACTCCGCCATGGCCCACTTACGGGCTTCTAGCAAAGAGATCTTTGGCTTAGCAGAACCTTTGTAAGATGAAGAACGACCTACCTGACGGTCGAACCGCCCCATCCCTGTTTCGTTTAACTCGGGCATCCGGTCTTTCATTTCATCGACCATCAGTTTTCGTTTAAGGCAGCCAACTTCGCTGTCTGTTCGGCCAAAACCAAAGCATCAATGATTTCACCCAAATCACCGGCAATAATTCGGTCTAACTTGTTCAAAGTCAAGCCGATCCGGTGGTCCGTCACACGGTTTTGAGGATAGTTGTAGGTACGGATACGTTCCGAACGGTCACCTGAACCAACCGCCGTCTTACGCTGCTCGGCATATTCTGCCTGGTTTTCCTGGGCGAAATGGTCGTAAATACGGGCGTTCAAAATCTTCCATGCCTTGGCACGGTTCTGCTGCTGGGAACGTTCGTCCTGCATGGCAACCGTAATACCTGTTGGCTCGTGGGTCAAACGAATGGCAGAAGAAGTCTTGTTAACGTGCTGGCCTCCAGCCCCTGAAGCACGGTAAACGTCTTCGCGAACATCCTTTGGGTCGATTAAGCCTTCGGCATCAACTTCTTCAAATTCCGGCATGACACCAACCGTTGCGGTAGAAGTATGGACACGGCCCTGTGTTTCTGTCTTTGGCACACGCTGCACACGGTGGGCACCAGATTCAAACTTCAACTTAGAGAAGACCTTATCACCTGAAATCATGCAGGCCACTTCTTTGTAACCACCGACTTCAGTGGTCGTCTCATCGATAATCTGAAGGCTCCAACCTTGGTTTTCCGCATAGCGGCGGTACATTCCAAGCAAGTCAGCGGCAAAGAGTGAGGATTCATCCCCACCGGCTGCACCACGAATTTCCATGATGATGTTCTTATCATCGTTTTCATCCTTTGGAAGCATCAGAATCTTAAGTTTTTCTTCCAAATCTTCCTTTTCAGGTTTTAAGTTGGACAAATCTTCTTTAGCCAACTCGTCCATTTCAGGGTCTCCGAGCATCGATTCAGCGTCTTCGATACCGGAAACGACGTCTTGGTAACGCTTATAGGTTTCGACCGTTTCACGAATCTGTCCGGCTTCCTTAGACAACTTCATATAGTTTTGTGAATCAGCCATGACGTCTGGGTCAGCCAGCATTTGGTTCAATTCATCATAGCGGTCAACGACCGATTGGATTTGTGCAAAAATCGGATCCATTATTCGTCTCCTTGTTCTTTAAGCATGTCTAAGTCTGGGTTATGCCAATGCTTACGGCAAACTGGTTTATACATCTCATCACCACCAATTTGAACTTGTGCACCCTCGTACTGGGGTTGACCATCAGTAAAGCGTAACTGAGTAGTTGCCTTCCGGCCACAGAAAGAACAAATGGTTTTCATCTCTTCGAGTTTATCGGCAATTTCGATTAAACGTTTAGCACCTTCAAATAACTGGTTGAAGGCATCGTTTTTCAAGCCAAAAGTCATAACTGGAACATTTAGTTCATCAACCACACGGGCCAACTGGTCCACCTGCTCCGGCTGTAAGAACTGGGCTTCATCAATTAAAACGGCCGAAAAACTAGGTGTTTTTTCACCCTGAACGGTTTCAAAAAGATCTTCATCAGGATGAATAACCTGGGCATCTCGGGATAGGCCAATCCGACTAGTGACTTTACCAACCCCAAAACGATCATCGACCAAGGGGGTCATTACTAAGACCTCTTTCCCCTGCGATTCATAGTTATGTGCGACCTTCAAAATTTCGATTGATTTACCAGAGCCCATTGCCCCGTATTCAAAGTATAATTGCGCCAAAATACTCACCGTTTTTCCCTTGTTTATCCTATATAGTATAGCAATTTTTGCTTCTTCTGACGATGGGCCAGACCAATTTATCAAAAACAGTTCGGCTCGTGGTAAAATAGGGCTTTAGAAAAGGAGGGCGGTTCATGTCTTTGAAAAGCCAATTGGCCAAGTTCACGGCCCAATCATCGCACTTTATTCTGCACGATATTCTAAAACGAGGTGGTACCTCACTTCCTGGGAAGCTCGCTGTTGCCATCGACCCCGATATCTTATCAGCCCTTTCAGCTGACTTTGACCTCGTCGTCGTTACTGGAACGAACGGTAAGACGCTAACCACCGCCTTAACCACACGTATTTTACGCGCTGGCGGCTACACGGTTATTACCAACCCATCCGGTTCCAACATGGTCCAGGGAATTGCTGGTACTTTACTGACAACAAAAGTGAAACCATCCCCAAACGGTAAAAAACCAGTAGCAGTCTTGGAAGTTGATGAAGCCAACGTCTTCTCTCTTGCAAAGGCCATTCAGCCTAAGTACTTCGTCTTGACGAACATCTTCCGTGATCAAATGGATCGTTACGGTGAAATCTATACCACCTATCAAAAGATTGTTGATGGTATTCAGGTTGCGCCGGATGCCAAAGTCATTACCAACGCTGATTCGCCAATCTTTGCACGTGGCGACTTTAAGAATCAGCGACTCTACTACGGCTTTGACAATGTGAAAACAGAAGATTACCAGGACCTAAAGGCGCCAAACAATACCGACGGTATTTTAAGTCCTACCGACAACTCCGTCCTCCACTACAACTTCATTACCTACGCCAACTTGGGTAAGTACTTCTCCGTTACCGATGGCTTCAAGCGCCCTGAATTAAACACGGCCGTTACCAAAGTTTCCGAATTAACGCCAAAGTTTTCCCGCTTTTCAATCGATGGCCAACCCCTTCGCATTGAAATCGGTGGTTTGTATAACATCTACAACGCCTTGGCTGCCTATGCAGTTGGTAAGGCCTTTGATGTCAGCCCGGCCGAAATGAAAGCCGCCTTTGAAGAAAATAAGCAAATCTTCGGTCGCCAGGAATCATTAAAGATTGGTAACAAGGACTTAACCATCCTGCTCATCAAGAACCCGGTTGGAACTAACACGGTCATCGACATGATGGAAACGGAAAAAGAGCCATTTACCCTGATTACCATGTTAAACGCCAACTACGCCGATGGTATTGATACATCTTGGATTTGGGACGCGGAATTCGAACGCCTCCACGATAGCAAGCTCCAAGCCGTTATGACCGGTGGTGAACGTTATAAGGACATCACCGTCCGCTTGAAAATGGCTGACTTTACTATCCAAGAAACCTTCCCAAAGACGGAAGAAATCATCCAAGCCATTGAGAAGGCACCAACAGATAAGGTCTACTTAGCTGCGACATACACGGCCATGCTCCAAGTACGTGCCGTACTACGCGAAAAGGGCTACATCAAGGAGGAATTCTAATGGCTGACTATACACTTTCTCTCGCCCACCTCTACGGTGATTTAATGAACACCTATGGCGATTATGGCAACATCATCGCCCTCCGTTACTACGCCAAGCAAATTGGCGTAACGGTTGATGACCAACTCGTTTCCCTGGGCGATACTTTCGACCCTAAGGCCTACGACTTTGCCCTCTTCGGCGGTGGACAAGATTACGAAGAAACAATCGTTGCTCACGACCTTGTTGGTAAAAAAGAGGCCTTGAAGGAATACATTGAAAACGATGGCCCCCTTTTGGCTGTCTGTGGCGGCTACCAACTACTCGGTCACTACATGGAGATGGCTGACGGTACCAAAGTCGACGGCATCGGCGTGATGGATCACTACACGACTAACATGACCGACGCTTCCGTTACCGTTGATAAAGGTGTTCGTTTAACCGGAAACATCGAAATCAAGAACAACGAAACCGGCGAAATTTACCACGGCTTTGAAAACCACCAGGGCCGTACCTTCCTTGGTAAGGGAGAAAAGTCCCTCGGAACTGTTGTCTACGGTAAGGGAAACAACGGCATGGATAAGACCGAAGGCGTGATTTACCACAACGTCTTTGGAACTTACTTCCACGGCCCAATTTTGACCCGCAACGGAAACCTGGCTAAGCGGCTCTTAGCGACCGCACTCGAACGCAAGTATCCTGAGGTTAACTGGTCCGATAAGTTAGCTCAGGTGCAAGCTGAGAGCTTCTAAATCAAATACTAAGCAATGACAACGGTCATTGCTTTTTTAATAGATAAAATCCACACAAAAAGACCGCCATTAAACAATGGCGGTCTTTTTTATTAAACTTACTCTGACAAATGGTAGTAATAGGTTGAAATTGAGATGTTATCAATTGATGACAGCGCTGCACGCAATCGGAAAGATGATTGATTGTGTAGAACGTTTTGCCAAGGCTTCTTAGGCACGAACTGAGGAATGATAACCGTAACTGAATGGTTCGCCTTCTCAGACTGCTTGGCCACCTTTGAAACGAAGTTCACAACCGGACGAACGATTGAACGGTAAGACGTATGGACGTCGACGTAACGGACATCGCCGAAGTCTTCCTTAAATTGAGCTTGAATCTTTGCCTCACGCCCTGGATTAACATCCAAGGACACGTGCATAGCCACGACTTTGGTAGCAATTGACTGAGCGTAATCAACGGCTTCCGAAGTAACTCGGGTCAAGTTGGAAACCAAGATAATGGCTGTTGAGCCATCGTATTGGTGCCGGGCAGCCTTGACGTTGTTAACGTACTGCAAACGCAACTGACGGGCAATGTTCTCGTAGTGTTGGTGAATCTTAAAGAACATGAACATCACGAGTGGCATAATCAAAAGATATGGCCAAACGTGGTTCAAACGGGTGACAAATAGCACCACAACCAATCCAGCAGACATAGCTGCACCAATGAAGTTAATGATGGACTTGGCCCACCAGAAACCTTCTTCATGGCGGTTACGGTACCAGTGAACAATCATACCTGACTGTGACAAAGTAAATGGTACGAACACACCAACGGCATACAAAGGAATCAAGTTATCGGTTGATCCGTGGAAGATGACCGTCAAAATGATGGCTCCTACTGAAAGGGAGAGGATACCGTTCGAGTAACCCAAACGATCACCCTTATCCAAGTACAAGTGAGGTAGATACTTGTCCTTCGCCAAGTTAACGGCCAAGACTGGGAAAGCTGAGAACCCAGTGTTGGCAGCAACCGCCAAAATCAAGGCCGTTGCCAACTGGACAAGGTAGAAGAAGACGTTATGGCCACCAAAGGTTTCAGCCGCAATTTGTGACAGAACCGTTGAATGGCTGTTTGGTTGAATCCCATACCAGTATGACAGGAAAGTGATTCCTAGGAAGAAGAAGGCCAAAATTCCGGCCATCATTGTCAAAGTCGAAGCAGCATGCTTTTCCTTTGGTTCCTTAAAGTTTGGCACGGCGTTTGAAATGGCCTCAACCCCAGTCAATGAGGATGATCCAGATGACAAGGCTCGTAAGAAGAAGATGACCGTCAAGCCGGAGAAGTCCGTTCCGACTTTGGCAGCTACGTGCTCAGGAATTGAACCAGTCGCAACCTGGAAGAGTCCCCAGAGGATGGTCAAAGTCATCACGACGATGAAGAAGTAAACGGGAACCATCAAGAAGTTAGCGGACTCGCGTAATCCACGTAAGTTCAAGGCCGTCAAAACAAGAATGGTAAAGATTGAAAGTGGAACCGCATAATGCAGCAATGCTGGCACCGCCGCTGTAATGGCGTCGGCCGCAGCAGCTGCCGAAACGGCGACCGTCAGCATATAATCAACTAGCAGCGACCCACCAGCAACCAAACCAGCGTTTGGTCCCCAGTTTGTGCTGGCAACCGTATAGGCACCACCACCGTTTGGGTAGGCTTTAATAATTTGGCGGTATGACAAAACAATCGCCGCCAACAAAATCAAAATAATGATGGCAATTGGCAACTGTAACCAAAGGGCCACGGCACCGGCTGCAATCAAAACGGAAGTAATTGACTCCGTTCCATAGGCAACAGACGATAGGGCATCAGATGACAATAGCGCCAATGCTTTGGACTTAGTCAAAGACTGTCCAGCCTCTTCTGAGGTTTTTAATGGCTTTCCAATTACAACACGCTTAAGGTTACGAAACATGGTTTCTCTCCAAAAAATTTTCTCTTAATAAGTTCCTATTCTACCCCTTTTTTAAAAATATACAAAGGGGTTGCAGAACCAACAAAAGGGTCCCGAAAACAGTAATTGTAGACCTTTTTTCTTAACTTTTCTAGGGTAAATTAGAAATTCGGTAAAGTAAAAAAGTGGAATGCGGAAAAGCCTGCTTCCTGGAGCGACTTTTCAACTGTTTGATTAACTTTAATTGGATCTTTTAAATAAGCTGCTGGCACTGTTAATCCAAAGGTCTTTCCTACCCAGCGGACTTGCCCAACAGTCGGCTGGTTGAGCATCCCCGCCACCAGTTGAACCGTTAAACCAGCCTGAACTAATGCCGCTTTCAAATCAACCATTGGCTGACTAGCAAATAGAATTTGACTAATGAAAAAATCTGCTCCAGCTTGCTTCCGCCTTTTTACCTTTTCAACTGCCTGCGAATCAGATGGATTAACCGTTGCAGCCAAAGTCAGACTGTTTCCCGCCCCTTTTTTCAAAGCGCTCAGTAAGGATTCCACAGTGGAAAAGCCTTGCTTATTAACACGCTTATCCCCGGATAAGACAAGGAAATTCATCAACCCTAGTTGCCTCGTTTTCTCAATGAACCTTGGCAATGAATCGGGCGTAACATCTCCTAAACGAAGGTGTACCAAAACCGGATATTTTTTTCGCGCCTGAAACGCTTTAGCCAGCAATAATAATTCGTCAAAGTCCGCCTGACTATCTCCCTGATTTACCAGGGAAAAATAAGAAAACTTTTCCTGGCCTTCAGTAAAACCATTTGCTAAAATTTCTTCTATTTTCTTTTTAGTTAATTCATTTGAAAAAATGGTTTGCTTACTGTCTATATAAAAATCACTTATTTTCTGAATCATCATTTTCCCTTTTTATCAAAAAAAGACAAGTAGACCAATTACTATGTCTATGCTACAATATCTTTAAATCGGAGGTAATATTATGTACCAATCACAAGAACATTCAAACGAAGAGTTACAGACTTTCATTGAAGCACCTGGGCGACACATTGTCTTCCTGTCAGCCGACTGGTGTGGTGATTGCCGTGTTATTAAGCCATTCGTTCAGTCCATTCGTGAGGAAGTTGAAAAGACAGCCGACTGGATGGACGCTGATCGAGACAAGAACCTCGAATGGGCTAGCCAGTATGGTTTAAAGGGTATTCCAGCCTTCATTCTCTTTCAAGACGGCAAAAAAATTGATCAAATCGGTCACGGTGAACGAATTACGCCAAAACAAATTACAGAATGGTATGAAAATACACTTAAGTAATTTCTATTTTAACAAATAAAAAGAGGACGTCTCCCTAAGAAGACATCCTCTTTTTTGTTTACTTAATAAAGGCTGCAATCTGGTTGGAAGGAATGGCAAAGCCCATCCCCTCAATATTCGTATTGTTTGCAGAAGCTGATATCTTAGATGATGAGATACCAATAACTTGTCCAGCCTCGTTAATTAACGCTCCCCCAGAGTTCCCCTGATTGATGGAAGCATCCGTTTGAATAACCGTCACCTGTTTATAGTTGGTTTGGCTATTTGTTAAGGTTCGCTTAGCCTGCGAAACAATCCCCTTGGTCATCGTTGAAGCATAAGCTGCTCCTAATGGTGAACCAATGGCCAGAACGCTTTGTCCAGTTGTGACCTTATCAGAGTTAGCTAGTGTCGCAACCGACTTAAAGGCTGCTGACTTAACCCGAATCAATGCCAAATCTTGGCTAGGGTCGGACTTCAAAATCGTTGCGGTCGCCTTATCACCGTTAGCATCAACTACCTGAATTTCCGCTGACTTTTCAATGACATGGTAGTTCGTAATAATATCAGCTGATCCGTTACGAACATTCAATACGACACCAGAACCCTGAGAAGCTGTCTGGTAAGAAGACGTATCGGCATTTTTATTCTGAGAATCGAAAGCATCCGCACCATCGTCAAGGGAGGCCGACTTCTGGAGATTTTGTACCGTTACAACAGCGTTTTTCACCTTATTGTAGGCGCTTTGCGAAGCATCGTTTGATTTATATGCGACCGAGGCAATTGTAGCCGTTCCAGAGGCGTTGGTGTGCGTTGACTTGGCCAAACGCGATTGGTACCAAGAATTAGGTAGGGTCGAACCGAAGACAACGCCGGCACCAACAAAGAGCGCCACAATCACAGCGATTGTTGGCCAGAATTTACTTTTTATAAAATGAATATGCTTCCGCATGAAAGTAATCCTTTCAAACTCTTTTACTTATAGCAACACTTATAGTGGAAGGGTCACACGGAAAATCGTACCCTTAGGTTTGTTATCTAGTACAGCAATTTTACCATTGTGAGCCTGTACTATCCAATCGGCAATGGAGAGTCCCAAACCAGTTCCACCAGTCTTGCGGTTACCCGTTTTATCTTCTCGGTAAAAGCGGTCAAAAATGTGCTTTTTGGCTTCCGAGGAAATACCACGACCGGTATCCGCAACCGAAATGACTAATTTCTTTTTCTCAACTTTGGCAGTGACATTCACTGAATCACCATCGTCCGAATACTTTAGGGCGTTATCCATCAACAAAACCATTAACTGGTGAATTCGTTTCCGATCGATGGCAACCTCTTGCGTAACATCAACGTCAACCGTCACCTTCTTATCCGAAAGCGATCCCATTTCGATGTATGGTGACAAGACCTTCATTAAGAAGGACTTAATGTCGGTCTTTTCCTTCTCAATCTTAGTCATGTTCGAACCGGACTTAGCCAAAGTCAACATGTTATTGGTTAAGGAATTCAACCGGCGTACTTCCGAAAGCGAAAGAATAATCGCCTCTGACTGATCACGAACGGTTGCCGTCGGCTTCGTCAACATCGTCTCTAGCTTTCCTTGAATAACAGACATTGGTGTCCGCAATTCATGAGCGGCGTTGTTAACAAAATCCTGTTGTTGCTGCCAAGCACGGAGAATTGGCTTCATTGATTGACGGGATACGAAGTAGGCGAAGAAGAGGGCGAAAATGAAGGCCCAGATGAAAGACCAAATCAATACGTCTTGGAACTTTTTCAGGTTAACAACCGTATCCGTTACATCAACAAAGACATACCCATAGGAAGCCGACTGAACGCCGTCTTTTCCTGGTACCATGACCGTGCCTTTTTTAAATTTAACCGCTTGTATACGTAAGTAAGTCTTGTTCTTGTGGATGGTTTTAGGACTTTCGCCTAAATCATCCTTATCAAACTTCAAAGAGAACTTACGAGTGAGCACATTCTTTGAACCAGTCGTGACCTGACTTTCGATTTGGTTTCCCTTATCATCGAAGTAAAGCATATTACCACGGAATTCTTCCGGGTAATGGTTCATCGTCACAGATTTTGCGGCTTTCTTTCCAGTTGGATCTGCCTCCGTGTTATCAGAAGAATCGTCATTGGCTGACTGCTGATAGTAGGAAACGTACTGGTTAATAACCCGGTCCGAATTATCATAGATGGTAAAGGTGTATATCCAAAAAATCACCCCTGCTAAGAAGGTGAAAATGACCATCAACCCGAGGGCGAGGGTCGCAAAATTATCAATTTGTTGTCGTCGGTTAATCAGCTTGGTCATCTGGCACCTCGAGGATAAAGCCGATGTTACGCAAAGTCTTAATTAAACCACCTTGTCCGACTGCCTCGAGCTTACGGCGCAAATTGTTCAAATAAATATTCACAACGTTAATGGTCGTATCAGAATCAACACCCCAAACACGGTCGAAAATTTGATCACGTGTAACGATAATGTTCTTGTTTTGACCCAAATAAGTCAAAATATCGAATTCCTTACCGACCAACTTAACGGATTGACCATGTACCTGAACACCACGATTTTCAAGGTTAATTGTTAACTCGCCAACCGTAATCGTGTTGTCTTCTGAATACACACCCGTACGGCGCAACAAAGCCTTTACACGAACCAGCAACTCTTCACGGTGGAATGGTTTCGTCAAATAGTCATCGGCCCCAACGTTAAATCCTTCAATCTTGTCATCCAAAGAAGCCTTGGCTGTCAAAATCAAAACAGGTGTTACGACTTTAGCCTCACGAATGTTCTTAATAATGTCCAAACCAGATTGGCCGGGTAACATAAGGTCACAAATAATGAGATCAAATGGTGATTCCTTTGCTTCGAACTCACCGTCCAAACCATCGGTCACCGTTTTCACATCTGCAAAGTCTTCCAGGAAGCCAACGATGTTATCCGCCAAATTTTGATCATCCTCGATCAATAAAATTTTAATTGCCTTTGCCGCCATGTTTGCCTTCCCTTCTAAAAAAGCTAAGTGTTCTTGATGCTTTCTAAATTATCAAAAATAGATTAAGGTTAAATTAAATCATTCACTTGCAGGCAATCGAAATTAAATCCGAAGGCCAAGCGAAATTTTTAACGCCTTTTCTACTGACTTCATCGTATCATTATTCTCGTCTAAGTGCCCAATTCGATCTCTTAATCGTAGTTTATCGATTGTTCGCACTTGTTCTCCCAGAATAATGGAATCCTTCTTCATTACACCTAATTCGGCTGGCAAGACAACATGCGTCGGTAATTTGGACTTTGAAATTTTCGAAGTGATTGATGCAATAATCGTCGTCGAAGAATTCTTATTTCCCCGATCGTTTTGGATGACCAAAACCGGTCGTAATCCGCTTTGCTCAGAACCGATGCCCTGCTTTAGGTCGGCAAAAAAGACATCGCCCCGCCGGACATTCTCGTAATCTGCTGTCATTTTATTCCTCTTGTCTATGTACGGGCTGAAGCCCTTAAAATCTAATCAATATCAACTCGTGGTACTCGGTCTGAAATACCCGTTAATAGTTCGTGTGGAATGGTCTTTCCAAAATTAGCCAATTCCTCAATCGTTATCTCCTCATCACCATCTTTACCAAAAAAAGTCACTTTGGTATTAACTGGTAATTTACCAGGTAAAGAAATCACAATTTGATCCATGGTAATGCGTCCGAGGATTCGTTGCTTTTGGCCATTCACGAGAACCGTCGCACCAACCAAGTAACGTTTTAGTCCATCCGCATACCCGATTGGCACAGTTCCCACCCACTGGTCTTCTTGTGCGGTATAGGTAGCTCCATATGAGAGCGATTCTCCCCTTAATAAGGGGTGGACTGACCAGACACGACCAACTAAGGAAGCAACCGGTTGTAATTCAACAGGACACTTTCTTGCAGGCATGGCGGGGTTATACCCATACAAAACCGACCCGACACGAATCGTTTCCGTTGGTAACTCATCCCGATGGAAAAGAGCAGAACCGGAATTAGCTAAATGCCAAAGGTTTTTTGGAATATCTAAACCATCGACCTTTGTCATAAAATCCGCAAGCTGTTGGTCATAGTATCCCTGGTTGTCTTCATCAGCCGTTGCAAAATGCGTCATAACACCGGCTAATTCGAACTGTGCATCTGAACGAACTAAATCAACCATGGAGGCTAATTCAGCCTTCGTCTTTGCACCCAAACGACCCATACCAGTATCAACCGCTAGGTGGACCTTCAAGATAGATTCTTCTTTGGATTCATGCAATGCTTTTTGCGCGGTCAACAGCCAATCAAAGGAACCCGCTACAGGAGAAAGTCTTTGCTCCGCCATTTCATCAGCAAGTTCCGCTGGTTGAACCCCTAGCAAAAGAACATTAACGTCTTCTTCAGGCATTCCCCGGCGAACGCGTTCTCCCTCATCCAGGGTGGCAACCGCAAAGTCCTTAACGCCTAAGCTTTGGTAGAAAGTACGTGCAGCCCAAACGTCGCCATGGCCATAGCCATTCGCTTTAATCACAGCAATCAAGCGCTTCGCACCACTATATTCCATGACGACTTTGGCATTATGAATTAATGCTTCTTTTGAACGAAGAAAAGCCAGCCCACGGCGTGTTAGGGCTTCGTTCTGACTAATCATTTCAATCTCTTCTCCCAGCGTTCTTTCTTAATTTTTTCGAACCAAGATAAACGTTCAATCGTTACTATCGTGGAAACGTAATCACCTGAATGGGTAATCGCCACTGACAAAGCATGTCGTTGTCCTTTCACATGAATGATTGGACGGCCTGAAGGCGCATTTAAAATTGACACATCCTGCCAAGACACACTTTTACCAATACCAGTACCAAGAGCCTTCGAGTAGGCCTCCTTAGCTGAAAAGCGACCGGCCACAAACTCTAAGTAGTGTTTCCCAGACCGTTTATTAGCTGCCTCAATCTCAGATGGCGTTAAAATTGTCGACAGGAAATTTGGCCGACGCTGCAATACTGCTTCGATTCGGCTGATTGATTCCATGTCGTTTCCAATACCTATTATCATATTTTTATTTTAACAAAAAAGCATTACATGGGCGAATAAAAGCCCGCTGTAATGCTCTTTTTTATTGATTATTTAAAGCTAGACAAGCTCTGCTTACTTGGCTTCAAGTTTTGCCAATCCTTAGAAAGGAATCGGTTGTTAATTTGATAGTTTGTTTGTGATGAATCACTCGACAAGAATGGGTTCAAATACTGATCCAATTCTAACCAACCACGCCATCCAACATGAATTGTGTCCTGCATGAAGTAATCCTTACCGCCATCCTTTGAGAGGTCGGCAATGTTGTTAAAGCCTTGGCTTTGCAACTGGTACTTAATCTTCTGGACAGATTCTTGGTACATGTCGTTATTCAATCCAGTGTACTTTGCCCAACGCTGGTTAACTGGCGTGATTACAAACATCACGTCGGTATGGTTCTTGGCAAAGTTATCAAGGACTGATTGGAAGTAAGCGTATTCTACAGACTTCGTGTAATCGTAATCCTTCTGTGCACCCTTCAAGGCCTTCTTTTCAGGCATAACGCGGGTTGTATAGAATGAATTCTTGATGTGGAAGTCGTTATTCGTCGTTCCCTTTTGACCTTCTTCATAACCAAGACGATCCAAAGCATTCTTTGAATAAATCTTTGGTAATGACTTAGCAGCTGGCAAGACACGGCTCTTGTAATTTGAGCTACTCTCACAACGTGAGAACAAGGCATCTTGTCGTGACAAGATTTGGTGCTTGATGTCCAAAGTTGACAAGTTCGCTGTTGAAAGCTTTTCACCCTTTGAAACCTTAGTCAAAAGTCGGTGGTAGTAAGCGTTATTCTTCACCACGGACTTTTCAAGAAGCTGAGAGGCGACAAACTGGTCGGTCTCGCTTGGTTGATTATGGCCGATGTTTCGTAGCCAATCAACCGTTTGCAATGGTGAATAGAATAGGTTAAATCCGGCATCGGATCCCGTCTTTGTAAACCATTGTGGTGAAACAACGTAGACGGCCTTCTTAGTCTTTAAGGTACCCTGCATTTCTTGCATGTTTAAGAAGTGCACGAGTGAATCCGATCCTGCCTTTCCTAGCATAAATGGTTGATAGTTACGCTTGTACTTTTCAGCCAATACGGATGGGTGCAAGGAATCAATACGAGAAAGTTCAGAAGAACCAAAGAAAGGAACGTAATTAACTTTTTTATCTGAAAAAGCTGCATTCTTAACAGCTTCACCCTTCACAATTTGGCTTGAGAAGGAAACAGAGGACTCACGTAAGTCATTTTGACTGTAGTGAGTCAATGGGAATGGCAGAAGGAAAACGCATGCTAACAAGACGAAGGCTGCTAACACCGGACCAAAAATCTGCCAAAGTTTTTTCTTGTTAGACATGAGGTTTTATCCCATCAGTGCAGTTACACTAGCCACAATCTTGTTCGTTGTGTTCCAGTCGTCACGAGACAATTCTGAAACAGGTGCTTGGATGTTAAAACGTTGTTCCAAAGCCAACAGCATTTCAACCGTTGCCATTGAATCTAACAAACCAGATTCGAAGAGGTCTTCATCCATTTGGTTTGACATATCTTCACCAGTTACGTCTTCGATAATTTCTAATACGCCTGCTTTTACGTCCATTTTATTTCTCCTTATTAAACTACTATAAATAAATCATTAACGGTGGAACCAGAAGGTATCCAAGAAGCCACAGAAGACCAAGAAGGACAACATGACAAAGTGGAAGGTCAAAACGACCGCAAAACCTTCGGTAAATTTATTATGTGGGATAACTTTCTTGTGCTTGCGCTTAAAGCGAATCCAAGCATCGTTTCCAGCCAGGGCTGCACCATGCATAAATCCGTATAAGATGTAATACCAAGTCAAGCCGTGCCAGAATCCCATTACCAACATATTAACAAAATATGCAATGGTTGACACTGTGTTTCGGTTCTTAATCCACTTGTGCTTCAAGAACAAGAAGACAAAACGCATGAAGACGAAATCACGGAACCAGAAGGACAGTGACATGTGCCAGCGATTCCAGAATTCTTTGATATTCTTTGAAGCATAGGGCTTATTAAAGTTAATTGGTGATCGAATACCCATCACATAGGAAATGGATAGGGCAAAGAGTGAGTAACCCGCGAAATCGAAGAACAAATACATACCATATGAGTAAGCCACGGGAATCAACCACCATGACAAAATCATACCGTGGTGCGCATCTGACATGGCCATTCCTTGGAAGTAGTTATAAGCAATCTCCGCATAGTGCGCAACGATAAACTTATAAAAGAGTCCCAAGAAGAGCTTCTTTGTTGCATCCCCCAGTAGGTCGATGTATTCTTCACGCGCAGGCGCTACAGCAGCATCCTTAGCAAATCGTGTATAACGATCAATTGGACCTGAAGAAAGCGTTGGCATGAAAAGCATGAAGCGCAAGAACATCACGGGGTGGAAGTCCTTAATCGCCCCATCACGAACTTCGATAATCATGCCGACCGAACGGAAAGTCAAATATGAAATTCCCAAGAATCCTAATAACGAAAGTTGGGCGTGAAAGATTCCCGCACCTGACAATCGAACAAGGAAGATTGGCAAAATCGACAAGGCCGTAACAGTATAGAAAACCGAACTCTGGTTATGCTCTTTTCGATAACGAACATAGCCCCAACCCAGCAAGAACTGCCAGATTGAATAAACAATCAAGGCAACTCCCTGCCCGGCATGGGTTTTATCATCAAAAATCAAGAAGATAAAGGCCAGTGAAACCAAGATTTCGTAGGCTACAAAGCGCTTCCCAAAATACAGCCCAATTGCCAGTGGCACAAGTGCTAGAAGCAGATAGACGAAATAATTCGGATCTGCATAAGGTTGTAAGTTAGGCATTGCCGTTCACCTCAGCAATCAAGCCCTTCAAATCAATCTTACCGTTTTGCGTCAAAGGCATCTGGTCACGGTAAACGAAGCGAGTTGGCATCATGTATGGCATAATGCTGTCCTTCAAATCCGTACGAATTGCATTCGTCAAATCCATTGGCTTTTCAAAGTCGTTGTCCTTAGGAACGATAATTGCAAGCATTTGCTTAACATCACCGTTCTTATCGTAACGAGGAACAGCAGCAGCCTGTTCAACCCACTGTGATTGCGTCAAGTGTTGCGCAACGTCTTCCAATTCGATACGGAAACCGTGCAACTTAATCTGGAAGTCCATACGGCCCTTGTAGTGAAGAAGACCATCAGCGTCTTCAAAACACAAGTCCCCGGTCTTGTAACCAGGTTGACCATCAACTTCAAGGAAGGCTGCCGCCGTCTTTTCAGGGTTGTTCAGGTAGCCCTTTGAAACGGCTGGTCCAGAAAGAACCAATTCACCTGGTTCATCAGAAGGCAAAACGTTCCCTTCCTTGTCCATGATAGTCGCCTTCATGTCTTCCTTCATGTAACCAATTGGCAACTTGTCGTACTTAGCCAAGACTTCATCAGTGATTTCCAAGGCTGAAACGGCAACTGTTGCTTCCGTTGGTCCATAAGTGTTGTAAATCTTTGCTTCAGGGAAGCGCTCGCGCAACTTCTTTGAAGTGGCAGATGTCAATACTTCACCACAGAAGAGGAATGTCTTCAAGTTTTGGTAGTTTTCAGCGTTAAAGTCTGGTGACAAAAGCGCAACGTTGGCAAAGGATGGTGTTGAAACCCAACGGTCCAAGTTCATTGCTGGCAATGCGGCAAAGAGTTGCTTGAAGTCATCCGCAACTTCCTTTGGCAAAGCCTTCATCACACCGCCAGTCAACAAGGCACCCGCCCATGACATAACCGAAACATCAAATGAGAATGGTGTTTGGGTCAAGATGTTTTGACCATTATGCAAATCAAAGTCAGGGCCAAGCATCCAGTTAATGTATGACAAGGCGTTGGCGTGAGAAATCTGAACACCCTTTGGCTTTCCAGTCGTACCAGAGGTAAAGATGATGTAGTAGTTGTCATCCCCAAGTACAGGGTGAGTCAATTCATAAGACTTACCAGCAGTAAAGGCGTCCTTCAAAGCTTGTCCTTCAAAAACAGGGACTGAAGAAATGGCCATTGGTAATTCGTCCAAGGCAATAACAGCGGCTGGTTGCCCAATTTCCAAGATGTTTTCGATACGGTCGTTCGTTGAATCCTTATCAACGGGTGTGTAGGCGTGACCTGACTTAACAGCGGCTAAGAAAGCAGCGACCATTTCGAATTGGTGACCACCAAAGACCATGATTGGGGCCTTTTCAGCAATCTTTTGCTCGTCTAAAAAGGCGGCCAAAGAATCAGAGTAAGCCTTCAATTCACCATATGTGTGCGTAACGCCCATTTCGTCGTAGGCGATTTGGTCAGGGTGTGCAGTTGCGTATTGATCAATGTGCTTGTAAATATTTTCAATCATAATGAATACCTCTTAGAACTCGTTATAAATAAAGTGGCCGCCGGTGACACCAGAATAGCCGTATAAATAAACCAAAAATAGCATGATTAGAAAATAGGCCACTGTCTTCGCCAAAAAGGCGACCCAAGGCCGTTTAATGAAGCGCTGAAACATCGCGACATGCCCCCAAATTCTTCTTAAATAGTGTATAATCAGTGGCGAATTAGCCACTTGTCAAGAATAAAAATACTTCGCCTATTATAGCACAAAATATTATACTGTATAGCGAGCACCCTTTAGCTATCAGTAAAAGAAGGTACACATGTTTTCGAAATGTTTAACAAAACTCGCTAAGTTCGATAAAAGATTTACAGAAAACCTATTAATCCGAACACTTTTTGACGCTTTTAAAAAAGTCGTTCCTTTAGTTATCATCAACGTATACCTGCGACTCGCAGTTAAGCTCATCTTCGACCCTTCGGCCATTGTCCCCGCCATTTTCCGGATTCATTTCCGAATGCCTATTTTTTTCCAAAGTATCCTAGCACTTGTTTCCGCCTTTGACTATCTAATTCTAGCCCTCGTCGCTGCTCTTTGGACAAAGAGTTATCTGGAAGCTAAGCTTGATGACCTCGGTTTTACGAAGGACGAACTACTTCCTGTCCTAGTCAACTTCGCACTGGCACTTTTCTATGGTTTTTCTACCTACTCTAACAACAGCCAGGGAGCGATGTACCTCATCTTCGTTCTACTACTTACATATTTAAGCAACTTGACCTATATTTACCTAACGAAGTGGACTAAGGGAAAGCTAGACGATTTTGGTTTTGCCTACCTATTCTGGGGTGCTGCCATTATGGCCGTCGTTTCGTGGATTTATTCATCCATTCCCAGCCAGGTTAGCCAGGGATCCTATAACGGATTTTTCTCCATGGGCTTTTTCTCCCACTGGTTTGGCCTAGCCATCACAGCCTTCTTAACACCAGTCGTTTTCGTCCTGGGATTTGCTATTCCAACTGATTTAACAACGACCGCAACAGACTTAACTCAAGTAAACGCCAACCTAAACGAAGTCTACCAGTCTGTCATGGCTACTCTGCCCTATCCTCAAAACCCCTACTCCGTTTTGACCACCTCCGCCATGATTGGTGGAGCCGGATCGACATTAGCCTTAACAGTCTGCCTCCTATTTTTGAAGCGCCGTCGCTTACGACGGTTGGGACTTTGGTCACTTGTACCGGGTGTATTTGATTCCAACCGCATTCTTGCATACGGTTTGCCACTCTTCTTCCGTCCCTTAATGGTCGTACCAATGATGCTTGCCTCCACTTACGGAGCATTAATGACATCTTTCTTCATTAAATTGCACGTTCTCCGACCAACTGTCTTTACTGTTCCAAATGGAACGCCACGTTTGCTGCTTTCCTTCTTGGCTTCACAAACCCCCTACGACGCTCTACTCATCACCTTCCTGATCATGGTTGGCAGTATCTTAATTTTCTGGCCATTTATTAAGGCCCTTGAAAAGGAGGAAGAACATGCATAAATTCAGTAAAACTATTTTTCTTTTTCCTAAGAAAGTCGTCACTTTCTGGAAGCAGACTGCACGTTCTTCAAGAATTGCCTTTACGTTGACACTAACGGCCATCGTTATTTTAGCCATTCTTGGCCGTATCTGGATGCTGTCAGAACACCAAAATGATAAGGCCATCCAGAAGTCACATATTCAACCAGTCATTTTTGTTCCCGGATCATCGGCCACTATTCAACGTTTCAATTCGCTCTTTACGACTTTAAACGCTGAAACCAAAAAGGGTGCCGCTCACTCCATCCTAAAGGTACAAGTAAACAACGATGGTACGCTTTCATACTCTGGTCACCTTTCAACAGCCAACCGTCAACCATTCATTGTTGTTGGTTTCGAACGAAACCAGGATAACTACCCAACGGTCCAGGCTGATGCACAATCGCTGGGAACAGTGATGGCTGACCTTCAGGCTAAGTATCATTTCCGTAACTTCTCAGCCGTTGGTCATTCAAACGGTGGCTTGATTTGGACCGACTACTTGGAAAACTATTACTCTTCCAACAGTTTCCACATTAAGACCCTAATGACCCTGGGAACACCCTTTAACTTCTCAGAAACTTCAACAACGAAGAAAACGACCATGTTAAGCGACTTCATCGCCAACTCCAGCGCCATTCCTACCGACCTCTCGGTTTACTCGATCGCTGGATCAGATGACTATACGGACGATGGCTTAGTCAACGTTCAATCCGTTTTGACTGGTAAGTACATTTTCCAGAAGCAGGTTGCTAAGTATACGCAAACAACCGTTTCTGGTGAAAACGCCCAGCACTCGAAGTTGCCTGAAAACCCAGAAGTCATTAACTTAATTCGTGAATTAATTCTGGATAACAAGGCCAATGAACCAAATTCATCAGCAAACAAACTCAAGAAAGAATCCGCTGACGATAAAAGATAATAAGTAAAAAGGCCAGCTAACTCAGTTAGCCGGCCTTTTCTTATTGCCTTATTTCATGGAACGAAAAAAGTCTGGACGATGATGTCCAGACTTTTCCCGTTCTCTCATAAAGAATAATTTCATTATACAGGAAAAGTCAATTCCGAACAACCGTTCTAGAATTTAAAATTTTGAATATTTTTGAAACCTTCAGGGCAACATCTTGACTTTTTACTACTATGGTGGCAAACTAAACAAGTCTGTTCATGACCATTTATTAACAAAGAATGCACAGGAGACTACTATGAACATTGCAGATTCAATTCAAAAAGTGGTGACAAACGCCTCTATCATCGGCGCTATTGTTGCTACGATTGGTACCATTTTACTTGGTTACTGGTTGCGCAAGACAGACCGTCTTAAGGACGGTGCTGTGAAGACGTTAACAACTGTCACAATGACAATTGCTTTGCCTTTGCTTGCCTTTACCTCATTTATGGCACCTTTGAACCAAAAGACTTTGAACCAAGGAATGAGCGTCTTGGTTTGGGGAATCTTGATTTACATCATCTTGATTGTCACAATGCCTTGGTTGTACGCAAAGTACGACAAGGACCAACGTGACGTTCTGGGTGTCCTTACCGCCTTCGGATCAACGACATTCTTCGGAATGCCAATCGTTGGTGCCGTATACGGGGCGAAGGGTATCATGTACTCTTCAATCTTTAACATTGGTTACCGTATCTTCTTGTACTCATACGCCTACATCAAGATGTCTGGTCAACAATTGAAGGGTGAACACATCAAGAAGATGTTCTTGAACCCAATCGTTATCGCTACCTTCTTGGGACTCTTCCTCTGGTTGGTACAAAACTCAGCACCACAAGTTATGGCAACCATTACGAACGCCAAGACTGGTGCCATTACACACCAAAACGTTGCCTTCTACCGTATCGATGCCACTTTGCCATGGTTGAACTCATGGTTTAAGACTTTGTCATCATTGGCCTCACCACTTGCTTGGTTGGCCATCGGTGCAAACCTTGCCCAAATGTCATTCGGTGAAGCATTGAAGAACAAGACAGCTTGGTACTACTCATTCAACAAGGTTATCATCGTACCTGTTGTGATGATTGTCCTTGTCTTTGTTACAACGGCTATGAACATCTTGCCAGTTGACCACGTCGCCTTGGCTACGATGGTTATCATGATGGCCACACCTGTTGCTACTGTTGCAGTTAACTACGCAATGGCCTTCAACCGTCAATCATTGATGGCATCAAACACGTCATTGATTTCAACAATCTTTGCTACTGTTGCTATCCCATTCTGGATCATCATTGTTCAGCTTTTGGGTGACATGCCAATGTTCAAGTAACATAAAAACATAAATTTTTTAGGAGAATATTATGGCTTTTAAAATTATCTCTTTCGGAACTCGTGATAACGAAGTTGCCCACTTTGACGCCTTGAACAAAGAAGGCTTCGAAATGACTTACAAGTCAGAAAACTTGACCCACGATAACATCAACTTAGTTAAGGGCTTTGACGGCGTTTTGCTTCGTGCAAACAACGTTGCCGACAAGCAAAACTTGGACCAAATGGCTGAATGGGGCATCAAGTATGTCTTCACTCGTACAGTTGGTTACAACCACATCGACTTGGATGCTGCTAAGGCAAACGGCCAAATCGTTGCCTATGTGCCAGCCTACTCACCTTACGCGGTTGCTGACTTGGCCTTCGGTCTTGGAATCATGCAAAACCGTAACTTGTCTGGTGCGGTTGCTTCATCTGAAAAGTCAGACTTCCGTCCAAACCCTGCTTCATTTGTTCCTGAATTCCAAAGCTTGACTGTTGGTATTCTTGGAACCGGTAAGATTGGTTTGGCCGAAGCAAAGCTTTGGAAGGGTGTTGGCGCTAAGGTATTGGGATACGACCCATACCCTAAGGATGGTATCGAAGATATCTTGACTTATGCCTCAATGGAAGACTTGTTGAAGGAATCAGACATTGTTTCCTTGCACGTTCCTTACTTCAAGGGTTCAAACGACAAGTTCTTCGCTGCTGACCAATTGAAGATGATGAAGTCATCTGCTGTATTGGTTAACACTGCCCGTGCCGAAATCACGGACGAAGAAGCTATCATCGCCGCCGTTAAGGCTGGCGACATCAAGGGATTCGCAACGGATGTTATCTCAAACGAATCAGCTTACTTCGGTCAAGTTGAACCAGCAGCCGTTAAGGATGCTTCATCAACAATGGCACAATTCCAAGCCTTGTATCCAAAGGTTGTGGTTACGCCACACATTGGTTCATACACGGAAAACGCCTTACACGACATGATTTCAATCTCATACCAAAACTTTGCTAACGCATTAAAGGGTGACTTTGAAAGCAACTTCTTGGTTAAGCCAGAAGCTTAAAAAGTCAAAAAAGACCAGTTCAAACGAACTGGTCTTTTTATTTATATTGCGATTACTAAATAAACTTTGTATAATAAAGCCAATCAAATAACTGTCTGCTATCCCCGGGTAGCAGAGACAACAGTACGAACCTATCTTTCACTAGGGCCCTTTACAGGAGAGAAAGATTAGGTTTGTACTTTTTTATTAAGAAAGGAACCCAGAATGACAGAAACACAATTAATCGTCAAAGAAACCAAAGAATTACAGCCACTCGAACTACTTGAGATTGCTCGTATGTCAATAAGTTAGACACTTTTTTTACATCACTAGGTTCGATTCATAGGTATGAATCCGTTCATGATTATATCGATGGATATAGCGTGATATTCGCGTAACCAGCTCAAATTTACTCTT